>CADCTD010000039.1 GCA_902805545.1 uncultured Craurococcus sp. | reverse complement strand
ACCTTCGCCTTCATGCCTTTCACGCCGGTGTGGAACGTGACCGGCCAGCCCGCCGCCAGCCTGCCGCTGCGCTGGACGGCGGAGGGCTTGCCCATCGGCGTGCAGGCCGTCGGGCGCTTCGGGGAAGAAGCGGTGCTCCTCTCGCTCGCGGGCCAACTCGAGCAGGCGCGGCCCTGGGCCGGCCGCCTCCCGCCCGGCTTCGGCTGAGCGGGCCATGGGTGGTGCCACGCTTTGCCGCGGGGGTCGTGATTGGGGTTTGGAGAGACCACCGCGACCGCGCCAAGCCTTCCTCGGCTCCGGGCCGCGGGCCACCCGCAGCGATGTCCAGACGCCGTGGCGCACCAGCCGGCCACCCCACCCGCCTGGCGGCCATCGCACGAAACGCGCGCCCCTGCCGCTAGCGTCCGGACACTGGATCCGAGGCCGCCTCGATCCTGGCCAGCGCTTCGCGCATCGCGGCGGCGAAGGCGGGGCGGCCGTAGATGTCGTTGTGCCCCGCGTCGACGGCGGCCTCGAAGACGAGGTTCGTGACCGCTTGGCGCAGGGCCATGCTGCGCCTGGCCGGCACGATGGTGTCCCGCTCCGCCACGATGAGTGCGGTGGGCACCGGCGAGCCGCGGACGAAGTCGATGTTCGGCATGCGGTGGCGCAGGAGCGGGCCGACGGGGGCCCACCAGTAGAGGTCGCGCGCCAGCGCCTCCAGGGAGTCGAAGGGCGTGACCAGGACCAGCCCGGCGACGGGCCGGTGCCGGGCCAGGTGGGCCGCCACGCCTGACCCTATGCTGAAGCCGACCGCGACCACGCCGCGCCCGCTCGCGCGCCCCTGGTGGAGGCGGTCGAAGGCCAGCGCCGAATCCTCCAGCAGCGCCTCCGCGCTCGGCCGGCCGGTGCTCGGCGCGTAGCCGCGGTAGTGGAAGGCCGCGACCTCGCGCCCAGGAAAGAGCCCGTGCAGGTAGAGGGCCATGGCGTCGGCGTTCCAGGCGTTGCCGCCGAAGCCCAGCAGCGCCGGCGCGCTCTCGTCGGCCCCCTCCCCCGCGGCCGCCGGGATCCGCACGCCGACCAGGACCTCGCCGTCCGGGGTGCTGGCCTCCAGGCGCTGCGCGGACGCGGGGAGCCGGACCCGCGCGGCCCCGGCGAGGGCGGTCGGGAACAGGAGCCAGGTCTGGGCGAGGAACATCGCTGCGACCGCGGCGGCGTAGAGGGCCGCCAAGCCCAGCGCGAGGTGGGCGAGCCACACCCCCGTCCGCCTCAACACGCCTTTTCCGGAAGCGGCGCGACGGGCGGCCATTCGTTCCCGCTGGGCATGCCTCTCGCGGGCTTTGTCACGGCAACCGGGCCGGCGCGCAAAGCCCCCTCAGTTCCGGCCGATCTCACGCGGCGGCGGCTGCCGCCGCGCGCCACTGCGCCGTCGCCTCTACTCGGAAGGCGCGCAGCGTGCGGCGGGAGATCAGGTGGCGTTGGACGTTGAGGGCGTTGTATGCGGCGGCGTGCACGGAGACGAAGCGCTGGGCGGAACCCGGCGACTTGAATCGCTGCATCTTCCGTTCTCGTCGCCGCACCGGCTGGTGCGAAACCTCGGCCCGGTTGTTCGTCCGCAGGCCCTGCTCATGGCAAGCGGTGAGGCCGATCTCGGCGAAGGCGGCGCCGTAGGACCGTAGCTTGCCGGTCGTGACCACGGCGGGCGCGAAGCCCTGCTTCCGGAGCAGCTTGCGCATCAGCTTCAGAGCCGCGGCCTTGTCCCGCCTGCGCTGGACCAAGACGTCCAGCACCTCGCCTCCGTCGTCGACCGCCCGCCACAGATACATCTGCTCGCCGGCGATGCGCACCGCCATGTCGTCCAGATGCCAGCGCGGGCTGGGCTTCGGCCGACACTGCCGGAGGCGCCGGGCGACGGCCGGGCCGAACTTCAGCACCCAGCGCCTGACCGTCTCGTAGGAGATGTCGAGCCCGCGCTCCGCCAGCAGGTCCTCGACATCCCGGTAGCTGAGCGTGAAGCGGACGTACAACCAGACAGCGTGCTGGATGACCACCGGCGGGAACCGGTGGCGGGCGTAGGAGATCGGCGGCATCGGTCCAGCTTACGCGGCCCGTCCCCTTCTGGCGCCGTTCGCGTGACAATGCCCCGGCGAGGCCTGGACCGGGATGAGAGGAGCAATGCGATGACGCACGACCCGATCCAACTGCTGGCGCGGCTGGCCCACGTCCACGCCACCGGGGAGGCCGGCGAACGCGTCCCCTGGGCCTTGCTCGCCGTGGAGCAACGCGAGGCCAGGACCCATGAAGCGGCCGCAATGCTCGGTGTGCTCGGCAGGACGTCCTACCCGACCAATCCCGAGGGGCTGACCACCCCGGCGGACATCGCCGCCGCCGCCGAGGCCCTGATCGACGCCTGGGAGCGGGGCGAAGCGGCGACCGGCGAGACGATGGCCCGCGGCATGCCCTTGGTCATGGCGTTGATGCGGTCCGGATCGGAGGGGACGCC
>CADCTD010000038.1 GCA_902805545.1 uncultured Craurococcus sp. | reverse complement strand
CCGAGGCCCCCGCTCTCCTTCCCGTCGACGCGCCGGAGGAGGCCGCGCGCACCGGCTGGTTCACCCGCCTCCGCACCGGCCTCTCCCGCTCCACCGCCCGCCTGACCGACAGCGTCACCACCCTCTTCCGCAAGCGCCGCCTGGACGAGGAGGCGCTGGAGGAGCTGGAGGAGACGCTGATCGGCGCCGATCTGGGCGTCGCCGCCGCCCGCCGCATCGTCGAGGGCTTCCGCCGCACCCGCTTCGGCAAGGAGGTCACGGATGACGAGGTGAAGGCCGCCCTGGCCGAGGAGATCGCCGCCATCCTCGCCCCCGTCGCCCAGCCCCTCACCCTCGACCGCGCCCGCGCGCCCCATGTCGTGCTGGTCGTCGGCGTGAACGGCACCGGCAAGACGACGACCATCGCCAAGCTCGGCCAGCAATACCGCGAGGGGGGCCTCTCCTGCGCCTTCGTCGCCGGCGACACCTTCCGCGCCGCCGCCGTCGAGCAGTTGCAGATCTGGGGCGACCGCACCGGCGCCCGCGTCTTCGCCCCCGCGAAGGAAGGGGCGGATGCCGCTGGCCTTGCCTTCGACGCGCTGACCGCCGCCCGCGCCGCCGGCACCCAGGTCCTTCTGGTCGACACCGCCGGCCGCCTGCACAACAAGACGGCGCTGATGGAGGAGCTGCGCAAGGTCGTCCGCGTGATGAAGCGCGTCGACCCCGAGGCGCCGCATTCCGTCCTCCTGGTGCTCGACGCCACCACCGGCCAGAACGCCCTCCAGCAGGTGAAGGTCTTCAAGGAGATGGTCGCCGTCACCGGCCTCGCCGTCACCAAGCTCGACGGCAGCGCCAAGGGCGGCGTCGTCGTGGCCCTCGCCCAGGAGTTCGGCCTGCCCGTGCATGTGGTAGGGGTCGGCGAGAAGGCGGCCGACCTCCGTCCCTTCACCGCCCGCGACTATGCAAGGGGCTTGGTCGGCCTCCCATGATCGCCCGGCGCCTGCTGCCGCTCCTCCTCCTCGCCCCTGCCGCCGCGGCCCAGGAACCGCCCGCCAGCTTCGTCGAGCTGACCCCGAGCGAGGGCCGCGCCCCCATCCGGCTGAATGCGATGCAGGTGGTCCGCGTCGCCCGGCTCGACGGCGCGACCGTCCTCGACACCACCGCCTATGTCCAGCAGCGCAGCAGCGAGGGGCTGGAGCCGGTCATCCGCCGCCTGCAGGGCGCCGGCCTCCGCATGGTCCCGCTGACCGACCTCAATGGCAGCCGCACCTACCTGGCGCTCGACCGCATCGTCCTGGTCCGCCCCTCGGAGGAGCGCCATGCGGCCGGCGCCCGCGCCGCCATCGTCGTGGCCGGCCTCCGCTTTGCCACCGACGTCGCCGTGCGCGAGACTGTCGCCGATGCCATGGCGGCCATCGCCGCCGCCCGCTGAACCGAGGGGGAGAGAGGATGCCGGCCGAAATCCGCTGGGACCGCATGACCGGCCCGGAGCTCAAGGCGCTCGCCGCCCGCGATGCCCTCGTCATCCTCCCGATCGGGAGCCTCGAGCAGCACGGCCCGCACCTCCCGGTTTGGACCGACAGCGCCTGCGCCCATGAATTCGCCCTGCGCGCCGCCGCCGCCGTGGCGGACGACCTCCCCGTCGCTGTCCTCCCCCCGGTCTGGCTCGGCCTCTCGGAGCATCACCTGCCCTTCGGCGGCACCATCACCCTCGACCACGCCACCTTCCAGGCCGTGCTCCGCTGCGTCGTCCGCTCGCTGGTCGCCGACGGCTTCCGGAAGCTGCTGATCGTCAACGGGCATGGCGGCAATATCGACCCGCTGGCCGTTGCCGGCCGCGAACTGGCGGTCGAGTTCGGCATCCCCATCGTCACCACCACATGGCCCCAGGTCGCGGCCAAGGAGATCGCCGCCATCCTGACGACCCAGCCCGGCGTGCAGCATGCCTGCGAGGGCGAAACGAGCCTCTGGCTGGCCCTGGACGCTGCCCAGGTCCGCCAGGACAGGATCGCCGAGAGCCTTTCCAACCCGCCGCCCAACCCGCCCGCCGGCTTCGTGCGCTTCTATTCCTTCGAGGAGCGGGCGCCCCGCACCGGCGTCCGGGGCGACCCGCGCGCGGCGACGGCCGAGAAGGGCGAGGCCATCTTCGCCGCCGTCGCCCGGGCGCTGGCCGCCGCGATGCGCGACCCCGTGCTCTGGACCACCCCGGACCCGGTCTGGGATGCCGGCCGCGGCCTCAAGCCGCAATAGCGCGGTGGATCAATAGGCGAAGGGCACCCGGAGCCGCGCCCCCGGCGCCGGCCGGTGGAGCTTGTCCTCGAGCAGGTTCGGCGTGCCCTCCTCGGCCAGCCCGCGCCCCGGCAGGTTCCGGTAGAGCAGGCTCGGGCTGAGGGTCGTCCGCGGGTCCGGCAGGGGCGCCTGCCGCTCCACGGTGCGGTTCGGCACCGGCGCCAAACTGCCGAGCTGCGGAAGCCGCGGCGGCAGGGGCAGCGCCGCATGCTTCGAGAGGTCGAGCGGCGGCGGCTTCGGCAGGGAAG
>CADCTD010000037.1 GCA_902805545.1 uncultured Craurococcus sp. | reverse complement strand
GGGCGCGCCGGGCCCGGGACGGCCCGGCGGACCCGGCCCGGTCAGCCGCCCGCGCGCGGCGAGAGCAGGTCGGCCAAGCCTATGTTGCGGAGCATCTCGCGGCGGACGCGGTCGGCCACGGCGTTGACCACCTCGGCGCCGTCCTGCGACGGGTCGACGTGGACCCGGAAGGGGCGCTCCCCGAACGGGGCGCCGACCACCCGGACGACCGCGCGCGCCACCTCGGCCGGGTCGGCGTCCTCGGGCTCCAGGGCGGCCAGGCCCTTCAAGGCTTGGTCGGCGACGCCGGCGTAGGGGCCGGCCTCGTACTCCGCCGCCCGCGCAGCATCAGAGGGCTTCCCGGCATGGGCGAAGTGGCTGGTGCCCTGGGTGAATGCGCCCGGCACCACGATCGTGCTCTCCACGCCCCAGCGGGCCAGTTCGCCGGCGTAGGAGACCGCGAGGGCGTCCATCGCCGCCTTGGCCGCGAAGTACGGCCCGAGGAAGGGCGGTGTGCCGCCGCGGGTCGAGGACGAGCCCACCCAGACCAGCAGCCCGCGGCCCTGTTCACGCATGCGCGGCAGGGCGGCGCGGTTGACGCGCTGCGCGCCGAGCACGTTGACGTCGTACTGCTGGACGAACTGGTCCGGCGTGAAGGCTTCGGCCGGGCCGAACACCATGTGCCCGGCGTTGTGGACAACGGCGTCGAGGCGCCCGGCCTCCGCCAGCACGCGGGCCACGCCCGCGTCGGCCGAGGCGTCGGACTGCACGTCCAGCTCGACGGTGCGGAGGTCGGCGCCGCGCTCCGCGGCCCAGGCCGCGGCCTCGGCGACCCGCGGGGCGTTGCGCCCCGCCGTGTCGCGCATGGAGCCGTAGACGGTGTGGCCGGCCTCGGCCAGCGCGCGCGCCGTCATCAGGCCGAAGCCGGAAGACGCGCCGGTGACGAGTATGACGTGGTTGGGCATGGCGGGATCTCTTGACGGGAAGGGGGGATGGTCCGGTCGGTGGTTCGGCGGGGGGCGGGATCAGATGATCCCGCCGTTGGCGCGGAGCGTCTGGCCGTTGACCCAGCCGCCGTCCGGCCCGACCAGGAAGGCGACCGCGGCGGCGATGTCCTCCGGCTGGCCCAGGCGCCCCAGCGGCGCGGCCTTGGCCATGGCGTCGACTGCCTCCTGCGGCTTGCCGTCGAGGAACAGCTTGGTCGCCACGGGGCCGGGCGCGACGGCGTTGACCGTGATGCCGCGACCCCGCATCTCCTTGGCCAGCACGGCCGTCAGGGCCTCCACCGCGGCCTTGGTGGCGGCGTAGACGCCGTAGGTCGGCATCAGCAGCGCCGTGACGCTGGACGAGAAGTTCACGATCCGGCCGCCGTCGCGCAGCCGCCGCGCCGCTTCGCGCAGTGCGTTGAAGGTGCCCTTCAGGTTGGTGGCGACCGTCCGGTCGAACAGGCGGTCGTCGCTCCCCGCCACCGTCGCCAGGTCCATTGTGCCGGCGGTGTTGACCAGGACGTCCACCCCGCCGAACGCCGCCTCGGCCGCGTCGAACATGCGGGCCACCGCGGCGGCGTCCGACACGTCGGCGCGCGCGCTCACGGCACGGCCGCCCGCCGCCTCGATCCCGCGGACCACGGCCTCGGCGGCGGCGGCGTTGCCGGCGTAGTGGACGACCACGGCGAACCCGTCGCGCGCCAGCCGCTCCGCCACGGCCGAGCCGATGCCGCCCGAGGCCCCGGTCACGATCGCGGCCTTCTGGCTCTGGGTGCTGCTCATGGCTTCGTCTCCTGCCTGGGCCGCCGCGGGGCGCGGCGGCCGGGCGTAGACCTACGCCTTCCACCAGCACGGATAATCGGGCAGGTTCCGGCATCAGAATTCGACGGGCCGGACAATGGACCGCTTCGACGCCATGCGGGCTTTTTGCCGGATCGTGGAGCGCGGGAGCTTCACGCGGGCGGCCGAGGATCTCGGCTTGCCGCGCTCCTCCGTGACGGACGCGGTGAAGGAGTTGGAGGCGAGGCTGGGGACGCAGCTCCTGCAGCGGACCACGCGCCACGTCAGCCCCACCCTGGACGGCGAGGCATACCGCCAGCGCTGCCTGCGGCTCCTCGCGGACCTGGAAGAGGCGGAGGGCGCCTTCGCCGGCGGCAAACCCAGCGGCCCGCTGCACGTGGCCGTCCACCCGACGCTGGCGAGCCACTTCATCGTGCCGCACCTGCCGGGATTCCTGTCCGAACACCCCGGCATCGAACTCCTCCTCGGCGAAGGCGACCGCTACGTGGACCTCGTGCGCGAAGGGTTCGATTGCGCGGTCCGCGTCGGCGGCCTCGCCGACAGCGGCGACCTGGTCGCGCGGCGGCTGGCGGCGCTGGAAGAGGCGACCTGCGCCTCCCCCGCCTACCTCGCGCGCCATGGCGTCCCGGAGCGCGTGGATGCCCTGGAGGGCGCTCACCGCATGGTCGGCTTCCGCTCGTCGGCGACCGGCGCGGTGCTGCCGCTCGAGTTCGCCGTCGCGGGCGGGGTGCGCACCGTGGCCCTGCCGTCGAGCGTCACCGTGGGCGGCGCGGAGACCTACGCGGCGGCCGCCCGC
>CADCTD010000036.1 GCA_902805545.1 uncultured Craurococcus sp. | reverse complement strand
GCCCGCCGAGGCGCTGGCGACGGCCCGCGCCGGGCTGGCGGCCGCCGGCTTCGCCCTCGACTACCTCGCCCTGGTGGAGCCCGAGAGCCTGCGCGAGGTGCCCGCCCCGCCAGGCCGGCTGATCGCCGCCGCGCGGCTCGGCGGCGTGCGGCTGCTCGACACCATGGCGGCCCGAGCGTAGCCGAGCGCCGTGAGGCCCAGCATGGCGAGGGCGATGGGCGCCTCGTTCAGCCGGATCGGGCCGAGCCGCGGCGCCAGCCCGGGGAACTCGGACTCGATCCCCCGCGTGCCGGGATAGGCGAAGGCCGAAAGCTGCGCGCCGAAGAACAGCGCCGGGCCGAGCGCCGCCCCGCGCACATCGCCCCGCCGCAACGCCCGCCACCCGAGCGCGCCGAGCAGCAGGCCAAAGCTGATCGTCATCGCGTCATGGAAGCGCGCATGCGGCGGCCAGCGCGGGTTGAGGAGATGCGTGCGGTTCCAGTCGATGACGAGGCCGTTCAGCGCCGTCGCCAGGTTGAGCGCGGCGAGCAGCCGCCCGCCACGCATCAGCCGAGCAGCCAGCGCAGCGAGCGCCGCAGCGCCGTGGTGCCGTACCGCTCGAACCAGCGGCCGTGGGCGAAGATCACCCGGTCCGGCTCCAGGGCCAGCAGCCGCTCCGCCGCCCGCGCCGCGGCCCGGTGCCGCCAGCGGATGATGGCGCGCAGATAGGGCGGCGGCATCCCGTACGGCGCCACCACGCCGAAGATCCGCGCCACCGGCCGCAGCAGCGCCGGCAACCGATCCGCCTCCAAGTTCAAGACGAGGTCGGTCAGCACCAGCGTCCGGCTCGGCTCGTGGAAGACGGCGACCTCGTGGAAGCCGAGGCCGCCCGGCACGGTGACCAGGGTGATGGCGCCGCCCCAGGCCGCGGGCGGGTTCGGGCGCAGGTCGTGGTCGAGCCGCACCTGGCTGCGCCGCACCTGGCCGCGCTGGCGGAGGCCCGGCGCCGCCCAGGTCACTGCCTCGGGGAAGGCGCGCTGCCAGGCCTCGAGGAAGGTCCAATGCGCGATGTTCGGCGCCACCAGATGCCGCACCGGGCCGAGCGCGGCGAGCGCCGCGCCGAGAGCGGGCGAGAAGGCTGTCGGCGAATGCAGCAGCAGGCTGCCATCCGGCAGGCGCAGCACGGTCATCCGCACGGGAAGCTGCGTGCCGAGCGGGCCCTCCATCAGGCTGTCGACGATGTGGACGCCCTCCGCCACCGGCTTCGGCACGTCGAGCGGCGGGTAGCCGGCCGGCGCCTCGGTGCCGAGCAGGCGCGGGCCGTGCTCCGCACGATCCTCGCTGAGGGCAACCACGGCGAGCTCGGTGAGGCCGAGGCCGATGAGCAACGCCCTCGCCCCGGCCGGCTGCCGCCGCATGGCGAGCCCGGCGCCGAGCAGCGCCGCGCCGCCCAGCACATCGAGCCCGAGATGCTGCCGCATGGTGAGGCGGGGCTGCAGCCCCGCCTCGTAATCCGTCACGGCCGAATAGGCGGTGTGATAGGCCCCGGCCGCGCCGAGCAGCCCCCGCACCGGCGGCGGCAGTGTCCGCGAGGCGGCCAGCCCGCCCAGCATCGCCGCCACGCCGTAGTCGATCAGCCCGTGCAGCCGGGTCGGGATCAGCATCGCCTGGTCAGTAGAACCAGTAGCCGGTCGCCTCGTAATTCTCCGTCGCCCGGGCGGCGAGGGCGTACCAGTCGACCGGCGCCTCGGCGACGGGCGCGGGCGCCGGCTCAGCCGCGGGCAGCGGGGCTTCCGGCGTCGGCGCGGGCAGCGGGGCTTCCGGCGCCGGCGCGGCCACGGGCGGCGTGCCGCCGAGCGGTACGTAGTCGACCTCCGTCACCGTCAGCGTCGTGTTCGGGCTGTTGTTGAGCACGCCGATGACGTTGTTCATCCCGCCATTGTCGTAGTCGAGCGGCACATGCTCGGTGGCGATGGCCGTCACCTTGCCGTCGACCTTCCAGGTGATCTGCCCCGGCTCCCAGACCAGCTGGTAGTCATGGAAGACGCCGCCCTGGACGCCCTCGTGGTAGCGGACGGCGATGGCGTCCTCGCCGTTGTTGTTCCAGTGCAGCGTGCCGTACTGCCGGCCGCTGCCATCGGGCGCGATCTCGGCGAGGTTGATCTCCTGCCCCGGCCACTGGTTGTCGCCCGGCCAGAGGATGATGGCGGAGCCCGGCCATTTGCCGTCGAACTTCGCGGTGACCGTGTAGGTGCCGTAGCCATGGCCGGAACTGATGGACTCGGCCAGCTCCATCATCCCGGCATTCCCGGTGAGGGTCACCTGGCCGGGGACGGAGTAGTCGGAACCCCAGTTGTCCGTCAGTGCCCCGTTGCGGACGTCGAAGCTCTCGTTGAAGGGCACGTCGGTTTCGATAGCGTTCGTTGCCATATTATCGGTCCTGATCCCGGTGCAGCCGTTCGCGTCGCTGTCGCTGGCTTGCGAGGTCAACGCGCAGCAACCGGAAGGGTGCCGTCCTGGCAGGCGGAACGAAGGCCGGAGCCTACATGCGCCTCAGCCAGACCTGCTCGATCGCATGGCCGCAACCCTTGCGCAGCACGAGGCGCGCGCGGTGGCGCGTCGGCCGGATGTTCTCGCGGAGGTTCGGCAGGTTGATGCTGCGCCAGATGCCCCGCGCCACCTCCTTCGCCTCCTCGAGCGGCAGGTCGCGGTAGTGGTGGAAGTAGCTGTCGGGGTTGGGGAAGGCGACCTTCTGCAGCAGCAGGAAGCGCTCGATGTACCAGGCCTCGATCGCGCCGATGGCGGCATCGAGATAGACCGAGAAGTCGAAATAGTCCGAGGCGACGACGGGAGCGCCAGCGGCGTGCTGCAGCACGTTCAGCCCCTCGAAGATGACGATGTCCGGCCGCCGCAGCACCTGCATCTCGCCGGGGATGATGTCGTATTTCAGGTGCGAGTAGACCGGCGCCGCGACTTCCGGCGCGCCCGCCTTCAGCGCGTTGAGGAAGGCGAGCATGCGCTTCAGGTCATAGCTCTCGGGGAAGCCCTTGCGCCGCATCAGCCCGCGCTCCTCCAGCACCCGGGTCGGGTGGAGGAAGCCGTCCGTCGTCACCAGCTCGACGCGCGGATGGTCCGGCCAGCGGGCGAGGATGGCGCGCAGCACGCGGGCCAGCGTGCTCTTGCCCACGGCCACGCTGCCGGCGATGCCGATGATGTAGGGCGGCGGCGCCGCCTGGTGGCCGAGGAATGCATCCTGCGCCATGGCGAGCCGGCGCGCCGCCCGCACCTGGAGATTCAGCAGGCGCGAGAGCGGCAGGTAGATCTCCTGCACGTCGGCGAGCGAGACGGTCTCGTTGAGGCCCTTCAGCGCGGCGATGTCGGTGCGCGTCAGCGAGAGCGGCGTGCTGGCCCGGAGCGCCGCCCAGGCGGCACGGTCGAAGACCCGGTAGGCGGGTTCGGCAAGGGGCGGGTCCTCGGGCGGCGGCGCGGCATCCATGGCGATCATCGTGTCACGAGGTGGCGAATCCGGCCAGGGCACGCACCTCGGCGGGGCTCCGCCCAGCCTCCCGCAAGGCGCGGAGGCTGGGCGCCCCCTCCCGCTTGGCAAGGCGTCGCCCGGCGGCATCGGTCAGCAGCCGGTGATGGGCATAACGCGGCTCCGGCCATCCCAGCAGCACCTGGAGCAGGCGATGCAGATGCGTCGCGGGCTTCAGGTCCTCCCCGCGGGTGACGAGGGTGACGCCCTGCAGCGCATCGTCATGCGTGACGCAGAGATGGTAGCTGGCCGGCACCTCCTTCCGCGCCAGCACCGCATCGCCGAACTGCGCCGGCTCGCAGCGGAGCCGCCCCTCCCCCATCTCCTCGCAGGACAGGTCGGCCGGCGCCAGCGCCAGCGCCGCCGCCATGTCGAGCCGCAGCGCATAGGGTTCGCCCGCCGCCATCCGCGCCGCCCGCATCCCGGGCGGCAGGCGCCGGCACGTCCCCGGGTAGAGCGGGCCGTCCGGCCCATGCGGCGCCTGCCCGGCCGCCGCGACCTCCCGCGCGATGTCCGCCCGGGTGCAGAAGCAGGGATAGAGCAGCCCCCGCGCCGCGAGCCGGTCCAGCGCCGCGCGGTATTCCGCCATGTGGCGCGACTGCACCCTCACCTCCCCATCCCAGTCGAGGCCGAGCCAGGCCAGGTCCTCGATGATCGCGGCGCCGTACTCCGCGCGGCAGCGCGTGCCGTCGATATCCTCGACCCTGAGCAGGAACCGCCCGCCGGCCCGGCGCGCTGCGCTCCAGGCCATGAGCGCGGCATGCGCATGGCCGAGATGCAGCAGCCCGGTCGGGCTCGGCGCGAAGCGGGTGGTGACAGGCATGGCCCGCCGGGGTAGCGGGTCGGGCGGCAAGGGAGCAAGCGGCGATGGCAGGCCTCGTGGGACCCCGATTCGGCGCGCAGCCGGGCCAGGCGCGGCAGCTTGTCGTCGTGCTGCACGGGCTCGGCGCCGATGGGCAGGACCTCATCCAGCTCGCCCCGGACTGGGCGGAGGCGCTGCCGGAGGCCGCCTTCATCGCCCCCGACGCCCCCGATCCCTGCGACATGGCCCCCTATGGCCGCCAATGGTTCAGCCTCCAAGACCGCAGCCCCGCCGTCATGGCCGCCGGCGTGCGGGGCGCCGCCGCCGCCCTCGGCCCGCTGGTCGAGGCGGAGCTTGCCCGCTTCGGCCTGCCGCCCGCGGCGCTGGCCCTGGCCGGCTTCAGCCAGGGGGCGATGATGGCGCTCGAGCTCGGCCTGCGCGGCCGCCCCACCCCGGCCGTCATCCTCGCCTATTCCGGCGCCCTGCTCGGGCCCGAGTCGCTGGCGGCCGAGCTCACCGGCAAGCCCCCGGTGCTGCTGGTCCATGGCGAGGCCGACGATATCGTCCCCGTGGCCGCCACCCGCGCGGCGGAGGCGGCGTTGCGGGCCGCCGGCGTGCCGGTCGAGGCAATCTACCGCCCCGGGCTGCCCCATGGCATCGATCCGGCCGGGATCGAGGCCGGCATGCGGGCCCTCGCCCGGGCCTTCGGCGTGACAGCGGGATGAAAGAAAGCCGCCAGCCTGTTGCGCCGCGGCAACCGGACTGGCAAGAATGCGCCTGTAGATCGGCGGCGCCACAGGATATGGGGCCTTTCCGCCGAGACAGGCCCCATGGCTTGTTGGCACCGCACCGAACAGGGAGCGGCGCTTGCCTGACGGCGATAGTTATCTCAACGGGTTGATCCCTCGGGCCTCCTTCCGCAAGCTGGGAGGGCCCAAATGACCCATGTGTCGAACCTTCAGACCCTGGTGCTGAACGCGGACATGCAGCCGCTCAGCTGGGGGCCGCTCTCCGTCTGGTCCTGGCAGGATGCGCTGGTCGCCGTGCTGCAGGACCGCGTCAACCGCATCGTCGACTACGAGATCGAGGCGCATTCGGCGAGCCAGTCCTTCGCCATCCCCTCGGTCGTGGCGCTGAAGCGCTTCCACAAGCGGCGGAAGGTCGCCTTCACCCGCTACCACGTCTTCCTGCGGGACCGGTTCAGCTGCCAGTATTGCGGCGAGACCCTGCCGGCGAAGGAACTGACCTTCGACCACGTCGTGCCGCGCAGCAAGGGCGGCGTCTCCTCCTGGACCAACGTCGTCACCTGCTGCCAGCGGGACAACCTGTTCAAGGGCAGCCGCTCGCTGCGCGAGAGCGGCCTCCGCCTGCTCTGCACGCCCATCGAGCCGACGCCGCACCAGATCGACGAGGCGGCCAAGCGCCAGGCCCCGCGCGACAAGCTGCACCGGACCTGGCAGGACTTCCTCTACTGGGATGCCAGCCTCGAGGCCTAGCCCCGGCCCATATCCGGCCCGTGCGGATCATGCGCGATCCGCCGCAGCCGCCAGCCGAGGCCGAGCAGCACCGCCCCGGTCGCCACCGCCTGGATGGCGACGAGCCAGATCAGCGCCAGCAGCCCCGCGCCCGGCGCCATGATCATCCAGGCGCCGATGAAGACCGAGATCGCCCCGAACAGCCCCATCAGCACGCTGCCGAGGCGGAAGGCCATCACCAGCCGCACCACCCCCGTCACGATCGACCAGGCCGCCACCAGCAAGACCAGCCCTATCGCCGAGGCCACCGGCGCCAGCAGCAGCGCCGCCGCGGCGACGAGCGAGAGGATGCCGTCGATCCAGAACCATGCGCCATGCCGCTCCGGCGGCCCCTTCACCGCCTGGTAGAGCGTGCCCGCGCCGTCCAGCACCATCCAGGCCGCGAGGGCGCCGAGGATGACCGCCAGCCCGAGCCCGGGCACCAGGAAGGCCAGAAGGCCGAAGAGGATGGCGAAGACGCCGCGCAGCATGAACATCCACCAGCCGCGCGCCATCATCCGCACCAGCGGGAAGCGGCCGGTCAGCGTCATCGGGCTGGGCTGGGCCTGGGTCAGGGCCATGTCGGGGTTCCATTGTATCCGCCCGCCTTGACGCATGAGGGCCGCGCACGATCACCCGCACCCGGGTGACAAATCCGTAGGGGATGGGCGAAGCCCGCACCGCCCGCTAGATGGGAGCGCAACGGGGGAGGCCGAATCCCCCGAGCCGGCAGGAGCACGCCCGAGGATGAGCACCACCCTTCCCCCCGAGATCCCGCCGGGCGCCCTCGACGACCAGACCGCCGCCCGGGTGGAGGCGCTGATCGAGGAGGAGGAGGGTGCGCAGAACCGCTACTCCGGCTGGCTCGGCTGGGTCGGCACCGGGGTGGCGCTGGCGATGGCGCTGTTCCACCTCTGGGCCGCCTGGGACATCGTGCCGACCACGACGCTGCGCTTCGTCCATGTCGGCTTCGCCATGGCGCTCGGCTTCCTGCTGTTTCCGGTGGCGCGGCGCTTCCGCCACCGCTTCATGCCCTGGGACTGGCTGCTGCTCGCCGCCGGCATCTACGTCACCTGGTACCTCATCGCCGGCGGCGACGACCTGCTCGACCGCTACGTCTTCCCGGAGCCGATGGACCTCGTCATCGGCTGGGTCCTCGTCCTCCTCGTGCTCGAGGTGACGCGGCGTGCCACCGGCTGGGTGATGCCGGTCGTCGCCGGCCTCTTCATGCTCTACGCCTTCTTCGGCAACCTGCTCCCCGCCCCCTGGCGCCACCAGGGCTATGGGACGGAGCGGCTGATCCCGCACCTCACCATCACCCTCGACGGCATCTTCGGCACGGCGGTCGATGTCTCGGCCAGCCTCATCATCCTCTTCACCATCTACGGCGCCATCCTCCAGCTCAGCGGCGCCGGCAAGTTCTTCGTCGACTTCTCCTTCTCGGCGACGGGCGGCAAGGCGACCTCGGCGGGGCGGACGGTGGTGCTCTCCTCCTTCCTGCTGGGCGGGCCCTCCGGCTCCGGCGTCGCCACCACCGTGACCCTCGGCACCGTCGCCTGGCCGATGATGAAGCGCGTCGGCTACCGGCCGCACGATGCGGGCGGGCTGCTCGCCGCCGGCGGGCTCGGCGCCATCATCTCGCCGCCCGTGCTCGGCGCCGCGGCCTTCCTGATCGCCGAGTACCTGAAGATCGGCTACCTCGAAGTGCTGCGCATGGCCATCGTGCCGACCGTGCTCTACTACGCCTCGCTGCTCTTCATGGTGGAGCTCGACCAGCGCCGCATCGGCGCCAAGCACGCCGCGGCGGGCACGGAGCGCGAGGTCATCGCCGTCGAGAGCCCCTGGGCGCTGACCAAGAAGTACGGCTTCCACTTCTCCTCGCTGCTGGCGATCATCGTCTTCATGGTGCTCGGCTACTCGCCGACGCTCTCCGTGCTCTACGCCATGGTCGTCGCCGTGCTGCTCTCCTTCCTCAGCCCGAAAAGCGCGCTCTGGCCGCGCCGGCTGGTGGAGGCGCTGGCCTCGGGCGCGGTGCAGTCGGTCGGCATCGCCGCCACCTGCGCCTGCGCCGGCATCATCGTCGGCGTCATCACCTTGACAGGACTCGGACTGAAATTCAGCGAGATCGCCATCCAGGCGGCCGGCGGCAAGCTCGTCATCACCGCGCTCTACACCGCGCTGATCGTCTGGATCGTCGGCCTCGCCGTGCCGGTGACGGCCAGCTACATCATCTGCGCCGTGGTGGCCGCGCCGGCGCTCATCAAGCTCGGCGTGCCGGACTACGCGGCGCATATGTTCGTCTTCTACTACGCCGTGCTGTCCGAGGTCTCGCCGCCGACCGCCCTTTCGCCCTTCGCCGCGGCGGCCATCACCGGCGCCGGGCCCTACCGGACGACGCTCCAGGCCTGGAAATACACCCTGCCCGCCTTCGTCCTGCCCTTCGTTTTCGTCACCGACCCGGACGGCGTCGGGCTGCTGCTCGCCTTCAAGCCGGGCATGGGCTGGGGCGACGTGGCGCTGCAGATCTTCCTCGCCGCCGCCGGCCTCGCCGCCCTCTCCGCCGCTTGCCAGGGCTTCGCCCGGCGGGCCATGGCGGGGTGGGAGCGGGCGGGCTTCGTCATCGCCGGGCTGATGATGATCTTCCCGGCGCTGGTCGAGGTGGCCTTCGGCAATGCGGTGCCGGCGCCGCATTGGATCGGCGTGGCGCTGGGCGCCGTGCTGCTCGCGCTGCAATGGAGGGGCAGCGCACGGCCAGCCACTGCGTAAGGAGGGGGCATCGGAGGCAGTGCCTCCAATCCCCGCTGGAGCTTCCCCGGAAACCGGGCGTTAAAGGGCCCTGTAAGCGATGTCGTGGCGGCAGAAGCCTTCGGGCCAGTCGATCAATCCGACCGCCTGATAGGCCGCGTCCCGCGCGGCCCGCACCGTATCGCCGACCGCCGTCACGCCGAGCACCCGCCCCCCGTTCGCCAGCACCGCCCCCGCGGGCCCCGCCACCGTCCCGGCATGGAAGACCTGCACCCCCGGCACCGCCGCCGCCCGGTCGAGGCCGCGGATCGCCGTCCCCTTGCGATAGGCTCCTGGATACCCCTCCGCCGCCATCACCACGCAGAGGCTCGGCCGCGCATCCCACTCCAGCGCCACCTCGCCGAGCCGCCCATCCGCCGCCGCCAGCAGCGCGGCCAGCAGGTCGGAGCGCAGCCGCACCATCAGCGCCTGGCATTCCGGGTCGCCGAAGCGGACATTGAACTCGATCAGCTTCGGCCCGGACGCGGTCAGCATCATTCCGGCGAAGAGCACGCCGCGGAAGGGCGCCCCGCGCCGCGCCATCTCGGCGAGGCTCGGCCGGATCACCCGCTCCATCACCTCGGCTTCCAGCGCCGGGGTGAAGGCCGGCGGCGGCGCATAGGCGCCCATCCCGCCCGTGTTCGGCCCGGTATCGCCATCCCCCACGCGCTTATGGTCCTGCGCCGCGCCGAGAGCGACGGCCCTCTCCCCGTCGCAGAGCGCGAAGAAAGAGACCTCCTCGCCCACCAGGCACTCCTCGATGACGACGCTCGCCCCGGCCGCGCCATGGATGCGGCTCTCCATGATGTCGGCGACGGCCGCTTCCGCCTCCTCGACCGTCGCGGCGACGACGACGCCCTTGCCCGCCGCCAGCCCATCCGCCTTGACGACGATCGGCGCGCCGCGCTCGCGCAGGTAGGCCCGCGCCGCCCCCGCCTCCTCGAACCGTGCCCAGGCCGCGGTCGGCACCCCGGCCGCATCCGCCACCTGCTTGGTGAAGGTCTTGGAGCCTTCCAGCGCCGCCGCCGCCTGGCTCGGCCCGAAGACCCTGATCCCTGCCGCGGCCAGCTTGTCCGCCAGCCCGAGCGTCAGCGGCGCCTCGGGCCCGACCACGACAAGGTCGACCGCCCTCTCCCGCGCAGCCGCCACGAGGCCGCCCACATCCTCCGCCCCGGTCGGCACGCATTCCGCCACCGCCGCGATCCCGGCATTCCCCGGCGCGCAGTACAGCCTCGTCAGCAGGGGCGAGCGGGCGATGGCCCAGCACAGCGCATGTTCCCGCCCGCCGCCGCCGACCACCAGGACCTTCATCGCCAACCCTCCAAACCGGGGCGGCTCTAGCATAAGCTGCGGCGATGGACACACCTCCGCCCACCGCTGCCCCTCGGGCCAACATCCCCGAATTCGCCGTCTCCGAGATCGCCGGAGCCATCAGGCGGACCCTGGAGGAGAGCTTCGGCCGGGTCCGCGTGCGCGGCGAGATCACCGAGCTCAAGCGCTACCCTTCCGGCCATATCTACCTCTCCCTCAAGGACGAGGCGGCGAAGCTCGAATCGGTCATCTGGAAGACCTCGGTCGGCCGCCTCGCGGTGAAGCCGGAGAACGGCATCGAGGTCATCGCCACCGGCCGCATCGGCACCTATGCCGACCGCTCGAAATACCAGCTCGTCATCGACCGGCTGGAATTCGCCGGCGAGGGCGCCCTCCTCGCCCGGATCGAGATGCTGCGGAAGCGCCTTCTGGAGGAGGGGCTGTTCGATGCCGGGCGCAAGCGCCGCCTGCCCATGCTGCCGGCGACCATCGGCGTGGTGACGAGCGAGCGCGGCGCCGTCATCCAGGACATCCGCACCACCATCGCCCGGCGCTTCCCGCGCCGCATCCTGCTCTGGCCGGTCGCCGTGCAGGGCCAGGGCGCCGCCGAGCAGATCGCCGCCGCCATCCGCGGCTTCGGCAAGCTGCAGGGGGCGATGCGGCCGGACGTGATCATCGTCGCCCGCGGCGGCGGCAGCCTCGAGGACCTGATGGCCTTCAACGAGGAGGTCGTCGTCCGCGCCGCGGCCGAGAGCCCGATCCCCCTCATCAGCGCCGTCGGCCACGAGACGGACACGACGCTGATCGACTTCGCCTCCGACCGCCGCGCCCCCACCCCCACGGCCGCGGCGGAGATGGCGATCCCCGCCCGCACCGACCTCCTCGCCGACCTGGCCCAGACCGAGGCGCGCCTGCTCCAGCTCGGCCGCGCCCTCGTCGAGCGCGCCCGCCGCCGCCTCATGCTGGCCGAGCGCGGCCTGCCCGACCTGCCGAACATCCTCGGCGCCATGCGCCAGCGGCTGGAGGACCGGGGGGAGCGGCTGGGCCTCGCCCTGCCCGGCCTGGTGCAGCGGAAGCGCGGGGAGCTGTCCCGGCTGGCGCCGCGCCTCCCGCATCCGCGCGAGGGGATCGCCGCCCGGCGGGCGGCGATCGCCCTTCTGCTGGCGCGCGGCCGCGGCGCCTGGCAGCGGATCGGGGCGCGCGGGCGGACCTCCCCTGCACTCGCCCGCTTCAGCGCCCGCCCGGTCGAGGCGCTGGCACGAGAGAAGCGGGTGCGGCTGGAGGGGCTGGTGGCGCGGCTGGAAAGCGTCTCCTTCCAATCCGTCCTCTCCCGGGGCTTCGCCCTGGTCCGCGACGCCGAGGGCGCGCCCATCACCAGCGCCACCGCCGTGCCCCCCGGCGGTCGCCTTGTCCTCACCTTCGCCGATGGCGAGGCGCAGGCGACCGCCGATGGGGTCAAGTCAGCACCGAAGCGCCGGACGCGGGACAAGCCGGAGCAGGAGACCCTTCTGTGATCCGCCGCCGCACGGGACTCGCCCTCCCCGCCCTGCTGCTCGCCCGGCCGGCCCTCTCCATCTCCGCCGATGGGATGACCCAGGGCGGCCTGGTCCGCGGCCGGGTGGCACCGGGGACGCGGCTGGCGCTGGACGGCAAGCCCATCCGCGTCGGGCCGGGCGGCGAGTACGCCTTCGGCTTCGGCCGCGACCATGCCGCGGAGGCGACGCTCACCGTGACGTCGCCCGGCGGCCGGCCGGAGGCGCAGCGCCTCGCCATCGCCCGGCGCGACTGGCCGGTGCAGCGCATCACCGGCCTTCCACCGTCCCAGGTGACGCCGGACCCGGAGGCGCTCCGCCGCATCGCGGCCGAGCGGGAGCGCCTGGCCGCCGCCCGCGCCACCGACAGCGCCCGCACCGATTTCGCCGCCGCCTTCCTCCTGCCCGCCCATGGCCGGATCAGCGGCGTCTTCGGCAGCCAGCGCATCCTGAACGGGGAGCCGCGGCAGCCGCATTTCGGCTTCGACATCGCCGCGCCGACCGGTACGCCGATCGTGGCCATCGCCGCCGGCGGGGTGGTGCTGGCGGCCGAGTTCTTCTTCTTCGGCCGCCTCACCGTCATCGACCACGGCCACGGGGTGAACAGCCTCTACGCCCATATGTCCGCCCAGGACGTGGCCGAGGGCGAGCGGGTCGCGGCCGGCCAGCGGATCGGCGCGATCGGCGCCACCGGCCGCGTCACCGGGCCGCACCTGCATTTCGGCCTGTCCTGGTATTCGACCTGGCTCGACGCCCAGCCCGTCCTGCCTCCCGTCACCGGGTGAAACCACGGCGCGGATCGGCGGTTCACCCCAAGACCCATGAGGAGCGCCCCGCATGAGCGGCACCGAAGCCTTCGCCCAATACCCCAGCCTCAAGGGACGGGTGGTGCTGATCACCGGCGGCGCCAGCGGCATCGGCGCCTCCATGGTCGAGCATTTCGCGGCGCAGGGCTCCCGGGCTGCCTTCCTCGATGTCGACCGGGAGGGTGGGTCGAAGGTCGCCGAGCGCACCGGCAGCCTCTTCCTGCCCTGCGACCTGCGCGACATCGCCGCCCTCCGCGCCGCCATCGGCGAGGCCAGGGCGAAGCTCGGCCCCGTCACCGTGCTGGTGAACAACGCCGCCCGCGACGACCGCCATGGCTGGGAGACGGTCGAGCCCGACTACTGGGACGAGCGGATGCAGACCAATCTCCGCCATCAGTTCTTCTGCGCCCAGGCCGTGGCGCCGATGATGATCGAGGCCGGCGGGGGCTCCATCATCAATCTCGGCAGCGTCTCCTGGATGAAGGCCCAGGGCGGCATGCCCGCCTACACGACGGCGAAGGCCGCCATCCGCGGTCTGACCCGCGGCCTCGCCCGCGACCTCGGCCCCAACAAGATCCGGGTGAACGAGGTGGTGCCCGGCTGGATCTTCACCGAGCGCCAGCTGGAGAAATGGGCGACGCCCGAATCCGAGGCCGAGAACATGGCCCGGCAATGCCTGAAGGAGCGGCTCTATCCGCCGGATATCGCCCGGATGGTGCTCTGGCTGGCCGCCGATGACAGCCGGATGGTGACGGCGCAGCATTTCGTCGTGGATGGCGGCACGGTCTGAGCCGGGAGCCGGGGATGCGCGCCCGAGCGCATTCCCGGCATGCCATTCCTCATGGCGCCGTGTTAACCCTCCGCCGGAGATGGCACGGGATGGAGGATGGCATGGTTCGCCAGCACGGGAGCATCGTGACCGCCACGATCGCCGGCCGTGAGATCCGCTTCTTCGTCGCGGACGAGCAGGACGTCATCCAGCAATGCCACGCCATGGGCCAGTTCTACGAGGTCGAGGAGCTGCGGATCATCGCGGAGTTCTTCCCGGCAGGCGGCGTCTTCGTCGATGTCGGCTCGAATGTCGGCAACCACGCGCTCTATGTCGGGAGCTTCCTGCATCCCCGGCAGATCATCGTCTTCGAGCCGAACCCGCCGGCCATCGCCATCCTGAAGCTCAACATTGCCCTGAACGGCCTGCAAAGCCTCGCGGATCTGACCCATCTCGGCACCGGCCTCGCCGACGTGCCGAGCCGGGCCCGGGCCCTGGTGCCGGACGGCAACCTTGGCGGCACCTGGCTTGCCCCAACCCAGGATGACGACGCCCTGCTCCTGATTCGTGGCGACGATGCACTGGCGCAGCGCCGCGTGGACTTCCTCAAGATCGATGTCGAGGGCATGGAACTGCAGGTCCTGGCCGGGCTGCAGCAGGCCGTCGCCACCTGGCGCCCGCCGATCTTCATCGAGATCGAGAACCGCAACGCCGAGGCCTTCCATGCCTGGATCGAGCGGCAGGACTACCGGATCGAACGCCGCTTCCGCCGCTACGAGGCGAACGAGAACTACCTCGTCCTGCCCGCAGAGGCCTGAGCCGCAGGTCGATGACGCTCTGCTGCCTGATCCTCGCCCACGCCAAGTCCGCGGTCACCGCACGGCTCGTGCGGCGAATGCTGGATGCCGGCATCGCCTGCCACATCCATGTCGACGCCAAGGCCGACCTCGTCCCCTTCCAACGGGTCCTGCCGGCCGAGGCGCATCTGCTGCACGAGCGCATTCCGGTCTGGTGGGCCGGCTTCTCGATGATCGAGGCGGTCTGCCGCCTGGCCGAGGCGGCGCTCGCCGAGCCCGCGCATACGCATTTCCTCCACCTTTCCGGCGACACCTACCCGATCAAGCCCATGCCGCGGCTGATCGAGATGATGACCGCCGATGCCGACTGGATCGACAGCGGCGAGATGCCGCCGGACGACCCCATCCGCAGCCGCATCGAGCGCTGCTACCTGCCGGATTGCGCGGTGGGCAATCTCAGCCAGCGCGAATCCTACACCGACCGCCATCTCGATTCCGGCACCGCCGCCCGCCTCGGGGAGTTCGGCCGCGCCTTCGCCATGAAGCAGGCCGGATCCTTCCCCTGGCGCTATTCCAAGGGCGCCAACTGGTGGCTGCTGCGGCGGGAGACGCTGCTGCGCTGCCTCGAGGTCTACCGGGACCGGCCGCACATCGTCGACTGGTTCCGCTACTCCGCCCATCCGGACGAAAGCTTCTTCAACTCCGCCGTACTCAATCTGTTCGGCGAGCCCGCGGCCCAGGGCTGCCCGATCCTCGCGCTCTGGGACCGCCATCCGCGCCCCTACGAGTTCAGCACCCTCGACGACCTGCCGCTGCTGCGCGGCGCCTGGCAGCCGCTGGCCCGCAAATTCGCCGCCGACAGCCTGCCGCTGCTGGAGGCGATCGATGCCGAGCTCGGGACCGCGCCCGGCTGAGCCGGGCGCCGTCCCACTCGCTTACCCCGCTATCCGCACCGGCGTCAGGTCCTGGAACCAGGACCGCGCCTGCACGAAGGCCTGCACCCGCCGGTTCATCGCACGCGGGTTGAGGTCGTGCGCCACGAAGAGGAAGAGCGCGTCGTCCACGACCTTCGCATGCAGCTCGGCGACCAGCCGGGTCTGCGCCGCCGGCTCGAATTCGGCGAGGATCCTGCCGATCAGCGCATCGTAGTCCGGGCTGGCGAAGCCGCCCCAGTTGTTCCCCGCCGGCGGCGTCAGGTCGGAGCGGAGGAAGCGGATCATCGCGGTGAAGGGGTCGATCGCCGTGAAGGAGATGTTGATCCCGGTGATGCCGCGGTTGGAGGGCGCCTTCCACCCGTCGCGCCAGATGGTCAGCAGCGTGTTCCATTCGAAGACCTCGAACTCGACCTCGATGCCGACCTCCTTCAGCATCTGCTGGATGGCCTCGTTCATCGCCATCGGCTGCATCTGGCCGGAGCCGCTGGTGGAGATGCCGATCCTGGTCTTCAGCGGGTTGCGCGGCGAGAAGCCCGCCTCCGCCATCAGCTTCTTCGCCGCCGCCAGGTCGTGGGACCACCTGAACTTCGGCACGCTGTTCCACGGGTCGCCGAGCGGCAGCAGGCCCGCCCCGTCATCCATCAGCCCGCCGAGCATGCCCTTCATCGCCGCCCGATCGATGGCGAGGTTGGCCGCGCGCCGCACCCGCACGTCGCGCCAGGGCGAGCCCTCGCCGGTCGCCAGCTGCCAGGTCCAGTTGTGCGGATACTGGTTGGTGACGATGGTGAAGCCCGCCTGCTTCAGGCTCGGCACCGCATCCGCCGGCGGCGCCTCGATCCAGTCGACCTGGTTGGAGCGCAGCGCGGCGACGCGGGTATTGGGCTCGGCGAGTGGCAGCAGCACGAGCCGCTCGCATTTCGGCACGCGCTTCACATCCCAGTACTCGGCATTGCGGGTGAGGACGGCGCGCTCGCGGATATTGTAGCTCTCGAGCTTCCAAGGCCCGGTGCCGACCGCCTTCGCCATATAGGCTTCCCAGTTGCGGCCGGCGGCCTCCCAGGCGCCCTGGTGGACGATGCCGATCCAGCTCACGCCATAGGGCAGCGTACTGTCGACGGTACGGGTCTCGATGGCGATGGCATGCTCGCCGATCGCCTCCCAGGCGGAGACGGTCGGCACGCGGACGCGGCCGAAGGCGGCGGCGCGCTGGTCGAAATGCGGCGCATCCGTCTTCAGCACGCGGTCGAAGGAGAAGACCACGTCCTGGGCGGTCAGCGGCTTGCCGTCGTGGAACTTCACGCCCTGGCGCAGGGTGAAGGTCCAGCGCTTCGGGTTGGCGGGGTCGACCTTCCACTCGGTGGCGAGGCCGGGCACCAGCACCGCCGGCGCATCGACCTTCGACAGGTCCCAGTGCACAAGCTGGTCGTAAAGGGTCACACCCATGAAGCGATGGCCCTCGGCGCCCTGGTCCGGCACGCCATTGGTCAGCGGCACCGCAGCGGCAGTCATGCCGACGCGCAGCGTGCCGCCGGCCGCCTGGGCCTGGGCGAGGTCGAAGGGCAACACCCCGGCGGCGAGCAGCGTGCCGGCGCTGCCCAGCAGCCCGCGGCGCCTCAGATGCATGGTCATCCTGGTCCCTCGCTCCTGAAAAACGGATGCGAGCGCCCATGCAAGATCGTGACCATTCCGGGCGGCCTCCGCGGCGGGCCTCGCAGCGGTCACCGCAGGGAGGCGCCGAGGAGGAGGGCGGTCGCCAGCTAGGCCAGCCGGCCGCGCCTCCCTGCTCTGTGCCCCACCTTGCCCATGCGATGCCCGGCCGCCCCCAATCGATAACGGGATGAAAGGGGGCCGGGCAGACGCTTCGATGGGTCAGCGGGTGAGGCCGGCCCGCCGGTCCCTGGCATTGTCGAGGCTCCAGGCCCCGCCGCCCGCCGCCGACATGTAGAGGAAGACGAAGCAGTAGAGGATCGCCGCATCCCCGCCGTTGAGGGCCGGGAAGAAATTGCGCGGCGCATGGGCGATGAAATAGGCGAAGGCCATCTCGCCCGCGAGGACGAAGGCCACTGGCCGCGTCCAGAGGCCGATCGCCAGCAGCACGCCGCCGACGAGTTCCATGACCGCCGCGAACCAGATCAGCGAGAACACCTCCGGCCCCATGCCGCTCGCCCGCGGCGGGAAACCGAACAGCTTCTGGGTGCCATGCTCGAAGAAGATGAGCGCGGTCACGATGCGGAGGACGGCGAGCAGGCGGGGCGCCCATTCGGCGGCCAGGGTCTGGGTCTTGAGCAAGGGATGTTCCCGTTCGTCGTTGATGACCCCGGTTGTCACCGAAACCCGCGCCGATGACCACCCGGCCCGTCGCCCGGCCGGGGCCGCCCCGGCACGCGGCCGGGCCGATCGGGCCTATCCGCCGCCCGGCCGCCTGGGCTAAGCCGCCCGGGATCGAGGAGGGCGCGAATGCCGCATGTCACCAGCCGGCGCGAGGAGGAGATCGAGGCGGCGACCGCGCTGGCGCTCGAGGTGGCGCCCCTGCTCGACGCCGTCATCCTCACCCATTACCGCGACGCCGACACCCTCGACCTGATGCGCCCCGGCGAGACCGAGCTGGAGACGGTCCAGGCGGTGACCCGCGCCGTGGCGGCGGAGCTCGACATGGAAGGGGTGGAGGTCATCGTCCAGCGCGCCGACCGCGCCGCCTTCCGCCGCTGGATGCAGGGCCGCGACGACAGCCCGGCGAACCGCCAGGCCTGGATCGACCGCCCGCGCCTGATCCGCGGCGGCGCCGCCCTTCGCCTGCTCGGCCTCGAGGTCGAGGAGGATGAGGCAGGCCCCGAGCCCCCGCCCTTCGGCCGTGCGCCCGGCCCGGCGGCCGACCGCCTGCTCGCCGCCTATTCGGAGGATGGCGACGCCTTCCACGGCCTGACCCAGGAGATCCTGGCGGCCGGCCGGCTCGACATCCTCGACCTCGCCCGCCGCAAGATCGGCGAGCGCCAGGGCGAGGACGGCATGGCGGAGTTCGACCGCGCCCTGCTGGCGCTGGCGGAAGGCGGCGAGGTCGGCCCCTCGGGCTGGGCTGCGCTGGTCGCCCTGCCCGTCGCCCTGCCCACCGGCCAGGCTCCCGATGCGGCCGCCCTGGCGGACAGCCTGCTCGCCACAGGATTCTTCGCCGAGACCGAGGAGGTCCGCTTCCTGCCCGGATGGCGCTCGCCGCAGGCGCTGGCCGGGCTCGATGCCGCCGCCATGCGCCGCATCCTGCTCGACCTGGCCGAGGGCCGCGAGCCGGCCGAGCTGCCGCCCGGCGATACGGACGACCTCGCCCGCCACGGCTTCGGCCTGCTGCTCGGTGTACAGCTCGACTGGAGCATCCCGACCTGGGAGCAGATCGCCGCCAGCGGCGGCCTGCCGGAGGAGCCCGACCCGGAGGCCGACGAGATGCGCCGCTCCGCCCTGTTCCAACGCTGGCGGAACACCGCCTTCCGGGAGCATGGCTGCGTCCCGCTCGAGCCGGTGCCGCCCTCCGAGGTCGGCGGCGAGATCGCCGAATTCCTTGCGGAAGCCGGCGACCCGCCTACCGGCTAGAGCACGATCCGCGAAGCGCCGATCCTGGTCTAGACGTCGAGGTTCGCGACCTTCAGCGCGTTGTCGACGATGAACTCGCGCCGCGGCTCGACGACGTCGCCCATCAGCGTCGAGAAGGCCTTCTCCGCCTCCTCCACGCTGTCGACCTTCACCCGCAGCAGCGTGCGGACCGAGGGGTCGAGCGTCGTCTTCCAGAGCTGCTCCGGGTTCATCTCGCCGAGGCCCTTGAAGCGCTGAATGGTCAGCCCCTTGCGCCCCTGCAGCAGGATGCGGTCGAAGGCCATCACCGGCCCCTGCACCGCGGCGCTCGTGCTGTCGAGCTGCAGCACCGCCTCGCCGCCGAATTCGCGGGTGAGGCTTTCGCGCCGCTCGTCCAGCCAGCGCGCCTCCGCGCTGCGCAGCGCCGCCGGGTTCAGCACATGCCGCTCGGTCACGCCGCGGACGATGCGGGAGAGGATGAGCCCATCCGCATCCGCCGTCGCCTTCCAGCCGCGCTCGTTCGGGTTGGCCATCGCATCCAGCCGTGCCGCCAGCACCTGAGCGGCGGCCAGCGCCCGCTCCGGCTCCAGCGTCAGCGCGCCGGCGACGGCGGCCTGCTCGACGATCTCGGTCGGCACCTGCGAGGCGAGGCGGCGGACGCGGCTCGCCACCTGGCGCAGCACCTCCATCTCCGCCCGCAGCTCCGGCCCGGCAAGCTCCCGGCCGTCGGCGAGGCGCAGCGTGGCGCCGGCCAGCGCCTTCTCCAGCAGGAAGTCCTCGAGCGCGCGGTCGTCCTTCAGGTAGCGCTCGTCGCTGCCGCGCTTCGCCCGGTAGAGCGGCGGCTGGGCGATGTAGAGGTGGCCGCGCTCCAGGAGCTCCGGCATCTGCCGGAAGAAGAAGGTGAGCAGCAGGGTGCGGATATGGCTGCCGTCCACATCCGCGTCCGTCATGATGACGATGCGGTGGTAGCGCAGCTTGTCCGGGTCGAACCCGCCCTTGGCCGGCTCGCCCGGGCCGATGCCGGTGCCGAGCGCGGTGATGAGCGTGCCGATCTCGGCGGAGGACAGCATCTTGTCCATCCGCGCCCGCTCGACATTGAGGATCTTGCCCTTGAGCGGCAGGATCGCCTGGTAGGCGCGGTTGCGCCCCTGCTTGGCGGAGCCGCCCGCGCTGTCGCCCTCGACGAGGAAGAGCTCGCACTTGCTCGGGTCCCGCTCCTGGCAATCGGCGAGCTTGCCGGGCAGGGTGCTGAACTCGAGCGCGTTCTTCCGCCCGACCTTGTCGCGGGCCAGCTGCGCCGCCTTGCGCGCCGCGGCCGAGAGCACGACCTGCTCCAGGACCTGCTTCGCCTCCTTTGGATGCGTCTCGAACCAGTGGGAGAGCGCGTCGGCGACGGCCACCTGCACCACCGGCTGGACCTCGGAGGAAACCAGCTTGTCCTTGGTCTGCGAGCTGAATTTGGGGTCCGGCACCTTCACCGAGATGACGGCGGTGAGGCCCTCCCGCATGTCGTCGCCGATGAGCTCGACCTTCTCCTTCTTCGCCAGATCCTCGGCATACTTCATCACGACGCGGGTCAGCGCCTGGCGGAAGCCCGCCTGATGCGTGCCGCCGTCGCGCTGCGGGATGTTGTTGGTGAAGCAGAGCGCCAGCTCGCGCGGCGAGTTGTTCCACCACATCGCCAGCTCGACGCGGATGCCCTCGCTCTCCTTGCTGATGGCGGCGATGGGCGGGCGGAACAGCGGCTCCTTGCCCTGGTCGAGCCATTCGACGAAGGCGGTGAGGCCACCGCGGAACTGGAAGAAGATCTCCTGCGCGGGGACGTGCCGGTCGTCCTTGAGGGCGATGGCGAGGCCGGAATTGAGGAAGGCGAGCTCCCGTAGCCGGCGCTCCAGCACGGCGAAGTCGTACTCGACCTTGGTGAAGGTCCCGCTCGACGGCTTGAAGGTGACCTCGGTGCCGGTCCGCTCGGCCGACGGACCGATGATGCGCAGCGGCTCCGTGGTGTCGCCATGCTCGAAGCGGATGAAATGCTCCGTGCCGTTGCGCCAGATCTTCACCTCCATCCATTCGGACAGGGCATTGACCACCGCGGCGCCGACGCCGTGCAGGCCGCCGGAGACCTTGTAGGAGTTCTGGTTGAACTTGCCGCCGGCATGCAGGCGGGTCAGCACCACCTCGGCGGCGGAGACCCCCTCCTCCTCATGCATGTCGACCGGGATGCCGCGGCCGTCGTCGCGCACGGTGACGCTGCCGTCGCCGTTGAGCGTGACCTCCACGCGGGTGGCGTAGCCGGCCTGGGCCTCGTCGACGGCGTTGTCGATGATCTCGAAGGCCATGTGGTGCAGGCCCGAGCCGTCATCGGTATCGCCGATATACATGCCCGGCCGCTTGCGGACGGCCTCGAGGCCCTTCAGGACAGTGATGGATGCGCTGTTGTAATCGGCGCCCGACGCTCCGGTCGGGGTGGATTCGGCGCGCGCGGCGTCATCGTTCATGCCGGCGGCAAGCTCCTCGAATCATCGCTATGGGGACGACACTCTATATAGGGATTCCTGGCGGCCGGGGCACGGGTAAATCGCTATCCGGAACGAGTACGCCGGGCAGGGCCCGGAATGCCTCCGCGGTGCCGCGCAGCGGGGCGAAGATGCCGGCATCCGTCCCGGTGAGGAAGGCCTGCGCCGGCAGGGCCGCCAGCGCCCCGAACAGCGCCTCCCGCCGCCTGGCATCCAGATGGGCCGCCACCTCGTCCAGCAGCAGCAGGGGGGCGAAGCCGCGGGCATCCGCGATCAGCCCGGCATGGGCCAGCACCACGGCGATCAGCAGGGCCTTCTGCTCCCCGGTGGAGCAGAGCCCGGCCGGCAGCCCCTTCGGCGCATGGGTGAAGAGCAGGTCGGCCCGGTGCGGCCCCTCGAGCGTCGCCCCGGCCGCGGCATCGCGCCCCCGGCTGGCGGCCCAGCCCTCCCGCAGCCCATCCTCCACGGCGAGCGCCGGCGCCCCGTCCAGCGCCGCCGCGACCGTGCATTGCAGGTCGAGCCGGGCCGCCGGGAAGGCGCCGGTGATGCCCCCGAGCAGCGCCCCGTTCAGGCGCCCGACCAGCCCCCGCCGGGCGGCGGCGGCGGCGACGCCGTGGCGCGCCATGGCATCCTCCAGCGCCGCGAGCCAGGCCGGGTCCACCGCCCTGCCCTCCCGCCGCTCCTGCACCAGCAGCCGGTTGCGCTGGGCCATGGCGTTCTCATAGGCCGCGACCTCGCGGGCATGGTGCGGCTCCAGCGCCCAGACCAGCCGGTCGAGGAAGCGGCGCCTATCGCCCGCCCCGTCCTGGAACAGCCGGTCCATCTGCGGCGTCAGCCAGACGAGGGCCACCCGCTCGGCCAGCTCCGCCTGGCTGCGCACCGGGGCGCCGTCGAGGCGGAAGACCCGCCGTTCGATCGGCCCGCCCTCCGGCGTGCCGGTGCCGATGTCGAAGGCCTGGTAGGCCGCGCTGTCGAACCGCCCGGCGACGGCCCAGGGGAGCGGCCCCTCCCCCGCCTGGCGGGCGCACTCCGCCATGCGCGCCCCGCGCAGCCCGCGCCCAGGGCCGAGCAGGCTGATGGCTTCCAGCAGGTTGGTCTTGCCGACCCCGTTCTCCCCGGAGACGACGACGATGCGGGACCGGAAAGACACGGTCAGCGTTGGATAGCTGCGGAACTCCCGCAGCATCAGCCGGGTCAGCAGCAGGGCGGGCGGCGGCGCCGTCATGGCGCGCCGCCCGGCACGGGGTCAGGTTTCCTCGTCGCGATCGCCTTCGACCTCGATCTCCTCGCCGATCGCATCGGCCTCGTCATCGAGCTCATCGGCGTCCTCGACCGTCTCATCGGCCTCGACATCCTCCAGCTCGACGTCCTCTGCCTCGGCATCCGGCACGACGGCGCGCTTCTTCAGCTTGTCGTCCACCGGCAGGCTGCCCGCGGCGCGGCGCAGGCGCGGCTGCTCGGCCGGCTGCTCCGTCCCGCATTTCGGGCAGATGGCCGGCGCTCGGGTCAGGTCGTAGAATTTCGTGCCGCAGGAGACGCAGACACGCTTGAGGCCCAGTTCGGGCTTGGCCATGGGGGAAAGCCTCGTATCGGAATGCCCCCGGCACGAAGGGTTGGTGTGGCGGCTTCGTGCCGGGGGCCAGAAATAGGGTCACGCGCATTGCCACGCGGGGCCGGGGCATGTCAAACGGCCGGGGCCATGTCCCATGACGCCCTTCCCCGGCCGCTCCGCGCCCAGGCGCCCGCCGCGCCCCTCTCCGGCACCCATCGCGTGCCGGGAGACAAGTCGATCAGCCATCGCGCGCTGATGTTCGGGGCGCTCGCCATCGGCACCACGGAGATCGCCGGGCTGCTGGAGGGCGAGGACGTGCTCCGCACCGCCGCCGCCATGCGCGCCCTCGGAGCCACGGTGGAGCAGCAAGGCCCCGGCGCCTGGCGCGTCGCCGGGCGGGGCATCGGCGGGCTGGTGGAGCCGGCGGATGTGCTCGACATGGGCAACAGCGGCACCGCCGCCCGGCTGCTCTGCGGCCTTCTCGCCGGCCACCCGGTCTTCGCGGTGATGACCGGCGACGCCTCGCTCCGCCGCCGCCCGATGCTGCGGGTGACCGACCCGCTCTCGGCCACCGGCGCCAGCTTCTGGACGCGGGAGGGCGGCCGCCTGCCGCTCGCCATCCGCGGCGCCACGGACCCCCTGCCGCTCGACTACCGCCTGCCCGTCGCCTCGGCCCAGGTGAAGTCGGCCTGCCTGCTCGCCGGCCTCTGCGCCCGCGGCACCACCCGCGTGATGGAGCCGGAGCCGACCCGCGACCACACGGAGAACATGCTCCGCCATTTCGGCGCGACCGTCCGGGTCGAGGACACTGGCGAGGGAAGGGTGATTGAACTCGAGGGCCAGCCGGAGCTGCGCGCCGCCCCGATCCTCGTCCCCGGCGACCCTTCCTCCGCCGCCTTCCTCCTGGTCGCGGCCCTGCTTGTCCCCGGCTCGCGGGTGACGATCGCCAATCTCGGCCTCAACCCGCTGCGGACCGGCCTCCTCGCCACGCTCCGCGAGATGGGCGCCGAGCTGCGCATCGAGAATGCCCGGGTCGAGGGCGGCGAGCCGGTCGGCGACCTGGCGGTCACCCATGGCCCGCTCCGCGCCGTCGAGGTGCCGCCCGAGCGAGCGCCCTCGATGATCGACGAGTACCCGGTCCTCGCCGTTGCCGCCGCCGCCGCCACGGGCACCACCCGCATGCGCGGCCTCGCCGAACTCCGGGTGAAGGAGAGCGACCGCCTGGCCGCGACGGCCGCCATGCTCGCCGCCAACGGCATCGCCGCCCGCATCGAGGGCGACGACCTGCTGGTCGAGGGCACCGGCGGCGCCATCCCCGGCGGCGGCACCGTCGCCACCCATATGGACCACCGCCTGGCGATGAGCGCCCTGGTGATGGGCCTCGCCGCCCGCGCCCCGGTCGCGGTGGACGATGCCGGCTTCATCGAGACCAGCTTCCCCGGTTTCGCGGACCTCATGAACCGCGCCGCCGGCGGCGAGGCGATCCGCGCGGCATGAGCCCTGCCATCGTCATCGCCGTCGATGGCCCGGCGGCGGCCGGCAAGGGAACCCTGGCCCGCCGGCTCGCCGCCGCGCTCGGCCTGCACTATCTGGACACCGGCCTGCTCTACCGCGCGACCGGCCGCCGCGTGCTCGACCGCGGGGCGGACCCGCATGACGCCGCCATCGCCGCCGCCGAGGCCGCCGCCCTCCGCCCGGAAGACCTCGACCGCTCCGACCTGCGCGGACCCGCCGCCGACATGGCCGCCAGCACCGTCGCCGCCATCCCGGCCGTGCGCGCCGCGCTCCTCGACTGGCAGCGCGAGTTCGGCCGTCGCCATGGCGCGGTGATGGACGGGCGCGACATCGGCACCGTCGTCTTCCCGGAGGCGCCGGTGAAGCTCTTCGTCACCGCGAGCCCGGAGGAGCGCACCCGCCGCCGCTGGCTGGAGCTGCAATCCCGCGGCGTCGCCGCCGACCAGGAGCAGGTCGCCGCCGAGATCAACACCCGCGACGCGCAGGACTCCAACCGCCCCGTCGCCCCGCTCCGCCCCGCCGAGGATGCCCTCCTCCTCGACACCACCGCGCTCGATGCCGAGGCGGCCTTTACCACCGCCCTCGCCATGATCCGGGACCGGCTGAATTCGCTTGACCCCGGCGGGGCAAAAGCCTAGCGAAACTTCGTCCGCGTACCCGCAAGGGCCGCGGCGCCCGCAGTTGAGGGACTGGCATCACAGTAATGTGAGGCAGTCCGCAGCCCAAGGGCCGGGACCGGGCGGGCCGATACGCTGCCCAAGGCACAGGGTCGAACGCGCCTCCATCCGCCCGACAGGGACGGCCCGGCGCCCGATCAAGCCGTGCCCGGCGGCTCGCCGGGGGCGCAGGACCACCGCCCGCCGCTCGCGGGCAGTTCGGGACAGACAGACCGCATGGCATCCGCCACAACCCTCGCGCCGGCCGCGGGGATCGAAGACTTTGCCGCAATGCTCGACGAGACCCTGGGCCCCGATACCGGCTTCGCCGGCTCGGTCGTCTCCGGGCGCGTCATCCGCATCGATGACGACTTCGCCGTCGTCGATGTCGGGCTGAAGAGCGAGGGGCGTGTCCCCCTCAAGGAATTCGCCCCGCAGGGGCAGAAGCCGGAAGTGCAGGCCGGCGACGTGGTCGAGCTCTTCGTCGAGCGCTACGAGGACCGCGACGGCTCCATCGTGCTGTCGCGCGAGAAGGCGCGGCGCGAGGAGGCCTGGACCAACCTCGAGAAGGCCTACCAGGCCAACCAGCGCGTCAACGGCGTGATCTTCGGGCGCGTCAAGGGCGGCTTCACCGTCGATCTCGGCGGCGCCGTGGCCTTCCTCCCCGGCAGCCAGGTCGACATCCGCCCGGTGCGCGATGTCGGGCCGCTGATGGGCAGCCCGCAGCCCTTCCAGATCCTCAAGATGGACCGCGCCCGCGGCAACATCGTGGTCAGCCGCCGCGCTGTCCTCGAGGAGACCCGTGCGGAGCAGCGCTCGGAGCTGATCCAGGGCCTGAAGGAGGGCATGATCCTCGACGGCGTGGTCAAGAACATCACCGACTACGGTGCCTTCGTCGACCTCGGCGGCGTGGACGGCCTGCTGCACGTGACCGACATCGCCTGGCGCCGGATCAACCACCCGTCCGAGGCGCTGACCATCGGCCAGCCGGTGAAGGTGCAGGTGATCCGCTTCAACAGCGAGACCCAGCGCATCAGCCTCGGCATGAAGCAGCTGATGTCCGATCCGTGGGATGGCGTCGCCATCAAGTACCCGGTGAACGCCAAGTTCAGCGGCCGCGTGACGAACATCACCGACTACGGCGCCTTCGTGGAGCTGGAGCCGGGCGTCGAGGGCCTCGTGCATGTCAGCGAGATGTCCTGGACGAAGAAGAACGTCCACCCGGGCAAGATCGTCGCCACCTCCCAGGAAGTGGACGTGATGATCCTCGACGTGGACGAGCCGAAGCGCCGCATCTCGCTCGGCCTGAAGCAGGCCCAGGGCAACCCGTGGGAGCTGTTCCTCGAGGCCCATCCGCCGGGCTCCGTGGTCGAGGGCGAGATCCGCAACATCACCGAGTTCGGCCTGTTCATCGGCATCGGCCCGGAGATCGACGGCATGGTCCACATGTCCGACCTCTCCTGGGAGGAGGCCGGCGAGGCGGCGATGGCCAAGTTCGAGAAGGGCACGGTCATCAAGGCCAAGGTGCTCGACGTGGATGTCGAGAAGGAGCGCATCTCCCTCGGCGTGAAGCAGCTCGAGGCCGATCCGGCCGCCGAGGTGCTCGACCGCGTCCGCAAGGGCGACGTCGTCACCTGCATCGTCACGCAGGTGCAGGCCAACGGCATCGAGGTCCGGGTCGAGGATGTCCTCACCGGCTTCATCCGCCGCGCCGAGCTGGCGCGTGACCGCGGCGACCAGCGCCCCGACAAGTTCGCCGTGGGCGAGAAGGTCGATGCCAAGGTCACCGCCGTGGACCGCGCCGCCCGCCGCCTCGCCCTGACCATCAAGGGCAAGGAGATCGAGGAGGAGCGCGAGGCGATGAAGGAGTACGGCTCCACCGACAGCGGCGCCTCGCTCGGCGACATCCTGGGCGCGGCCATCCGCCGCCGCCGCGAGATGGCCGGCGAGGAGTAATCCTCGGCGCCTTCCAGGCAAGGACGAGACGGGCCGGCGGGGGAAACCCCGCCGGCCTTTTTTCATGTCTGAGCGGAAGCCCGGCCATTCCACGCGGACGTGATGCCGTGCTCCCGATTTCGCTAACGGCCGATCCGGGGACAGGATTATGGATTCCTCTCGCGGCGGGGGCAGGACACGGCGCCTCGCCGCCAAGCAAGAGGGGAGGAAGACATGTCACGTCGCCTCGCTGCGCGCCTTGCCCTGCTGAGCGGTATCGCCCTGTCGCCCCTCGCGGCCCTGGCGCAACCGCACGATCACAGCCATTCCGGGGCCTCGCCCGCGCCTGCAGCGCTGGGAGAGCTGGATTTCCCGGTCGGCTGCGCGCCGGCCGTCCAGGCCGGCTTCAACGAAGCGATCAAGCTGCAGCACTCCTTCTGGTACCAGGCCGCCCGGCAGGGCTTCGACCAGGTGCTGCGGCAGGACCCTGATTGCGCCATGGCCCATTGGGGCCGTGCGCTGACCCTGCTGAACAACCCCTTCACCCCACCGGTCGCCGCCAACCTGCGGGAGGGCCGCGCGGGGCTGGAACAGGCGCAGCGCATCGGTGCGAAGTCCGAGCGCGAGGCCGGCCTCATCGCCGCCCTGCTGCAGCTTTTCGCCGGCGATGACGGCCCCGGCCACCGTGCCCGCATCGGGCAGTACGAGCAGGCCATGGCGCAGCTGCACGAACGCTTCCCGGACGATGCCGAGGTGGCGATCCAGTATGCGCTCGCGCTGAACATGGCGGCGCTGCCGACCGACAAGACCCATGCCCGCCAGCTCCGCGCAGCCGCCATCCTGGAGCGGGAAGCCGCCCGGCAGCCGAAGCATCCCGGCGCGGTGCACTACCTGATCCACACCTATGACACGCCGGCCCTTGCCAGCCGCGGCGTCGCCGCGGCTGAACGCTATGCCGCACTGGCCGCGGATGCGCCGCATGCGCTGCACATGCCGTCCCACATCTTCACCCGCGTCGGCCGCTGGGAGGAGTCGATCGAGACCAACCGCCGCTCCGCCGAGACGGCCCGGCTGCGGGAGGAGACCTTCGACGAGATCCACGCCATGGACTACATGGTCTACGGCTATCTCCAGACCGGCCAGCCCCGGGCGGCGCGGCAGGTGGTGGCGGAGTTGCGCCGCCTCGACACCTGGACGCCGGACCGCCCGATCGGCGGCTTCGCCCTGACCGCCATGCCGGCCCGGCTCGCCCTGGAGCGTGGCGACTGGGAGGCGGCGGCCAGGCTCGGCACTCGCAGCTTCGGCGTGCCCTATGTCGATGCCATCACGCATTTCGCCCGCGCCCTCGGCGCCGCCCGCGCCGGCCGGACGGATGCGGCAATGGCGGATGTCGAAGCCCTGAAGGCCGCGGCTGCCGCCCTGCAAGGACGCGACGCCTACTGGCAGGAGCAGGTGGACATCCACCGTGTCGCCGCCGAAGGCTGGATTGCTTTCAGCCGTGGCCAGCAGGATCAGGGCCTTGCCCTGCTGCGCGAGGCCGCCGAGCGCGAGGGCCGCACCGACAAGCATCCGGTCACGCCGGGGCCGCTGGTGCCGGCGCGGGAGCAGCTGGGGGAGATGCTGCTGCTGATGCAGCGCCCGGCCGAGGCGCAACGCGAGTTCGAGGCGGTGCAGCAGACCGAGCCGCGCCGCTTCCGGGCGGTGAACGGGGCCGCCATGGCGGCCGAGCAGGCCGGCGACCGCGCGGCGGCGAGGCGGCATTACGGCCAGTTGCTGGAGATCGCGGCCAAGGCCGAGACCCCTCTGCCGGAGCTCGACCGGGCCCGGGCCTTCCTGTCGCAGTAGGGCCGAGCCGGGCGGGCGGCTTTCCTTGTCCGCCGGCCCGGTGCAGGCTTGCGCCATGCCGAACCCCCTCCTCGTCGAGCGCTCCGGCGCCATCACCCGCCTCCGCTTCAACCGGCCGGACCGGCTGAACGCCATCGATGCCGCCATGGCCGCCTGCCTGCGCGAGGCGGTGGACGCCCTGCCGCAGGACCCCGAGCTCCGCTGCGTGGTGCTCTGCGGCGCCGGCCGGGCCTTCATGGCCGGCGGCGACATCGCGGCCTTCGAGGGGCCGCAGGCCCTGGCCGAGATCCGCCACATCCTGCAGCCGATGCATCAGGCGGTGGCGGGGCTGGCCGCCCTTCCCGTCCCCGTCCTCGCCAGCGTGCAGGGCGCGGCGGCGGGCGGCGGCCTGTCGCTTGCCCTCGGCGCCGACCTGGTGATCGCGGCCGAGGATGCGCGCTTCGCCCTCGGCTACCTCAAGCTCGGCACCGTGCCCGATTGCGGCGGGAGCTGGGTCCTGCCGCGCCTGCTCGGCCTGCGCGGGGCGATGGGGCTGGCGCTGCTGGGCGATGAGCTGGACGGGCGGGCGGCGCTCGCCGCCGGGCTGGTCAACCGCGTGGTGCCGGCCGCCGAGCTGGAGGCGGCGACCGAGGCCCTGGCCCGGCAGCTCGCCGCCGGGCCGACCGCGGCCTTCGGCCGGGCCAAGGCGCTGTTCCGTGCCTCCGTCGGGCGCGACCTCGGCACCCAGCTCCAGGCGGAGGAGGAGGCCTTCCTCGCCTCCGCCGGCACGGCGGATTTCGCCGAAGGGGTGGCGGCCTTCCTCGGCCGCCGGGCGCCCAGCTTTACCGGGCGGTAGCCACCGGCCGCTTGAAGCGGCGCTCGCCGACGAAGGCCATCGCCATCGTCGCCAGGATGAAGCAGACCGAGGCGGCGAAGACCAGCAGCGGCCGCCCGTGGTCCATCAGCGCGCCGTAGATCATCGGCCCGACCGCGCCGCCGATGTTGAAGCCGGTGGTGACGATGCCGAAGACGCGCCCGACGGCGCCGGGCGGCGCCGCGGCGCGCACCAGCATGTCCCGCGAGGGCATGATCATGCCGGAGAAGAAGCCGGCGAGCCCCATCACGCCCACCAGCACCACCGGCCCGAGCGGCACCAGCCCGACCACGGCAATCAGCGCCCCGGTGAGGCCGAAGCCGAGGGCCGCCACGTCGCCATGGCGCGTGGTGCGGTCGGCGATGATGCCGCCGGCGAGCACGCCCAGGGCGCTCAGCAGCAGGAAGGCGCTGAGCGCGACATTGGCGGCGGCGAAGTCGACGCCCCGGCCGTTCACCAGCGCGACGACCGAGAAATTCTGCACCCCGCCGAGCGAGAGGGCGAGCAGGGTGAAGAAGACCGTCAGCATGATGACGGCCGGGGTCAGCACGGATCCGGCCGGCGCCTCGGCTGCCTTGGCGACGGCGGCGCGGGGTGCGGCCGCCTCGTCCCTGGCGAAGGCGAGCGGCAGGGCGGCGAGGATCGCAAGCCCGCCGGCCGCGCCGAGCGCCACCTCGAGCCCGGCGAGGCTCGACAGGCCGAGCATCAGCGCCGGCGCCATCGCGCCGCCGAGATAGCCGGAGAAGGTGTGGATGGAGAAGGCGCGGCCGATCCGCGCCTCGCCGATGGTGCGCCCGAGGATCTCGTAATCCGCCGGGTGGTAGACGGCGTTCGCCAGGCCGAGCAGCGCGGCCGAGACCAGCAGCACCGGGTAGCTCGGCATCGCCGCCAGCAGCACGAGGGCGAGGGCGCCGAGGCAGAGCCCCGCCACCAGCACCCGGCGCGAGCCGTAGCGGTCCACCGCATAGCCGAGCGGCGCCTGGGTCACGCCGGAGACGATGTTGTAGAGGGTCAGCGCCAGCGCCAGCTCGACGAAGGAGACGTCGAGCCGGTCCCGCAGCAGCGGGAAGAGCGGGGGCAGGACGAGCTGGTGGATATGGCTCACCATATGCGCGCCCGAGACGAGGATGAGCGAGCGCTTCTCCGGCCTGGTCCAGCTGGCAGCCTGCATGGCGGGCATTTCCCCATTGTCCCAGGTCAACAGATGGGACCGTGGCCCAGCATCGCCAGGATCGGCGGCGGGGGGAAGGGATGGCTCGGCAGGGCTGCCCCTACTGGACCGCATCCCTCCCCCGCCGCAGGATCGGCGCGAAGCGGCTGGAGGAAGGCATGTCCGACGCGCCGAGGACGATGTTCGAGAAGATCTGGGAGCGCCATCGCGTCCTGGAGCGGGAGGACGGACAGACCCTGCTCTATGTCGACCGTCACCTGGTGCATGAGGGCGGCGCCGCGGCCTTCGAGGCGCTGCGCCGGCGCGGCCTCGCGCCCCGCGCGCCGGAGCGGATCTTCACCGTGCCCGACCACTACGCCCCGACCGACAGCCGCCGCCTCGGCGACATCCGCGACCCGCGCCACCGCGCCATGATCGAGTTGCTGGAGCGCAACGCCGCCGAGCACGGCATCCGGCATTTCGGGCTGGGCGGGCCGGATCAGGGCATCGTCCATGTGATCGGGCCGGAGCTCGGCCTCTCCCAGCCGGAGATGCTGATCGTCTGCGGCGACAGCCATACCAGCACCCATGGGGCGCTCGGGGCGCTCGCCTTCGGCATCGGCAGCACCGAGGTCGCGCATGTGCTGGCGACGCAGACGCTCTGGCAGCGCAAGCCGAAGACCATGCGGATCACGGTCGGTGGCCGGCTCGGCGCGGGCGTCTCGGCCAAGGACGTGATCCTGGCGATCATCGCCCGGATCGGCGCGGCTGGGGCGACCGGGCATGTGATCGAATATGCCGGCAGCGCCATCACCGGCCTCTCGATGGAGGGACGGCTGACGCTTTGCAACATGTCGATCGAGGCCGGCGGGCGGGCCGGGATGGTGGCGCCGGACGAGACGGCCTTCGCCTATCTCGCCGGCCGCGCCTATGTGCCGGAGGACTGGGAGGCGGCGCTGGACCGCTGGCGCGCGCTGCCGAGCGACCCGGGCGCCGCCTTCGATGCCGAGGTGGCGCTGGATGGCGGCGCCATCGAGCCGATGGTCACCTGGGGCAACAGCCCGGAGGAGGCGCTGCCGATCGGCGGCGTGGTGCCGGGCCCCGAGGCATCTGTCGATGCCGAGCGGCGGGAGGTGATGGCCCGGACGCTCGATTATATGGGCCTCGCCCCGGGAATGCGGCTGGAGGGGCTCCCGGTCGACCGGGTCTTCATCGGCTCCTGCACCAATTCGCGGATCGAGGACCTGCGCAGCGCCGCCGCCGTCGCGCGCGGTCGGCAGGTTGCCGAGGGGGTCGAGGCCTGGGTCGTCCCCGGGAGCGAGGCGGTGAAGCGCCAGGCCGAGGCGGAGGGGCTGCACGAGGTCTTCCGCGGCGCCGGCTTCGCCTGGCGGGAGGCGGGCTGCTCCATGTGCGTCGGGATGAATGGGGACATCGCCCGGCCGGGCAGCCGCGTCGCCTCCACCAGCAACCGGAATTTCATGGGGCGGCAGGGGCCGGGGGCGCGGACGCATCTCGTCAGCCCGGCCATGGCAGCGGCCGCCGCGGTCTCGGGCCACTTCACCGATGTGCGGCGGCTGCTGGCGGAGGGCGGCTGAGATGGAGGCCTTCACCCGGCTCACCTCGGCGGCGGTGCCGCTGCCGCGGCCCAACATCGACACCGACCAGATCATCCCCGCACGCTTCCTCTCCCGGCCGCGGGATGTCGACCATGGCGCCTTCCTCTTTCACGATGCCCGGCGCCTGCCAGGGAGCGAGGCGCAGGACCCGCAATTCCCGCTGAACCGGGAGGAATGGCAGGGCGCGCGGATCATCGTCGCGGGGCGGAATTTCGCCTGCGGCTCCTCGCGGGAGGCGGCGGTCTGGGCGCTCTTCGATGCCGGCTTCCGCTGCGCGATCGCCCCCGGTTTCGGTGACATCTTCCGCAGCAACGGGATGAAGAACGGCCTGCTGCCGGTGGTGCTGCCTGCGGAGGCGGTGGCGGCGCTGACCGCACAGATCGAGGCGGCGCCGGGCGCCGAGGTCACCGTCGACCTGCGGGCGCTGGAGGTCACCTTCCCCGATGGCGCGGTGCATGGCTTCGAGGTCGATCCCTTCGCCCGGCATTGCCTGCTGGAGGGGGTGGACGAGATCGGGTTGACCCTCTCGCTGGAGGATGAGATTGCCGCCTTCGAACGGCGCTACGGGCGGGAGAATGTGCGATGAGGCGAAGGGCGGTGCTGATCGGCGGGGCGGTGCTGGCGATGCCGGCCGCGGCGGCGGAGGGCCTGGCGGCGCTCGAGGCGCGGCAGGGTGGGCGGCTCGGCGTCGCCATCCTCGATAGCGGCAGCGGGCGGATGATGACGCATCGCGGGGAGGAGCGGTTCGCGCTCTGCAGTACCTTCAAGTTCCTCGCGGCCGGGCTGGTGCTGGCGCGGGTCGACAGGGGCGAGGAGCGACTCGACCGGCACATCGCCTATGGGCGGGACGCGCTGGTGCCCTATTCGCCGGCGACCGGGCCGGGGGCGGAGGCCGGCGGCCTCACCATGGGGGCGATCTGCGACGCGGCGGTGACGCTCAGCGACAACACGGCCGGCAACCTCATGCTCGGCAGCTTCGGCGGGCCGGAGGGGCTGACGGGATGGCTGCGCGGGCTCGGCGACCCCATGACGCGGCTCGACCGGTGGGAGCCGGACTTGAACCTCGTGCCGGCAGGCGACGAGCGGGATACGACGACGCCGCTCGCCATGGTCGGGACGATGCAGCGGCTGCTGCTCGGCGAGGCGCTGTCGGCGGCCTCGCGGGAGCAGCTCGTCGCCTGGCTGGTCGGGTGCCGGACGGGCGATGCGCGGCTGCGGGCCGGCCTGCCGCCCGGCTGGCGGGTCGGGGACAAGACGGGGACGGGGCCGGCGCCGCTGGCGCCGACCTGCGACGTCGCCATCGCCTGGCCGCCGGGGCGGGCGCCCATCCTCATCGCCGCCTATCTGGACGGGGCACGGGGGACGAATGCGGAGCGGAGTGCGGTGCTCGCGGAGGTCGGGCGGATCGCGGCGCGGGTGGGTTGACGTCCTGCGGGCCGGCGCCGGGTTAGAGCTTGAAAACAGCCTGGAGTTCAGGGCGGGCTTGAAGTGGCCGGGGATCTAGGAGAGCCCCGGCACAATGCGTCTGCGGCAGGGTGGAACCGGGTTTCGCAGCGCCCACCGCCCTGCTGCGTCCAACCCGCCCATGGGCCGGCCCTGGCGAGGGGCAACCTCAGCTCCGGTAGGAGCCGTTGATGTCGATGTAGCCGTGGGTCAGGTCGCAGGTCCAGACGCGGGCCTTGCCGCGGCCGAGGCCGATATCGACGGTGATCTCCACCTCGCGGCCCTTCATATGGGCGACGACGGGGGCCTCGTCATAGCCGGGGACGACGCCGCCCTCCTTCGCCATCCAGGTGCCGCCGACGGCGATGCCGAGCCTGTCGCGGTCGGCCGGCTCGCCGGACTTGCCGACGGCCATGACGATGCGGCCCCAATTGGCGTCCTCGCCGGCGATGGCGGTCTTCACCAGGGGCGAGTTGGCGATCGCCATGGCGATGCGGTGGGCGGATCTGGCACTGACGGCGCCGGTGACGTCGATCTGGATCAGCTTCTGCGCCCCCTCCCCGTCCCGGGCGACCTGGAGGGCGAGGTCGAGCAGGACCTCGTCGAGGGCGCGGGCGAAGTCACGGAGGATGGCGCTGCCCTCGGCGGGCACGCGCGGATGCCGCGCCTGGCCGGTGGCGAAGAGCAGGACGGTGTCGCTGGTCGAGGTGTCGCTGTCGACCGTGATGCAGTTGAAGGAGCGCCCGACGCCCTTCGACAGCAGGGACTGGAGGGCGGCGGCGGGGATCTTCGCGTCGGTCGCGAGGAAGCTCAGCATGGTTGCCATGTCGGGGGCGATCATGCCGCTGCCCTTGGCGATGCCGACGATGGTCACCGTCGCATCGCCGATGGTCGCGGTGCGGAGCGCGGCCTTGGGGAAGGTATCGGTCGTCATGATCCCGCGCGCGGCGTCGGGCCAGCGGTCGGGTGCGAGCGCGGCGTGGAGGGCGGGGAGCGCTGCGGTCAGGCGCTCATGCGGCAGGGTCTCGCCGATGACGCCGGTGCTGGCGAGGAAGACCTCGCGCGGCTTGCAGCCGACCAGCTTCGCCGCGGCCTCAGCGGTCGCGGCCGTCGCCTCCCGGCCCGCCTTGCCGGTGAAGACGTTGGCGTTGCCGGCATTGACGACGAGGGCGCGGGCGCGGCCGGCCTTGAGGGCGGCGCGGCACCAGTCGATGGGCGCGCCCGGGCAGAGGTTGCGGGTGAAGACGCCCGCGACGGAGGTGCCGGGGGCGAATTCCAGCATCGTCAGGTCGGCCCGGCCCTTGTAGCGGATGCCCGCCTCGATGACGCCGAGGCTGACGCCGGCGACCGGCGGCAGCTCCGGCATCGGTTGGGCAAGCGGGGAGACGGGCAGCGGGCCGGCCATGGACGAAGGCTCTCTGTCAGCGGCGTTGGGGTTGCGGGGCGGCGGGCCGGGCCGGCGCGGTGGGAGCCGGCGGGGCTGCGCCGTCGAGCAGCGAGGGGGCGGGCTGTTCGAGGCGCTCCACCTTCGCCGCATCGCGGGCGCGGGCGACGACCTGCTGCACATGCTCCTCCAGCATCTTCTGGCGGAGCTGGGCGCGGCTCTCCTCGAAGCTCGGCACCGGGGCGGAGCGGCGCTCCTCCACCTTGATGACGTGCCAGCCGAAGGGGCTGCGGACCGGGGCGGGGCTCGTCTGGCCGGGCTGCAGGGCGAAGGCGGCCTCGGCGAACTCCGGGACCATGTCGCCGCGCTTGAAGAAGCCGAGATCGCCGCCGTTCTGCGCGCCCGGGTCGCGGGAGCGGCGCTTGGCGACATCGGCGAAATCGGCGCCGCCGGCGAGCTCGGCGAGCGCCGCCTTCGCCTCCGCCTCGGTCTGGACGAGGACGTGGCGGGCCTGCACCTCCTCCTCGCCCTGGCGGCGGCCGGCCTCCTGGTCGTAGCGGGCACGGATGGCGGCGTCGGTGACGGCCGGCGTCACCTCGCGGGAGAGATAGGCCTGCTGCAGCTCCTGCTCCTCGGCTCGGCGGATGCGGCGCTGAACCTCGGCATCCTTGTCGAGGCCCGCCGAGCGGGCGGCGTTTGTCAGCACCCGCTCGGTCACGGCGCGGTCGAGGAGCTGGCGGGCGACCTCCGGGGGGAGCATCTGCATGAGTGCCGGGCCCGGCATGGCGCGCATCTCGGGGGGGAGGACGTCCTGGGCGGTCGCCATCACATCCGAGAGGCGGATCGGGGTGCCGTCCACCCGGGCGAGGACCGGGTCTTCCGCCTGGGGAGCCGGCTGGGCGAGCGCGGCGACGGGCAGAAGAAGGGCGGCCGGGAGGAAGGGGCGGAAGGTCATGCGGTCGGGGGGCTCCGGAGGGGCGCCGGACAATGCCGGATGCGGGATGGGGCGGCAAGCGCGCCAGCGTTGACCTGGACGCGCCGCTTGCCTATCTGTTCCGCGCGCCGGGGTCGCGCCCCAAGGTCGTGCCAAGGACGCTGCCCGAAGCCTCGGCCTCGGCCCCATCCGGCGACCCTCGGAGCCACGCCACCGCCGAGGCCCGCGCGGCCACCCCGCGCGCCATCCCGGAGAAGCCAGGTCCGCATGTTCGCCCGCATCGCCCGCGCCCTGTTCGGCACAACCAATGACCGGGCGCTGAAGCGCCTCCAGGCCCGCGTGCCGGAGGTGAATGCGCTGGAGCCCGGCCTCGCCGCCCTCACGGACGAGGCGCTCCAGGCCAGGACCGCCGGGTTCCGCGAGCGGCTCGCCCGCGGCGAGGAGCTCGACGCGCTGATGCCCGAGGCCTTCGCCACGGTGCGCGAGGCGGCGAAGCGGGTGCTCGGCCTCCGGCATTTCGACGTGCAGCTGATCGGCGGCATGGTGCTGCACGAGGGCAAGATCGCCGAGATGAAGACCGGCGAGGGCAAGACGCTGGTCGCCACGCTGCCGGTGTACCTGAATGCCCTGTCGGGCAAGGGCGTCCATGTCGTCACCGTGAACGATTACCTCGCCAAGCGCGACAGCGAGTGGATGGGGCGGCTCTACCGCTTCCTCGGCCTCACCACCGGCGTGATCGTCCACGGGCTCACCGATGACGAGCGCCGCGCGGCCTATGCCGCGGACGTCACCTACGGCACGAACAACGAGTTCGGCTTCGACTACCTGCGCGACAACATGAAGTACCGGCTGGAGGACATGGTCCAGCGCGACTTCAACTACGCGATCGTCGACGAGGTGGACAGCATCCTGATCGACGAGGCGCGGACGCCGCTGATCATCAGCGGGCCGTCGGAGGACAGCTCCGACCTCTACCGCCGGGTGGACGGGGTGGTGAAGCGGCTGGTCGAGGACAAGGCCACCTTCGACAAGGACGAGAAGCAGCGGACCGCGAACCTCACCGAGGAGGGGTCCGAGCGCATCGAGCAACTGCTCCGCGAGGCGGCGCTGCTCGAGGAGGGCAACCTCTACGACTTCCACAACGTCACGCTGGTCCATCACGTGAACCAGTCGCTGCGCGCGCACGTGCTCTTCGCCCTCGATGTCGACTACATCGTGCGGGACGACAAGGTCGTCATCATCGACGAGTTCACCGGGCGGATGATGGAGGGCCGGCGCTACTCGGACGGGCTGCACCAGGCGCTGGAGGCGAAGGAGCACGTCACCGTCCAGCCGGAGAACCAGACCCTCGCCTCCATCACCTTCCAGAACTACTTCCGGCTCTACCCGAAGCTCTCCGGCATGACCGGCACGGCCTCGACCGAGGCGGACGAATTCGCCGAGATCTACAAGCTCGAGGTGGTCGAGATTCCGACCAATGTCCCCGTCGCTCGGCGCGACAGCGACGACGAGGTCTACCGCTCGGCCACCGAGAAGTACGAGGCGGTCATCAAGCTGATCGACGAGGCGCGGACGCGCGGGCAGCCCTGCCTGGTCGGCACCACGAGCATCGAGAAGTCGGAGCTGATCGACGCGATGCTGACGAAGCGCGGCGTCCCGCATCACGTCCTCAATGCCCGCTACCACGAGCAGGAGGCGACCATCATCGCCCAGGCCGGGCGCCCGGGGTCCGTCACCATCGCCACCAACATGGCGGGGCGCGGCACGGACATCCAGCTCGGCGGCAATGCCGAGATGCTGGCGCGGCAGGAGACCGGCGCCTCCGAGGGGCCGGAATACGAGGCGGCGCTGGCCCGGCACAAGGCGGAGGTCGAGGAGGCGCGGGCCAAGGCCAAGGCGGCGGGCGGGCTCTTCGTCATCGGCACGGAACGGCATGAGAGCCGGCGCATCGACAACCAGCTCCGCGGCCGCTCCGGCCGGCAGGGCGACCCTGGCGCCTCGCACTTCTTCCTCTCGCTCGAGGACGACCTGATGCGCATCTTCGGCAGCGACCGCATGGGCGGGATGCTGCAGAAGCTGGGGCTGAAGGACGGCGAGGCGATCGTCCACCCCTGGATCAACAAGGCGCTCGAGAAGGCGCAGAAGAAGGTCGAGGCGCGCAACTTTGACACGCGCAAGAACCTGCTGAAATACGACGACGTGATGAACGACCAGCGGCGCGAGGTCTATGCCCAGCGCCGCGCCTTCATGCAGGCGCCCGAGGTGGCCGAGACGGTCGCCGAGATGCGGCGCGAATGCATCGAGGCGATGGTCTCGACTGCCATACCCGAGAATGCCTATCCCGAGAGCTGGGAGGTGGAGGGGCTGGAGGCGAAGGTGCGCGACCTGCTCGGCCTCGACCTGCCGGTCGTCGCCTGGGCGAAGGAGGAGGGCATCGACGAGACGCAGGTCCGCGAGCGGATCGAGGCGGCCGCCGAGCAGCACTATGCCGCCAAGGCCGCGAATATCGGGCCGGACCTGATGCGCGTCGTCGAGAAGTCGCTGCTGCTGCAGATCTTCGATGCGGTGTGGAAGGAGCACCTGCTGGCGCTCGACCACCTGCGCCAGGGCATCGGCCTTCGCGCCTATGGGCAGCGCGACCCGCTGAACGAGTACAAGTCGGAGGCCTTCGCCCTGTTCAACGGCATGCTGGCCGACCTGCGCGAGCGGGTGACGAGCGTGCTGATGCGGCTCGAGCTGCAGCCGAACGCGCCGCCGCCGATGCCCGAGCCGGTGCGGGTGATGGACATGCGCCACCCGGAGCCGGTCGGCGAGATGGCGATGGCGGGCGGCGGCTTCGAGGCGGCGCCGCTGCTCGCCCCGCCGCCGGTGGCCGAGGGCGTCAACCCGTCGGACCAGGCGACATGGGACCGCACGCCGCGCAACGCCCCCTGCCCCTGCGGCAGCGGCAAGAAGTACAAGCACTGCCACGGCAAGGTCTGACCGACCCGGCCGCGCGGCTGCTCCACCGCGACGACGCGGTGCTGATCCTCGACAAGCCGGCGGGGATCCCGGTGCATGCCGGGCCGCGGGGCGGCGCTTCGATCGAGGACTGGCTGCCGGCGCTTGCCTTCGGCAAGCGGCGCCTGCCGCAGCCGGCGCACCGGCTCGACCAGGATACGGCGGGCTGCCTGGTTCTGGGGCGGACGAAGCCGGCGCTGGCGGCGCTCGGGGCGCTCTTCGCCGAAGGGCGGGTCCGCAAGACCTACTGGGCCGTGGTGCGGGGCGGGCCGGCCGAGGAGGCCGGCGAGGTCGACGCGCCGCTGCTGAAGCGCAGCACCGCGCGGGATGGCTGGTGGATGGCGGTCGACCCGGCCGGGCAGGCGGCGCGGACGACATGGCGGGTGATGGGGCGCGGGCCCGGCCTCGCCTGGCTGGAACTCGCGCCGCGGACCGGGCGGACGCATCAGATCCGGGTGCATTGCGCGCATCTTGGCTGCCCGATCCTCGGCGATGGGCGGTATGGCGGCGGGGAAGGCGCGCTGCACTTGCTGGCGCGGGCCATCGTCCTGCCGCTGGAGCCGCCGGTGGCGGCAACCGCGCCGGTGCCGGGTCCCATGCGGGCGGCGCTGGAGGCCTGCGGTTGGCGGGAGTGATTCCGCTGGTGATCCTGCTGCTGCTCGCCGGGCCGGCGGCGGCGCAGCGCAGCGGCTGCGGCATGGGGCTCGGGCTGGAAGCGCTGCGCGGGGCGGAGGGAGGCCTGCGGGCAGGGGTTGCGGCGCCCTCGCTGCTCGAAGGACGGGCGGCGGCGGCGGGGGCGGCGCAGTCGCTCGGCGAGGCGGCGGGGCGGCTCGGGGGGTGTGGCTGCGGGGAGGCGGCTGGCCATACGCAGGAGGCGGCGGGGTTGGCCGAGGCGGCGCGGGGTGCGGATAGCCTCGATGGGGTACGGCGGGGCCTCGACCGGGCGCGGTTCTCGGCCCGGCTGGCGCGGGAGAGGCTGGACCGGCACGGCTGTTCATGAACGGCGGGCATCGGGCGGCGTTGAGGCGGGCATGCGGTCAAGGATCGAGCCCATGCCTGTGATCTCTTCCCGGAGCCGGTGGCTCGCCATCGGAGCGTGCCTTGCGTTGTTGAGCGGGCCGGCGGCCTTCGCCCAGGGGGGCGGCGGAGGCGGTGGGAGCGGCGGCGGTGCTGCGGGTGGCGCCGGCGGAGCGGCCGGTGGCGCTGGCGGAGCGGCCGGTGGCGGCATGAGCGGCGGCATGGGCGGCGGGACGACCGGGGCGCCCGGCCAGAGCATGGGGCAGCGCGGCAGCAACCAGCAGGGCAATGCCAACCTCGGCAGCGGGGCGACCGGCGGAACTGCGGGCGGGGCCCAGGGCGGTGTCGGCCAGGGTCAGGGGAACCAGGGCTTCGGCAATCCGCAGGGCCAACAGGGTGAGAGCCAGGGCAACCAAGGCGTCGGCAATGCGCCGGGGCAGCAAGGGCAGGGCCAGGCGAACCAGGGCCAGCAGAACCAGGGCCGGCAGAACCAGGGCCAGCAGAACCAGGGTCAGCAGAACCAGGGTCAGCAGAGCCAGGGCCAGCAGAACCAGGGTCAGCAGAGCCAGAACCCGACGGCTGGCCTCCGCGGCCGCGTCGAGCAGCAGCAGCGGGCTGCGGGAGTCAGCGGGTCGCCGGAGCATGAGCGGCGCCAGCTGGAGGACCTGAACGCGCTCTCCCGCCAGCTCACCCCGCCGGGCACGCCCGTGCCGGCGCCGCATGTCGAGGGTGGGTCGCGGGGGCGCTAGGAGCTATTCGAAGGACACCCAGGGCCGCGCGGCCGGGGCGGCGGCGTCGCGCCGGGCGGCGGCGATCTCGGCATCGAGGGCGGCGAGGAAGCGGGAGCGGTCGGCCCTGGTCAGCGGCGCCGGGCCGCCGGTCATCTGCCCCATGTCGCGCATCCCCTGCGAGATGGTGCGGCCGACCAACGCCCCGCCGATATTGTCGGTGGTCCAGGGGCGGCCCTTGAAGGAGAGCGCGCGGGCGCCCTTCGCCAGGCACCGGGCGGCGAGCGGGATGTCGGCGGTGATGCAGACATCGCCGCGGGCGGCACGCTCCGCGATCCAGTCATCGGCGGCGTCGGCGCCCTCGGGGACGAGGACCATCTCCACATTCGGCAGGCCGGGCGGGCGGACGGGGCGGCTGCCGTTGGAGACGACCTTCACCGGCAGGTTCAGGCGGGTGGCGACGCGGAAGGCCTCCTCCCGCACCGGGCAGGCATCGCCGTCGATATAGAGCACCGTCACCGCACCCGCACCTCCGCCCGTGCCGCGCTGCCGGCGGCGTCCAGCACCGTCACGCGGTAGAAGCCGGGGCCTTCGGGGACCCAGGCGGCCTCCCGCTTGGCCGGCTCGGCGGGCAGGGGGCGACCATCGACGAGGAAGGTCAAGGGGCGGCGGCCGCCCGTGGCGCGGAGGGTGACATGGCCCTCCCCTTCCTCGAGCACGGCGCCGGGCGGGGGGAAGGTGAGGCGGAGGCGGTCCAGCGTCTCCGCCATGGGCGGGGCCGTGGCCCGGACGGGGAGGCCCCCGCGCGGGGCGGGAGGCAGGCGCTCGAAGATGCGGGCGAGGATCGGGAGTGCGGTGCGGGCGCCGGTGGCGCCGGGCAAGGGCGTGCCGTCCGGCCGGCCGACCCAGATGCCGACGACGTGGCGGGCATCGAGGCCCATCGCCCAGGCATCGCGGCCGCCCCAGCTGGTGCCGGTCTTCCAGGCGATGCCCTGGGGGCCGCCGCCGGGGAAGGGGTTGACCAGGATGGCGGCGGCGAGGCCGGCGGCGCGCGCATCGAGCACGCGGCGTGGGGTTGGGTCGGGGCCGGGTTGGAGGCGAAGCGGGGTCGCCTCGCCACCGGTCCCGAGCGTCGCGTAGAGGCCGGCCATCTCGCGGAGGGTGATGCCGAGGCCGCCCAGGGCGAGCGGGAGGGAGGGGTCGGCGCCGGGCGGCAGGCGCGGCGGGGCGCCGGCCGCCTTCAGCGCCGAGGCGAAGCGGAGCGGGCCGAGCTCCGACAGCAGGGCGACGGCGGGGAGGTTCAGCGAATGGCGTAGCGCATCGGCGACGGTGATGCGCCCGGCGAAGCCGCCGTCGAAATTCTCGGGCGCATAGCTGCCGAAGCGGCGCGGCAGGTCGGCGAGCAGGGTCTCGGGCGCGGCGATGCCGGCCTCGAAGGCCAGCGCATAGAGCATCGGCTTCAGCGCCGAGCCGGGCGAGCGGATGGCGCGGGTGAGGTCGAGCGCGCCGGCCCTCCCCTCCGCCCCGAAGGCGCCGCCATGGAGGGCGCGGATTTGATGCGCCCCGGCATCGGCGACGAGGATGGCGAGTGAGGCGCGGTCGGGCAGGCCGGCGAGGACCGCGGCCGCCACCTCCTCCACGGCACGCTGGAGGGGGAGGTCGATGGTGCTCGGGATGCGGCGGGCAGGGTCGGAGCGGGCCAGCTCGCGGGCCAGGTGCGGGGCGAGGCGCGGCATGGGCTGGCGGGCAACGGGAACCGGGGCGGCCAGCGCGTAGCCGGTATCGGCCGGGGTGAGTCCGGGGGCGCCGGCGGCGCGGGCGGTCAGCAGGGCGTTGCGGGCGAGGCGGGCGCGCGCCGGGTGGCGGTCGGGGCGGGTCGCCTCCGGACGGCGGGGGATGGCGACGAGGAGCGCGGCCTCGGCCGGGTCGAGCTGGCGGGAGGGGCGGCCGAACCAGGCGAGCGCCCCGGCGCGGACGCCTTCGATATTGCCGCCCATCGGGGCGAGGGTCAGCCAGATGCCGAGGATCTCGTCCTTCGAGTAGCGCGCCTCCAGCTGCAGGGCGCGGAGGATCTCGATCGCCTTGCTGCGCAGGGTGCGGGGGCGCGGCTCCAGCAGGCGGGCGGCCTGCATGGTGAGCGTCGAGCCGCCGGAGAGGATGCGGCCGGCGCGCGCCCATTGCAGGCCGGCGCGGGCGAGGGCCAGGGGGTCGACGCCCGGGTGCCAGCGGAAGCGGCGGTCCTCGGCGGTGACCAGCAGGTCGATCAGGTGGGGCGGGACATCGGCGGTGGTGGTCGCCAGGCGCCAGGTGCCTCCCGGCGCCGGGAGGGTGGCGAGGGTGCGGCCGTCGCGGGCCAGCACCTCCTGCCCCACCGCCTCGAACCGGGAGAGGTCGGGGGGGAAGGCGCGGTCGAGCGCCCATCCCGCCCCGGCCAGCAGCGCCAGCGCGGCCAGCAGGTGCCGCATCAGTCTGCCGGCAGCACCGTGATCCACCCGGTATTCTGCCGGGCGAAAACCTGCGGCCGGTACATGTCCTCGACCTGGGCGCCGGGCAGCTCGAACCGCCCGGCGGTGACGGCGCGGAGGCGGACGGCGATGCGGAAGTCGGGCGCTTCCGGCGTCAGGTCGAGCGCGGCGGCGAGGCGGTCGTCCAGCGCCGGCGTCGCCGCCGTCTCGCTGAGGGTGCCGAGCCAGGGCATGCCGGCGACCTCCCCGGCCGAAAGGCGGCCGACGATCTCCCACCCCGCCGGCAGGCCCTGCTGGAGGATGGCGCGATGGGCCTCGCGCGTCTCGGCCTTGCCCTCCAGCAGCAGAACGAAAACGGTGTTCTGCTTCAGCGTATCCAGGTTGAGCGGCTGGCCGGCGAGGTCGAGGAAGCGGCGGGCGATGCGCATGCCCGCCCGCCCGGCCGGGGCCGGCTGGGCCGGGATGCCGGTGACGGAGAGGCTGGCCCAGACCGGCGCGTCGGAGAGGTTGCGGGCGGTGCCCGGCCCCTGGAGGGCGACGGCGAGGATCGGCGCCGGGGCCTGGGGCGTGCCGTTGACCGCGACGCGGACCGGACGGCCGTCGCGGCCGAGGGCGGCGGCGGCGGTGACGCCCCAGGCCTGCTCCTGGGTATTGGCCGATTGCGGCGTGAGCTCCGGGCCGGGCAGCGTCGCCTGCAGCGCAGAGAGGCGGTCGGGAAGCAGGCCGCTCTCCTTCAGCAGGGTGGCGACGGCCAGGGCATCACGGGCGGCGTTGCCGTAGTCGTAGGTCCAGGCGCGGCGGGCCGGGGCGGCGAGCGCCGCGGCGAAGGCGGCCTCGGCGCGCGGGCGGTCGCCGGCCCTGGCGAAGGCGGCGGCGAGCTGGGCCTTGGCGAGCGGCGTCGGGAGCTGGTCGAGATCCTCCAGCAGCCGGCGGGCGGCACCGAGCCGGGGGCGGCCGGCGAGCGACAGAACATGGAGGCGGTAGGCCTGGGCGGCGCGCTCCTCCGGGTTGCTGGCGGAAACGTCCTCGGCCTGCTCCGCGATGGCCTTCAGCGCATCCTCGAGCGCGGCCTCCGGCACGGCGGCGCCGGCGGCGCGGGCGCGCAGCAGGGCTTCGGTGGCATAGGCGCCGGTCCAGTACTGGATCTCGCCCTGGGCGGACCAGAGGCCGAAGCCGCCGTCGTAGCGCTGCTTGTTCAGCACCCATTCGACGGCGCGCTGGAGGCGGGCGGCGCGCTCATCCCCCGCCAGCCCGTCCACCTGGCCGGAGCTGAAGGCGAGAAGCTGGGAGGAGGACTGTTCGAGGCAGGCGAAGGGGTAGCTCTCCAGCAGCTTCAGCATGCCGCCCGCATCGTAGCGGGTCGGGCCGCCGAAGCTGGCCGCGGCGCGCCAGGTGCCGGCGAGCCAGCGGTCGGCGGCGAGCGGCAGCGGGCGCTCTTGGTTGGGCGGTATCTCCTGCGCCGTGACCTCCGTGGTGATGGGGCGGGAGGAGCGGATGGTGATGCGGGCTTCGCGGCTGGCGGTGAAGCCGCCGGGGCCGGCGACGGTCAGGCGGAGCACGCCCTGGCCGGCGGCGGTGGCGCGGAGCGTGCTGGTCGGCAGCGCGCGCGCATTGGGTGCGAGGCGGGCGGCGAGGCGCTCAGGCCCGGCGAGGGCGACGGCGCCCTCGGCGGAGAGGGTCGCCGTGATCTCGCCCTCGGGCAGGTCGAGGTTGCTGAGCAGGACGGGCAACCGCGCCTCGTCGCCGGGGGCGAGGAAGCGGGGCAGCAGCGCCTCGGCGATCACCGGGTCGCGCACGGTGAGCGGCTTGCTGGCGGCGCCGATGCGGTTGCCGGACCAGGCGACGGCCATCAGCCGCAGCTCGCCGGCGAAGTCGGGGATGTCGAGGGTGACGGTCGCGGTGCCGTCCGGCGCCACGGCGACGGGGCCGGAGAAGAGGGCGACGGTGCGCTGCGGAATCTCGATGGCGCCGGCCGAGAATTCGTCGCCGCCCTGGCGGAGCACGGCGAGTTCGCCCTCGGGCGGGGGAATCAGCCGGCCGTAGTCGTCGCGGATGTCGACGGCGAGGCGGCGGCGGCCCATGAAATGCGGGACCGGGTCCGGGCTCTCGAAGCGGGTCAGGCGGAGGATGCCTTCGTCCACCGCGGCGAGGGTGAGGATGGCCCCCTCCCCCGCATTCGCCAGCCTGATGGGGATGGCGAGGCTCTGGCGGGGAGTGATGCGGCCGGGCGTGCCGATCGAGACCTCGATGCGCCGCGAGCCGGGATCGACCTGCACCCAGGCGAGGCCGAGGGCCCTCCCCGGCTGGCCCTGGCGGGTCTCGCCGGGGCGGAAGGCGGTCACGGTGACATAGGCGCCGGCGCCCCAGGCGGCATCGACCGGGACCTCCACCTCGGTCCCGCCCTCGGCAAGCTGGATCTCGCGAATGGAGACCAGGCGGTCGGTCAGGATGGCGAGGCTGGCGGGGCCGGAGAAGGGCGGGGTGATGCGGATGCGCGCCGTCTCGCCGGGGGCATAGGCGCGGCGGTCGGCGGCGACATCGACCTTGTCGGGCACCTCCGGCGTCTCGCCGCCGGCCCAGCCGGAGCGAAACCGGATGGAGGTGATGGCCATGCCGCCCGGGTCCGAGACCTCCAGCCGGTAGCGGCCGAAGGGCAGGCGGCGGGCGAAGCGGGCGGGGCCGGAGGCTGCGACGGCGAGGTCGGCGCCGTCCACCGGCTCGTCGCGCCAGACCGTCTCGTAGCGGGGGGTGCCGCCACGGGTGACGATGCGCCAGTCCGGGCGCTCGCGCACCAGTCGGGCACGGAGGCGGGCGGCGACGGGCCGGGCCTCCGGGTCGAGGGCGACGACCTCGAAGCCGGCCTCGGCGCCGGCATCGGTGGCGAGGTCGGCGAAGAGCGGCTTCACCCCGATCATCCGCCCGGGGCTGCGCACCGGCAGGGTGAGCGAGGTGCGGGAGGCGCGGCCGCCCGGCTCGTCGATGGAGATGGAGAGCTCGGCCTGCAGCGGGCGGGTGGTGTCGGGTGCGCGCGGCAGGGAGAGGGCGAGGCTGCCGCTTCCCTGGCCGTCCAGCGCCTCGACGTCGAAGGGGATGAGGTCGGGGGCGAATTGCTCGTCGACCAGGCCGAACAGGTAGTCCTTGTAGTGCGGGAAGGGCGAGCGGAGGGCCTGGAGGCGCAGCTCCGCGCTGCCCGTCAGGCCGGCGGCGGGGGCGCCGTAGAGGAAGCGGGCGTTGATGGGGAGGTTCAGCACCTCGCCGGGGATGATGGGGCCGGTTGCGGGGCCGGCTTTCACCTCGAGCCGCTCGGGAACGAAGGCGTCGACGCGGAATTCGGCGCGGCCGACGGGCGGGTCGTTGGGATCGGCCAGGACCTCGAGCGTCCAGACGCCGGCGGGGGCGCTGGTGCCGAGCGGGATGGGCCAGAGGATGGCGGCACCCGGCGTGCGGGCGGGCACGGCCTCGGCATAGACGCTGCCGTTCGGGCGGCGGAGGCGGAAGCGGGCGGGCAGGTCGAGGGGGGCGCCGCCGCCGTCGCGGATCAGCGCCGCGGCCTGCACCGTCTCGCCGGGGCGGTAGATGCCGCGGTCGAGCCAGGTGAAGGCGTCGATGGCGCCGGGATGCGCGGCCCCGGTCGCGCCGCGGTCGGAGAGGTCGAAGGCGGCGGCCTCGAGGTCGAGTTGCACGAGGTCGTCGCCGAGCATGGCCTGCAGGGCCTTCGGCGCCATCGGGCCGGTGCCGCGCAGCAGCGGGGCAGCGAAGCGGACGAGGCCGTCCGGCCCGGCCTCCGCCTCGGCGAGGATGTCGTTGTTGCCGGCGAGCAGGCGGAGCTGCGCGCCCGGGCGCGGCTGGCCGGCGCCGAGGCCCCTCACCTGCGCCGCCAGCCCCTGCGGGCTGCGCCAGGCGGTGATGCCGAGATCGGTCACCATGATGGGCAGGCCGGCGGCGCGGGCGCGGGTGCCGTCGGCGGGCTTGACCACCAGCGTGTAGAGGCCGGGGCCGGCGGCGCGCAGGGCGTCCGGCAGGGGGATGACCTGGCGCTGGAGGCGGTTGGCCTCGAAGCGGGGCAGCTCGATCCGGCCTTCCCAGACGGTGCGGCCCCAGGTGTCGGGGATGTCCTCCGCCGTCCAGCTGTCGAGGGCGCTCCCCGGGCTCCAGTTGCGGCCGAAGGGGACGAGGTTCCGCTCGGTCACCCGCACCACGCGGAGGGAGAGCGCCGAGAGGTTCATGGTGCTGAAGCCGATGCGCGGCGCCTGGCCGCGCGGCAGCAGGAAGCCGCTGGAGTCGAAGATGATGCTCGCCGCCCGGTTGGGCATGGCGATGCGCAGCTCGGCATCGCGGGCGAGGCGCTGGCCCTCCTCGCCCGGCAGGCCGGCGCGCAGCAGCACCCGCGTGGTCGCGCCGTTCGGCAGGCCGAGGATGCAGAGCCGGTCGCCCTCGCGCGTCACGGCGAGGCCGGGGATGGCGGGCTCCGTCCGCACCCAGTCCCCCGGCTGCCAGTCGGTGCGGCGGGCGGGGGGCAGGGTGAAGGCGAGGCAGGCGCGGGCCGGCTCCGCCTCGGGCTCGGTGTTGATGCGGGCGACGAGCAGGCCGGCGGCGCGGCGGGCATCGGCGAGCATCTGGCGGTAGCGGGGGTCGTTCGGGGCACGCTCGAGCACGGCACCCAACGCCTGGAGCTGCTGGGCCGGGCGGTCGAGCCGCTGCAGGGCATCGGCCATGAGCAGGAGCGAGGGGATCTCCGGCTCGCCGGCAGCGACCATCTGGAAGTTCATCCAGGCCGCCTGGAGCGCGCGAGCGGGGTCGGGCGGGGCCTTCTGCAATTGCGCGCGGGCGAGGGCGAGCCAGTGTTCCGGCCGCGGGTCGCCGCCGGCGATGCGCTCCTCCCAGGCCTGGGCGGCGGCGGGCCAGTTATTGGTGCGCTCGGCCCCGGCGGCGCGCTGCTCGGCGGCGCTGCGCTGCTGCGGCGTCGCCCCGGCCGGGAAGCGACGGGTGAGGTCGCGCTGCCAGGCCTCGGCATCGGCGGAGAGGCCGGGCAGCTCGAAGCCCTGGGCGCGCAGGCCGGGCGGGAGGCAGAGCAGGGCGAGAAGCAGCAGAAGCACGCGCATGCGGAGTAGGTCCCATAAGCCCCGGGCGGCGCCGAGCATGGCATGGCGCTGCCAGCAAGGGGATGAAACTGTCACTGAAGCATGAAACCGTTACGCGTTGCGGCCGTTCCCGTTGCCTGACATGGTGGTTGCTACGAACGTGGATCGTCAGCCAGCGCTGCAGGCCCGTAACGGCCTGGCATCCATTTTCTGTCAGGAATTCGTGGGAGCGGAGGCAATACGGCGTATATGAGACGCCGTACCACCCTGCGGGTCGGCTGCCGGCCGCGCATGCGGCCCAGGGAGAACCGAGACGGATGACGCGACGCTACTTGCCGTGCCTGCGGCGCCTCGCCTTCCTGACCTTGCTGGCCCTGCTGCCGGCGGGGCTGGCCTGGTCCCAGCAGGGCGGCAGCGTGCCGGTCACCACCGATCCGGTGCAGGTCGGGCCGGTGCCGGTCGAGATCCTGGCCAATGGCATCGTCGCCTCGGAATCGGTCATCACCATCCGCACGCGGGTGGATGGGCAGATCGAGCGGGTGCATGTGACCGAGGGGCAGATGGTGCGGCGGGGGCAGCCGCTCTTCACCCTCGACTCCCGCCAGGCCCAGGCGCTGCTGGCGCAGCAGGAGGCGCAGCTCGCCAGCAACCGGGCGCAGGAGTCCCGCACCCAGGCCGATGCCAAGCGCTACCAGTCGCTGCGCGGCGAGAGCTTCGCCTCCCAGCAGCGCTTCGAGCAGGCGCAGGCGGATGCGCTGGCCGCCGCAGCCAATGCCCGGGCGACCGAGGCGCTGATCCAGCAGACGCGGCTCGGCATCGAATATGCGACGATCGTCGCCGAGATCGACGGGAGGCTTGGCGCCATCCCGCTGCGCGCCGGCAATTTCGTGCGCCAGGCGGAGAACACCGCCATCACGACGCTGACCCAGATGGACCCGATCCTGGTTCAATTCGCCATCCCCGAGCGCTGGCTGCCGGAGGTGCGGGCGGCGATGGGACGCCAACCGCCGCGGGTCGCCGTGCGGCCGGAGGGCGATACCGATGCGCCGGCCGAGGGCGCGCTGGTCTTCGTCGACAGTGCGGTCGATACGACGACGGGGACCATCCTGCTGAAGGCGCGCTTCGACAACGGCGATTTCCGGCTCTGGCCGGGGCAGTACGTGCAGGTGAAGATCGCGCCGCGCATCGAGCCGAATGCGATCACCGTCGCGGGGCCTGCGGTGCAGACGGGGCAGGCCGGGCGCTTCGTCTTCGTCCTCGCGCCGGACAATACGGCGCGGCGGCGGGAGGTGACGCTGGTGCGGGTGGCGGGCGACCGCGCCGTCGTCACCGGCGAGCTGCAGCCGGGCGAGAAGGTGATCGTCGACGGGGCGCAGCGCGTCACCGAGGGCACGCGGGCGGTCGAGCGCAGTACCTCGCCGCAGCGCGTCTCCAGCGTCCAGTAGGCGGCAGGGGCACCGGGCAGGATGAACATCTCCGAACTCTGCATCCGCCGCCCGGTGATGACCGGGCTGCTGTCGCTGGCCGCCATCATCGCCGGCATCATCGCCTATACGCGGCTGCCGGTGGCGGCCGTGCCGCGGGTCGATTTCCCCGTCATCACCATCTTCGCCAATTTCCCGGGCGCCAGCCCGGAGACGATGGCGACGAGCGTCGCCCTGCCGATCGAGCGCGAGCTCTCGACCATCGCCGGCGTCGACTCGATGAGTTCGATCAACGGGCAGGACACCTCGCAGATCACCGTGCAATTCGTGCTGTCGAAGAACATCGACGCGGCGGCGCAGGACGTGCAGGCGGCGCTGACCCGGGCGCAGCGGCGGCTGCCGGTCGACATGCTGGTGCCGCCCAACTACCGCAAGGTGAACCCGGCGGATGCGCCGGTGGTGCTGCTGACCATCTCGGGCGGCGACAAGCCGCTCTACTACCTGAATGACTTGGTCAGCACGATCGTCAGCCCGGCCCTCTCGCGCGTGCCGGGCGTGGCGCAGGTGCAGACCTATGGCGAGCAGCTCTACGCCGTGCGCGTCCGGCTCGACCCGGACAGGATCGCGGCCATGGGGCTCGCCTTCGACACGATGCAGCAGGCCATCGCCCAGGCCAATTCGGCGACGCCGGTCGGGCTGATGAACGGGCAGCGGCAGCAGCTCACCCTGCGGGCCAACGACCAGCCACAGGATGCGGCCGCCTTCGGCAACCTCGTCGTCGCCGGCAAGCCGAATTCGCCGGTGCGGCTGAGCGAGATCGCCCAGGTGGCGGACGGCGTGGCGAATGAGCGCATCGCCGCCTGGCGGAATGACGAGCGGGCGCTGGTGCTGGCCGTGCTGCGGCAGCCGGACGCGAACACCGTCGAGGTGGTGGATGGGGTGAAGGCCAGCATCCCGGCGCTGGAGGCGGCGCTGCCGCCGGGGGCGAAGATCAACATCATGCTGGACCGCTCGCTCTCCATCCGGGCCGCGGTGCATGACGTCCAGGAGAGCCTTGCCATCGCCATCGGCCTGGTGGTGCTGGTCTGCTTCATCTTCCTCCGCAAGCTGAGCGCGACGCTGATCCCGACCGTTGCGGTGCCGATCAGCCTCTGCGTCGCCTTCGGGCTGATGTACCTGATGGGCTACGGCATCGACAACGTGACGCTGCTGGGGCTGACCATCGCGGTCGGGCTGGTGGTGGACGATGCGATCGTCGTGCTCGAGGCGATCATGCGCCACATCGAGGAGGGGATGGCGCCCATCCCGGCCGCCATCAAGGGCTCGCGGGAGATCGGCTTCACCGTGCTCTCGATCACCCTCTCGCTGGTCGCGGTCTTCCTGCCGATCCTGCTGATGGGGGGCGTGGTGGGGCGCGTGTTCAACGCCTTCGCCGCCACCGTCTCGCTCGCGGTCATCGCCTCCTGCATCGTCTCGCTCACGCTGACGCCGCTGATGGCCTCGCGCCTGCCGGCGCATGGCCGGCCCGGCCTCGTCGAGCGGGTGCTGGAGCGGCTGGTGGGCGGGATCGAGCGCGGCTATGCCGTCATGCTCGATTTCGCGCTGCGCTTCCGCTCCCTCGTCTGGCTCGCCTTCTTCGCCTCGCTCGGGGCGGCGGGCTACATGGCGGTGACCATCCCGAAGGGCTTCTTCCCGATCGAGGATACCGGGCTGCTGGCGATCAACACGGAGGGGCCGCGCGGCGCCTCCTTCGCCGCGATGGTGGAGCGGCAGAACGAGCTCTCGCGCAAGCTCCGCGAGAACCCGGCGGTGGCGAATGTCGTCTCCAACATCGGCGCGGCGGGCGGGTCCATCTCGATCAACCAGGGGCGGCTCTTCGTCGAGCTGAAGCCGGCGGACGAGCGGCCGGGCATCGTCCGTGTCATCCAGCAGCTCCGGCGGGAGACGAGCCAGATCCCCGGCCTCCGCGTCTTCGTCCAGCCGATCCAGAACCTCAATTTCGGCTCGCGCCAGACGCGGACGCTCTATCTCTACTCGCTGCAGGGGCTGCGCCTCGACGAGCTCTACGACTGGGCGCCGCGGATGGAGCAGCAGCTCCTCAAGATCCCGCTGCTGCAGGACGTGAACACCGACCTGCAGGTCGACAGCCCGGTGGTGCAGGTGAACGTCAACCGCGACCGGGCGACCTCGCTCGGCGTCTCGGTGGATGCGGTGCGCCAGGCGCTGTTCTCGGCCTTCGGCGCGCGCCAGATCTCGACGCTCTACGGACAGGCCAATGCCTATCAGGTGATCCTGGAGGCGCTGCCGGAGGACCAGCGGGACGAGACGGGGCTGGCGAAGCTCCATATCCGCTCGAGTACCGGGCGGCTGGTGCCGCTGTCGGCGGTGGCCAGCATCGAGCGGAAGTCGGGGCCGCTCAACGTCTCGCATCAGGGGCAGCTGCCGGCCGTCGTCATCGGCTTCAACACGCCGCCCGGCGTGGCGCTGGGCGATGCGGTGAACGCCATCCGCGCCGCGGAGCGCGAGGTGGGGATGCCGCCCACCATCGTCACCGGCTTCAGCGGCGCGGCGCAGGTCTTCCAGGAGGCGCTGGCAGGCCAGGGGGCGCTGGTGCTGGCGGCGATTGCCATCGTCTACCTGGTGCTCGGCGTGCTGTATGAGAGCCTGATCCACCCGCTGACCATCCTCTCCGGCCTGCCGGCGGCGGCGCTCGGGGCCTTCCTCACCCTCTATGCCTTCGGGCTCGACCTGTCGGTCATCGCGGTGATCGGCGTGCTGCTGCTGATAGGCCTGGTGAAGAAGAACGCCATCATGATCGTCGACGTGGCGCTGCAACGGCAGCGGGCGGGGGCACCGGCTTTCGCGGCGGTGCGTGAAGCATGTTTGCTGCGGTTCCGGCCGATCCTGATGACGACGCTGGCCGCCGGTGCGGGCGCGGTGCCGATCGCGGCTGGCTGGGGCGCAGCGGCGGAGCTGCGGCAGCCGCTCGGCCTCGCGGTGGTCGGCGGGCTGGCGGTCAGCCAGGTGCTGACGCTCTTCGTGACGCCGGTGCTCTATCTCGGCTTCGACGGGCTGGCGCGGCGGCTGACCCTGAAGCGGCGCCAGGCGCCGGTCGGCGCGGCGCCGGCGGAATGAGGATCCCTCCCCTGCCCTTCACCGTCACCGACTGGGCGCGTGTCGCGGAGACGCGGCATCCGGGCGAGGCGGGCGAGGCCATCTGGCGGACGCTCGAGATCGGCGACCTGCGCATCCGGCAGGTGGAGTATTCGCCGGGCTACCTCGCCGATCACTGGTGCGACCGGGGGCATGTGCTCTACGTGCTCGAGGGGGAGCTGGAGACGGAGCTCAGGGACGGGCGGCGCTTCGTCCTCAGGCCAGGGATGAGCTACCAGGTCTCCGATTTCGGTGATGCGGCGCATCGCTCCTCCACCCGCACCGGGGCGAAGCTCTTCATCGTCGACTGATCACTCCGCGGGGGCGCGCCGGGCGGCGAGCGGCCGGTGGCCGCTGACCTCGGCGCCCGCATCGGGGGCGAGGCGGAGGAAGAGCGGGCAGGAGGCCAGCACCACCACCGCCGCGACGATGAAGGCGACGGCGAAGTCGGGGACCGTCGCCGTGTGGTGGCCGGCGAGGGACTTGCTGAGCTCGAGGCTGGTCGTCGCCAGGACGACGCCGAGCGCAGGTGCCAATTGCTGCGCCGTGCCGGAGAAGCTGGTGGCGGCCGAAAGGCGCGGCCCCGGGATGTCGGCGAAGGCGAGGGTGTTCAGCGCAGTGAACTGCAGGCTGCGGAACAGCCCGCCGAGCGCCAGCAGCAGGAAGATCGCCGAGAGCGGCCAGGCGGGGGTGAAGAGCGCGGCAACCGCGATGCCGGCGGCGGACAGCACCGAGGTGGCGATCAGCACGGCGCGGAAGCCGTAGCGGCGGAGGATGGGCCGGGCCAGCGGCTTCATCGCCAGGGCGCCGAGGGCGGTCGCGAAGGAGACGAGGCCGGCCGCCGAGGCGGTCTTGCCGAAGCCGACCTGGAGCAGCATCGGCACGAGGAAGGGCGTCGCCCCGGCGCCGATGCGGAACAGGCTGCCGACCATCACCCCCTGGCTGAAGGTGCTGACCCGGAGCAGCGAGAGGTCGATGGCGGGGCGCTTCGCCCGGCGGCAATGGCGGATGGCGGCCCAGCCGAACATCAGGCCGAGGACGAGCGAAGCCTCCGCGATGCCCTCGACCACCACGCCGCGGCCGACGGTCTCGAGGCCGAACATGAAGAGGGCGAGCGCCAGGCCGATCAGCAGCAGGCCGACCACGTCGGGCGGGCCCGGGTCGCCGGGCGGGACGTCCTCGATCTTCCAGGCGACCAGGGCGAGGCCGAGCACCCCGATCGGGACGTTGATGAGGAAGACGGATTGCCAGCCGAAGGCGTCCGTCAGGAAGCCGCCGAGGGGCGGGCCGCTGATCGGGCCGATCATGGCGGGCATCGTCAGCCAGGTCATGGCGCTCAGCATCTCCTCCTTGCGGACCTGGCGGAGCAGGAGAAGGCGGGCGACGGGCACCATCATCGCCCCGCCGATGCCCTGGAAGACGCGGGCGGCGATCATCTCCGGCACGCCGGTGGCACGGCCGCAGAGGACGGAGGCGAGGGTGAAGACGGCGATCGCCGCCATGAAGACGCGCTTGGCCCCGAAGCGGTCGGCGACCCAGCCGGAGACGGGGATGAAGACGGTGAGCGCGACGAGGTAGGAGGTGATGGCGGCGCCGAGGCGGGCGGGCTCGACCCCCATATCGGCCGCCATGGCGGGCAGCGCCGTCGTCACCGCGGCGCTGTCGAGATTCTGCATGAAGAGCGCGCTGGCGACGATGGCGGCGGTGAGGCGCGGGTCGGGCTTCGGCTTCGGCGCGCTGGTCTCGCTCATCCGGGCAGTTCTACGCCTCGCCCGGGCGCAGCACCACCCGGCCGCTGGCGCGGCGGCCCTGCACCTCGGCCATGGCCTCGCGGAACCGGGCGAGGGGGAAGGCGGCATGCACCTCCGGGCGGAGCAGGCCGTCGCTCCACCACTGGACAAGCTGGGACCAGAGCGCGCGGGCACGGGGCGCGTGGAGCCGGCGGTTGTCGCCGGGGGACCAGCCGACATAGCTGCCCCAGTTGAGGCCGGCGACGGCGATGTTCTTCAGCAGCAGCAGATTCACCGGAAGCTGCGGGATGCCGCCGGCGGCGAAGCCGATGGTGACCAGCGTGCCGCCATCGCCGAGGCAGCGGAGCCCCTCGTCGAAGGCCGGGCCGCCGAGCGTATCCAGCACGGCGGCGACGCCGGTGCCGCCCGTCGCCTCGAGCACGGCCGCGCGGAAGGGCTCGGCGCTGTCGAGGACGAGGTCGGCGCCGCGGGCGAGCGGGACGCCGCGCTTCGAGGCGCCGCAGCGGGCGATGACGCGGGCGCCGAGGGCGCGAGCCACCTCCACCCCGGCGAGGCCGACGCCGGCGGCGGCGCCATGGACCAGCACCCATTGGCCGGGGGCGAGCCGCGCCCGCCAGAGCAGGGCGGCGGCGGCGGTCGGGTAGCTGATCGGCATGGCGACCGCGGGCTCGAGCGGCAGGCCGTCGGGGATGGGGACGACATGGATGGCATCCGCCACCGCCTCCTCCGCCATGCCGCCCCAGTCGAGCACGGCGAAGACGCGGGTGCCGGGGGGCAGCGGGTCCGCCACGTCCGGCGCGCTCTCGATCACCCTGCCGGCGATCTCGGTCCCCGGGGTGAAGGGCAGCGGGGGCTTGCGCTGGTACTTGCCGGCGACGACGAGTTGCGTGGCGAAGGAGACGCCGGCGGCCTCGACGCGGATGCGGACGCCGCCGGGGCGCATCGGCGGCGGGGGGACGTCCTTCAGCTCCAGCGCGTCGAACTCGCGCCAGGATTCGCAGATGACGGCGCGCATCAGTCGAGCCTCACCTTGGCGTCGCGGACCAGGCGGCCCCAGCGGTCGTATTCGCGGCGGCAGAAGGCCGCGAACTCCGCCGGGCTGTCGGCCACCGGGTCGGCGCCGAGGGCCGCCAGCCGCTCCCGCACCTCGGGCGCCTGGACGGCGGCGGCGACGGCCCCCTGCAGGCGGAGCGCGATGGCGGGCGGCAGGCGGGGCGGGCCCCAGATGGCGTACCAGGTGGCGATCTCGAAGCCGGGGAGGCCGGCCTCGGCGACGGTCGGCAGGTCCGGATAGGCGGCGGTCCGCTGGGTCGTCGTCACCGCCAGCGGGCGGAGCAGGCCGGAGCGGACGGCGGCGGCGCTGCTCGGGATGCTGTCGAACATCAGCTGGATGGTGCCGGCGATCAGGTCCTGCACCGCCGGCCCGGCGCCGCGGTAGGGGACATGGACCATCTCCGTCCCCGTCATCAGCTTGAACATCTCCCCCGCGAGATGGAGCGCGGAGCCATTGCCGGAGGAGGCGTAGGAAACCCGGCCAGGGTTCGCCTTGAGATAGGCGATCAGCTCTGGGATGGTCCGCACCGGCAGGGCCGGGTTCACCACGGCGACCAGCGGCACCGTGGCGATGTTGGTGACCGGGGTGAAGTCCGCCACCGCATCGAAGGGCATCGAGGGGTTCAGGTGCGGGATGATGAGGTGGATGGAGGCGTTGACCAGGAAGGTTGCGCCGTCCGGCGCGGCCCGGGCCACGACCTCGGAGCCGATGACGCCGGAGGCGCCGGCGCGGTTCTCGACCACCATCGGCTGGTGGAGGTCCCCTGCGAGGCGGGTGGTGACGACGCGGCCGAGGATGTCGGTCGGCCCGCCCGGCGGATAGGGGATGACGAAGCGGACGGGTCGGGCGGGCCAGTCCTCGGCCCTTGCCAATCCGGGTGCCGCGACCAGGCCGATCGCCGCCCTCCGCGTGATCCGCATCCCCGCCCCTTCCCTCATCCGTGGTTCCGGGCAGGATAGGGCGCAGCGACGCGGGAGGAAACGCCATGCAGCCTTACCAGGGGCTCTTCGTGCTGGATGCCAGCCAAGGGATCGCCGGACCCTATTGCGCGACGCTGCTCGCGGCCTGCGGGGCGGAGGTCGTCAAGGTGGAGCCGCCGGCCGGCGACTGGTCCCGCGGCCTCTCGACCCGGGAGGGCACGCAGAGCGCCATGCATGTCGCCTTCAACCGCGGCAAGCGGAGCGTGGTGCTCGACCTGCAGGAGGAGCGGGGGCGCGCGGCCTTCAAGGCGCTGGCGGCGCGGGCGGACGTGATGCTGGAGGCCTTCCGCCCCGGCGTCGCGCGGCGCATCGGCGTGGTGCCGGAGGCGGGCAAGGCCGACATCGTCTTCCTCTCCATTTCGGGCTTCGGGCAGCAGGGGCCGCATTCCGAGCGGCCCTGCACGGACAGCGTGGCGCAGGCCTATTCGGGGATGGTCTCGCTCAATATCGGCATGGATGGCGTGCCGCACCGCACCGGCAACCTGATGACGGTCGACATGGTCACCGGCATCTCGGCCTTCGCCGCGGTGCAGGCGGCGCTGGCCGAGCAGTCGCGGGACCGGGTGGCGGGGACGGCGCCGCGGCGGCGGGTGCTCGATGTCTCGCTGATGCAGGCGGCGGCGGCGCTGATGGCCTTCAACGTCGCCGAGCAGGGGCTGCTCGGGCGGGTGCCGCCGCTCGCCAACGTGCCTTCGGGGACATACCAGGGCAGCGACGGGCGCTGGTTCATGGTGGCGATGCTGCGGGAGCCGGAATTCGCCACGCTCTGCGGGATCGCCGGCCTGCCGGAGCTGGTGGAGGACCCGCGCTTCGCCAGCTTCGCCGCGCGGGCGGAGCACCGGGAGGCGCTGCTGCCGCTGCTTCGGGAGGCCTTCACGCGAAGCCCGGCGACGGAATGGGTGGCGCGCTACCAGTCGGCGCGGATGCTCTGCGACCTGGTCAACACGCCGCTCGACTGGCTGGCGGACCCGCATGTGCAGGCGGTCGGCGCCGCGGTGCCGCTCGAGCAGCCGGGGCTCGGCACCCTGCCCTTCCCCAGGCTGCCGGGGCTCGGGCCCTGGAGCGTGCCGGCACCGGCGCTCGGCGAGCATACCGGGGCGGTGCTGGCGGAACTTGGGCTTTGAGCCTTGTCCAGGGGCTGCTGGACCGGCTGGCGGTGATCGGCGCCGATCCGCCGGGGATCACGCGCGAGGCCTTCGGGCCGGGCGAGAATGCCGCCATGGCGCTGATGGCGGAGACGGCCCGGGAGCTCGGCCTCGACTGCACGGTGGACGCGGGGGCGAACCTCGCCATGCGGTGGGAGGGGAGCGATCCCGCGGCGGCGCCGGTCCTCATCGGTTCGCATCTCGACAGCGTGGTGCATGGGGGGAATTTCGACGGGGCGGCGGGGGTGGTGGCGGGGCTCGCCGCCATCGCCGCCCTGCAGGCGGAGGGGTTCCGGCCGCGGGCCACGGTCGAGGTGCTGGCGCTGCGCTGCGAGGAGGCGGTGTGGTTCGGGCTCGGGCTGATCGGCAGCCGCAGCCTGCTCGGGCGGCTGCCGGAGGGGGCGCTCGACCTGCCGCATGCGCGGAGCGGGCAGAGCCTCGGCGATTGCATCGCGGCTTGCGGGGGCGATCCGGCGCGGCTCGGGCGGCCGCTGCGGGACCCGCGGCGGATCGAGGCCTATCTCGAGCTGCATATCGAGCAGGCGCCGCAGCTGGTCGAGGCGGGGCAGCCCGTGGCGCTCTGCCTCGCCAATCCGGGCAACCTCCGCCATCCGCATATCCGCATCACTGGGGAGGATGCGCATACCGGGCTGCCGCACCGCTTCCGCCACGACGCGGCGCTGGCGGGGGCGGAGCTGGCGCTGGCGCTGGAGCGGCTCTGGCTCGACGAGGAGGCGGCGCGGCGCCCGATGGCCGTCACCATCGGGCGGTTCCATACCCTGGCCGGGCGGCATGCGATGACGGTGGTGCCGGGCGAGTTCGAGATGAGCCTCGACCTGCGGGCCTATGACGCGGCTCATCTGAAGGCGCTGGAGGCGAAGCTGCACGGGCTGACGGGCGCGGTGGCGGCGCGGCGGGGCGTCGCCATCGATCTCGGGCCGCGGAGCGCGGCGGCGCCGGGCGCGATGGATCCGGCGATCGTCAAGGAGCTGGCGGCGGCGGCGCGGCAGCGGGGGCTGGCGCCGCCGCGGATGAACAGCCCGGGCAGCCATGACGCCAATAACTTCGCCGCGGCCGGGGTGCCGACCGGGATGCTGCTCATCCGCAACCGCAACGGCAGCCACAACCCGGATGAGGCGATGGAGACGGATGACCTGCTGGCGGGGATCGACCTGCTCACGCTATGGCTGGCGGGCCGAGCCGGGCGTTGATGCCGGGCGACTCTCAACTCCTCGCAAGCCTTCCGCGGCAAAGCGGCGGAAGCACACCAGTTATCGGCCAGCTTCGACAAGAATTCCAAAAGACGAGGAAACGCATGCAGAAGGACGCGCAAGGCCTGCCGATGACGGCAGCCTCGGCCGAGGTGGCGGCGGGCTATGACCGGACGCTCGAGGGCTTCCTGCTCTACCGGGCGGATACCTCGCAGCGGCTGAAGGCGGCGCTGAAGCTCGACCCCGAGAGCCCGATGCTGGTGCTGCTGAAGGGCACCTTCGCCATGCTGGCCGCCAACTCGGCCTTCGCCCCGGCGGCGCTGGAGGCGGCAGCGAAGGCGGGGGCGCTGGCCGCGGGCGGCACGGCCCGTGAGAGGGCGCATGCGGCGGCGCTCGCGGCCTGGGCGGAGGGCGACATGGCGCGGGCGCTGGCGGCCTGGACGGGCATCATGGCGGACCATCCGCATGACCTGCTGGCGCTGCGGCTGCACCACTACAACGCCTTCTGGCGCGGGCGGGCGGACATGATGCTGGCGGCCGTCAACGGCGTGCTGCCGCGCTGGGGAGCGGACGAGCCGGGCTACCACAACGTGCTCGCCTGCCAGGCCTTCGCCAATGAGGAATGCGGCAACTACCTGGTCGGCGAGTCCGCGGGCCGGGCGGCGGTCGGCATCAACCCGGGCGATCTCTGGGCGACGCATGCCGTCGCGCATGTGATGGAGATGCAGGGGCGGCGCGGCGAGGGCATCGCCTGGACCTCGGGGCTCGAGCAGCATTGGGAGGGGGGGAACAACCTCACCCATCACCTCTGGTGGCACCGGGCGCTGTTCCACTACGAGCGGGGCGAGCACGACAAGGTGCTGGCGCTCTATGACGGCCGCTTCCGCAACCTGGAGAGCCCGGTGACGCAGGTGATGCCGGACCTCGCCATCGACATGCAGAACGCCATCTCCATGCTCTACCGGCTGCGGCTGCAGGGGGTGGATGGCGGGTCGCGCTGGGCGGAGCTGGCCGACAAGGCGGAGGCGCGCATCGGCGACTGCCAGCAGGGCTTCAACCTGCCGCATTTCATGCTGGCGCTGGTGGTGACGGAGCGCTTCGAGGCGGCGGAGCGGATGCTGGCGGCGGTGCGCGACTACGCGCGCAGCCACAATGGCGGCAATGCCGCGATCATCGGCCAGTATGCGCTGCCGATCTGCGAGGCGGTGCTGCGGCACGGCCGGCGCGACTTCGCCGGCGCGGTTGCGGCAATGCGGCCAGCGCTCGGCGGGATGCACGCGCTCGGCGGGAGCCACGCGCAGCAGGACGTGCTGGAGCAGTTCTTCCTCGATGCCGCGATGCAGGCGGGGCTCGAGGAGGATGCGCGGCTGCTGCTGGAGCGCGTCGCCGGGCGGCACCCGGTGCCGCCGGAGCGGCGGGCCGGGTACCGCAAGGCCGCCGCCGCCATCCTACATTGAGGGCGCGTAGGGGTTCTCGAGGGCGCCGATGCCCTCGATCGTCACGGTGACCTGCATGCCCGGCCGCATCGGCAGGGCGCCGAGCGAGGTGCCGCAGGCGATGACGTCGCCGGCGTGCAGCGTCATCTCCTGCGAGATCAGCGAGACGATGCGCGCCGGCGGCAGGATCATGTCCTCGAGCGGGTAGTCCTGGCGGACGCGTCCGTTCAGTGCGACGGTGACGCGGGCGGCACGCCAGTCGAAGCCCGTGGCGATGGCCGGGCCGATCGGGCCGAATGTGTCGCAGCCCTTGGCCCGGGCCCATTGCGGGAAGGAGGCATCGGCCATCAGCAGGTCGAGCGCCGTCACGTCGTTCACCGCCGTGTAGCCGAAGATGGCGGCCTCGGCCCCGGCCTCGTCCACGGCCGTGACGCGGCGGCCGATGACGATGCCGAGTTCGCCCTCGTAGAGCACCTTGCCGTCATAGCCGGCGGGCGGCTGGATGGCGGCGCCGGGGCCGATGACGCAGCGCGGGTTCTTCAGGAAGTAGAGCGGGAATTCGGGGATGGCATTGCCCTGCTTCGCCGCGGCGGCGTGGAAATTGTTCCAGAGACCGATGAAGGCGCCGGGCTGCACGGGCGGCAGCAGGCGGACGGCATCGAGCGGCAGGCGCTTGCCGGTCGGCGCGGCCGTGCCGAAGAACTCGCCGGCATGGACGGCGATCTCCCCGCCCTCCAGCGTGCCGAAGCCTTCCGCATCGTCGCGGGCGTAGCGGACCCAGAGCGTCATCCCGCGATCCTTCAGTTGTGGGGCAGCTTGAGGCCGGGCTCGTCCCACGCCATCGCCGCGAGCCTGCCGGTGGTGGAGAGGGTGATGAATGCCGTGCGCAGATCAGGCCCGCCGAAGCAGAGATTGGTCGGCATCGGCTCCGGCATCTTCGCCACGCGGAGGATCTCGCCGGAGGGGGAGACGGTGGTGATCTCGCCGCTGACGAGCGTGGCGACGCAGATATTGCCGGCCGCCGTCGCGGCGACGCTGTCGAGGCGGCGGTAGCCGGGGAACTGGCAGAGCACGCGGCCGCCATTGGAGGAGGGCCAAGGGTCTTTGCGCAGGATGCCGGGGCCTTCGATGTCCCAGGCCCAGAGGCGGCCGGTCTCGGTCTCGGCGGCGTAGAGGGTGCGGCCGTCGGGCGAGAGGGCGATGCCGTTGGCGCCACCGAAGATCGGGTACGCGGCCTCGACGACGCGCGAGCCATCCGCGGCCGCCCAGTAGACGCCGCCATGGTCGCGGTCGCGGGCGCGGACCTTGCCGAGGTCGCTGAACCAGAAGCCGCCCTCGCCCGGGCTGCCTTCGGGGGCGAAGACGATGTCGTTCGGGCCCTTCAGCCGGTGCTCGCCGCAGCGGTCGTAGAGCACGCGGACATCGCCCGAGGCCGGGTCGATCACCTCGATCCGGCCTCCGCTGTAGTCCGGCGCCTGGCCGACCGGTCGGATGAAGCCCGGCTCCTCATGCCAGAGGAAGCCGCCGTTGTTGCAGCAGAAGATCCGGCCGCCGGGCCCGAGGGCGATGCCGTTCGGGCCGCCGCCGGGGCGGGCGACGGTGCTCTTCGTGCCGTCGGGGGCGATGCGGGTCAGGGTGCCGGCGGCGATCTCGACCAGGATGATGCTGCCATCGGGCATGGCGACCGGCCCTTCCGGGAAACGCAGCCCCTCGGCCAGGATGCGCAGCTCCGCCATGGTCCCCCCTCCCCTCCTGCTCGTTGCGGGGATCATGCGCGAGATGCCGGGGCTTGCAACCCCGTCCGGAGCAGGAACCGCGGTTCCTGCCCTGGCCTGACGTCGTGTCGCGTGATTCACGCCTCCGGCCGCACCAGCCTCCGGCGATCGCGCTCCGGCCTATTTCGGCGCCCAGAGCTCGATCGGCCCGCGCTCCTCCGGCACCTCGCCGACCTGGTGGTAGTCGCTCTCCAGCGTCTCGGCGATGATGACGGCGGCGCTCTCGCGGAGCCGCGGCCACCAGCCGCGGTCGATGACGACGAAGCGCGGGCGCGTCGCCATGATGCGCGCCACCTCGGCATCGGTGTTGATGCCGGCGATGTCGGTGAACTCGCCGGTGAGCTGGGCGGGGAAGACGAAGCGCGTCGGCAGCGCCGCATCGGTCAGCGCGTAGATCACGGGGTGGTAGTTGGCGACGAAGATGGTCTCGCCCGGCTTCAGCTCGGCACGGATCAGGCGGCTGATCTCGACCACCGGGTCGGCCTCGAACAGGCCGATGCCGCGGTCGACGCGGGCGGTCGCATCGGCGCGCCAGGAGCCGACCATCACCACCGCGACGAGCAGCGCGAAGCCGCCGGCGCGGCGGTGGCGCGGCAGCCAGCGGGCGAGGCGCCAGCAGCCGAAGGTCGCCATCAGCGCGAGCGAGGGCAGCCAGAGCAGGAAGTAGTGCGGATAGAAATAGCCCGGCGAGGCAACGCCCACGCTGGCGGCGACGAACCAGACGAGGCCGACCCGCACCAGCAGCGCGGCGATGCCGCGCCGCGGCAGCCAGCGCATCAGGGCGAGGCCGGCCAGCGCAAGGGGCCAGAGCAGCGTCAGGATCTCGACCAGGATGCGGTGGAAGGACTCGACCGCGCCGAGGCGGCCCTGCTCGTAGCGGAGCGGGGCGAGGAAGGTGCCGTCGAGGAAGTCGGAGAGCGCCCCCTGCCACCAGTAGAGCAGGCCGAAGAGGAAGGCCGGCAGGGCGCAGAGCCCGGCATAGGCGGCGGCCATCCCCAGCGCCCGCCGCCAGGGCAGCACCCGCAGCCAGAGGGCTGGAAAGACCATCAGGGCGAAGCAGAGGCAGCCCTCGACCACCATCACCGGCTTGATGGAGAGCGCCGAGCCGATCAGGAGGCCCATGGCGACCAGCGGAGGCCAACCGGGCGCCTCCCGGAAGCGGAGCGCCCCGACCAGGCCGCGGATGCCGAGCGCCATGGCGGAGACGACCATCGGCGCGAAGAGGATCTCGGTATTGGTCGCGAGCCCGCCCATCCTGAGGCTGTGCGCGACATAGATGAAGCCCGCCGCCAGGCCGATGCCGCGCGGCGCGCCGGCCGCCCGCACCGCGCCGTAGAGCGCCCAGGCGGCGAGTGCCACGCAGAGGCAGCCGAGCAGGCGAATGGTGGCGATGCTCTCGCCAAGCAGCGCCATGGCGACGGCGAAGATCGCCGGCGCGCCGACCGGATGCATGTCCCAGACCGCGACCAGAGGCCAGTTGCCGCGCAGCCATTGCTGGGCCTGGACCAGGTAGAGGCCCTCATCCGTGTCGATCACCGCGACGGTGAAGCCGAGGGCCCGCAGCAGCAGCGAGGCCAGCAGCATCGCCAGCGGGACGACGAGGATGCCGAAGATGCGGTCGATGGCGGCGAAGGGGGCCCGCAGGCGCGGAGAAAGGCTCATCGGGGGCCCCGCATATCATGGACCGGAGGGTGGGGAACCCCTCCCCTGATGTCAGCCCCGGCCGTAGCGCAGCAGGATGACGCCCGGCCTGCTGCTGGTCCGCCGCGGGACGAGGCTCGGCTCCGCCCCCGGCTGGTTGGCGAACCAGGTGCCGTAGAGCCCCTCCAGCACCGCGCCGACCCAGCCGCCGGAGGGGTCCGCACCCGTCGCCACGCAGGGCGCGGCGCAATGGGTGACGACGAGGGCGCGGTCATTCGGGTCGAGGGCGATCTCCGCCCAGCCCCAGTCGGCCGCCGCGAGCGCTTCGTTCACCCGGGCCTCGAGCTCGGCGAGGCCGGCGCAGGCGGGCAGCGGGGTCAGCGCGCCGAGCCGGGCGCCCACGGCGCGCAGCAGCGCGTCGCGCGAGGCGGCGTCGAGATTGGCGTCCAGCGTCTCGACCAGGGCGCGGAGGAAGCCGCGCCACTGCGCCGCGACGCCGCGGCGGGCGAGGTAGCTGAAGGCATTGGGCTCGGCAGCCGTCATGCGGGGCCCTTCCGGGGTGGGGAGCAGCGTGTCCATCACTTGTCGAACCGGTAGCGGGCAAAGAACATGCCCCGCGCCTCGTTCCAATTCGCCGTGCGGTCGTAGCGCAGCAGCGCGCCGATGCGAAGGTTGGGCGTCACGGCGTATTCCGCATCGCCGCGGACGCCGCCGATGATGCCGGAGGCGCTGCGCGCCGCCTGGCTGGCCCTGGCGGCCGGGTCGCTGCCGAGGCTCGATTCGAGCTGCGCCTGCGCCGCCGCATCGGTCGGGAAGTAGCGGGCGGCATCCTCGCGGTAGCTCTGGTAGCCGATGGTGCCGCCGACCCGCCAGGACAGGTCGCCGTCGCGCCCGCGCCAGTCGAGCGGGATATTGGCGGCGAAGTAGCTCTGCGGGCTGAAATAGCCGCCATTGCCGTAGGTGAAGAGGCGCTGGTTGTTGTCATAGGCGAAGTAGACGAGGTCGAGCCCGGTCGTCAGCTCATCCGCCGGCCGCCGCCAGACCTGGTAGGAGGCGCCGGCGCCGGCCTCGAAGCGGCTGTTGCTGGCGGTGTTGCGGCCGCTGAAGCTCGAGTAGCCGGCGCCGGCATAGAGCCCGACCGGCCCGGCACCGTATTCGAGCTGCGCCCGCCCGCCGGTGCGGACCACGCCGCCCCAGACCTGGCCGCTCGCCGGATCGCGGACGCCGGACCAGGAGAGCAGGCTGTCCGTCACCGAGCGGCGCTCCGCCGTCAGCCGAAGCTTGAGGGTCGGGCCGAGCGACGGGGCGAATTCGACGCCGCCCAGGAAATTCTGCTCTCGGAAGCCGATGGGCGAGGTGCCGATATCGGCGCGGAAGCTCTCCCGCGCATAGCCGAGGCCGAGCGCGACGCCGCTCGCGGTCGTGTCCCGCGCCGTCAGCCGCTGCCGGTCGGCGGGGCTGGCCGAGGGGGCGGTGCCCTGCAGGCCGGGGGCCAGGGCATTGCTGCCATAGGTGCGGAGCCCGTCGGTGTTGTCGGCGCTCAGCTTGCCGGTGGCGATGCTGACCGGCGTCACCGTCGCGGTGATCCGGCCGCCCGGCGCGATCGAGGCCTCGAGCGGGGCCGAGACCTCCTCCAGCCGGTCGCGGCCGCTGGTGCCGGAGCGGGTGCGGTAGGCGACGGCGCCCTGGAGACGGGCGGAGGTTTCCTCCCGCACCAGCCCGAGTTCGCGCTGGATCTCGGCATCGACCGGGTCGAGGACGGGGGCGAGGGGCGAGACCGTCCCCGGCAAGCCGCCGCGGCGGAAGGGGTTGTCCCGCCCGGCCTGGGCCAGCAGCGGGCCGTTGCCGGCGCCCGGGTCGCCCCCTTGCGCGGCCTGGGAGCGGCGCTGCGCCGCGGCCGCCTCCAGCGCGCGGAGGGCGCGGCCGTTCTGGCCGGAGGCGCGGGCGAGGCGGGCCTCCATCAGCGGCACCCGGACATCGCCGGGGCTGGTGGCGCGGGCCTCGACCAGCAGCGCCTCGGCCCTGCCCCAGTCGCGCGCGGCGATGGCGGCGTCCATGGCGGCGAAGCGGGCCTCGAGGCTGGACGGGTCGGCCTGGAGCACGCCCTCGGCGATGCGGCCGGCGGCGCCTGGCTGGTTGGCGCCCTGGTAGAGCCGGGCGAGCGCCAGGTTGGCCGGGGCATTGGTCGGGTCGCGCGCCAGGACGGGGGCGAGCAGGTCATAGGCCCCGGCCTGGTCGCCCTGGTCGTTCAGCCGGTCCGCGGCGCGGATGGCGAGGCCGGATTGCAGCGCGGCGGCCTGGCGGCGCTCCTCTCCGGTCAGATTGGGCAGGGCCTCCACGGCGCGGGCGAGTGCGATGGCATCCCCCTCCGCCCCGGCGGCGAGCAGGGCGGCGGCGATGCCGAGCCGGGCCGAGGCACTGGCGCGGGGGTTGGCGGCGAGCGCGGCGCGGCCGGCCTCGGCGGCGCCCATCGGGTCGTTCAGCTGGCCGAGCTTGCGGATCGCGAGCTGGGCGCCGTTGCCGCCCGGGTCGGCGCGGCGGGCGATGCCGATCAGCACGGCACGGCCCTCGGCCTGCTGGCCGCCGCGCCAGAGGTTGGCGGCCGACTGCACCTCGGCGGCGATGCGGGTGCGGGCGAGGAGGGCGTTCATGTCCGCGTTGCGGAGCCGGACGGGGATGCGGTTCAGGTAGTCCGAGGCGTCGGCGGGGCGCGCATCCTCCTCGGCGAGGAGCGCGGCGGCGTGCAGCGAGTCCGGGTTGCCGCTGGCGATGGCGGCATCCATCAGCTGCCGCGCCTCGGCGCCGCTGCCCTGGCGGGAGAGCAGGCGGGCCAGGTCGAGGCGGATCCAGGGGCTCGACGGGTCGGCCTGGAGCGCCTGGCGCAGCATGACGGCCGCCGCCGCCGGGTCCGGGTTGCGCTGGGCCTCGGTGCGGATGGCATTGGCCCGGCCGGCCATGGCATCGCCGCCGGCCAGCGGGCCGCGGGCGCGGCGCTGCAGCTCCTCCGCCTCGGCGAAGCGGCCCCCTTGCTGCAGCACCTCGTAGAGGCCGCTCGCGGCGGCACCGAGATTGGGGCGGCGGCCGAGGGCGGCGCGGTAGCGGGACTCGGCGCCGGCGAGGTCGCCGCGGCGGAGCGCGAGGTCGCCGAGCAGCGTGTCGGCATCGGCGCGGTCGCCGGTGCCGCGGCTGGTGGCACGGCGCAGCGTCTGCTCGGCGGCGTCGAGGTTGCCGGCCTGGAGCTGGCTGCGGGCGGTGGCGAGGTCGGCGGCATAGCCGGCGCCGTCGAGGGCGCGCTGCCACTGGTCGCGCTTCTCGGGGGCGAGGCGGATGGCGCGCTCGAGCAGCGTGCGCGCCTCGCCGTAGCGGCCCTCGCGCAGGCGGACCAGGCCGAGGCCGCCGGTCGCATCGGCATCCTCCGGGTTGCGGGCGACAGCGACCTCGAAATCGCGCTGGGCGTCGCGGAGCTTGCCCGCATTCAGCTGCTCGAAGCCGCGGATGCGGGTGAGGCTCGCCTCGTCCGGCGTGCCGGCGGGCGGGTTCTGCGCCTCGGCGAGCTTGCGGGCGATGTCGGCATCATTCGGGAAGCGCTCGAGGAAGGTCTGCAGCGCCGGGACCATCTCCTTGCTGGGGCCTTGCCAGAGCAGCGCCTGGCGCCAGGCGGCGGTCGCGGTATTCGCCACCTCCGGATTGGCGGCGAGCTGGCGGAGGCGGCCGATGCCGTCATTGCGCGTGGCGTCGCGGTAGGTCAGCACCTGGGCATAGGCGAGCTGGAGCCGCATGTCGTTCGGCGAGCGCGCGGCGAGGCGGGCGAGGCCGTCCCGCGCCTCCGGATAGCCGCGCTCCACGCCGGCGAGCGTCGCGTAGTATTCCTGGGCGTAGCCGTCGGGCGGGGTCGAGCCGCGGAACAGCTCCTGGTAGCGCTGCACCGCCTCGGCGGCGCGGCCGGCCTGGGCAAGGCGGCGGGCCTCGGCAAGCGCCGCGGTGTCGACGGTCGCGGCGCGCACGGTGATGTCGGTCTCGCCAAGGCGCGGGTCGGCGGGGGCGACCTGGCGCAGCCGGGCGAGGTAGCTCTCCGCCGGCTGGCGGTTGCCAAGCTGGGCATGCGCCTGCGCGGCGCCGGCCAGCGCCTCCACATTGCGCGGGTCGACGACGAGCACGCGCTCGAGCGTGCGGACGACGAGCTCCGGCCGGTTCTGCAGGCGCCAGTAATTCGCCTGGTCGAGCAGGGCGGCGATGGCGCCCTCCTGCCCGCCCTGCGCTGGCGCCGCGAGCGGGACGGCGACCGGGGCGGCGGCCATCTGGGCCAGCACCGGCTGCGGCAGGGCGAGGGCTGCGGCGATGAGGGGCGCGCGGCGGAGCATCAGCTTGTCCTCAAGCGCAGGCGGCGGATCGCCCGGCGCCGCAGCACCCAGTAGAAGGGCGCGGAGACCAGCAGAATGGCGAGGGCGAGCAGGCCGAGCAGCCCGGCCGGGCTCGCCGAGAGGTAGACCTGCGGCCAGAGCCAGGGCGGCAGCACGCCGTGATTGTAGCTCCGCCCGAGGCTGTAGCCCTGGATCTTGCCGGCCGTGAGCAGCACGAGGTCGCCCTCGATGCGCGGCAGCTGCTCCGGATCCTGCAGGGCGGCGACCATGTCCTCGAGCGCCGCCGGGGTGGTGCCGGTCAGCGCCAGGACGGAGCGGCCGGGCTTCAGCGGGGATTCGAAGCCGAAGACCGCGCCGAGCCCGTCGCCCGGCGCCGCGAGCTGGGCGGAGGCGCGCTCCGCCGCCGCGACCCGGCCGCTGCTGCCGAAGATGTGGCGGAAGCCGCCCAGCATGTCCGGCAGCGCCACGGTCAGGCGGTTGCCGTCGATCTGCACCGGCGCGTCCTGCATCAGCTGCGGCAGGGCCGGCTGGCGGCCGAGCGCGCCGATGACGATCAGGTCCTTCTCCATCGCCTGGGCGAGGGCCTGCGGGCGGACGACCTGCACGCCGGTCGCGGGATAGCCGACCAGGGAGGAGATGCGGCCGATCAGGCCGAGGAAGGCCGTCAGCTCATGGGCGCTCGGCCGGTCCGGCAGCACCACCGCCGTCGTCGAGAGGTCGGCGAGGCGGGTGAAGGGGAAGCCGGAGCTGGCGAAATAGGCGAGGTTCGGCAGCCGGGTGAAGCGGTGGGCCGCGGAGAGGTCGATGGTGCTGTCCGGGTCGATGCCGGCGCGGATATCGCCGGGGATGGCCACGCAGTCGCCGCGCGAGAGCGGGCGCATGTCGAAGCGCAATTGCAGCTCGTTCTGGCCGAAGACGATCCAGGGCGGGATGCCGATCCGTGCCTCGGAGCGGTCGCCGGTGCGGCCGAAGAGGCCGGCGACGGCGGAGAGCGGCCAGGCCGGCTCAGGCCCGCGCAGCGGGAAGCTCTTCAGGTAGAGGTCGTTGATCGTCGCATCGACGCGGGAGACAGCGACGTCGACGATCGGGCCCGGCGGCGCGCGGAAGCGGATATCGGCCCGCAGCGGCTGGTTGCGCCAGGTGAAGAGGTCCGGCGCGGTGCGGAAGGGGATGGAGATGGCACCCGGCGCATAGCCCGAGACCTGGAGCTCCGTCGGGTCCACCAGCTCGCCGAGCTTCACCGGGCGGTTGCTGCGGATCCAGCGCGGCGCGTCATAGGGCTGGCGGGCCGGCACCTCCGGCAGCTGGACGAGGGCGGCCTCGCCCGACAGCGCCTCGCGCCCGACCGCGAGCACGGAGGCAGCCGCCACCGCCTCCGCCCCGGTGCGGCCGCCGAGCAGCAGGATGAGGCCGAAGGGATCGTTCGGGTTGGGCAGGAGGGCGACGGTCGGGCCATCGAAGCGCGGCAGCGGCACGCCCTGGATGACGTCGCCGCTGGTGGCGATCAGCACCGCGTGGCCGCGCGGCGGCGGCGTGGCGGCGACGGGGAAGCGGGCGGTGCGGTAGTCGGCCTGCACCGCGAACCAGGAGGAGGCGACGGCCGCGGCGCGCAGCACGTCGTTGCCCGCGCCATCGGCCAGGAGCACCGGCAGGACGAGCTGCTCGCGCAGCAGCCGCGGGTCGAAGAAGGGCTCCGGCAGCCGCGACAGGTCGCGGATCAGCGGCAGCTTCTCGAGGGTGAGGTTCAGCGTCGAGGTGTCCGACACCACCGCCCAGAGCAGGCCGGAGAGCGGGTCGTTGCACTCGACCGCGTAGCGGCCGGAAAAGCGGATGTTGAGCCGGTTGTTGTCGGCGAAGAAGACCGGGTTCACCGGGAATTCGAGCGGGCCGAAACTCGGCCGGTTGCGGTCCGGCTGGATGGCGCCGACGAACTGCTCGTTCAGCGCGACGGAGATCTGGCTCAGCTCGGGGATCAGCGCGGGCGAGGTGGAGCCCTGCATGACCAGGCGCGCATCCGTCACCACCTCGTCGCCGCGGACGCCGAAGAGCACGCCCTGCAGGTCCGAGGTGCCGCGGAGCTGCATCGGCGCGCGGAGGCCAAGCTGGCGGAGGCTGTAGCTGATGCGCCGCGTCCCGAGCGTCGGGTCCTGCGCGCCGGGCGCGGC
>CADCTD010000035.1 GCA_902805545.1 uncultured Craurococcus sp. | reverse complement strand
TACCGGCAAGACCTATCTGGCGGTGGCGCAGGCCGTGGCGATGCTGATCGGCGGCCAGGTGGACCGGCTGATCCTGTCGCGGCCGGCGGTCGAGGCCGGAGAGCGGCTTGGCTTTCTGCCCGGGGACATGAAGGAGAAGGTCGATCCCTATCTCCGCCCGCTCTATGACGCGCTCTACGACATGCTTCCGACCGAGCAGGTGGAGCGGCGGATCGCCTCGGGCGAAATCGAGATCGCGCCCATCGCCTTCATGCGCGGGCGCACGCTCAGCGATGCGTTCATCATCCTGGACGAGGCGCAGAACACCACGCCGGCGCAGATGAAGATGTTCCTGACCCGGTTCGGCATGCGCGCGCGGATGGTGATCTGCGGCGATCCCAACCAGGTCGACCTGCCCGACCCGGGCAAGTCCGGGCTGGCGGACGCGGTCGGACGGCTGGAAGGTGTCAAGGGCATTGCCACCGTTCGCTTCACCGCCGCGGATGTGGTGCGCCACCCGCTGGTGGGCCGGATCGTCGAGGCCTATGAGGGGCCCACGGCATGATGCTGGAGGTTGCGCTGGAAGCCGACGGGGAATGGGACAGTAGCACCGGCGAGCCCGTCAACAACGCCATTGTCTGGCAGGACAGGCGCGGGGCCCAGATCTGCACCGAGCTCGCTGAGCAGGGCTACGGCGACATGGTCTCGGGCAAGACCGGCCTCGTCATCGACGCCTACTTCTCCGGCTCCAAGGTCAAGTGGCTCCTGGACAACCAGGACGGCCTCAAGGAGCGGGCGCAGAACGGCGAGATCGCCTTCGGCACCATAGACACGTGGCTGATCTACAAGCTCACCGGGGGCCAGGAGCACGTCACAGACTACACGAACGCCTCCAGGACCCTCATGTACAACATCTTCGACCTCAAGTGGGACGACGATCTCCTCGAGATGCTCGGCGCACCGAAGGAGATGCTCCCGGAGGTCAGGCCCAGCTCCTACGTCTACGGTAACACCGACGCCGGCGTCTTCGGCGCCGAGGTCCCCGTGGCAGGAGTTGCCGGCGACCAGCAGGCCGCCCTCTTCGGCGAGGTAGCCTTCGAGAAAGGCCTCACCAAGAACACCTACGGCACGGGCTCCTTCGCCCTCATGAACACGGGCACCGAGCCCATCAGGAGCGAGCGCCAGATGCTCACCACCATCGCCTGGGGCATAGGCGACCAGCCCGTCGAGTACGCGCTGGAGGGCGCTATCTTCATCACGGGAGCGGCCGTCCAGTGGCTCCGCGACGGCCTGGGCATCATCAAGGACGCCGCCGAGACCGAGGAGCTCGCCAGCAGCCTCGACTCCAACGACGACGTGTACTTCGTGCCCGGGCTCGTCGGGCTCGGGGCGCCGCACTGGGACTCCTACGCCCGCGGGACCATCGTGGGGCTTACGCGCGGCTCGACGAAGGCGCACCTGGCGCGGGCGGCGCTCGAGGCCATGTGCTACCAGACCCGCGACGCGGTCGAGGCCATGCAGGCGGACTCGGGGGAGAAGATCCCGACCTTCAAGGCCGACGGAGGCGCCGCCGCCAACCGCTGGATGATGCAGTTCCAGGCGGACATCCTCGGCGTGCCCGTCGAGGTGCCGGAGACCCTGGAGACCACCGCCCTCGGCGCGGCCTACCTCGCGGGCCTGGCGGTCGGCTTCTGGCAAGACCAGGAGGAGCTGAAGACCCGCTGGCGCCTCAGGCGCCGCTACGAGCCGCAGATGGGCGAGGAGGAGCGCGAGCGCCTCTACGGCAGGTGGCAGGAGGCCGTTGCCCGCTCCAAGGACTGGGCCCAGGAAGCCGTCGAATCCCCGCTGGCCTGACGAGGGCCTGAAAGGAAAACGATGAAGAAGCTCATCAACGCCCCGGAGCGGGTGGTCGAGGAGATGCTCCGGGGCATGGAGCTCGCCCACGGCGGCATGCTCCGCCTGCTCCCCGACAACGGCGTCATCCTCAGGGCCGACGCCCCCGTGCAGGGGAAGGTTGCCCTCGTCTCAGGCGGCGGCTCGGGCCACGAACCAGCCCACGGCGGATACGTCGGCCCCGGCATGCTGGATGCCGCCTGCGCCGGCTCCGTCTTCACCAGCCCGACCCCGGACCAGATGCTCGAGGCCACCAAGGCCGTAGACGGGGGCGCGGGCGTCTTCTACGTCGTCAAGAACTACACCGGCGACGTCCTCAACTTCGAGATGGCCGGGGAGCTGGCCGAGGCCGAGGGCGATGCCGCTACCGCCGATGCCGCCGTCGCCGACCTGAAGTCGCTGGCCGTCGAGGCCAAGCGGCGGGAGATCGAGAGCCTGCTCTCGGGCGAGGCCGACGCCAACGACTGCTATGTCGAGGTGAATGCCGGCGCCGGCGGCACCGAGGCCCAGGACTGGGCCGAGATGCTGCTGCGCATGTACCAGCGCTGGGCCGAGCAGCGCGGCTACAAGGTCACCATGACCGAGCAGTCCGAGGGCGAGGAGGCGGGCATCAAGTCCGCCACCATGCAGGTCAGCGGCATGAATGCCTTCGGCTGGCTGAAGACCGAGACCGGCGTCCACCGCCTGGTCCGCATCAGCCCCTTCGGCGGCAACGACAAGCGCCAGACGTCCTTCGCCTCCGTCTATGTCTACCCCGTCGTGGACGACAAAATCGAGATCGAGA
>CADCTD010000034.1 GCA_902805545.1 uncultured Craurococcus sp. | reverse complement strand
AACTCCTTCAGCTTGGCGAAGGTGTTCTCGATCAGGTGCCGCCAGCCGTACATGGCGCGGTCGAAGTCGAAGCGGCCTTTGCGGGTTGCCCTGGGCGGGACTACGCATGAGGACATGGGCGAAGCCGAACCCCGCTGGATGACCTACCGTGCCCTGGCGGACGAACTGGGCATTTCGTTGCGTGCCGCGGAGGCCAGAGCGCGGCGGAATGTCCGGATGGGGCGCTGGCGGCACAGGATAGACAACGAACCTCCCAAAGCCGCCCAGGTGCTGGTGCCGCCGGCCGATCTTGAAGCCATGCGCGGGGGCATGGAGGGGGGTACGGCATCCCTCACGGTTGGGGGCACAGAAGGGGGCGCGGTCCCCCACAAAATCATCGCCTTAATGACCGAACTGCACCAGCGGGCTGAAGCCGCGGAAGCCTGGGCACGGGAGCTAGCCGGCGAGTTGGCTACACAGCGCGAAAGGGCCGGCCGGGCGGAAGGCGAGCGGGACGCGCTCCGGGAAGCCTTGCGAGATGCACAAGCCACCGCCGAGGAAGCCAGCCGCCGGGCGAGGACCGCGGAGGACCGGGCTGCCGCTGCCCACCAGCGGACGGCGGAACTTACCGCCGTCATGGGCCGGGTGGCGGAGGGGCTGGAACATCTCCGGCAGACCCAGGCCACCGCCGCCGAGGCGGCCGCGGCTGCGAAGGCGGAGCGGGAAGCAGCCCACACCAAGGTCGAGGAAGCGGCCCAGCGGGCGGGCGAGGCGGAAGCGCGAGCGGAGGAGGCCCGCCGGCGAGCGGAAGCGGCGGAGGCTCGCCTGGACGAACTGCAGCGGCTCCCGGCGGAGGCCGCCGCGTTGGACTTGGCGGAGCTGGAGGCGGCCCAGGCGAGGGCCACGGAGGCGGAACGGCAAGCGGCAGAAGCCCGGCGGCGGGCGGAGGAAGCGGAGCGGCGGGCGGCCACGGCGAACGAGCGCTTCGACCGGTTCCAGCAAAGGCGGATCGCCGAGGCCCAGGAAGCCGCGGCCCGCGCCTCGGAAGCCGCTCGGATCGCCAACCTGGAAGCCGAGGCCCGGCGGCCGTTGTGGCGCCGCATCTTCCGCTGGCGAGTTGGCCGTGCACCATGAAGTGGGCGCTGGCGTTCCGGCGCGGCGGACAGCCATAAGGCCGGCGCCATGACGGAAGCAGCTGAGCGTCCCTCTCTCCATGAAACCGCCGCCACAGGCCCATGGGGCGGCCCGGTGTACGCCTATCGCGGCGCCGAAATCCGCTGCGCCAAGGACGGTCACGTGTGCAGCCTGTTCATGGAGGGCCACCCGCTGCACGGGCACAGCTTCGGGGTGGCGGGCACCATCACGCCCTTGGTGGATCTGTGGGTGGAGGAACGCCGGCTGCCCGGCCACATGCGCGCCGTTCCCAAGACAGGCGAGTGACCGAAGCCGAAGCCCGCGCCGCGCTCCACGCCTTCGTCGCCGTTGGTGAGGTTGAACGCTGGATCGCGGAACAGCGTTGGGAAGCGGTCCCGGGCGGCTGGAGGGTGCGGGAGCAGCTTCATAGCTGGCGTTTTCGGATTGAACCCGTCGCCGGCGGGGTCCGCGTCGTCATGTCAGGGCGCGGGGGAAAGTCGGCCGTGTGGACCGTGCCAGCCTGACCTCAGCATGGGCGCTCCGCCCTGGCGGACCGCCCCGACCGTCCCGATTACGCGTTTCCACGGATTGCGGGGGCGGGCTTCTCGTGGCCGCTGATGTGACCGAAGCGGTCAAACCGGGCGGGTCCTGATGCCGGACTACTCGCGGGTGGGGGCGGGCCACTTGGCGGCCCTGATGCACCGGGCGTTGAGGCGCGGGGACGCGGCGTCGCTTGCCGCCTTGCGCGCCGAATGCACCCGGCGGCCCGCGGCGGACCAGGAGGCATGCCGGCGGGAGTGGCTCCGGCAATGCTCGTCCCGCCGCAGCGCAGCCTCTACCGTAAGCGAGGATTTCGCACCCTCCTCGCCGGCGCTTGACGTTCAGGCGTTGCCGGATTTCGCCCAGCGCCACGGCATGAGATCGTCGATTCGGCTGTTCGGCCAGCCGTTGACGAGGCGGGTGAGCAGGTCGGTGAAGTACCGTTGCGGATCGACGCCGTTCAGCTTGCAGGTTTCCACCAGCGATGCCGCGGCGGCCCAACGCGCACCCCCGTCGTCGCCGGACGCGAAAAGCGCGTTCTTCCGGCTGAGGCAGAGGGGCCTGATGGCGCGCTCCACCGTGTTCGTGTCCAGCTCGATGCGGCCGTCATCGAGGAACCTGAGCAGGCCGTCGCGGTGGTTCAGGGCGTAGCGGATCGCCTTGGCGGTCGGGCTGCCGCCCGGCAAGCGCGCGAGCTGCGCCGAAAGCCAGGCGAACAGGTCCTCGGCCAGTGGCCGGCTCTTCGCCTGCCGGACGGCGCAGCGGATCTCCGCCGGCTGGCCGCGGACCTCGGCCTCGACGGCGTACAGCGCGGCGATGCGCCGCAGGACCTCGGTGGCGATCGGCGCGGTCTTGCCCTTCGCCAACTCGATGAACTCCCTCCTGGCATGCGACCAGCAGAACACCAGGGTGATGTCGTCGTTGGCCGCGGCCAGGGTTTTGTAGGCGGCGTAGCCGTCGCACTGCAGGATGCCGCGGTAGCCGGCCAGCAGCGCCTTCGGATGCTGCGCGCCGCGGCCCGGCGCGTAGTGGAACACCACC
>CADCTD010000033.1 GCA_902805545.1 uncultured Craurococcus sp. | reverse complement strand
GCGACCGGCCCGTGGACCGCCCGAAGGAGAACCTCATGGCGGCGCGCACGATCACCCGACTCTAGGATAGGTAGGAAGTCCAACGCCGGTAGGAAGTCCAAAGCTCCCTCACGCAGCACTGCCGCTCGGTCGAAGGCGTCTCGTCGCCGGTCAAATTGAAAATGCCCTGCCGCGTCTTATCTCGCAGCGAAGCGGCGGTGCGCACCGAGCCGAGGGGAGGGAGCCATGGCGGGGCGCCACGGGAAGCGCTGGCTGATTTGGCTGGGGGCACCGCTGCTGGCCTTGGCGCTGCTGGCCGCGTTCTGGTCGTGGGACTGGTTCATCCCTTTGGCGGAAGCGCGGGCGAGCGCGGCGCTCGGGCGCCCGGTGCACATCGAACATCTGCACGTGAAGCTGGGCCGCGTTTCCACCGTGACCGCGGAAGGGCTGCGCGTCGGCAATCCGCCGGGCTTCCCGGACGACCCTCCCTTCGCCGAGGTCGGGCGCGCCACGGCCCAGGTGGACGTCGGCGCGTTCCTGCGCTCGCGCGAGGTGGTTATCCCCTCCGTCGAGCTGGACCGGCCGGTGGTCAATGTGATCGGACGGGACGACGGTAGCCGCAACTACGAATTCGACTTCGCCCCGCCAGAGGGCGAGGCCGCCGAACCGGGCAAGGCGCCAGGGCCGCGCGTCGGTGCACTCCGCATCAAGGAGGGCAAGGCGAGGGTCGCTATCGCCTGGCTGCGCGCGGACTTCGAGGTGGACGTGAACACGCAGGACCGGGACGGGCAGGAGCCCGCCTTGGTGGCCGAGGCGCGCGGCACCTACGCCGGGCAGCGGATCGAGGCGCAGATGACCGGCGGCGCCATCCTGAACCTCCGCGACGAGAAAGAGCCCTGGCCGGTGGACCTGCGCCTGCGCAACGGCGAAACCACGCTCGCCCTGAAGGGCACGCTGCGCGAGCCGCTGAAGCTGCGCGGCGCCGACCTGCGCGTCGAGTTCGCCGGCAAGGACATGGCGGACCTGGTGCCCCTCAGCGGTGTGCCGTTCCCGAAGACCCCGCCCTTCCGCCTGGAAGGCAAGGCGGACTACGCGGACGGCCGGGTGCGGCTGTTCGACGCGGAAGGGAAGGTCGGGCGCAGCGACATCGGCGGCAGCCTCACCGTTTCCACCGCCGGCAACCGGCCCGACGTCACCGCCGACCTGCGCTCGCGCAGCGTGGACCTCGCGGACCTCGAGGGCCTCATTGGCCGCCAGCCGGGGCGCACGGACACGCCGGGGCAGACGCCGCAGCAGCGCGCCGCCCAGGCCCGCGAGGCGGCGAGTCCGAGGCTGATCCCGACCACGCCCGTCAACATGCCGCGCTTGACCGCGGCGAACGTGCATCTCCGCTACCGGGCGGACCGCATCCAAGGGCAGGGCATGCCCTTCGACAGCCTGAGCGCGGAAGCCGACATCGTGGACGGCGCCGTTTCCCTGCACCCGGTGTCCTTCGGGATCGGGCGGGGGCGGCTGACGGCGACCGGCACGCTGACGCCGCAGGAGGACGGCGGCCTCCGCGTCAAGATCGAGGTCGAGCTGCGCCGCGCCGATCTTTCGCGCCTGCTCGGCGCCGCGGGCGCGGGCGCCGCCGGCACCCTGGGCGGGGTCGCCCGCCTGGAGGGCAGCGGCAAGTCCCTGTCCGAGATCCTCGGGCGCGGCAACGGCGAGGCCACGGCGGTGACGGTGGGCGGCAACGTCAGCTCCCTGCTCGTGGACCTTTCCGGCCTGGAATTCGGCAACGCCCTCCTGTCCGCGCTCGGCATCCCGGCGCGGGAGGGGATCGAGTGCTTCATCGCGGACTTCGCCCTGCAACGCGGAGCGCTGCGAGGCCGAACCCTGCTGCTCGACACCGACGCCAACGTGGTGACCGGGAGCGGCGGGCTCGACCTCGGGCGCGAGCAAATCGACCTCCGGCTGCGTACGGACGCCAAGCGGCCCACCATCGTGTCTTTTCCGACGCCGATCCGCATCGGGGGGACCTTGAAGAGCCCGGCCATACACCCGGAGCTAGGGGAGGCGGCGGCGCGGGCGGGCGCGGCGGTCGGGCTCGGCCTGCTGTTCCCGCCGCTGGCCTTGCTGCCGACGATCCAGCTCGGCGTGGGCGAGAACAGCCAGTGCGAAGCGCTGCAAGCGGCGGGCGAGCGGCGGCGCCGGCAAGGCGCACCGGCGGAGGGCGGCGGGCGGCGTTGATCCGCCGGTTCTGCCGGCGCTCGTGCCAGCCAGCGGCATGGCTGCAGTTTTGTTACCGCCGCTGCGACGCAAAGAAGCACTCATTCGCGCCCCGCTCCGCGAGGGCAGACTTGCTGCCCCGCGGCCACTTGGCGCGAAACCCGACAGAACCCAGGAGGGGCGACCAGAGACCGGCCGCGCAACGCCGGGCGGCCGGAGCGGTTACCCCGGTGGGCGGCGGCGCCCCTGGAGGGATCGGCCGATGGCGGAGGACTTCGCCTGGTTCCGCGAGCACCACGCCGAGAACATGGAGCGCATGTTCGCGGCGGTCAGCGACCTCTACGCGGAGCACTGGAGCGACTTCTTCCACTTCGCGGTCTTCGAGGGCGACCCGGAGGAGGACTGGGAAACCGCCTTCGAGCGCACGCACCGGCGCTACGCCGAGGCGCTGCGGATCGGCGGGGCCGCTAAGGCGCTGGAGCTGGCTTGCGGTCGCGGCGGCTTCACCGAGTTCCTGGCCGCGCGGACCGCGGGCGACGTCCTCGGCATCGA
>CADCTD010000032.1 GCA_902805545.1 uncultured Craurococcus sp. | reverse complement strand
CCGCCCAGCGCCAGCGGGCGGGGGGCGCGGCTAGGACGCGCCAGCACCACCCACCCCGGCAACAGCTCCACGAGCTGCCCCGGCGCCGCCAGCACGGCCCGCTCCACCACCGGAGCGCCGCCGCCCTCCGGCAGGTGCGTGACGGCGCCGACGGCGAACCGCTCCGCGTTGGTGGACGCCGCCCCGAACACGGGCACCTCGAACACCGGCCCGCACTCCTCCGGCACGTCCGCGCGCCCCACCAGCCGCCGGCCGCCGTCGTCATCGTCCAAATGGGCCTTCATCGCGCCCTCCGCGCCGGCCGGCGCGCGGCCTGAGCGCGCTCGGCGGTCCAACAAACGCCCACTCCGGTTTCGCGACCATCGCGCGAGGCCCGACCGCTCCAGCGGTCCGCCCCGTGGTGCCCTCCCGCCGCTGGCGGAGCGGCCCGCCGCCTCCGCCTCCCGGGCGCGGCGGGGATCGATGAGGTTTGCAGGGCGGGTACCATTCGATCATAAGTGGTGATGGGCGGGAGGTGCGCGCTCGTCGAAGGCGGCGATTTCGACCCGCACAACCTCGGCGCCCACAAGACGCCCGCCGTGCGCGGGCTGCTCGACCGCTCCGGCTTCGCCTACCGCTATCTGCCGTCCTACTCGCCGGACATGAACCCGATCGAGCCCGCCCGGGCCAAGCTCAAGGCCGAACTGCGCCGCGTCGGCGCCCGCACGGCGGAGGCGCTGCACCGGGCACTCGGCCCCGCCCTCGGCGCCATCACCGCCCAAGACGCCGCAGGGTTCTTCCGCCATGCCGGTTACGGCCGTCTCAGCTAACCTGCGGTTTGCTCTAGAGTGCATCCATCCGCCGGTTCCGTGCTTCTGCCCGTGGTCGGCCCGCAGGGCCGCCACCCGATGCTTCATGAGGGAGCCGGCGGGGCGTTGGTGCACGGAGGTAGCGAGCCGACAGCGGCGGCCCGCGAGTGTCACGTCAGGCGACGCGGACGGAGACCGGCTTGGCGACCCGGATCATGCGGTTGAGAACTTCGGCGGCGATGGCGGCTTCGCCCCGCTGGGCGGGCAAGCCGCGGGCGCGCAGCTTCGGTCCGATCAAGAGCTTGTAGCGTCCGACCGCGGTCTCGGCGTGGCTGCGGCGGCCGTAGCCCGTCGCCCTCTGCCAGGCCATGCGGCCCTTCTCCGCGATGAGCCGGATGTGGCGGTCGTGCTGGCTCTGCGCACCCGCGTCCTCCGTGCTCGCCACCGCCGATGCGCGCGGCGGGATGACGAGGTCGGGCGGCGCACCGGGCTGCCGGCCCGCAACCGCGTGGTAGGCCGGCTCGCCGTCGTACGCACCGTCCGCCGTCACGGAAGCGAACTCGCCCTCGGTCTGCTCCAGTAGGATCGGCGCTTCACCGGCGTCGTCGGCGCCATCGGCGGTCAGCACACTTGCGACGATCTCGCCGGTGCCGGCGTCCACGGCGATGTGGCGCTCGCGCCAGGACCGGCGCGCCCGGCCGTGCTTCTCCGCGTCCCACTCGCCGCACCCGAACAGCTTCAGGCCGGTGCTGTCGACCACCAAGTGCATGGGGCCGTGCGGGACGGTGTTGGGCCGCCGTCCCACGAAGCCGCGACTCCGCCGGCTGAGCGTCGTGAGGTCGGGGACGCGCAGCTCCTGCCCGAGCGACCGAAGCACGCTCCTGGCGAAGCCCTCGGCCTGCCGCAGGGCGAGGTGGAAGCCGAGCCGCAGCACGAGCACCAGCTCGACCGCCGCATCCGAATACCACGCCTGGCCGCCGGGCGTGGTCCGCCGCGGGGCTTGCCATCCGGCCTTGGCGGCCTCGTCCACCCAGAGCGTCGGGTCGCCGCGCCGCTTCGGCCCGGCCTCGTACCCCCGCCAGTTCCGGATCCTGTACCGGGCCTCCGGGACACGGTGGCGGCGAGCGGCGTTGTGCTTGAACGGCATGCCCGCGAGCGTAGCGGCCCAGCCGCGGATAGATGTATCGGCACGACTTCCGGCGGCTCGCTGCACCAACGCCGTTGCTTGTCACGAAGTTGCTGCCCCGCTCGTAGCGGCGGCTCACCAGGGCGAAGAACAAGTGCGCGGCGTGCGGCTCGAGCGGCAGGTAGCCGAACTCGTCGATGACCAGCAGCTTCGGCTTGGCGTAGCGCGTCAGCTTCTCCTCCAGCCGCCCTTCCGCCTGCGCCTTCGCCAGGTCGGTCATCATCGCCACCGCCGAGGCGAACAGCACGGAGTGGCCCTGCCGCACCGCCTCGCGCCCGAGGGCGACGGCGAGGTGGCTCTTGCCCACCCCCGGCGGCCCCTGGATCAGCAGCGTGTCGCCGTTCGCCACCCAGCGGCACGCGGCCAGTTCGCGGATCTGCTTCGGGTCGAGCGAGGGCTGCGCGGCGAAGTCGAAGCCCTCGAGCGTGCGCACGTAGGGGAACTTGGCGATGCTCAGCCCCATCTGGATGCGCCGCTCCTCGCGGTGCGCCACCTCCGCCTGGCACAACAGGGCCAGCGCCTCGGGGAAGTTGAGCTCGCGCCGCGCCGCCTCCGAGCAGGACGTCGAGGCGGTCGCGCATCGCCGTCAGCTTCAGCCGCCCGAGCATCTCCAGCAGGGACGCCGCCACGGCGCCGCTCACCACCCGCCTCCGGCCGCCGCCTCGTACTCGGCCAGAGGCCGCAGCAGCTCGGCGCCGGGGCGCGGCCCGCCGCGGCCGCCCACGACGATGCCGCGCAGGTGGCCGCGGTCCAAGGCGCGTTCGCGCCGACCCCGCCGCTGCCC
>CADCTD010000031.1 GCA_902805545.1 uncultured Craurococcus sp. | reverse complement strand
GGGAAACCCGTTCGCCGGTCCGGAGGCCGCGAACTTCTTCGGCCCTCCGACCAGGAACGACGATCCCAACTACGTCTACGAGATCGAGCAGGTCGGCCAAGCCGACAGCATCGAAGAGGCGCTGGCGGGAAGCCCGTTCGGACCTCTGCTCGAACTCCCCGACTACGACGTGGAGGATCTCCTGAGCGCGCTCGACGGCACCCCGAACTACGGTCAGGACGCCTTCGCCTGAGGCGTTAGCAGATGACGCCGGCGGTGCTCCTTTCTGCACCGCCGGCGTTTCCGCCTCCAACACCGATGTGGCGGGTCGAGAACACGCACCACCACTCTTCCTGCGCCGCCGTCCCGCGCCGGGCGGCCCTGGATGTGCTTATCGAGGAAAGTGCCATGGACACCCCGCTGCCTGACGCCGTGCGTCCCAACTCCTTCCGCCAAGGCCCCGACACGCGCGGCCGGTTCGGCGGCTTCGGCGGCCGTTTCGTTTCCGAGACCCTGATGCCGCTCGTCCTCGAGGTCGAGCGGGCCTACGAGGAGTCGAAGACGGACGAGGCGTTCCAGGCCGAGTGGCGCCGCCTCCTCAAGGATTACGTGGGACGCCCGAGCCCGCTGTGGCTCGCGGAGCGGATCACCGAGCATCTGCGCGCCGGCGCTCCCCCGGACCTCGGCGCCAAGGTCTACTTCAAGCGCGAGGAGCTGAACCACACCGGCGCGCACAAGATCAACGCCGTGCTCGCGCAGGTGATGCTGGCGAAGAAGATGGGCCGCACGCGCGTGATCGCGGAAACGGGCGCCGGGCAGCACGGCGTCGCCACCGCCACCGCTTGCGCGCTGTTCGGCCTCCAGTGCGAGGTCTTCATGGGCCAGACCGACGTGGAGCGGCAGCAGCCCAACGTGTTCCGCATGAAGCTGCTCGGCGCGGAGGTGCGCCCCGTGTCGTCCGGCGCCGGCACGCTGAAGGACGCGATGAACGAGGCGATGCGCGACTGGGTCGCCACCGTGGACGACACCTACTACTGCATCGGCACGGTCGCCGGCCCGCACCCCTACCCCACGATGGTCCGCGATTTCCAGTGCGTCATCGGCGACGAGACCCGCGAGCAGTGCCTCGCCATGGAAGGCCGGCTGCCGGACGCGCTGGTCTGCGCCGTGGGCGGCGGCTCCTCGGCGATGGGCTTGTTCCACCCGTTCCTCGACGACCCGGAGGTGGCGATTTACGGCGTGGAGGCGGCGGGGCGCGGGGTGGACACGGTCGAGCACGCGGCCTCCATCACCCGCGGCCGCCCCGGCGTGCTGCACGGCAACCGCACCTACCTGTTGCAGGACGGCGAAGGGCAGATCCAGGAGGCGCACTCCATCAGCGCCGGCTTGGACTACCCAGGCATCGGCCCGGAGCACTCCTGGCTGCACGAGTCCGGCCGCGTGACCTACGTGACCGCGACCGACGACGAGGCCATGGAGGCGTTCAAGCTCTGTTCGAGCCTGGAGGGCATCATCCCGGCATTGGAGAGCGCGCACGGCCTCGCTCACGTGCTCAAGCTGGCGCCCACCATGCCGCGCGACGGCATCTTGGTGCTGAACCTCAGCGGGCGGGGCGACAAGGACATCTTCACCGTGGCGCGGCACTTGGGGGTGGCGCTTTGAGCCGCATCGCCGCCCGGTTCGCGGCGCTCCGGCGCGAGGGCCGCGGCGCGCTGATCCCCTTCCTCGAAGCGCACGACCCCGACCTCGCGACCAGCATGGCCATCCTGCGCGGCCTGCCGGCCGCTGGCGCCGACCTCATCGAGATCGGCGTGCCTTTCACCGACCCGATGGCGGACGGCCCGACCATCCAGCGCGCCGCCCAGCGCGCCCTGAAGGCGGGCGGCTCGCTGCGCGGCGCGCTTTCCATGGTGCGCGAGTTCCGCCGGGACGACGACGAAACGCCCGTGGTGCTGATGGGCTACTACAACCCGATCTTCTCCCACGGCGCGGAGCGCTTCTGCGCCGAGGCGTCGGCGGCCGGCGCGGACGGGCTGATCGTGGTGGACGTGCCGCCCGAGGAGGCGGACGAGATCGAGCCGCACGCGCGCGCCAACGGCCTGGACCTGATCCGGCTGGTGGCGCCCACCACGGACGAGGCGCGGATGCCGCGCGTGCTCGCCGGCACCTCCGGCTTCGTCTACTACGTGTCCATCGCGGGCATCACCGGGACGCGCACCGCGACCGCCGGGCACTTGGCGGAAGCGGTGCCCCGCGTCCGCCGCCACACGGACCTGCCCGTGGCGATCGGCTTCGGCATCCGCACGCCGCAGCAGGCGGCGGAAGCGGTGCGCGTCGCGGACGCGGCCGTGGTGGCCAGCGCTTTGATCGACACGCTCGCCGCGGGCCTGGACGAGGACGGCCGCGCCCGGCCGGAGACGGCGCGGCAGGTGCTCGACCATGTGCGCGCGCTGGCCGACGCCGTGCGGGAGGCGAGAAAGACCCCGGCGGCGGCTTAAGGCGGCGGCACGGCGGCGGGGGCGGCGCGGGACGTCGCTCTTTCGCGCCTTACCATCTTACGGACTTACCATCTTACAACGCGTTTTGCTCTCCAGCCGGCGCTGCGACGGGGCGAAGCGCCGTTCGTCGTGTCTCTTTGCTGCCTTCGTGCGTCAGGTGCCATCCGCATAGCGGCCGGACGCCTCGTCTCGCGGGCTGCCAGGGCGGCCGGGTGTGCATGGTGGCGGTGGCAGAGGTTTGCCGGGAACCGGGCCGCGACCGTCCGATGATGTTCGACACGAACACTTACAGCG
>CADCTD010000030.1 GCA_902805545.1 uncultured Craurococcus sp. | reverse complement strand
CGCCGCAGCGCCGGGGTGCGGGCCGGGTGCCGACGCCCGGCCCGGCCGCCTCAGACGAACCAGGAGCCCGTCGCTTCGAAGTTCGCCGTGGCGCGCGCGGCGAGCGCGTCCCAGTCGATCGGCATGTGTTCGCCGCCGCCGCCCGCCGCGGCGCCTTCCAGCACCGTGTCGGCGCGGACGGAGCGATTCTGCACGCGCACGTCCAGCTCCGGCGGCGTTTCCGCCACCGCGTAGGCGAGGTCGGGCGTGCCGTGTTCGGCGGCGATGTAGTCCGCGAAGGCCTGCTGCTCGCGGCCTTCGACCGTGAAGTCCGTGCCGGTGCCCGTGAACAGGTCGACCCGATCGGTGCCGAGCGTGTTCAGCGGGTAGCCGTCGCCGCCATCGGCCAGGAGGTTCAGCGTGACGAGGCGCACCGGCCGCGCCGCGTCGCCCGCCACGGCGCCGTCCCGGACCAGGATGTCCGTCGGCTGCCCGGCCTCGTCCACCAGCGCCAGGCTGCGCACCCGCCCGCCCGCGGGCAGCGAGGGGTCGAAGGAGAATTCGAGCCCCGCCACCTGCGGGAAGGCGCCCGGCGTGGCGTTGGGTGCGACACCGGACACGGCAGTCTCCAGCACCTGCTTCAAGCCGTCCGCCGTCACCGTCACCAGAGACAAGCCGTTGTTGAACCGGAGCCCGTTCTCGATGTCGAGCCGGCTGACGCCGCCCTCCGGCTTGCCCGCGTCCGGGTTGGCCTGCGGCGGGAGCGGCTCCGGCACCGCGTCCGTGCCGACCGTCCCGATCTCGGCGCGGATGCCGCCGCCGTTCTTGATGGCGACCGCGACCGTCGGGTCCAGGCTGCGCGCGAAGTCGAGGTTGGCGTCCGAGGTGAGGTCGCCAAAGTTGGTTTCCTGCGTGCGGACGGCCTGGCGGCGGCCGTCGAGGTACACGTCGGTGAAGCCGAAGACCTCACCGTCCTTGGCGTCGATCACCGCGTCCACGGCCGACGTCAGCGAGCGCACGGCGCCGCCGCGCGTGCCGGCGGCGTAAGGGTCCTCGTTGCCCCACAGGCCGGAGACGACCTCCTCCGTGGTGGCGTAGGCGCCGCTGCCGGCGACGCCGGTCTCCTCGCGCACGACCTTGCCGGCGTCGTCGAAGCCGACGAGGAGGCGCCCGACGTAGGAGTATTCGTTCGACGTGTTGACCACCGCGACGATGTCGCCGTTCGCGCCGGTGCGGAACACGGGGTAGCCCTCGGCGGGCGTGTCGCCGGGCCGGAGCGCGCTGGAGTCGTTGGCCCAGAGTGCGTGGCTGCCGCCGGCGATCACCACGTCCACGCCGGAGAGCTTGGGCGCCAGCTCAAGCTCCAGTTGGTACTGCTGCAGGTGGCTCAGCAGCACGATTTTGTCGAGGCCCTGCGCGGTCATCCGGTCCACGTAGGGCTGGAGTACCTGCGCCAGCTCGTCCGTGTTGTCCACGTCGCCGTCACCGGCCGGGTCCTTCACCTGCACGCCGCCGGTCGAAGAGATGCTCTCCAGGATCTGCGTGGTGAGGCCGAGCACGCCGATGGTCTCGCCGTTCTCCTCGATGGTGGTCCAGGGCGCGATGCGCGGTTCGGCCGCGGCCGCCGCCGGGTCGGCGAGGTCGGCGGCGGTGGCGGCGTAGCCCTCGGCCGGCAGCAGCGCCTCGGTGAACAGGGCGCGGAGCCCGGCGTCGCCCGAGAAGTCGAGGTTGGCGGACAGGTACGGGAAGAACGTTCCCGTCCAGGTCGGCCGGCCTGCGGCGTTGGAGATGAAGTCGATGGCGTTCGCCACCACCGTGGTGCCGAGGTCGAATTCGTGGTTGCCGAAGACGCTCGCCTCCACCCCGATCGCCGAGAGGATGGCCATGTCCACGCGCGCAAGGTCGGTGGCGAGCGTGGCAGTCTCGTCCGCGGGCACGCCGAGCAGTCGCGCCACCGCGGCGCGCAAGGGCGCGACCAGGGCGGGGTCGCCCTCGGCGTTCAGGAAGGGCGAAGGGAGGAAGTTGTCGCCGGAGGACAGCGTGATGCTATTCGCCTGTGTCTCCTCCAGCCGGTCGACGATGGCGGCGAAGCGCGGCGCGCGGTCCACCGCCGCGAGGCCGGCCTCGAAGTCGGATCCGTGCAGGATCTCGAGCGTGTAGCTGGCGGCCATCGGCGTGTTCGTCCCCTTTTCCGGATGCGCGCCGGCCAGCGGCGCCGCTGGCCGGACGGGTAGGGGGACGAACCGGCCCGGTCCTTCACCGTTCGATGACGTTTTTCCTGTGCAACCTGCCCGCCTCGGCGGGGGTCAGAGATGCCAGGACCAATGCGCGTCTTCGCCCACGTCGATGGCGAAGGCGCGGGAGTTGCCGCTGACCTCGTTCGCCACGAACAGCGTCGGCGCTCCGCCCGGCGCGTCACTGGCCGCCGCGAAGGCGAAGGTCTCCGGCGCGTCGTCCCCTGGGGCCGCGATCAGGCCCGCGTACTCCATGTCCCTCGGCCCGTCGATGCGGAACGCCATAACCGAGTCCGCGCGCTCCAGCCCGACGAAGGCGTGGAGCTCGCCCCCGATGCGCCCGAGCGTCACGTGCTCCGGCTCCGGGCCCTTGGAGTCGGAGCGGCCGTCGTCGAGCAGGTCGGGCGCCTCGGCGGCCAGGGTCCGCTCGATGAGTTCGCCGGAGTCGAAGGCGAGGGTCAGGCCCCCGTGCTTGCCCACTTCCCAGACGGAGAAGCTCCGCCCGCCGAAGGCGTACAGCGCCTCATAGTCCCCGTCGGCGTCGCCGTCGGCCGTCGAGACCTCCAGCCGGCCGAGCGCCGCGTCCGCCTGCAGCACCGCCGCGTCCGGGA
>CADCTD010000029.1 GCA_902805545.1 uncultured Craurococcus sp. | reverse complement strand
GTGGACAGAACAGGCCGGCGGCTGGGCTGACCCGGGGAGTGGCTCGGCGGGTTCTGTCAGGGCTCGCGCCAACTGGCCGATTTGGCTGCAGCGGCACCGCTGGTAGGCTTCGGGTCCAGCGGGGGGTAGGGCCTGGATGGATTGCGTGTGCTGCGGCTCCGCGGCGGTGGCGGAGCGGCCGGAGCGCACGGCCCGGGGCTACCGACGGTTCCGCTGCTGGGATTGCAGGAAGCAGTTCAACGAGCGCAGCGGCGGCCGGCTGAACCGGACGCAGTACCCTTCCGACGTCGTCGCGCTCGTGGTGCTGTGGCGCCTGCGCTACCGCCTGACCCTGCGGGACCTCAGCGAGATGTTCCTGCTGCGCGGGATCGTGTTCAGCCACGAGGCGGTGCGGGACTGGGAAGCGAAGCTCGCACCGGTCCTGGCCGGCGAACTCCGGCGGCGCCGGCGCGGCAAGGGCAGCGCCCGCGGCCGCCACTGGCACGTCGACGAGACATACCTGAAGGTGCGGGGCCGCTGGTGTTTCCTCTACCGCGCCATCGACCGCGACGGCGACCTCGTCGACACCATGCTGAGCGAGCGCCGGGACATGGCGGCGGCGCAGGCCTTCTTCCGTTCGGCCAAGGCCGCCACGGGCGTGACCCCCGACCGCGTCACCACCGACGGGCACGGCTCCTACCCGCGGGCGATCCGCACCACGCTCGGCCGAAGGGTTGTTCACCGCACCAGCGCGTACAAGAACAACGGCCTGGAGCAGGACCACCGGGGCGTCAAAGGGCGGATCCGATGCATGCGCGGGTTCAAGGGCTTCGCCTCGGCCGAGCGCTTCTGCCGCGGCCATGACGAACTCCGCGGCTTCCTCCGCCCGCGCACCCGCCACAACCAGCTTGTTTCCGCCCGCCGCCGCCGCCTCCTGCACCTCCGTCGCGCCGCCGATGCGCTCGCAATCCTCGAGGCCGCATAGGCCCGACTCGTCTCTCACCTCACGCCGTCATGTTTGGCGCGAGTGCTGACAGAACCGGCAAACGCACCTCAGCGTCCGATAAGTTGGCAATGCCCCCACAGGCCCTGGGGCAAAGCCCACCGGAACACCCCCGTTCGATAGGCGTAGTCCGCATCGTGCTCCGTGGCGGTGAACTCGAAGGTCTCGGCCGACCCGGTGGACAGCGCCGACACCGACGCGACCCTCTGCAGCGCCCTGCACATCCGGGAAGCCGCCGGTCTGACCGAAGACCCGGACGGGAGCCTTGTGCCCGACCTCAGCGCCGCGTGCGCCGAAGCCGCCGCCGCGGCCCGCGAGATCGCCGCCGAACACCTCAGGGCCGGCAAGCCGCTGAACGCTCTGCGGTTCGAAATCTGCGACGGGGCCGGGCATCTGCTGGCGACCGTGCTGTTCCCGCGGGTGTCCAGCCCGCCGTGACCCGGCCCGAGCACCCGCTTCCCCGAGCCGAACGCCGCGTCCGGGAAGGAGGGGAGCGCGTCGCCCGCCAAGCCGCCATCGCCGAGAAGCTGGGCAGAACCGGCCACGAGGTGGGTGGTGGAGACGGCGAGGATCGGGTTGACGACCTTGGAAACGAGCCTCGAACTGGCGCGGGATCGGTCGCGTGCAGAGCGCGCGCGGGCGAACGGCAGGCTTCCCCCGAGTTCAAACCAGGGCACTACCCCGCCGGGCAGGAGGGTGCCGCGTGGGCGTCCACCCTCTACCGTGCCGGAGGCGCGGACGAACACGCGCCGGCCGAACAGCGACGCTCCGGCTGGGTGCGGTCAGGCCATCGCCAGCACGGAGGTCGGTCCCGAGGCCGCGACGCGGACGGCGACGTTCGGCTGGTGCTCGCGCATGACGGCCAGCGCCGCCTCGTGCGCGGCGTGGGCGTGCTCGCGGTCGTCGCAGAACAGGACGGAAGCCCCGCGGGCCGGGTCGTCCTCCGAGCGCAGCCAGTAGGCGCCGCGGAACCCGGGGACCTTGCGGACGGCGGCCAGCATCTCCTCGACGACCGGCCGCTGGACTTCGGAGGGGGGCAGGTTCTCCGCCTTCCTCACCATGCAGTGGAGGGACTGGCCCTGGCCGCCGCTCTGCGGCGAGACGATGGAGTGGGGGCCGACCGGGCCGGAGAAGCGCTCGGTCGGCTCCATGAAGCCCGGGAGGTTGCGCCGCACCCAGCCGCGGACATCATCCCGGCTGTTCGCCGCCGCGGCGGCGCTTTCCCAGATCGAGCAGGACACGATATCGCCCTGCTCGCTGGCGAAGGCCGCGTACCCCTGGAAGCCCGGCTGGCCCTTCAGCATCGGGACGAAGCCCTGCTGCACCTTCGGCGCCGCCTCGCCGATCTTCCCGGCCATGCCCGCGTAGCGGGTGATGATGACGTGCATGTCGTCTCTCCCTGGCCCGGTGGGGGCGAGGGATGCTGCTCTCCGGGAGTCGCGCGGGTCAACGATGCCGGGAATGGCGAAGGTTTGCCTCCGCTCCGATCAGCCGGCGGGCGCGATGTCCCGCAAGACGGCGGCGAAGTGGCAGGCCGCCGCCCCGACCACTAAGGCGTCCCACGCGGCGATGTAGTAGGGCAGCCGGGCCGCCAAGTGGAACGCGGCGCCGATGCTGTAGAGCGCCCGAGCATGGCCACGAGCCCGGCCGCGTAGACCCAGAGGGCGAGCGCCCGGAGCGGGTCCGTCCCGACCCGGGGAGCGTGGCGGCCGCGAGGATGCCGCAGGCGGCCACCCCGAAGGCGGCGCCGAGCGCGTGGACAGCGGCGTCGGCGACCACCTCGCCGCGGCTGTGGCGGCGCTGCGTGCCGGCCCGCGGAGTCAGGGTGTCTTGGGCGGCGGGCCG
>CADCTD010000028.1 GCA_902805545.1 uncultured Craurococcus sp. | reverse complement strand
GCGCGGCGCCCGGCGGGATGAAGGCGGGGGCGGCCGGCCGCGGCGGCTCGGGCGCCGGCGGGCCGAAGCTTTCCGTCCCCTGCACGGCGGCCGAGGTAGAGGGCGGCGTGTAGTCCGGCTTCAGCGGGTCCTCGGTGAAGGTCTTCCGGATCGAGCCGTCCTTGTCCACCGCCCGGGTGATCTCGTCGCGGACGTTGAAGCGGCGGATCTCGTTGATCGACTGCCGCACCTCGTCGAGATTGGCCTCGCGGACCAGCTCGTCGGCCTGGCCCTGGAACTCGCTGGCCATGCGGCGCAGCTTGGAGATGCCGCGGGCGACGCCGCGGATGGCTTCGGGCAGGTCCTTCGGGCCGATGACGACAAGCGCCACCACGCCGATCAGGGCAATCTCGGACCAGGCTAGATCGAACATCGTGTCTCCGGCTCCGCCTCGTCGCGCGGGCTGCCTCCGTTAGAGCAAACTCCGCCCGGATGGAATCATCCGATTCGAGTAATTTGGCCGCTCAAACAAAAGGCTAGCGCGGCTTCCGTAAGCCAAGGCGAACGGGAGACGCTCTAGCAGGATAGACCGCCTGCGCCAATCTAGGGAGCGGGGGCGGGGAATACGAAGGCCCGTTCGGGATCCAACGCGACCGTCACCTGGTCTCCACGTCGGAGCGGCAGGCCGGGCGGCAGCCTCGCATGCAGATGGATCGTCCCGCCCGTGCCGTCCGGCAGGGCGAGATGGGCGATGCTGGTGGCGCCGAGCAGGCGGCAAGCCTCGACCCGGGCGGTCGGGCCCTCGGCCACGCCGAGGCGGAGGCCCTCCGGGCGGAGTAGCAGCTCGGCCAGGCCGTCAGGCAGGGTGCAGGGCAGCGCGCCGAGCGGCGTCTCGGCCCGGCCGGCGCGGATGCGGGCCGGCAGGCGGTTCACCTCGCCGAGGAAGCTGGCGACGAAGGGGCTCGCGGGGCGGAGATAGAGGTCCTCCGGCGTGCCGAGCTGGACCACCCTGCCCTCCTGCATCAGGGCGATCCGATCGGCGAGGAACATCGCCTCCTCCGCGTCATGGGTGACGATGAGGGCGGGGATGCCTGCCGATTGCAGCACATGGAGCGTGTCGTCCCGCACCTGCTCGCGGAGCCGGGCATCGAGGCTGGCGAAGGCCTCGTCCAGCAGCAGGGCGCGCGGCCGGGGTGCCAGGGCGCGGGCCAGCGCCACCCGCTGCTGCTGGCCGCCGGAGAGGGTGTGCGGATAGGCGTTCGCCAGCGCCTCCAGCCCGACCCGGGCCAGGGCCTCGGCCACCTGCCAGGCGCGCTCGCCGCGCGGGGCGCCGCCGAGGCCGAAGGCGACGTTGCCGGCGACGGTCAGGTGGGGGAAGAGCGCGTAGTCCTGGAAGACGAAGCCAATCCGCCGCGCCTCGGGCGGCAGCTCGCGGCCGGGCTCGGCCAAAGGGGCGTTGTCCAGCTCAATGCGGCCGGCCTGCAGCGGCTCGAGCCCGGCGACCAGGCGCAGCAGCGTCGTCTTGCCGTCGCCCGAGGGGCCGAGCAGGCAGAGGATCTCGCCCGGCGCCACCTCGAGATCGATGCCGCGCAGGATCTCCCGCGCCCCATAGGCGTGGCGGATGCCGCTGAGGCGGAGGCTCATGCAGAGAGCGGGGAGGCCGGCTCGCTCACCAGTTCCTCGCGGCGCGGCAGGTCGGTCAACGCCTTCAGGCCGAATTGCTCGAGGAAGCGCGGGGTGGTGCCCCAGAGGCTCGGGCGGCCGGGAACTTCCTTGCGGCCGCGGGGGGCGATGAGCCCCATCTCCAGCAGCGCTTCGAGGGTCGATTGCGATAGGGAGGCGCCGCGGATCTCCTCGATCTCGGCGCGCGTGACCGGCTGATGGTAGGCGATGATGGCGAGCGTCTCCATCGCCACCCGCGGCAGGCGTCGTGGGACCTCGACCACCCGGGTGATGGCGGGCGCCAGATCGGGCGCGGTGCGGAAGGCGACGCCGCCGGCGACCTCGACCAGCTCCACCGGGCGGCCGGCCGTGGTCGCCATCAACGCGGTGACGACGGCGCGGGGGTCGATGCCGGGTGGCAGGGCCTGCGCCAGCCTTGCGGGTGCGATCGGCCGGTCGCTGGCGAAGATCAGCGCCTCGGCAATGCGCAGCGCATGGGCGAAGAGCGCCGGGTCCGCCTCGGCGGCGGGCTCGCCCGCCGGGTCAGGCAGGGTTTCGGCGGGATCAGGCGGCTCGGGCATCGGGCATCGCTTCGGTCGGGGCGGCGCGGCGGATCAGGATGGGGCCGAAGGCCCGGTCCTGCTGGAGCTCGATGGCGCCGCCGCGGGCGGTCTCGAGGGCGGCGATCAGGGTGCTGGCCAGCGCCGCGCGCTGCTCCACCGGGTCGGTCAGGCCCTCGGGGAGGAAGCGGTGCAGCACCGCCCAGTCCGGCAGGGCGCCGATCAGCCGGCCGAGCCGGGCCAGCGCATCCTGCACCGTCCAGAGCTTGCGATGCTTCGGCGTGTAGGGCCGGCGGGCGAGCGCCCGGCGGCGGGCGCCGGCATAGGCCTGGAGCAGCGCGGGCAGGTCGGCATGGAGGCCGCTGCGGTCCTCGACGCGGAGCTGCTCGGCGGCGCCGCGGCCGAAGACCTCGCGGCCGAGCTGGTCGCGCCGCGCCAGCCAGGCGGCGGCGAGCCGCATCCGCTCCAGCTCGGCCAGGCGGTCGGTGAGCGCGGAGGCGAGGGCCTCGGCATCCACCTCCTCCTCGGGGTCGGGCGGGACGAGCAGGCGGGATTTCAGCCAGGCGAGCCAGGCGGCCATCACCAGCCAGTCGGCGGCGAGCTCCAGGCGGACGCGGCGGGCCTGCTCCAGCACCGCGAGGAACTGGTCGACGAGGGCGATGATGGAGATCTTCTCAAGATCGACCTTCTGCGCCCGCGCCAGGTCGAGCAGCAGATCGAGCGGACCCTCGAAGCCGTCGAGGCGGAGATGCAGGACCGGCTGGGTCATTCGCGCCCTCCCCCATTGCCCGTGAGCAGCAGCACGAGGTCGAAGCCCTGGGCGATGACGTTGCGCAGCGCCCAGCCGACCGGGTCATAGCCCTCCGCGACTCGCGGCAGGAGGATGACGACCAAGATTACGATGAGGATGCCCCAGCGCTCCAGCCGCATGTAGGGCAGCGCCAGCGCCCGGGGCAGCAGGCCGGTGACGATCCTCCCGCCATCGAGCGGCGGGATGGGCAGCAGGTTGAACAGGCCGAGGACCAGGTTGGCGAGGATCGCGTACTGGACGAAGCGGAGCCCGGCGAAGAGCAGGTCGCGCGGCGCCGTGCCGTCGAGCGCGACCAGGGGGTGGACCAGCAGGCCCGCGATCAGCGCCAGGGCGAAATTCATCGCCGGGCCGGCGGCGGCGACCAGCATCATCCCCTGGCGCGGGTGCCGCAGCGCGAGGATGTTCACCGGCACCGGCTTCGCCCAGCCGAACATGAACTCGACGCGGCCGAGGGTCAGCAGCTGGCCGAGCAGCAGGATGCCGGGCAGCAGCACGGTGCCGATCGGGTCGACATGGCGGAGCGGGTTGAGGCTGAGGCGGCCGGCGAGCTTGGCCGTCGGGTCGCCGAGGGCGAGCGCCGCATAGCCATGCGCCGCCTCGTGCAGGGTGATCGCCACGACCGAGGCGAGCACCGCGGCGACGAGGTCCGGCAGCCAGCCGAAGCCCTCCGTCACGCGGCGGCCGTGAGCCGGGCGTCCCGGAGGGCGAGCAGGACGGCGGGGTCGAGCGCCTCGCGGGCGGACTGCACCCGGGCGCGGGTCTCGGCCAGCCGAGCCTCGGCGGCATCGGACAGGGCGGGGCAGCCGGCGAGGACGGCGGCGCTGTCTTCGAGCACGCCGTTGCAGTGGAGGACGAGGTCGCAGCCGGCGGCGATGGCGGATGCGGCGAGCTCGCCCGGCTCGCCCTCCAGCGCCTTCATGCAGAGGTCGTCGCTGACGAGCACGCCCTGGAAGCCGATCGCGCGGCGGATCACCTGGCCGATGACGAGCGGCGAGAGGGTGGCCGGGCGCTCCGGGTCCAGCTCCTCATAGACGATATGGGCGGTCATGGCCCAGGCGGCGATATCGGCCAGGGCGGCGAAGGGGCCGCAATCCTCGACCAGCATCTCGCGCGGGGCGGTGACGCGGGGCAGCTCATAATGGCTGTCGACCATCGCCCGGCCATGGCCGGGGATGTGCTTCACCACCGGGATGCAGCCGGCCTGCTGGAGGCCCTCGGCCCAGGCGAGGCCGAGGCGGGCGACCTCCTCCGGGTCGTCGCTGAAGGCGCGGTCGCCGATAATGCCATGGGCGCCGGGCATCCGCAGGTCGAGCACCGGGGCGCAGACGACATCGAAGCCGGCCTCGCGGCAGAGGAGGCCATGGAGCGCGGCATTGGCGCGGGCAGCCTCGGCCGGGGCGCCCTCGAAGCGGGCGGCGGGCGGGAATTCCGGCCAGTGCGGAGCGCGGAGGCGGGCGACGCGGCCGCCCTCCTGGTCGACCAGGAGGGGGGCGGCCTCGCCCAGCTCCTCGCGGATGGAGGCGGTCAGCGCGCCGAGTTGCGCCGGGCTGGCGATGTTGCGGGCGAAGAGGATCACGCCGAGCGGCGGCGTCGCGCGCAGCAGCGCCCGCTCCTCCTCGGTCAGCGCATGGCCCGAGAGGCCGATGATGGCGGCGCGCGGCCGGGTCATTCCGGGTTCAGCCCCCGACCGGATTGCAGGGAGCGGCCTTGGCCTGCACCGCGGTGCAGAGAGCACGGGCGGCGGCGGCATTGGCAAGGCCGCCGGCGCGAAGGCGGTACAGCGGCGGCTTCCCCTCGCGTTCGAAGCGGGAGATCACCGGCTGGAATGCAGCCAGCTCCGGGATGCGCTGCTGCAGGCGCTCCCACTCGCCGCGGGCCGATTCCTCGGAACTGAGGGCGGCAAGCTGGACCATCGCCTTGCCGCTGGCGACCGGGGCGGTGGCGGGGTTGGCCGGGGCGGCGACGGGCAGCGGGCGCGGCAGGGCGGCGACCGGGGCGGCGAGCGCGACAGGCGGCAGGGCAGGCTCCGGCGCCAGGGGCGCCGCGGCCTGGGGAGCGGGTGGGAGAGCGGGTGCGGGCGGGGCGGCCTGCTGGCGGAGCAGGTCGAGGGCCGGGCTCTCCGGCCCGCGGTCGAGCCTTGCCGTCGCGGTGACGTTGCGTTCGGCGGCGCGGCGAACCGAGGGTGGCTCCAGCACCAGCTGATCCTGGTTCGGCACGACGAGGCCGCCCGGCGCCTCGGGACGGATCTTCACCGGGCGGGCGTCCGCCTCGATTGTCGGCACGACACGGGGCCCCATGCGCGAGACGCCCCAGTAGACCGCGCCACCCACGGCCAAGGTGCCGAGCAGGCCGCCAGCGACCGCCAGCATACGCCAATTGGGGCCCGGCTCGGCCGGCCGGGCGCGCCAGGATGGAACCGTGATATCGCTCACCGCATCTCCTCGACGGGCGTGACCCCCATCACCCTGAGGCCCGAGCGGATGACCGTTGCCGTCGCGGCAACCAGCGCGAGCCTCGCCCGCGTCGCCTCCGGCTCATCCCCCCGGATGAAGCGGAGGGTCGTGTCCTCTCGTCCCCTGTTCCACAATACGTGAAAATCGCCCGCCAAGTCATGGAGAAAGAAGGCGATGCGGTGCGGCTCGCGGGCCAGCGCCGCGGATTCCACCGTCCGCGGCCAGGCGGTTAGGCGGCGGATAAGGGCCAGCTCGGCTGGATCCGCCAGCGAATCGAGCGGGGCCGAGGCGAGGTCCGTGGGGTCGCCGGCGCTGCGGAGGACGCTGCGGCAGCGCGCATGGGCATATTGCACGTAGAAGACCGGATTCTCGCGCGACTGCTCGACCACCTTGTCGAGGTCGAACTCCATCTGCGCATCGGCCTTGCGGGTCAGCATGGTGAAGCGGACGGCGTCGCGCCCGACCTCCTCGATCAGGTCGGCGAGGGTCACGTAGGTGCCGGCGCGCTTGCTCATCCGCACCGGCTCGCCGCCCTTCATCACCTTGACGATCTGGGTCAGCACGACGTCGAGCGGCACCGGGCGGTCCGCCGAGAGGGCGGATACCGCCGCCTGCATGCGCCTGACGTAGCCGCCATGGTCGGCGCCCCAGACATGGACCAGCTCGTCGAAGCCGCGGGCGAGCTTGTCGGCATGGTTGCCGATGTCGTTGGCGAAATAGGTGTTGCTGCCGTCCGACTTGCGGAGCGGGCGGTCCACGTCGTCGCCGAAGCGGGTGGAGGCGAAGAGGGTCTGGGGGCGCGGCTCCCAGTCGTCCGGCGTCTTGCCCTTGGGGGGTTCGAGCACGCCCTCATAGACCAGGCCGCGCTCGGCGAGGGTGGCGATGGCGCGGTCGGCGACGCCGGCGCGGACCAGCTCCGCCTCGCTGATGAAGACATCGTGGCGTACGCCGAGCGCGGCGAGGTCCCGGCGGATCTCGGCCATCATCGCATCGACCGTGAAGGGACGGACGGTGTCGAGCCAGAGCGCCGGGTCGGCCGGGAGGGCACCGGGGGCCAGGGCGTCGCCGTAGCGGGCTTTCAGCGCCTCGCCGACGGGGACGAGGTATTCGCCGCGGTATTGCAGGCCGCCGGGGGTATTGGCCGCGTATTCCTCCTCGGTCAGCGACGTGCCGAGGGCCTGGAGGTAGCGCCAGTAGGCGGCCCAGGCGAGCGCCTGCACCTGCGCCCCGGCATCGTTGATGTAGTACTCCTTCGTCACCGCCCAGCCGGCCTTGCCGAGCAGGTTGGCGAGTGCGTCGCCCACGACGGCGCCGCGGCAATGGCCGACATGCATGGGGCCCGTCGGGTTGGCGGAGACGTATTCGACATCGACCTTGCGGCCGGCGCCGATCGCGCTGTCGCCATAGGCCTCGGCGGCCTCCAGGACGAGCGGGAGCTGGGCGCGGAGGAAGCCTTCGCGCAGGCGGAGGTTGACGAAGCCGGGGCCGGCGGGGGCGGCGGAGTCGACCTCCGGCAGGGCTGCAAGGCGCTCGGCAAGGGCGGCGGCGAGCTTCGGCGGGGGCTGGCGGGCGGGCTTGGCGACGACCAGCGCGGCATTGGTCGCCATGTCGCCATGGGTCGGATCGCGCGGCGGCTCCATCTGCACCTTGGCAAAGGCCTCGGCGGGCAGCCCGGGCAGGAGCTCCTGCAGGGCGGCGATGGCGCGGGCGCGGAGGGCCGCGAAGATGTCGGTGCTGGTCATGCTGCGCTGCGGTTTAGCGCGGGGCGGGCGAGGTTGCCATGCGCCTTGGGAGATCAGCCCGGGATATTGGGGTCCGTCAGCCGCCGGTGCTCCTCGAGCGCATAGCGGTCGGTCATGCCGGCGATGTAGTCGCAGACGACGCGGGCGCAGGTCGGGCTGCCCGCCTCCCCTGCCCTCGCCCGCCAGTCATCGGGCAGCATCTGCGGGCCACCGTGGAGGAGCTGGAACAGGAGCTGGCTCACCCGCTTCGACTTCTGCATCGCCCGGTTCACCCGCCAATGGCGGTACATGCGGGTGAAGAGGAAGTCGCGGATCCCCTGGTTCGCCTCCGCCATGGGGCGGGAGAAGGCGATGACTGGCTCGGCGGCGGCGCGGATGTCATCGGCGCTGCGCGGGGCCAGGGCGGCGATGCGGCGGCTGGCCTCGTCCACCACGTCCTGGATCATCAGGTTGATGACGCGGCGCACGGTCTCCGTCACCAGCCGGTCGCGGGCGAGGCCGGGGTGGAGGGCAAGGACCTGCCGATAGGCCTCGCCGACCAGGGGAAGCTCGGCAATGTCGTCGAGGGTGAGGATGCGGGCGCGGATGCCGTCGTCCAGGTCGTGGTTGTTGTAGGCGATGTCGTCGGAGAGGGCGGCGACCTGGGCCTCGGCGGAGGCATGGGTCGTCAGCTCGAGGGGGTGGCGGCGGTCGTATTCGGCGATAAAGGCCGAGGGGCGGCGAAGGGGCCCGTTGTGCTTGGCGAGGCCCTCCAGCGTCTCCCAGGAGAGGTTGAGGCCGTCGAAGCTGGCGTAGCGGGCCTCGAGGGTGGTGACGACCTTCAGCGACTGGGCATTGTGGTCGAAGCCGCCATAGGGGCGCATCTGACTGTCGAGCGCCTCCTCCCCGGCATGGCCGAAGGGGGGGTGGCCGAGATCGTGGGCAAGGGCCAGGGCTTCCGCCAGGTCCTCGTCGAGGCGGAGGCGGCGGGCCAGGCTGCGGGCGATCTGCGCGACCTCGATGCTATGGGTCAGGCGGGTGCGGAAATAGTCGCCTTCATGAAAAATGAAGACCTGGGTCTTGTACTGGAGACGGCGGAATGCGCCGGTGTGGATGATGCGGTCCCGGTCGCGCTGCCAGGGGGAGCGGGCATCGGCCGGCTCCGGATGCAGCCGGCCGCGGGAGCGGCTGGGGTCGACGGCCCAGGCAGCGCGGGGTTCGTGGGACATGCCGCTGCCTAGCATGGGCAGGGGCGAGGTTGGAAATAAGGGCGCGGCGACCTTATCTTGGTGATCAAGCTGATCGAGATCCTGCCATGCCCGATGGTGCCGACCTGCCCCGTTTTCGTGTGACCCCGCGTGCCGCCGCCCAGGTGGCGGAGATCGCGCGCCGTGAGGGACAGCCGGAGGCCGGCCTCCGCGTCTCGGTGAGTGCCGGCGGATGCTCCGGCTTCCAGTACGGCTTCGCGCTGGAGCCGAGCGCGACCGAGGACGACCTGGTCGTGGAGGCCGGGGGCGCTCGGGTCTTTGTCGACAGCGTGTCGCTCGACCTGCTGGCGGGGTCGGAGCTGGACTGGAATGACGCGTTGATCGGCGCGCATTTCGTCGTGCGCAACCCACAGGCCGTCTCGGGCTGCGGCTGCGGCGTGAGCTTCGCGGTCGGGTAGGCGCCCCTTCCCCACTGTCCAAGCCAGCCGCTTCCGGCGATGGTGGGGCCATGCTTCGCCTCGCCAGCTTCAACGTGAACTCGATTCGCCGCCGGGCGCCGCATGTGCGGCGCTTCCTCGACCGGCACCAGCCGGACCTGCTCTTCCTGCAGGAGCTGAAGTGTAAGTCCGAGGAATTCCCTCATGGGGAGTTCGAGGGGAGCGGCTACCGCATCCAGGCGATCGGGCAGCCGGGCGGGCGGAATGGCGTCGCCGTGCTCGGCCGGGTGGAATTCGAGGTGACGGGCGATGCCCTGCCGGGAGAGGCGGAGGATGATCACGCCCGCTTCGTCGCAGTCCGCGCGGCGGGGATGGAGGCGGCGGGGATCTACCTGCCGAACGGGAATTCCGGAGGCGAGGCCGGCTTCCAGTACAAATTACGCTGGATAGAGCGGCTGCGGGACTGGGTGGCGGCGAGGGTCGATGCCTTCGTGCCGGTGGCCGTGCTCGGCGACTTCAATGTCTGCCCGACCGAGGCGGACCTTCCGCCCGGTGCGCTGCCCGCGACGGATGCGCTGGTGCATCCGGAGAGCCGGGCGCGATTCCGCGCGATCACCCATCTCGGGATGACGGATTCGCTGCGGGCGCTGCACCCGCTGGATGCCCCCTTCACCTACTGGGATTACGGGCCGGCCTTCAACATGAACCGGGGGCTGCGCATCGACCACGCGCTCCTCAGCCCGGAGCTGGCGGAACGGCTTGCGGGCTGTGGGGTGGACACGGTCGCCCGGTCGGAGGACCAGCCGAGCGACCATGCGCCGGTCTGGGTCGAGTTGCGGTAGGCACCTGCCGTCAGCCGCCGGGGACCGGGACGGGGCCGCGCGGGCGATCCTGCCTATGCCCATGCACCGCTCCGTCGGACGGGGCCCGACCTACCAGCGACGCCAGCCATAGCCATAGGGCCGTCCGTAATAGACCGGCGGCGGGGGCGGCGGGGGCGCGTAATAGGGCCGGGCATAATAGGGCTGGGCGTAATAGGGCCGCGCCGGCGCGACGATGCAGCCGGAGAGCAGGGTGAGCGCCGGCAGCAGGAGCAGCGGCAGCAGGAGGCGTTTCATGGCGATCACTCCTCGTGACATGCGCCGGTTCGAACGCAGGCTCTGTGACAAAAGCGAGGCATCGCCGATGAAACTCCCGCCATCCCTCCGCATCGGCCGCTGGATCACGCGTTATTGGTCGGCGTAACTATGCGTCTCGGCCGCGCCACCCGGATGGGTGACGGCACCGAGATGCGCGGGGCCGACCAGCTGGGCATATTTCCAGAGGGCGCCGGAATTATAGTCAGTTGCGCGGGGCGTCCATTCAGCGCGGCGGCGGGCGAGTTCCGCCTCCTCCACCAGCATGTCGATCGTCCCCCTCTCCGCGTCGATGACGATGCGGTCGCCGTTCCGCAGCAGGGCGATCGGGCCGCCGACCGCCGCCTCCGGCCCGACATGGCCGATGCAGAAGCCGCGCGTGGCGCCGCTGAAGCGCCCGTCGGTGATCAGCGCGACGCTCTCGCCCATCCCCTGGCCATAGATGGCGGCAGTGGTGGAGAGCATCTCGCGCATCCCCGGCCCGCCCTTCGGCCCTTCGTAGCGGATGACGATGACGTCGCCCGGCTTGTAGGCGCGCTGCTCGACGGCCTGGAAGGCTTCCTCCTCGCTGTCGAAGCAGAGGGCGCTGCCCTCGAAGCGCAGGGTCTTCATCCCGGCGACCTTCACGATGGCGCCGTCCGGCGCCAGGTTGCCCTTGAGGCCGACGACGCCGCCGGTGGGCGACAGCGCCTGGCTTACCGGGTAGATGACGTCCTGCTCGGTGGGGAAGGTGACGCTCTCGTGGTTCTCGGCGAGGGTCCGGCCGGTGACGGTCATGCAGTCGCCGTGCAGCAGCCCGGCATCCAGCAGCGCCTTGATGATGACGGGGATGCCGCCGACCTTGTGGACATCGTAGGCGACGTATTTCCCGCCCGGCTTCAGGTCGGCGATGTAGGGCGTGCGGCGCATGATGGCGACGACGTCATCCATGGTGAAGCGGAGGCCGGCCTCATGCGCGATCGCCGGGAGATGGAGGCCCGCATTGGTGCTGCCGCCCGTCGCGCCGACGATGACGGCGGCATTCTCCAGCGACTTCAGCGTGACGATGTCGCGCGGGCGGAGGTTGCGGCGAACCAGCTCCATCACGGTGCGGCCCGACTCCGCCGCCCAGCGGTCGCGCTCCTCGAAGGGGGCGGGCGTGCCGGCGGAGCCGGGAAGCGCGAGGCCGATCGCCTCCGAGACGGTCGCCATGGTGTTGGCGGTGAACTGGCCGCCGCAGGCGCCGGCGCTCGGGCAGGCGACGCATTCGAGCTCGTGCAGCTCCTCGTCCGAGAGGTTGCCGGCGGCATGCTGGCCGACCGCCTCGAAGACGTCGACCACGGTGACGTCGCGGCCCTTGTAGGTGCCGGGGAGGATGGAGCCGCCATACATGAAAACCGAGGGGATGTTCAGGCGCAGCATCGCCATCATCATGCCCGGCAGCGACTTGTCGCAGCCGGCGAGACCCACCAGCGCGTCGTAGCAATGGCCGCGCACCGTCAGCTCCACCGTGTCGGCGATGGCGTCGCGCGAGGCGAGCGAGGACTTCATCCCCTGATGGCCCATGGCGATGCCGTCGGTGACGGTGATGGTGGTGAACTCACGCGGCGTGCCGCCGCCGGCCTTCACCCCCTTCTTGACGCTCTGTGCCTGGCGGTGGAGGTCGATGTTGCAGGGTGCGGCCTCGTTCCAGCAGGTGGCGACGCCGACGAAGGGCTGGGCGATCTCGGCCTCGGTGAGGCCCATGGCGTAGTAGTAGCTGCGGTGCGGGGCGCGCTCGGGGCCGACCGTGGTATGGCGGCTGGGGAGCTTCGACTTGTCCCATTCGGTCATGGCGGCCTTCCTCCTCGGTTGGCCCGAGGCTGGCATAGGATGCCATGGGACACCACCGGCCAGGGCGTCCCGTGACGGAGCCCGGGCCCGGCCGGTCCTGCCGGCGCGGGCCGGTGCGGCGAGGCTAGCCCGCCAGCCGCGCCATGGCCGCGTCCAGACGGGCCATTTCGGCCTGGAAATTGGCCAGGCGCTCGCGGTTCTCCTCGACGACCTCTTCCTTGGCGCGGGCGACGAAATCGGCGTTGGCGAGCTTCGCCTCCACCTTCCTCGCCTCGGCCTCGGCCTTGGCGCGGTCCTTGGCGAGGCGGGCGCGCTCAGCGGCGAGGTCGATGACGCCGGCGAGCGGCAGGATCAGCGTCGCCTCGCCGAGCACGGCCTGGGCGACGCCCTTCGGCACCTCCCCTTCCAGCGGCACGATCTCCGTGACGCGGCCGAGGCGGCGCACGGCCTCGATCCACCGGGCGGCGCGGGCGAGGTTTTCCGGCGCGGCGTCCTTCACCAGCAGCGGCGTGGTGATGGAGGGGGCGATATTCACCTCGGCGCGGACGGCGCGGAGCTCGGAGATGAGGCGGACGATCCAGTCGAGTTCCTCCCGCGCCGCGGCAGCCTCGGCCACCGGCGCCGCCTCCGGCCAGGGCGCGCGGATCAGGCTGCACTCCGGGCCGTAGCCGAAGCGGTCCCACAGCTCCTCGGTGACGAAGGGCATCGCCGGGTGGAGCAGGCGGAGGATCAGGCCGAGGACGTGCTGCGCGGCGCCCTTCACCTCGTTCTTCTCGGCGCCGTCCGGGCCGTTGAAGACGGGCTTGGCGAATTCCAGGAACCAGTCGCAGAAGCCGCCCCAGATGAAGCGGTAGCTGGCGGCGGCATAGTCGTCGAAGCGATAGGCCTCGAGCGCGGCGGTGGCCTCGGCGACTGCCGTGTTGGCGGCGTCGAGGATCCATCGGGAGAGCGGCGTCTGCGCGGTGGCCGGATCCCAGCCGGGCTGCGGCGCGATGCCGTTCATCTCGCAGAAGCGGGCGGCGTTCCACAGCTTGGTGGCGAAGCTGCGGTAATCCTCGACGCGCTTGCGGCCGAGCTTCACGTCGCGGCCAGGGCCGGTCAGCGCGCAGATGGTGAAGCGGAGCGCATCGGCGCCATAGGCGTCGATCAGCTCCAGGGGATCCATGACGTTCCCCTTCGACTTCGACATCTTCTGGCCCTTCTCGTCGCGGACGAGGCCGTGGATGTAGACCTGGCGGAAAGGGACATCGCCCATGAAGTGGATGCCCATCATCATCATTCGGGCGACCCAGAAGAAGATGATGTCGAAGCCGGTGACCAGCACGTCGCCCGGATAGTAGCGGTCGAGCTCGGGCGTCCTGTCGGGCCAGCCGAGCGTGCTGAAGGGCCAGAGGGCGCTGCTGAACCAGGTGTCGAGCACGTCCGGGTCGCGCTCCAGCGCGACGTCCTCGCCGAAATGCGCATGGGCGGCGGCCCTCGCCTCCTCCTCGGTCCGTTCGACGAAGACCGTGCCATCGGGGGCGTACCAGGCGGGGATCTGGTGGCCCCACCAGAGCTGGCGGGAGACGCACCAGGGCTGGATGTCGCGCATCCAGGCGAAGAAGGTGTTCTCCCATTGCTTCGGGACGAATTGGGTGCGGCCGGTCTCGACCGCCTCGATCGCGGGCTTCGCCAGGGTCCCGGCATCGGCGTACCACTGGATGGTGAGGCGCGGCTCCAGCGGGACGCCGCCACGGTCGCCATGCGGGACCTGGTGAGTGTGCGGCTCGGTCTGGACCAGGAGGCCGAGCTCCTCGAGCTTCGCCACGATCGCCTTGCGGGCGGCGAAGCGGTCCATGCCCTGGAGCGTTTCGAGGAATGCGAGGTCGGCCTCGGCGGCGAGGTCGGGGCGGAGCTCGGCGAGGTCGATCCGCGCCTCGGCATCGAGGACGGAGGGCATCGGCAGGCCGTGGCGGCGGCCGACCTCGAAGTCGTTGAAGTCGTGCGCCGGGGTAATCTTCACCGCGCCGGTGCCCTTCTCCGGGTCCGAGTATTCGTCGGCGAGGATGGGAATGCGGCGGCCGCTCAGCGGCAGGACGACCTGCCTGCCGAGGAGCGCCGCGAAGCGCGCGTCCTCCGGATGGACGGCGACGGCGGTGTCGCCGAGCATGGTCTCCGGCCGGGTCGTGGCAACGACGATCTCGCCGCCGCCCTCGACCGGGTAGCGGATATGCCAGAGGCTGCCCTTCACCTCGCGGCTCTCCACCTCGAGGTCGGAGATGGCCGTCTGCAGCTTCGGGTCCCAATTCACCAGCCGGCGGTCGCGGTAGATCAGCCCCTGCTTGTGCAGGGTGACGAAGACCTCGCGGACGGCCTTCGACAGGCCCTCATCCATGGTGAATCGCTCGCGCGGCCAGTCGAGGCTGGCCCCGAGCCGGCGGAGCTGGCGGGTGATGGTGCCACCCGACTCCGCCTTCCATTGCCAGACGCGGTCGAGGAAGCCGGCACGGCCGAGGCTGCGGCGGTCCTGCTTGCCCTCGGCGGCCAGCAGCCGCTCGACCACCATCTGGGTTGCGATGCCGGCATGGTCGGTGCCGGGCTGCCAGAGCGCGTCCCTGCCCTGCATGCGGCGCCAGCGGACCAGCGTGTCCTGGATGGTGAAGGTCAGCGCATGGCCCATGTGCAGGCTGCCGGTGACGTTTGGCGGCGGGATCATGATGGTGTAGGGCGCGGCGTTCGAGGCCGGGGTGCAGGCGAAGGCGCCTGAACTCTCCCAGCCTTCATAGAGGCGGGTCTCGAAACTGCCCGGGGCGAGGGTCTTGTCCAGCATGGGCGCATCCGTCCCCTGCCGGCTGGCCGCCGTCAAGGGGCGACGCGGCTCAGCCCAGGGCGCGGCCGACGACCCGCTCGATCTCGGCGCGAACCAGGCGCTCGACAAGGCCCGGGAGGTGCTGGTCGAGCCAGTCCTTCAGCAGGGGGCGGAGCTCCTCCCGCACCACATCCTCGATGCTCGGACCGCCGCGGGTGACGGCGGCGCCGCGGTCCTGCGAGACGGCGCGGAGCAGGTTGCCGATGGCGGCGGTGGCGGCGGCGGCGACGGCGGGCGCGACCAGCGCCTCGGTCGGAAGTTCGGGGGCGGGGTCCGGCTCGGGCGGCGGCGCGGCGGCGACGGGCGCCGCCTCAGGCTCAGGCGCGGCCGCGGGGGGCGGCTCGGGCGGAGGCGCCGGCGCGGCGTAGGTTGGCTCCTGCACCAGCATCTCCTCGGTCAGGTTCAGCGGCTCGGCGGGCGCCGGCGCGACCGCTGCACCGGGCTCCTCCTCGTTCAGGATGCGGCGGATGGAGGCGAGGATGTCCTCCATGCTCGGATCGGCCGGGGCAGTCCCCGGGGCAGTCCCCGGCGCCGCCGGCCGCTCCTCCGCCATCAGCGGCGCTCCGCCACGCCGGAATAGTCGCCGTAGCCGGCCCAGCGGTTGCGTACCTCGTTGTAATAGGCGCGCATGTCGTAGGGCTCGACGGCGAGGCCGAGGTCGGTCGCGGTCAGCCGGCCGATGGTCGCGGCCAGCGCGTAGGATTGCTGAACGACGGTGGAGAGGGATTGGACCAGGCTTGTGCGGGCGTTCAACAGCTCCTGCTCGGCATTCAGCACGTCGAGGGTGGTGCGGCTGCCGACGATCGCCTCGCGCTGGACGCCGTCGAGGGCAATCTCGGCGGCGCGGATCTGGGCGCGGACGCTGTCGACCTGCGCCTTCGAGCTCTGCAGCTGCTCCCAGGCCTGGGTTGCCTGCTGGACGACGGTGCGGCGCTGCTCATCGACCGTCTGGCGGGCCTGCTGGGCGCTCTGCCGCGCCTGCCGGACGGCCGAGAACTCGGCACCGCCCTGGTAGAGCGGCACCGTCAGGTTGGCGGTGACCTGGGCGGCGGTGATGCGCTGGTGCTGAGTGAGGGTGTTGTCGTTCCGCGAAGCCTGGGTGGTGAGGTTGAGCGTCGGCAGCAGGGCGGCGGTCTGGATGTTGACATTGTCCCGGGCGCCGGCCTCGTCGAACAGCGCGGCGACGACATTCGGGTTGTTGGCGGCCGCGGCCTGGGCCACGTCCCTGCCCGTCTGGAGCGGTACGCGGAGCGGCTGCGGCGCCAACAGATTGCCGGGCGGCAGGCCGACCAGGCGCTGGAAGGTGGCGCGGGAGATCTGCAGGTTTCCTTCGGCCTGGGCGCGCTGCGAGCGGGCCCCGGCGAGGCGCGATTCGGCCTGGGCGACATCGGTGCGGGTGATCTCGCCGACGCGGAAGCGCTCATTGGTCGCGCGCAGCTGCTCGGTCAGCACCTGCTCGTTGTTGATGTTGAGGCGCAGCAGCTCCTGGTCGCGGATGACGCCGACATAGGCCGTCACCGTGTCCTGCATCACCTGCTGCTCGGTCGCCAGCAGGCGGGCGCGCTGGGCGAGCACCTGATTCTCCGCCCGGCGGGTGGTGGCGACGGTGCGGCCGCCGCGAAAGATCGGCTGGGTCAGGGTGATGGCGTTGCTGATCGGCGTGCGGTCGTTGTGCACGCTCACGCCGACCTGCCGGCGCGGATCTGTTGGGTCGACCCCCGTGGCCAGACTCCGCGCCCGACCATCAGTATAGCCGAAGCTGCTCGTGACGGAGACGGTCGGCCGCCAGCCGGCCAGAGCCTGGGGCACGTTCTCGTCGACCGCGCGCAGCTGGGCGCGCGCGGCCAGCAGCGTCGGATTGTTGGCATAGGCCTGGGCCAGGGCGTCCGCCAGCGTCTGCGCCTGGGCTTGCGGCGCCAGCGCCACCACAGCGGTCGGGGCGAGCAGCGCAGCGGTCAGCACCGGAAAGGGGCGGGTCCACTTCATCGTAACCTGATCCTTGCGGAGCGATATTAACAAGGTCCTACAGCACCCGCATTATCGTTGCGAGAATCTTGACCTCAGAAGACGAAGCCGGGGCGGCGGGCGAAGGCCGGCAGGGGGGCCGTCGCGCAGTCGAAGGCGGTGACGGTGCTGAAGCTGCCGCCGAGCTTCTGCCCGAGCACCGCCTTGCCCTGGCGCCGGCCGATGCCGATGACGGCGACGAGGCGCCCGCCCTCGGCGAGCTGCTCGGCGAAGACGGGTGGGATCTCCGGCACCTCGCCCTCGATCAGCACGACGTCGTAGGGCGCGGCAGCGACGAAGCCCTGGGTGGGGTCGACCGCCTCGAGCCGGACGGCGCCGGCGGGCAGGCAGGCCGGCAAGGCGGCGCGGGCGATCTCGAGCAGCGGGGCATCGGCCTCGAGGGCGGTGACCCGGGCGCCCATCCGGGCGAGGACGGCGGCGCCGAAGCCGGTGCCGGCCCCGGCCACGAGGACGCGGTCGCCGGGGCGGGGGGCTGCGAGCTGGACGAGGCGGGCGAGCACCATCGGCTCGACCATCGCCCTTCCACCGGGTAGCGGGATGTCCTCGTCCGTGTAGGCCCGGGCCGTGGCGGCGCGAGGGAGGAAGCGCTCGCGCGGCAGGTCGCGCATCGCCTCGAGCAGGCGGGGATCGGTCACCTTGTTGGGGCGAAGCTGTCCGTCCACCATGCGCTTGCGCGCATCCGCGTAGTCCATGAGGCGCAATCTCCAGCCGCCGGCAGACGGGCGGTCCTTCCGGTCGAGGGGGTTATAGGGGGCGCGTCCCCCCGCCGCCAAGCGGCCGTGTTGCGGCGCACGCTTGACCTGCCGCCGCCGTGGCCCCAAAGAGGCACGACGCATGGGGCTTGCCTCGGCGGTCCGGTGGCCGAGTGGTCAGGCACAGGTCTGCAAAACCTGCTACGGCGGTTCAATTCCGCCCCGGACCTCCAATGCTTCCCTCGTGGGGGCTTTCATCACCGGCGGTGCCCTGCTATAGGCGCCGCCCATTGGCTGATCCGGCGTGGCGCAGCGGTAGCGCAGCGGACTGTTAATCCGTTGGTCGTTGGTTCGAATCCAACCGCCGGAGCCATCCTCTTGATTTCGCGCGATTTTTTCGGCCCTCGCCGACCAGCGAGGCATCCTTGCGCGCGACTCCCCCACCACGCTCCCACCATCATTCTGCCCCGCATCTGACCCGTAAGCGCAATGGTATCTTCTACTGGAGGCGGCGCCTGCCGGGGCAGAGGCGCGGCGCCGAGATGGCGATCAGCTTGGGGACGCGGCGCTACCGGGAAGCCGAACATCTGGCAGTGGTCGCCGATGAGGCGTTCGAGAAGGCGTTCATGACGATGATGGAGACGGCGCAGCCCTCCCGGCTCGCGGAACTCATGGCGCGGCTGACCACGGGGCAGACGACTTCGGAGATAGCAGCCGAGTTGGAGGCCGCCGTGGCGGTGGTCGAGTCGCGGGCGCGCATGGATGGGCCGGGAACCGGGGCGGCGATTCGGCGTGCGCTAGCGCTGGAACGAGCCTTCGGGGGCGACGCGGCACCACGGACGCGACTCCTCCGGGCCGCCTCTCCCGAATTAACGATCACGGCCGAGCGGGCGATGGCGTTTTTGGCCGGAGAGATGTTCCCGGCGGCGGCCAAAGCGGCGGCGGAACCCGTTCCGGTCAAGTCGGTGCAGGCGGCCGTGCCGCCCTCCCCTGTGGCGCCCTCTCCCGCGACGGCAACGAGGGAGGCCATCCCCGCGGCGGCGCCGGAGGTCGTCCCAACGATGGCGGCGCAGGAGTCTGTTCCCGCCAAGGAGGCAGAGGCGGCGCCCTCCCCCGCCGAGCCGCTGGCGTCGGCGGTTCTTGTGGAGTTCAAGGCCCACCGCGAGAAGAAGGGGCATCCGCTCAGGATGGCGGATCAGGCGTGCAGCACGGCGCGTCGCTTCATCGCGGTGGCCGGGGAAAGGCCGCTCCGCTCCTACGAGCGCGGCGACATCCTGGGCTTCACCGACGCGCTCCGGCGCCTCCCGAAGCACCACGGCAAGCCGCCGAACGAGCGCGACCGGACGCCCGCCGACCTCATCAAGAAGGCGGACGACAAGGCGGAGAGGACGGGCAGGGCCGTGCCGAGGTTGAAGGAGGTCACGGTCCAGCGGCAGGTGTCGGAGTTGTCCGCGTTCTTCCTGTTTGGGGTCAATCACCGGCCGCAACTCCTCCGCCTCGCTGATCACGACGAGATGTTCAAGCGGCACGAATTCGGGGAGGTCGAGGGCGAGCGCGATCAGCGCGAACCCTGGCCGGACGCCGATTTGAAGGCGCTGTCCATGTCGCCGCTCTACCAGGGCTGCGATCCCCGGCACCGCTGGCGACCGGGGAAGCAAATCCTCCGCGACGCGCTGTTCTGGCTGCCACTGATGGAGCAGTTCGGGGGCGCCCGCTTGGAGGAGATGGCGGACCTCTACGCGAGGGACATCAAGGACGACCACGGGACTCCCTACTTCGACATCCGCGAGCACCACGAGCGGGCGGACGGCCACAAGCGGCGGCTCAAGACCAAGCCCTCCAAGCGGAAGGTGCCGGTCCACCCGGAACTGCTGCGGATGGGCTTCCTCGAATACGTGCGGTGGCGAGCGCCGAACCCGGGCGATCCGGTGTTTCCGGACCTGCTGCCGCAAGGCCGCGACGGCAGGCGGGGGCCACGCTTCACCAGCGCGTTCCGCTACTATCGGCGCCGCATCGGCCTCTACCGCGAAGGCATGGATGGCCACGCGCTCCGCCATAACGCTAACACGCGGCTGCGCGGCGTCATCACGGACAAGCAGCAGCAGCGCCATGTCAACTATATGTTTGGCTGGGGTGGCGGCGGCATGGAGCAGGAGGAGAAGAATCGCGGCGGCGAGGGCGAGCGGCGCTACGACCAGGGGCCGCCGCCGCGCGAGGCGGTCAAAACGCTGGCGCTGCTGCGTTATCCCGGGATCGACTTCTCCCACCTCTACGGTTGGAACCCACTTAGCGTCGGGTAGCACCGGGCTGCGGGCCAGCCGTTTGCGTGGCCGTATCGGCGGTCGGCCCCGTGCCCTTGACCAGACCAAGCTGACGATTGCGCAGACCCTAATGGTCAACGGCAACCTGTCGATGGCGGAGATAGCCCCACAGGTCGGCTACGCGCCATCCACCCTCTACAGGTCGCTGCCGGGTGGTCGGCGAGGATTGACGACGGTCGCAGCCGGCAGACAGACCATGGAGATGTCGGCGACGGCTTGACCGACCATGGTTCTCTATTAACGGAAACGCGGTGAGGTCTGGCACTGCCGCGGCAAGGTGCGGGTTGGCCGGCAAGCATTCGAGGTGGCGGAGTTCTCGACCGGCTTTCGCACCAGGGCCGAGGCCGAGGCGGTCGGCGCAGCCGAGGAGGCTCGCACCCGGCGGATCAGCACCCGGAACCCCGACGACCCTCATCCCAAGCACATCATTGTTCCCGACCGCGGCACGGCCGGGTTCATTCATGAGCAGTTCCCAGGCTGCCCCGTGCCGGAGCCTCTTGGCGGGTCGGTGTTGGGCGCCAGCAAGGGGAAGCCGGGTCGGCAGCGCGCCCATACCAGCAATTCGGAGAAGCCGGCGGCGTATCGGCGCCGGAAGCGGGAGGAGCGGGAAGTCGCCGCCGCGATGGTGAACGGTCGCTTGGCCGACACCTTGGGACTCGACCAGCAAAGCATCGCCGACAAGCTCCGGACCACGGCGCCGGAGTTCCTGGGAGCAACGGCCCTCGATGTGCCGGCGCTTAGCTCTACCGTGTACGCCGACATCTGGGCCAAGGAGCCCTTGGTCCACATCGACCGCACCGATGTGGATGAGTTCATCCGCCATCTCGGCGAGATGTCGCAGCGAACCGTCGAGGCCAACGAGGATAGCGGCCTCATCACTCCAGCGGTCATGGACCCACAGGCATCCGAGCAGACCTCGCGTGGCCTTGCCAATGTCAGGGCCGTGTGGGGCATCTGGTTCGACTTCGATGGCGGCCAGATGACCCCAGAGGCATTGGCTGATCTCTTTCCCCGGTACCGTATCGCGGCCTTCAATACCCATAGCTCCACCCCAAAGGCACCGCGCTGGCGCGCCTTCATACCTACCGACATGGCGATGACCCGCGACATCCACGCGCTGGTTCTGGGTGACCTCGTGCGGGTGATGGAGAATGCCGGCTGGTTTTCGGCCGAACAGGTCACCAAAGGCCGGAAGAACGCTCGCGGCATCCACGGGATGGACCAGTCGAAGTTCAACGCCGCCAGCATGTTCTATCTTCCCTGCCGGGCAGCCGCGGGCGAGCTTCTTTCTCGACTTTGCCGGGTAGCGGCGGTCGCCACTCAAGGTAGAGGCGGCGATCAACCGTCCCATCACAGGCGAACGGGAAGCCGAGGCTCACCGGGCTCAGCCTGCTGCCCGGCCAGTGGTGCAGCCGCGGCTCGCTATCGTGCTCAGCCCTTCCATGCAGGCCATGCGGAACTCGCTGATGGACGGGGAGCAGGCCAGGGCTGATGCCCGCCGCCAGGAAAAGGTCAAGCGAGCTATAGACGAGTGGCGGTCCTGTCCGCCGGGTGAAGGTAGTAAGGGCTTCTTCAAGCTTGGGATGGCGCTGAAGCGCGCCGGAGTGGAGAGCTACGCGATTGGTTCGACGCTAAGGTCGTAGGCCGCCTATGGCCGGTCACCTGCTGAGCTTCGTACTCAGATAGCGCCCATCTTGCGAAAGGCCTGATGGACTGGAACAGGCGATTCAGCCAAGGAAGGGAGGCACGGAGCCAAGCGACTGTCCGTCCTGGGACAACGAGCCTCACGAGTGGTCTGCCGGCCTTGTCGCCGTCATGGGCGCCTTCCCTACTGCTGTGCCCACCAGTTGTCGCCCCCCCTCGGTTACCAGCGCGCCCCTAACTAGGCCAGAGGCGGACAGCGGCTCCCGAGCGTCATCGCTACAATTATCAACAGGCAACCGAGCAGGAGGCCTGTGGGCGGCACTGCAAGCAGTACCCGGCCGTGCATTCGCCCGCCTGCATCCCGTCGTCGAAGGCGCGATACGGGAGCGAGTTTATCAAGTTGCCGCCAGCCCTCACCTCTGACCCAACCTCTGCACTCTTATCCACTGGGTTTATTCCACTATCAGCGAAAAGATGTGGGTCGAGAGCCGCATATTTCCATCTAAAAACGTGAGCATAAGCAAGAATTCTTGACGGCGGCATCCCATTCTCGGAAGAGCATCACAGGGCGGAGAGCCATTCCTTCGCGTGATGGTAAGGGGAGAGTTCGGTATGCCTCCAGAAAACCTGCCCATGCAGGCCCGAGTGTCCGCCATGGCCTTTGGGCAGAAGGGACATGGACAAGGCCAGAGCAAAAAGGTCGGCGACGCGGATGTGAGGATGATGAGCCTCGCGGTTGCCGAGGACTCGCCCGCCATCCTGGCTGACAACACGACCCTGAACCCCAGCAGCTTCACCCAGGTCTGGCGGGAGGACTTAACCAGCGGCTTCGGCAAGGTGAACCGTGTATGGGGTGACGTGAAGCTCGTCGATGGCACGGCCGTGCTGACCAGCACCGACCTCACCCCAGCCACGCGTGACGCCACCGATTGGCAGCCTG
>CADCTD010000027.1 GCA_902805545.1 uncultured Craurococcus sp. | reverse complement strand
GAGTTCCTGCGGGGCCGCAACGAGATTCGGGCCTTCTTGGCGCGCAAGCGAGCGGCGGAGCTCGACTACCGCGTCATCAAGAATGTCCGGGGCTGCCGCGAGAACCGCATGGCCGCGCGCTTCGCGTACGAGGCCCGCGATGCGGGCGGCGACTGGTTCCGCTCCCATGGAAATGGACTCTGGGAGTCCGATGCCCAGGGCCTCATGGTGCGCCGTGTCGCCAGCACCAGCGACATGCCGGTCCGCGCGGACGAGCGCCTGTTCGACTGGCCACAGGGGCGCCGGCCCGACGGACATCCGGGTCTGAGCGACCTGGGCCTCTGACACCCGCCAAAGCCAGACCGGCGGCGCCGCCGACCCGTCGGCAGCCACGCTCAAGGAGCAAGCCGTCGTGAAGAAGATCGCCGCCGCTCTCGCCGCACTCGCCTTCTTCGGAAGCGGCGCACAGGCGCAGCCGTCGCCCGCGGCCTCGGCCTTGGCGACATACCACACGGCCAATGTCGGCGGCGTGAAGAGGGCGCGACCGCATTCGCCGGAAAACCCGGGTCAAGCCGTCCGGTTCAGGTGCTCCGCGAGCGGGTCGATGAACACGCGCACCTTGGCGGACAGGCTGCGGTGGCTGGGGTAGAGGGCGTGCACGTCAACGGAATCCTCATGCTCCGACAGTAGCCGGACCAGGGTTTCGTCCGTGACCGCGTCCGCCGCGGAGAAGTCCGGCAGTCGGCCGATGCCGGCGCCGCCGATCAGCACCGCCCGCAGTACAGCGGGCTCAGGCACGACCGTGCCGGGCACGAACTCGATCTCCTGGACCGCGCCGTCGGGCGCCCGGAACCGCCACGTGGACCTGCGGTCGACGCGCCCGATCAACTCGTGGGAGCGGAGGTCGTCCACCGTCGCGGGCGTGCCGCGCGCCGCGAGGTAGGCCGGGCTGGCGCAGGTCCAGAGCGCTATGGTCGCCAGCCGGCGCGCGACCAGGTCGGAGTCGGGCAACGGCCCGATCCGGATGGCGACGTCGATGTCCTCGGCGAGCAGGTCCACGTTGCGGTTGTCGATGGCGAGCGCGACGCGCACCTCGGGGTGGCCGGCGAGGAACCGCGGCAGCATCGGCGCCAGCGGCCCGGCGGCGAAGGTGAACCCCACGCTGACGCGCAGCGTGCCGCGCGGCACGCCGATCAGCCCGATCAGCGCGGTCTCGGCTTCGGCGACGTCGTCGAGGATGCGCCGGGCGTGGCGCTGCAGCAGGCGCCCGGCGTTGGTCAGCCGCAGGTGCCGCGTCGAGCGCTCGGTGAGCGCCGCGCCGGCCGCGGCCTCCAGCCGCGCGAGCGAGCGGCTGGCGGAGGATTTCGGCATGCCGAGCGCGCGGGCGGCGCCCGACACGTTGCCGAGGTCGGCGATGCGCGCGAACGCGCGGAGGTCGGCGAGGTCAAACACCGGCCCGAGCGTTCCACCGCGGGAACGCGCTGTCCAGCTTTGGCCGGCTAATCACCGTGGAGGGAACGGCCAGATTGTCCCGAGCGAACCCGAAAGGACCCTGGCACATGACCCAGACCGTTCTCCTCGCCGGCGCGACCGGCATGCTCGGCGGCCGGATCGCCCGCCGCCTGCTGGACCGGCCCGATGCCCGCGTCCGCCTGTTGGTGCGCGGCGGGGACTCCGGCAAGCGCGCCGCGCTCGACCCACTGCTGGCGCGCGGCGCCGAAATCATCGAGGGCGACCTCGCCGACCGCGCTTCGCTCGACCGCGCGACGCTGGGGGTGGCCGTGATCTTCTCCGCCGTCCAGGGCCGCCCCGACGTCATCGTCGACGGCCAGGTGGCGCTCGCCGAGATCGGCCGCCGCAACGGCGTGCGCCGCATCCTCCCCTCCGACTTCGCGCTCGACCTGTTCGAGGCGACGCCCGGCGAGCACGCGATGTTCGACCTGCGCCGCGCCGCGGACGAGAAGATCGCCGCTACTGGCATCGAACACGTCCACGTCCTCCAGGGCGCGTTAATGGAGATGTTCGGCCCCGGCATGGGCACGTTCGACCACGAGGCCGGGACCGTGGCGTTCTGGGGCGACGGCACGCGGCCCATCGAAGTCACCGGCGTCGAGGACACCGCCCGGATGGCGGCGCGGGTCGCGTTGGACCGGACCGTCCGGAACGGCAAGTTCGCCGTCGCCGGCGACCGCATCTCGATCCTGGGCGCGGCCGATGTGGTCGAGGCGCGGACGGGACGCCGGTTCGAGCGCCGCCCGCTCGGCTCGGAGGCCGACCTGCGCGCCGCGATTGCGGAGGCGCGCGAGGACGCGTCCGATCCGTTCAAGGCGGTGATGCTGGCGTACCGGCTGTACATGCTGACCGGCCAGACCGCGCTGTCCGGCTTGCAGGACGACCGGTATCCCGACCTGGAGCTCGAAAACTTCGCCGCGTTCGCCGCACGGGCGCTGCCCCGCCGGGCGGCCGCCTGATCCCTCAATCCCGATGAAGCTGCCGCCCGCCCGCCCGGCGGCGCGGTGGCCTCTACCACCCAAGGAGAATTTGCCATGAGCACCACTGCCCCTACCGCCTTGCCGCCGATCCCCGGATCGGTGCCCTTCATCAGCAATGCCGACACGGCGCCCGCCTACTGGATGGCGGACGTGCTCTGGATGGTGCTCGCGGACGGCAACGACACCGGCGGCCGGTTCTCGCTGATGGAGCAGCTGCTGCCGAAAGGGTTCGGCCCCGGCCCGCACAAGCACACCTGGTCCGACGAGACCTTCTACATGCTCGACGGCGAGATCACCCTGCTGGTGGGCGACGAGACCAGGACCGCGCGCAAGGGCGACTTCATCATGGTGCCGCGCGACACCCGCCACGCCTTCCGCGTGGA
>CADCTD010000026.1 GCA_902805545.1 uncultured Craurococcus sp. | reverse complement strand
GGACCCTGCCCGCGGCTTGTAGCCGTAGCCCGCGTACGGCCGCAGCTCCACCTCGCCCGGGCTGTCGCTCTGCTCGGCGAGGAAGAGCGCGCCGTGCTGGGCCGAGACGACCGGGGTGACCTCGCTCATGATGAGCTGGGTGACGGCCTTGAGGTCACGCTGGCCCTGAAGCAGGCCGGAGATCCGCGCGAGGTTCGTCTTCAGCCAGTCCTGCTCGGCGTTGACCCGCGTGGTCTCACGCAGGTTCTCGATCATCTGGTTGATGTTGTCGGAGAGCTCGGCGACCTCGCCCTGCGCCTCGACGGTGATCGAGCGCGTGAGGTCGCCCTGGGTGACCGCCGTGGAGACCTCCGCGATCGCACGGACCTGGGTCGTGAGGTTCGCGGCGAGCTGGTTGACGTTCTGGGTCAGCGCCTTCCACGTGCCCGAGACCCCTTCGACCTCCGCCTGGCCGCCGAGCTTGCCTTCCGTGCCGACCTCGCGCGCGACGCGGGTGACCTCGTCGGCGAAGGAGCGCAGCTGGTGGACCATGGTGTTGATCGTCGACTTGAGCTCGAGGATCTCGCCCTTGGCGTCGACGGTGATGTTCTGGGAGAGGTCGCCGTTGGCGACCGCGGTGGTGACCAGCGCGATGCCACGCACCTGCCCCGTCAGGTTCTCCGCCATCGAGTTGACGTTCTCGGTGAGGTCCTTCCAGGTTCCCGCGACCCCTGGGACCCGGGCCTGGCCCCCGAGCTGACCCTCCGTGCCGACCTCGCGCGCGACGCGGGTGACCTCGTCGGCGAACGCGCGCAGCTGGTCGACCATCGTGTTGATCGTGTCCTTCAGCTCACGGACCTCGCCGCGCACGTCGACGGTGATCTTCTGGGAGAGGTCGCCCTGGGCCACCGCGGTGGTGACGTCGGCGATGTTGCGGACCTGGGAGGTCAGGTTCGCCGCCATGAAGTTGACGTTCTCGGTGAGATCCTTCCAGGTGCCGGCGACGCCGGGCACGGTCGCCTGGCCCCCGAGCTTGCCTTCCGTGCCGACCTCGCGCGCGACGCGGGTGACCTCGTCGGCGAACGCAGAGAGCTGCGTGACCATCGTGTTGATCGTGTCCGCGAGCGCGGCGACCTCGCCCTTGGCCTCGACGGTGATCTTCTGCGACAGGTCGCCCTCGGCCACCGCGGTGGTCACGAGCGCGATGCCGCGAACCTGGTCGGTGAGGTTCGAGGCCATCACGTTGACGTTCTCGGTGAGGTCCTTCCAGGTGCCGGCGACGCCGGGCACCTCGGCCTGACCGCCGAGCTGGCCCTCCGTGCCGACCTCACGCGCGACGCGCGTCACCTCAGCCGCGAAGGCGGACAGCTGCGTGACCATCGTGTTGATCGTGTCCGCGAGCGCGGCGACCTCGCCCTTGGCCTCGACGGTGATCGTCTCGGACAGGTCGCCCTGGGCCACCGCGGTGGTCACGAGCGCGATGCCGCGGACCTGGTCGGTGAGGTTGCGCGCCATGACGTTGACGTTGTCGGTGAGGTCCTTCCAGGTGCCGGCGACGCCGGGCACCTCGGCCTGGCCGCCGAGCTTGCCCTCGGTGCCCACCTCGCGGGCCACGGTGGTCACCTGCTCGGCGAACAGCTGCAGGGTGTCGGTGAGCCAGTTGATGGTGTCGGCGAGCGCCGCGACCTCGCCCTTGGCGTCGACGGTGATCTTCTGGCTGAGGTCGCCCTTGGCGACCGCGGCGACGATCTGGGCGATGTTGCGGACCTGGCTGGTGAGGTTGCCGGCCATGGAGTTCACCGAGTCGGTGAGGTCCTTCCAGGTGCCCGCCACCCCCGGCACCTGCGCCTGCCCGCCGAGCTCGCCCTCGGTGCCCACCTCGCGGGCCACGCGCGTGACCTCGTCGGCGAAGGACGACAGCTGGTCGACCATCGTGTTCAGGGTCTGCGCCAGGGCCGCGACCTCGCCCTTGGCCTCCACCGTGATCTTCTGGCTGAGGTCGCCGCGGGCCACCGCGGTCGCCACCTGGGCGATGCTGCGCACCTGGTCGGTGAGGTTGGACGCCATCGAGTTCACCGAGTCGGTCAGGTCGCGCCAGGTGCCGGAGACCCCGCGCACCTGGGCCTGGCCGCCGAGGCGGCCCTCGGTGCCCACCTCGCGGGCCACGCGCGTGACCTCGTCGGCGAAGGACGACAGCTGGTCGACCATGGTGTTGACGGTGTTCTTCAGCTCGAGGATCTCGCCGCGGGCGTCGACGGTGATCTTCTGGCTCAGGTCGCCCTGGGCCACCGCCGTGGTGACCTGGGCGATGTTGCGGACCTGGCTGGTGAGGTTGCCGGCCATCGAGTTCACCGACTCGGTGAGGTCGCGCCACACCCCGGAGGCGCCGCGCACCCGGGCCTGGCCGCCGAGCTCGCCCTCGGTGCCCACCTCGCGGGCCACCCGGATCACCTCGTCGGCGAACGAGGAGAGCTGGTCGACCATCGTGTTCACGGTGGTGCCGATGCGCAGGAACTCGCCCTTGACCGGCTGGCCGGCGATGTCCAGGGCCATCTGCTGGCTGAGGTCGCCCTCGGCGACGGCCGCGATGACGCGGGCCACCTCGGTGGTCGGGCGCACCAGGTCGTCGATGAGGGAGTTGACCGCCGCCGCGCCGGTGCCCCACGCGCCGTCGGCGCCGACCTCGTCGAGGCGCTCGGTCATCCGGCCCTCGCGGCCGATCACCCTGCTGGCGCGCACCAGCTCGCGGGTGCGCCGCTCGTTGAGCACCGCCACGGCGTTGACCCGGTCGGCGACCTGCCCCGCGAGACCCGGGCCCGGGTCGAGGCGCACGCTGAAGTCGCCCGCGACCAGGGCGTCGAGGGCGGCGAGCACGGCGGCCAGCTGGCGCTCG
>CADCTD010000025.1 GCA_902805545.1 uncultured Craurococcus sp. | reverse complement strand
GGGCTGGGGGGCGGGGTGGGCGGTGACGCGCTTCCGCCCTCGCCTGATGCCGGCGGCGCTGGCCGCGATCGGCCTGCTGCTGGCCGCGAAGCTGGCGGCGCTGCTGCCGGCCGGGATGGAGCCGCTGGCCGTCGCGCCGGCCCAGGCCAGCAGCCCGGCCCAGCCGCCCGCGGCGCCGGCATCGGTGGTGCCCGCACCCATGGCGGAGGAGCCGAGCCCGGAGCAGCGGGCGGAGCGCGCGCTGCTCGAGGGGCTGCGGGCCCGGCGGATCGAGCTCGAGGGCCGCGAGCAGGCGCTGGCGGCGCGCGAGCTGGTGCTGGCTGCGGCCGAGCGCCGGCTGACCCAGCGCATCGAGGAGATGGCGGCGCTGCAGCAGCGGCTGCAATCGGCCGATCAGGCGCTCGGGGCCCGCGAGGAGGCGGGCTGGCGGCAGATGGTGAAGCTCTACGAAGGCATGCGGCCGCGCGATGCGGCGGCGATCTTCGACGATCTGGAGATGCCCGTGCTGGTCCAGCTGGTGGACCGGATGCGGGAGGCGAAGGCAGCACCGGTGCTCGGCGCGATGAAGCCCGATCGCGCCCGGCTGCTGACGGCCGAGCTGGCCCGGCATCGTGCCCGGCCAACCGAGTAGGGACAGTCAAGGAGCCTGCGATGGACAAGAACACCAACGTCCTGATCGTCGACGACTACAAGACGATGCTGCGCATCATCCGCAACCTGCTGAAGCAGCTGGAATTCGACAATGTCGAGGAAGCCTCGGACGGGCAGGAGGCGCTGGCCAAGCTGCGCGCCGGGCAGTTCGGCCTGGTCATCAGCGACTGGAACATGCAGCCGATGACCGGGCTCGACCTGCTGAAGGAGGTGCGGGCCGATGCGCGGCTGAAGGATACGCCCTTCATCATGATCACCGCCGAGAGCAAGACGGAGAATGTCGTGGCGGCGAAGGCTGCCGGCGTTTCCAATTACATCGTGAAGCCCTTCAACGCCGAGACGCTGCGCGGCAAGATCGAGAAGGTGCTGGCCCATGCCTGACGGCCAGGCCGGCGGGGACCGGATCGAGGCCGCCGTTCGGGCGGTGCTTGGCAGCCTCTCGGGCGACATGACGGCTACCGAGGCGGCGTTGCTGGGGGAGCTGGAGGCGCTCGGCCGCGAGGTGGCGCGGGCCAAGAGCGAGATCGCCGCGCTCCGGGTCGACGACATCAATGCCAGCCACATCCCGACCGCGACGGATGAGCTGGATGCGGTCGTCAGCCATACAGCGACGGCAACCAACGAAATCCTCGATTGCTGCGAGGTGCTGGAGGGGCTGCAGGCGCGGCTGCAGGGCGAGGATGCGGAGGCGCTCGCCGGCGCCGTGACGCGCATCTACGAGGCCTGCAGCTTCCAGGACATTACCGGGCAGCGGATCGGCAAGGTCGTCTCTGCCTTGAAGTCGATCGAGAAGCGGGTGGCGGCGGTGACGCAGAGCTTCGGCCGCGGCGAGGGCGAGGTCCTGGCCGAAATCGACGAGGCTGCGCCTGCGCGGACCGAGGGCGAGGAGCTGGCCAATGGGCCGCAGCTGCCGGGCGCGGCCACTTCCCAGGCGGAAATCGACCGGCTGCTGGCGAGTTTCGATTGATGCACTGGGGGCCACTGCTCGCGCTGCTCTTCGCCGCGCCGACGGCCTGGGCGCAGGATGTGGTCGCGGTGCGGGTGGGCAATCACCCGGGCCATGGACGCCTCGTCTTCGACTGGCCGGCGCCGCCGCAATACCGGATGGAGCAGGCGGGCGACGCCGTGGTGCTGCACTTCCCGCCGGGAGCCACAATCGATCTGTCCGGCGCGCGTCGCCCGCCGCGCAATATCGCTGCGGTGACGGCGGAGGGAGAGGGCATCCGCATCGCGCTGAAGCCCGGGGCGCGGCCCAGGGTGTTTCGGGTTGGACCGAAACTGGTCGTCGATGCGCTGAACCCGGCGGGGGAGGCGTTGGCGGAGGCTGCGCCGCGACCGGCGAGCGTGGTGGCTGTGCCGGAGCCCATCGTCGCGGTCGTGCCGCAGCCGGTGCCGCCTGCTGCCTTGGAGGTCCCGGCGCCGGTCGGTCACCCGCGTCGTGATGCGCTGATGGTTCGGGCCCTGCCGCGATCGGGCGGCATCCTGCTGCCCTACCCGGCGTCGACGGGCTTGGCCCTGCTGCGCCGGGGCGGCGAGGTGCTGGCCCTGTTCGATAGCGGGGAGCCGCTCGACCTCGCGGGTGTGCGCGGTGATGCGGCCTTCTCCGGGCTGGTGGTGGAGGCACTCGGTAATGCGACCTTGCTGCGGCTGCCGCTGGCGCCACCGGGCCAACTCCGGGCGCGGCGGGAGACGGGCGGCTGGGTGCTGGAGGCATATCGCCCGGTCGAGCCGCATGATCTGCCCGGACGGGCAATGGCGGTAGAGGCGGAGGGCGGCGCTGCCTCGCGGCTCGTGGTGCGGGCAAGCGAGTCGGGACGCGTGGTGCCCATCATCGACCCGGAGACGGGCTTGCCGCTCCTGCTCGGCACGGTTCGGGAGGCAGGGCAGTTGATGCCGGTCGCCAGGAGGCTGCCCGAACTCGACCTGCCTCTGACCCTGCTGGGCGGGGCCGTGCTAGCGCGGGCGGACCAAGTGACGATGCGCGCGACGGCGGGCGGCTTTCTGATCGGTGCCGCACAGGCGTCGCTCGCCCTCGATCCTGCTGCGGCTGAAATGCCAGCCGCTGCGGCGATGACGCGTAGCTTCGACCTGCCACGCCTGCCGACGCCGCAGCTCCTCGATCGGATGCGGGCCTTGCAAGCGAGCATCGCCGCAGCGCCGCCGCTTACCCGCCTGCCTCTGCGCCGCGCGGCTGCGGAGACGCTGCTCGCGCTCGGCATGCCGCAGGAGGCCCAGGCCATGGTGGAGCTCGCCCGTGGCGAGGATCCTGCGGCCGCGCGCGATGCCCGGCTGAGGGCCCTGGTCGGGGCTGCGGCTGCGCTGGGGGGGCGCTTGTCGCAGGCTGTCATCTTACGCGAGGCGCTGCTGCCGGAGACGGATGAGCTGGCATTGTGGCGCGCCCTGCTACTGGCGGCGGAGGGGGATTCAGGGGCTGCGGCGCCAGGCATTGCAACGGGTTTGCCCATCATTTTCAGCTATGCGGATGGGCTTCGCGCGCGGCTGCTCCCTCCTGCAGCGCAGGCCTTGGCGGAGGCTGGTGCTCGGGAGCCGCTCCGGCAGTTGCTGGCGGAGTCGGGGTCGTCAGCGGACCTCGCCCTTGCGCGTGCCATGCTGGCCGAGGCTGACGGCGATTCCGATGCAGCGCTCGCCGGTTATGACGGGATCGTTCGACGACGCGACCGGTTGGCGCGAGCTCGGGCGATGCGACGGGCGGTTGAGTTGCGGCTGGCGACCAAGCGAATTGACACGGCGGAGGCCGCGCGGGCACTCGAGGCGACGCTTTTCGCCTGGCGTGGGGATCGGGAGGAGGCTGCGGCCCGTATCCGCCTCGCCGCACTGAGGCAGGAGGCGAGGGACGCCCGCGGTGCGCTCGCCCTCTTGCGGGAGACGGAGGCGCTCTTCCCGGAGCATGCGCCAGCCCTGCGCCCGTCGATCGGCGCGGCGTTCGTGGCCGCCCTGGCGCAGGAGGCGCCGCTCGACGCTGTCGCGCTTTTCGACGCGTATCCGGAGCTGCTGCCGCAGGATCAGCACGGCGAGGTGGCGATGCTGACCCTCGCGGATCGGTTGGTCGAACTCGATCTCGGAGACAAGGCGGCGGCGTTGCTGGGGCAGGCAGCGGGGCGCAGCGCTGGTTCCGCGCGGGCGGCCTTCGGCCTGCGGCAGGCCATGTTGCGAATGGCCGATGGCGATGCGGCCGCGGCGCTGAATGCCCTGCAGGAGAGTTCCGCGGAAGCTGTACCTGAGTCGCTGGTGCGGGACCGGGCCGTGCTGGCGGCACGGGCGCAGGCGCGGCTGGGACGGATGGAGGAGGCCTTGGCCGGGCTCAGGGCGCTTGGCCCGGCTGGGGCTGAGGAGGCGTCGCAGCTGCTCGCGCAGCGGCAGGACTGGGGGGCTGCTGCGGCGGCGCTGGAGGCTGCAGTTCGACCGATGCTCCCGGCGGCGCCGGCGCCGCTCGATGAGGCGCAGCTTCGGCTGCTGGTCCGGCAGGCAGCGATGCTCGCCCTTGCGGGCGATGAGGCAAGGCTGGCAGCCCTGAGGGCCCAGTTCGCGGCGCGCCTGTCGAATGGGCCGCTGGCGGCTGCCTTCGTGCTGCTGACGGCGGAGCATCTTCGCGGCCTCGCGGACCTGCCGCGGCTGCAGCGGGAGTTGTTGCTGTTCCAGACCATCCCCGCGCGGCTGGAGGCATTGCGGGCGGGCGGCCCGATGACGCGTTAAGTCCCGCGTAGGGCGCGGGGGAGGGCGGCAAAAATTTCGGCCGCTGGGTCGATTTTTGCTTGCGTCCTCGTCCCGCGTGCCTCATATGCGCGGCCCGTTGACCTGATCAATCCCGATCACCCTGGTCATCTACTGGTGGGAACAGGAGCCCGCGATGGACGCTCTTCTCCAACTGGGGATGGTCTCGGAGTTGCTCCCGAGCGAAGCCCAGAATTCCGATACCTCGGCGAGCGAGGCGAAGGATTATTTCGTCTGCCGTGACGGCGTGAGGTTTGCCGGCACTCATCTCATCATCGATCTTTGGGACGCCACCAATCTGGCGGACCCGGAGCATATCGATGCTGTGCTGCGCGAGGCTGCCGTTGCGACAGGTGCGACCATACTGCACGGGCATTTTCACCATTTCGGCCCGAATAGCGGCGTTTCCGGCGTGCTGGTGCTGGCGGAGAGCCATGTCTCCATCCACACATGGCCGGAGCGGGATTATGCGGCGCTCGACATCTTCGTCTGTGGCGAGTGCAATCCGTACAAGGCGATCCCGGTCCTGAAGCGAGGATTCATGCCCGGCCGGGTCCAGCTCGCCGAGCACAAGCGCGGCCTGACCGGCTGACATCGAAGCGTGCATGCAGGAGGCGGGGCGGGGCCTTGAGGTCCCGCCCTCGCTGTTTCGGGGACACTCGCCATGGCGACCGATTCGTGGGTGAACGAAACGCTCTACAGCGCCTGGGGCCAGCGCTTCCGCGTAGTGCGTGAGCTTGCGCGGGTGCGGAGCGAGTTCCAGGACATCATGATCTTCGAGAGCGAGGCCCATGGCCGGGTCATGCTGCTCGACGGCGTGGTGCAGATCACCGAGGCGGATGAGTTCGTCTACCAGGAGATGCTGACCCATGTTCCGCTGCTGGCGCATGGCGCAGCGAAGCGGGTGCTGATCATCGGCGCCGGCGATGGTGGCGTCCTGCGGCGGGTGCTGCAGCATCGGACTGTCGAGCGGGCAGTGATGGTCGAGATCGATGGCGAGGTGATCCGGCTCGCCAGGGAGCATCTGCCAGGCATCGCCGGGGAGGCCTGGACCGATAGGCGCGCCGAGGTGATTGTCGGCGACGGCATCGACTATGTGAGGCAGGCACCGGCTGGCAGCTTCGACGTGGTGATCGTCGACAGCACGGACCCCATCGGCGTGGGCGAGGTGCTGTTCACCGATGAGTTCTACATGAATTGCGCCCGGCTGCTGACAGAGCGCGGCCTGGTGGTCAACCAGTGCGGCGTGCCGTTCATGCAGGCGGACGAGTTGCGGGAGACTAGCCTTCGCCGGGCCAAGGCCTTCGCCGACGTCTTCGCCTATGTCGCGGCGGTGCCGACTTATGTTGGTGGCTTCATGACGCTCGGCTGGGCGGCCAAGGATGCGCGGCTTCGGGTGGCGACGGTCGGCGAGATCCGGGAGCGGGCGCAGGTCGCCGGCATCCTCGGCCAGACGCGATACTGGACGCCGGAGATCCACCGCGGCGCCTTCAACCTGCCTCCGTACATTGCGGAGCATCTGCCGCGCACCGCAGGCTGAGGCAGGTGGTCGCTACGGCACAGGTGCCGCTCAGACAGAGCATGACGTAGGGCAATCCGCGCTTCAGCCAGTCGACCGGCAGCGGGCCGATGATGGCGTCTTGCTGGGCGACAGAGTTATGCAGCGCACCGACCGCGTTTGCGCGGCGTGGCGAATGGGCTGCCACGCCGCTTCAGGGCACGCGGTACAGGTCGGGACGCCTGCGGGAGATCGGACACGGGTGACGCATGACCGGCTCGTCCCGGAGGCGCGATCATCCACTGGCAAAGCCCTGCACCAGGCTGCCGGCGACCAGCCGCCAGCCATCGATCAGGACGAAGAAGATCAGCTTGAACGGCAGCGAGACGACGTTCGGCGGCAGCATCATCATCCCAAGGGACATCAGCAGGCTTGCTACGACCATGTCGATGACGAGGAAGGGCAGGAAGATCAGAAAGCCGATCTCGAAAGCACGTTTCAACTCGCTGACCAGAAATGCGGGTAGGAGAGCGCGCCAAGGGAGCTTATCCGGCCGGGCATTCTCGGGTACAGGCGGCATGCCGGCGAGATCGAGGAAGAGCGCCAGATCGCCCTCGTGCACCTGGCTGGCCATGAATTTGCGGAAGGGCTCCGCGCTGGCGGCGAGGCCTTCGATCTCACCAATCCGGCCCTCCATCATGGGAACGAGGCCGTTCTGCCAGCTGTCCTCCATCACCGGCTGCATCACGAAGAGGGTGAGGAACAGGGCGAGGCCGATCAGCACCGGATTCGGCGGCACACCCTGGGCGCCGATGGCGCTCCGCAGCAACGACAGTACGATGGCGATGCGGGTGAAGGCGGTTGCCATCACGAGCAGGGACGGTGCGAGGGAAAGCAGGCCGATCAGCGCCGTCAACTGAACGAGACGCATAGTGGCGCCGGCCTGGCCGCCGGTGCCAAGGTCGATGTTCACGCTCTGCGCCGTGGCGGGCAGCGTGAGCGATGCAAGCGCCAGGGCGAGGGCGAGGCGCCTCATGCGGTATCATCCCGGGCGGGAAGCCAGCCGATCAATGCGTCTTGGTTGCCGCCGGTGAGCAGCAGCACCTCGCGCCCGTCGCAGCGGAGCAGGAGGAGGCGTCGGCGGGCGTCGAGGGCCAGCACCTCCTGCACCGCCATGCGGCGGCCGGGGCGGGTGGCAATGCCGCGCCAGCGCAATCCGCGCGCGCCGAGCGTCAGCAAGAGCAGAACGGCGGCGAGGGCGCCTGCTGCCTGCAACCATGGTCCGGTCTCGATCGTCATGCGGCATCCTGCCAGCAAAGGGTGTTCAGGGCGGCGGTATGGCGGCGGCGAGGCCTTCGACCTCCTGCGCCAGGGCTTCCAGCGCTGGGCACAGGAGCTTGGCGCGATGGCGCGGCATCCGCTGGACGGTGGCGCAGAGGCCGGCGGCTTCGACATCGAGGCCGGCGAGGTCGATCTGTCGCCCGTTCGCGGCAAGAATCCGGGCCATCACTACGGTGTCGTGGAGGGCTTCGATCGCGGCGAGGGTCGTTTGCGTCATGTGCCGATCCTGCCCGGTGAAGGGTTAAGGAATGCTTAGAAGCGGGGTTTACCGAATCTTCGGAGATTGGCCGTCATGGTTTCGGAATGGACCCGACGCGCAGCCCGACAATCGCCCTGGCGGAACGCCGCATCGCATGGCTGGAGGAGCGCCAGCGCGTGCTGGCGCAGAACATCGCCAATGCGGATACGCCCGGCTATCGGCCGGGCGACCTCGACGGTTTCGGCAAGAGCCTCGCTAGGGCTTTCGGCCTGACGCGGACGAGCGACTTGCACCTCGTGGGTAGCGGCGGCACGGCGCAGGTGAGGCCGGACCGGACCGCGAAAGACCAGGCACCGAACGGCAATGCCGTCTCGCTCGACCGGGAGGCAATGAAGATTGCCGACACCGATACGGCGCATGCGCTGGCGACCGGGCTTTACCGGCGATGGATCGGGCTGTTCCGGACCGCGCTCGGACGGTCGCAGTAACCTGGGAAGGAGTGCTGATCATGGATCTCGACAGCGCCTTGCGGATCTCCGCCGCCGGCATGGAGGCGCAGGCGACGAGGCTGCGGGTTGTGGCGGAAAACCTCGCCAATCGGGACAGCACGGGGCAATCGCCTGGGGCGGATCCGTACCGGCGGAAGACGGTCACCTTCGCCAACCGGCTGGACCGTAGCCTCGGCGTGGAGATGGTGCAGGTGCGGCGGGTGGGGACAGCGTCGGGGAATTTCCCGCTGCTGCATGACCCGGCGCATCCTGCTGCTGACGAGAAGGGCTACGTGAAGCGTCCGAATGTCGACAGCCTGGTCGAGACGATGGACATGCGTGAGGCGCAACGAAGCTACAGCGCCAATCTTGCCGTGCTCGAGACGACGCGCGGGATGCTGACTCGTACCATCGAGGCGCTGCGCTGATGCCGACGGCGATTGCGCCGGTGCAGGCGGCGGCGGCCTACCGCGCGGCGGTGGCACCGGAGGCTTCTGGCGAGGGCGGTTTCGGCGCGGCCTTGCAGCGAGCCGTGGAAGGAGCGGTCGAGATCGGGCGGAATGCGGATGCGGCCAGCACCCAGGCACTGCTCGGCCAAGGCAGCGTGTCGGATGTGGTGACGGCGATCTCGCGGGCGGACCTCGCCTTGCAGACCGCGGTCGCGCTGCGCGACCGGGTGGTCTCCGCCTATCAGGACGTGATGCGGATGCCGATCTGACGCAGGAGGCGCGAGGATGGTCGACCAGTCGGTGCTGGCCGTGCGGGAGGCGCTCTGGATGGCACTGCAATTGGCGGGCGCCCCCCTGGTGGCGATGCTGGTGGTGGGGCTTGCGGTTTCGATCTTCCAGGCACTGACCCAGGTTCAGGAAGCGACGCTGGCCTTCCTGCCGAAGCTGGTCGTGCTCGGCGTGGTGCTGCTGTTGCTCGGGCCTGGGATGGCCGGGGCGATGCGGGGCTATGCGGCGTCGCTTTTCGACCGGATGATCGCCGTCGGCGGGCAGCCTTGATGCTCGACGGGCTACCCGACCTTGCCTTCCATGCGGTGCTGCTGGCGGCACGGCTCGGCGGGGCAGTGCTTCTCCTGCCAGGGCTCGGGGAACAGGATGTGCCGGCGAGCATCCGGCTTGCCCTGGTGCTTGCCCTCGTGGCGCTGCTGTTGCCCGGGCTGGCGCCGGGGCTGCCACCGCTGCCTCCGGAACTGCCGGAGCTGCTGCGGTTGGTGCTGACGGAGACTGCGGTCGGCCTTTGGCTCGGGATGCTGGCACGGCTGGTCGCCCTGGCGCTGGGCCAGGCGGGCCAGGTCGTCGGGTTGATGGTTGGCCTTGCCAGCCCGTTGCAGACGGACCCGGTACTCGGCGCGCAGTCGGTGGCGACGGGGCGGCTGTTCAGCCTGCTTGCGGCAGTGCTGGTCTTGTCGACCGGGCTTTATGCCCTGCCGCTGCGGGCTTTGGTGGAAAGCTACGGCGTCTTGCCGGCGGGCGCGCCTGTGCCGCTTGGGCGCGGTGCGGAATCGGTGGCGCAGGCGGTGGCGGAGAGCCTTGCGTTGGCGCTGCGCCTGGCCGGGCCCTTGGTGCTGGCGGCCATGCTCGGGAATTTCGCGCTCGGCTTGCTCGCCCGGCTCGCGCCGCAGGTGCAGGTTTTCGCCATGGCGGCGCCGGGGCAGATCCTGGCCGGACTGCTGCTGCTCGGCCTGCTCCTGCCGGCGATGGTGGCGGTCTGGCTGGGGGCTGCGGGTGTGTCGCTCGCCTTGGCAGGCTAGGCGATGGCAGAGGGCGAATCGACATCCCCCGAGGACCGGACAGAAGCTCCGACGCAACGTCGGCTTGATCGGGCGCGGGAGGAGGGGCAGTCACCGCTGTCCCGGGAAGTGGTCGGGTTCGCCACCTTGCTAGCTGGGACATTGGCAGGGTTTCTGGCCCTGCCGCCGCTCGGGAAAGAATGGTTGCGGCTGATGCGGGCCCTGCTGGAGATGCCTGGGGAAGGCGCTGTGCTGGCGCCGGCCTTGCTCCGGCAATCAGCGTTGACGCTGGTGCCGGTGTTGGGGGTGGTGGCGCTGGCGGGCGTACTGGCGAGCCTGGCGCAGACCGGCATCGTCGTGCGGGCCGAGGCCCTGGCGCCGCAACTGAGCCGCGTGAGTCCAATAGCGGCCTTGAAGAGGTTGCTCGGGCCCGATGGCCTTGCGGAACTGGTGCGGACGCTTGTGAAGCTCGCATTGGTTGGGATGGCGCTCTGGCATGCGGTCGATCTGCCGGTGCTGCAGGCGGTCCTGCAACAGCCAGCGGCCATGTTGTTGGGTGAGGTCGGGCGAGGGAGTTTGCGGTTGTTGGTGGCGGCGCTCTTCGCCTTCGGGGCGATCGCGCTGCTCGATCTGTTCTGGGTGCGCTGGCGCCATCTGCGGCGGATGCGGATGAGCCGCGAGGAGCTGCGGCAGGAGTACCGGGAGAGCGAGGGCGATCCGCACATCAAGGCCAGGCTTCGGCAAATTCGGGAGCAGCGGGCGCGTCGCCGGATGCTGGCGGCGGTGCCGAAAGCAACGGTTGTCGTAACGAACCCGACCCATTACGCTGTCGCTTTGTCGTATGCGCCGGGGCAGGTTGCGGCGCCGAAGCTGGTGGCGAAGGGGGTGGATGCCATGGCGGCGCGAATTCGGGCCGCGGCAACCGAGCATGGTGTGCCGATCGTCGAGAATCCGCCGCTGGCCCGAGCACTCTGGCGGTTGGAGGTCGATAGCGAGATTCCGGCGGAACACTGGCAGGCAGTAGCGGAGATCATCGCCTATATCTGGCGGCTGCAGGGGCACCGCCATGGCTGAGCCGCAGGCGGCGCTGCAGGCGGCGTTCCAGACCCTCTTTGCAGCGGCGCCGGAGGGGCTGGCGCTGCTCGATCCGGGCGGGACGGTGATCGCCGCGAATCCGGTTCTGAGCCGGATGGCGGGGCCCGGCTTCGGCCTCGGGCGACCCGCGGCCGGCTTGCTGGCGCCGGCGTATCGGTCGGCGCTGGCGGCACTCCTGGCGAGCGGCGAGGCTGGCAGTCTGCGGGCCGCGCCAGTGGTTGGCGCAGAGGCCGAATGGAGCCTGATGGTGGAGACCCTGCCGGATGGGGAGAAGCTGCTGCGGGTCGTCGACCGCAGTGCGGAGAGCCGGGTCGAGGCACGTCTGGCCGCTACCGGGCGGCTGGAGCTGCTCGGCCGGCTCACCGGCGGGGTCGTGCATGACCTGAACAATCTTCTCGCAGCCATCCGGGGCAGTACGGATGCGATGCGCGCCGAGGGTCTGGAGCCATCGGCCTTAGCGGAACTGCAGGGAATCGAGGATGCGGCGCGGCGGGGTGCGGCCTTGATCGGCCAGCTTGTCGCCTTTGCCCGGCCGGGGCGGTCGGCGCCGGGCATCCTGGACTTCGATGCGGCGATCGAGGGACTCGCGCCGATGGTGCGGCGGATGCTCGGGCCGGGGGTGAAGCTGGAGCTCAACCTGGGGGCGCCCGAGGCGAAGGTCCTGCTCGAGGCGGTGCAGCTCGACCAGATCGTGTTGAACCTGGCGGCGAATGCGGGAGAGGCGATGCCGGATGGCGGACGCCTCAGCATCGTCACGCGGCCGGCAGCGGGGAAGGTTGTGCTGGAGGTGGCGGATAGCGGGCGCGGTATCCTCCCTGAGGCGATGCCGCGCCTGTTCGAGCCGTTCTTCACTACGCGGGCGTCGGAGGGGGGCACCGGGCTCGGCCTGGCGACGGTCAGCGACATCGTCACCGGCGCAGGCGGGCGCATCGTGGTGGAGAGCGAGCCGGGCAGGGGCTCCCGCTTCCGCATTCACCTGCCATGCGTCGAAGGGGAGGCTCGGGGGCTGGTCGCGGTGGGGCAGGGGCCGGTGCTGCTGGTCGAGGACGAGGCGGTGCTGCGGCGGCTGGCAGAGCAGGTGCTCGGCCGGGCTGGGCATGCGCTGCTGCTCGCCGGGAGTGCCGAGGCAGCACTCGACCTGCTGGAGCAGGCGCCGGCACCGGGGATGCTGGTGAGCGACATCGCCCTGCCCGGGATGGATGGGCGGGAACTGGCGCGGCGGCTGCGCGGGCGCTGGCCGGAGCTGCCGGTGGTGTTGACCTCCGGCTATGCCGGGTTGAGGGAGGAGTTGGCGACGGAGGGCTTCCAGCTGCTGGCCAAGCCATATACGCCAGCGGAGCTGATGGCGGCGCTTGCGGCGGTCCGGCGGGAGCCTGTCGTGGTATGACGATGTTTTCTAAATGTTCTTGTTTTCCAGCGATGCAATCCCCATACTCTGTGGGCACCATCGCGGGGCGATGGGTTTAGTTACGATCCTGTTTCATTCCAAGCTCCTTGTATGTAGCGTGGGCGGGTGAACCGGGGCCAGGACGGGAAAGCCAGGATGGATAAGGGAAAGGCGCTCGACGCCGCGCTCAGCCAGATCGAGCGGGCCTTCGGCAAGGGCTCCATCATGAAGATGGGCGCTCGCCAGGCGATGGATGGCGAAATCGAGGTGATCTCGACCGGCTCGCTCGGCCTCGACATCGCGCTCGGCATCGGCGGCGTGCCGAAGGGCCGCATCATCGAGATCTACGGGCCGGAAAGCTCGGGCAAGACCACGCTCGCGCTGCACATGATCGCCGAGGCCCAGAAGAAGGGTGGCACTTGCGCCTTCATCGATGCCGAGCACGCGCTCGACCCGGGCTATGCCAAGAAGCTCGGCGTCGATATCGACAACATGCTGATCAGCCAGCCGGATGCCGGCGAGCAGGCGCTCGAGATCTGCGACACGCTGGTGCGCTCCGGCGCGATCGACGTGCTGGTGGTGGACAGCGTGGCGGCGCTGGTGCCGCGGGCCGAGCTCGAGGGTGAGATGGGCGACAGCCATGTCGGCCTGCATGCCCGGCTCATGTCCCAGGCGCTGCGCAAGCTGACGGGCACCGTCTCCCGCTCGAACTGCCTGCTGATCTTCCTGAACCAGATCCGGCTCAAGATCGGCGTCATGTTCGGCAACCCGGAGACGACGACGGGCGGCAACGCGCTGAAGTTCTACGCTTCCATCCGCATGGAGATCCGCCGCATCGGCGCTATCAAGGACCGGGAGAGCGTGGTCGGCAACCAGACCCGGGTGAAGGTGGTGAAGAACAAGATGGCGCCGCCGTTCCGCCAGGTCGAGTTCGACATCATGTATGGCGAGGGCATATCCAAGGTCGGCGAGCTGGTCGATCTCGGCGTGAAGGCTGGCGTCGTCGAGAAGTCGGGCGCCTGGTTCAGCGCCGAGGGCCAGCGGATCGGCCAGGGGCGGGAGAATGCTAAGCAGTTCCTCCGCGACAACCCGGCCATGGGGGCCAGCATCGAGGCCAAGGTGCGTGGTCAGGCCGGCATCGTCGCCAATGCCATGCTGACGGGCGAGAGCGAGTCGGCGGAGAGCGAGGATGAGGCGGCGCCGGCCGAGTAAGCCGGCGCCTCTCGACGCCTCCTGCCCTGCGCGGTAGGAGGCTCGGGGCCCCGCGGCCGGGATGCGGCGGGGCGGAAGACAGGACCGGCACCGGCGATGACCAGCAGCAACGATATCCGCGCGACCTTCCTTGGCTACTTCGCCCGCAACGGGCATCAGGTGGTCGAGAGCTCCCCGCTGGTGCCGCGGAACGACCCGACGCTGATGTTCGCCAACAGCGGCATGGTGCAGTTCAAGAATGTCTTCACCGGGCAGGAGAAGCGTGCCTATAGCCGTGCCACGACGGCGCAGAAATGCGTGCGGGCGGGTGGCAAGCATAATGATCTCGACAATGTCGGCTACACGGCGCGGCACCATACCTTTTTTGAGATGCTGGGGAATTTCTCCTTCGGCGACTATTTCAAGGAACAGGCGATCACCCACGCCTGGGAGTTGCTGACCCGGGATTTCGGCCTGCCGAAGGATAAGCTGCTCGTCACCGTCTTCTCGGAGGATGAGGAGGCGCCGGTCTACTGGAAGAAGGTCGCCGGGCTGCCGGACAGCCGCATCATCCGCATCCCGACCAGCGACAATTTCTGGAGGATGGGGGATACCGGGCCCTGCGGGCCGTGCTCCGAGATCTTCTACGACCATGGCGATCATATCCCAGGCGGGCCGCCCGGCTCGCCGGATGAGGATGGCGACCGGTTCATCGAGATCTGGAACCTGGTTTTCATGCAGTTCGAGGAGGGCCCGCCCGGTACCCGCGTGCCGCTGCCGCGGCCCTCGATCGATACCGGCATGGGGCTGGAGCGCTTCGCCGCCATCCTTCAGGGCAAGCACGACAATTACGACACGGATACGCTCAGGGCGCTGATCCTCGCCTCGGCGGAGGCGACCGGCACGGACCCCGACGGGCGCTGGAGGACCAGCCATCGCGTGGTCGCCGACCATCTGCGGGCGGGCACCTTCCTGATGGCGGATGGCGTCATGCCTTCCAATGAGGGACGGGGCTACGTGCTGCGGCGCATCCTCCGCCGCGCCATGCGGCATGCGCATATGATGGGCTCGCGGGAGCCGCTGCTGCACCGGCTGGTGCCCGCGCTGATCCGGCAGATGGGGGCGGCCTATCCGGAGATCGTGCGGGCCGAGGCGCTGGTCACCGAGACCTTCAAGCTGGAGGAGACGCGCTTCCGCAGCCTGCTCGAGCGCGGGCTCGGCCTGCTGGCGGAGGAGAATGCGAAGCTCGGCGAGGGCGGCGTGCTGCCGGGCGAGGTGGCCTTCCGGCTGTATGACACCTATGGCTTCCCGCTCGACCTGACGCAGGACGCGCTGCGGGCCGAGGGGCGCGGCGTCGATGTCGGCGGCTTCGAGGCGGCGATGGCGGAACAGCGGCGCCGGGCGCGAGCGGCCTGGGCCGGCAGCGGCGAGGCGGCGACGGATGCCGTCTGGTTCGACATCAAGGAGCGGATCGGGGCGAGCGAGTTCCTCGGCTACAGCACGGAGAGCGCGGAGGGCGAGATCCTTGCCCTCGTCGCGGATGGCAAGGCGGTGGAGAGCGCCGGGCCAGGGGCGGAGGTCGCCGTCGTGCTCAACCAGACGCCCTTCTATGCCGAGAGCGGCGGCCAGGTGGGAGATGCCGGGCTCATCTCGGCGGGCGAGGCATGCCGCATCGTCGTGCGGGACACGCAGAAGAAGCTCGGCGACCTCGTCGTGCATCACGGCACGGTGGCGCATGGCGAGGCGCGGCCGGGGCTCGCCGTGGTGGCGGAGGTCGATCATGCGCGACGCGACGCAATCCGCGCGCATCATAGTGCGACGCACCTGCTGCATGAGGCGCTGCGGCGGCGGCTCGGCAGCCATGTGGCGCAGAAGGGCTCGCTGAACGCGCCGGACCGGCTGCGCTTCGACGTCTCCCAGCCGACGCCGATGACGGCGGAGGACATCGCCTGGGCGGAAGCGGAGGTGAATGCCCGCATCCGCGAGAATGCCGAGGTGACGACGCGGCTGATGACGCCGGAACAGGCGGTTGGCATCGGCGCCATGGCGCTGTTCGGCGAGAAGTATGGCGATGAGGTCCGGGTTGTCGGCATGGGGCATGACCCGGCGGCGAGGGAGAAGCTCGGCGTCTATTCGCTCGAGCTCTGCGGCGGCACGCATGTGCGGCGGACGGGCGATATCGGTCTGTTCAAGATCGTCTCCGAGGGCGCGGTCTCGGCGGGCGTCCGGCGGGTCGAGGCCGTCACCGGGGAGGCGGCGCTGGCGCTCGTGGAGGATCAGGCGCGGCAGCTGACCGAGGCGGCGCAGGCGCTGCGTGTGGCCCCGGCCGAGGTGCCGGTGCGGGTCGCGGCCTTGATCGAGGAGCGGCGGCGGCTGGAGCGCGAGGTCAGCGAGCTGCGGAAGAAGCTGGCGACGGGCGGCGCCGCTGCCGAGGCGGAGAGCATCGGCGGGATGCGGGTGGCGCTGCGCAATCTGGGCGACATCCCGGCGCGCGACCTGAAGGGCGTGGCGGAGGCCATCCTCAAGGGCGGCACGGCGGATGTGGCGGCGCTGGTCTCCACCGCGGAGGGCAAGGCGAGCATCGTTGTCGGCCTCGGTGAGGCGGCACGGGGCAGGGCGGATGCGGTTGCCCTGGTTCGCGCGGCGAGCGCGGCCGCCGGCGGCAAGGGCGGCGGCGGCCGGCCGGAGATGGCGCAGGCCGGCGGGCCGGATGCGGCGCTGGCGGATGCGGCGCTGGAGGCGGTGAGGGCGGCGCTCGCCGGGTGAGGCGTTCGGCGCCTCAGCTCTGCAGCGCCTCGCGGACCACGGAGCGGAATTCGCGGCGGTAGAGCTCGCGCATGACCAGCAGGCTCGCCAGGACCAGCGCCAGGGGGTGCAGGATCCAGGCAAGGGCCGCCAGGCCGAAGTAATAGGCGCGGAGGCCGCTGTTGAAGTGGCCGGCGGCGCGATTGGCGACCTTCGCCGCGACTTCGGCCTGTAGCAGGCCGGTTTCGTCCTTCGGGTCGTGCGGTATGCCGCCCATGACGATCGAGCAGTAGTTGAACTGCCGGAGCGCCCAGGTCAGCTCGAAGAAGGCGCGCACGAAGATCAGCAGCAGCAGCGCGATCTTCATCTCCCAGGCGGCCGGGTCTGGCGTCGTGGCGAAGGGCAGCGCGCCGAAGACCCGGGCGCCGAGCTCCGGGCTGCCCAGCATCGCCACCAGCCCACCCAGGATGAAGATGGCGGTATTGGCGAGGAAGCTGGTGCTGTTCATCAGGTTGCCGATGATGTTCGTGTCCATGATGCGGTTGTCCCGCGTCACCATCACGCGCATCCAGCGGCGGCGGTGCTCGTCCATGGCCGCGATCACGCTGCGGCGGCGCAGCGCCGGGTGGCGGTCCACCAGCCCGGAATAGACGGCCCAGCAGGCGAGGAAGACGGCCAGCGCCAGCCAGTCGAGCGGGGTCAGGGAGTGCATGCGGCCTTATAGCGCACGAAAAAGGCGGGCCGTTGCGGGCCCGCCCTCGGTCGGTGGAAGCGGCAGGGCTCAGCCCATCGCCTTCTTCAGGTTCTCGTCGATCCTGGCGAGGAAGGCCTGGGTGTTCAGCCATGGCTGGTCCTTGCCGATGAGGATGGCGAGGTCCTTGGTCATATCGCCGCTCTCGACGGTTTGGATGCAGACCTTCTCGAGCGTCTCGGCGAAGGCGGTCACGTCCGGCGTGTTGTCGAACTTGCCACGGTAGGCGAGGCCCCGCGTCCAGGCGAAGATCGAGGCGATCGGGTTGGTGCTGGTCTCGCGGCCCTTCTGGTGCTCGCGGTAGTGGCGCGTCACCGTGCCGTGCGCGGCCTCCGACTCGACGGTGTTGCCGTCGGGGGAGAGCAGCACGGAGGTCATCAGGCCGAGCGAGCCGAAGCCCTGCGCCACGATGTCGGACTGCACGTCGCCGTCGTAGTTCTTGCAGGCCCAGATATAGCCGCCCTCCCACTTGAGGGCGGAGGCAACCATGTCGTCGATCAGCCGGTCCTCGTAGGTCAGGCCGCGCTTCTCGAACTCCGCCTTGAACTCGGCGTCGTAGATGGCGCGGAAAATGTCCTTGAAGTTGCCGTCATAGGCCTTGAGGATCGTGTTCTTGTGGCTGAAGTAGACCGAGTAGTTGCGCGCGAGGCCGTAGTTGAAACTGGCGCGGGCGAAGCCCTCGATCGACGTGTTCAGATTGTGCTGCATCATGGCGACGCCGCCTGCCTTGAAGGCGAACTCGCCGACCTCCTGCGCCTGGCCGTCGGCGCCGGTGTAGACCATCTTCACGGTCCCCGGGCCGGGCACCTTCATCTCGACGGCGCGGTAGATGTCGCCATAGGCATGGCGGCCGACGACGATCGGCTTCGACCAGTGCGGCACCAGGCGCGGCACGTTGGAGCAGATGATCGGCTCGCGGAAGATGGTGCCGTCGAGGATGTTGCGGATGGTGCCGTTCGGGCTGCGCCACATCTTCTTCAGACCGAATTCGGCGACGCGCGCCTCGTCCGGGGTGATGGTCGCGCATTTCACGCCGACGCCGTACTGCCTGATGGCATTCGCGGCGTCGACCGTCACCTGGTCGTCGGTCTGGTCGCGGTATTCGATACCGAGGTCGTAATACTTGAGGTCCACATCCAGGTAGGGGAGGATGAGCTTCTCCTTGATGAACCCCCAGATGATGCGGGTCATCTCGTCCCCGTCGAGCTCGACGACGGGGGTCTTTACCTGGATCTTTGCCATGCCGGTCCTCGATGGTCTCCCGCATTGGGTGCCCTGGGGGCGCCGCGGGGGGTTGGGGCGGGCGGAACATCGCACCCGGCCCGGCCTCGGGCAAGCCCGTCCGCCTCCGGGAGATCATTTCGTAAACGGTATACTTGCCGGCAGTGGCCGTTCCGTGTTTAGTCGCGCCCAACGCGTCGAGGGGCCGCAGGGACGTCGCCCTGCACCGTCCAGCCCGCGGCTTTCTGTGCTTCGGCGCAAACCTGAAGCGGCATCGGGCGTTCCTGCCCCGATGCCTCGGCCGGACCCTCTGGCTGGAGGTACGTTGCATGCTCGATCGAAGCCAGGATCGTACGCCAACCGGCTTCCAGCCTGGCCGGGAGCCCGCTGCCATGCCAAATGACCAAGCCTTCCTCGCCGCTCGCCACGGACCCGTGCTCGCGGCGCTTTGCGCCGATGAGTTGCGGGAGCGCCATCCACGCATCCAGGCCGCGGCGGCCGCGGGGGATTTCGGCGCGCTGCAGGCCGAGGCCCATGCGCTGCGCGGCGTCGCCGCCAATTTCGGCCTTGGCGCGCTGGCGGAGGATCTGCTGGCGGTGGAGACGGCGGCGCGGCGGCAGGATGCGAGCGGGTTGCACGGCGTGCTGAACCGCCTGCCGGCCGAGGTGGCGAAGGCGCTGGCGGCGCTCGGTCAGGGCAAGGGCTAACCTGATCAGTAGACCAGCGCGGCGCTCAGCCCGTGGCGTGCGCCGGCGCGGGCCAGCGTGCCATCGACCTTGGCGACGGTGAGGAAGTTATTCACCTCGGCCAGCCACGACGCGTCCCCCCGCGGCAGCGCATAGGCATAGAGCGCCTCGCCGAAGCGGTCCGGCGGCTCGATCACGCGGGCCCAGTCATGGACGGAGAGCATGCGGCGGGTATAGGCGAAGTCGCTCATGAAGGCGTCGGCGCGGCCGGCCTGGATCTCCGACTCGAGGGTACGGGGTGGGCGGACGACGAGCAACTCGGCTGCCTTCAGGCTGCGGCGCATCAGCGGCTCCATCAGCGTCCCGACCGCGACGGCAACGACGGTGCCGACCGTGTCGATGTCGTCCCAGCGGGTGATGCGGTTGCTCTCCCGTGTTGTCACCGCATAGACGGCGCTCGTCATGTACGGCTTGGAGAAGGCGACGCGCTGCTGCCGCGCGGCGGAGATGCCGACGCCCGTCATGGCGATGTCGCAGCTGCCGGCCTCGAGCCGGTCCATGAACTCGGCGAAGTTGGTGTCGACGAAGCGCGGCTGGACCAACAGGCGATTGGCCAGGGCGCGGGCCATGTCGATGTCGATGCCCTCGAGCTCGCTGTTGCGCGGGTTGCGGTAGCTGACGGCGAAGTAGTCCGGCCAGATGCAGATGGCGAGCTCGCCCCGGCTGCGGATGAGGGCAAGGCGCTCCGGCGGCGCGGGCGGCTCGACGGCCGGAGGGCGGGCCGGGGCTGCGGCGGTCGGCTTGGCAGGCGCAGCGGGCCGGTTCGAGGCCGGGGGCTGCGCCTGTCCCCAGGCACCATTCATCTCGAAAAATAAAACCATTGATGTAATAAGGGATGCAGCAATGCACCCTTTCGTGAAATTGGATGCCTTCATCCGCCGGTCCCTTCGCCTTGGCGCCCCCAAGCCGACGGAGCCGCGGCCCTGGTTGCTGTTCGGCGCGGCGGTTGCCCTGGTCGCCGCCTGCCTCGTGGTCATTTACGGCATCGTCCTCCAGCGCGGCCAGCGAGATGCGCTGGCCGAGGCGGAGAAGCTGACGCAGAGCGTCGCCTCGGCGCTCGCCGACCAGCTCACCCGGGCGACGCAGACGGTGGAGTTGATCCTCAACGACCTGGCCGAGAACCCGCGGGAGCCGAGCCCGGCGGCCTTCGCCGAGATCATGTCGAACCGGCTGCGGGACCTCGCGCAGATCCGCGCCCTGGTCGTCACGGATGCCGCGGGGCGGGTGACCCATGCGACCGTCGACCAGCTGCGCGAGCTGACGGTCGGGGAGCGCGAGTGGTTCCGCGTGCTGCGCTTCGGCGGCCAGCCGATCCGGCTCGGTGCGCCGGAGGCGGGCCGGTATCTCGGCACCGGCGGTGCGGCGATCCTGGAAAGCCGGCTTTGGACCATCCCGCTGGCCCGGGCGCTGCGCTCGCCGCGCGGCGAGTTCGAGGGGGCGGCCGTCGCGTTGCTGAACCCGGACTACTTCAACGGCGTCTCACGGCGCTACGCGGAGGCCTTCGGCGTCACGGTGCGGCTGCACTCCACCAACGGGCAGCTGCTCACCCGGTCGGATGGCAGCTCGCAGGGCGTCGGGCAGCTGCATTCCAGCGCCTGGCTGTTCCGCGACTTCCTGCCGCGGCGGGAGCTCGGCACCTTCCAGGGGCTCGACCAGGACGGCAGGCCGGTGATCGCCAGCTTCGCGGTGACGCGGCAGGGCAGCTTCGTCGTGGAGGTGGCGCGGGGGCGGGCGGATGCCTTCGCGGCGCTGCGGCAGCTCGGGCTGGTGCTCGGCGGCGGCGTCGGGGCGGCGGCGATCGCCACGCTCGCGGCGCTCTGGATGATGGTGCGGCTGGCCGAGAAGCTGCAGCGCCAGGGCAGCCGCCTCGCCCGCAGCGAGCAGGAGGCCGTCGCCGCGAGCAGGGCGAAGGAGGACTTCCTCGCCGCCATGAGCCACGAGATCCGCACGCCGATGAACGGCGTCATCGGCATGTCCGGCCTGCTGCTGGATACCGACATGGACCCGGTGCAGCGGCGCTATGCGCAGACCATCCAGGGCTCGGCCGAACACCTGCTGATGGTGCTGAACGACATCCTCGACTTCTCGAAGCTCGAGGCGGGGATGATGGAGCGCGAGGAGGTGCCCTTCGGCATCGAGGCGGAGCTCTCCACCATCGTTGAGCTCTTCGCTCCCAAGGCGGCGGCGAACGGGGTGGAGCTGGTCTGCTCCCTCCCGCCGAGCATGCCGGCGCGGGTGGTGGGGGACCCAGGGCGGTTCCGGCAGCTGCTGTTCAACCTCGTCGGCAATGCGGTGAAATTCACCGAATCCGGCTGGATCGAGCTGGGGCTCTCGGCCGAGCGGGAGGGCGAGGGGTGGCGGCTATCCTGCCGGGTCAGCGATACCGGGATCGGGCTCGATCCGGCGAAGGTGCCGCTGCTCTTCGAGCGCTTCACCCAGGCGGACGCCTCGATCAGCCGGAAATACGGCGGGACGGGGCTCGGCCTCGCCATCTGCCGGAAGCTGGTGGAGGGAATGGGCGGCAGCATCGGCGCGGCGCAGCGGCCGGGCGGCGGCAGCGTCTTCCGCTTCGACCTGCTGGTAGGGATGGCGCCGGAGGCGGGCGAGGCGCGGGAGTCGCGGCCGCTCGCCGGCAAGCGGGTGCTGGTGGTGGATGACCTGGCCCTCAACCGGGAGATCCTGACGCGGCAGCTGATGGTGCTCGGGGCGGAATCCGCGGCGGTGGAGGACGGGGCGGCGGCACTCGCCGCGCTCGAGGACGGGAGGGCGGCCGGGCGGCCCTTCGCCGCGGTGGTGGTGGATGCGGACCTGCCGGGCGAGGAGGGGCAGGAGGTGGCGCGGCGCATCCGGGCCGCGACGGGGGAGGCGTGGGTGGCGATCATCCTCTGCGCCAGCGCGGGCGAGGCGCTGCGCGACCCGCCGCCGCCGGGGCTGGTCGATGCGGTGCTGCTGAAGCCGGCCCTGCCGACGCGCTTCCGCGAGGCGCTGGCCCAGGCGCTCGGCGGGGCGGAGGCGAAGCCGGCGCCGGTGGCGGCGCCCAGGGCGGAGGCGCTCGGCCTCAGGGTGCTGCTGGTGGAGGACAATGCGACCAACCAGCTCGTCATGCGGACCATCCTGCAGCGCGCCGGCTGCGAGGTGGAGTTGGCGCCGGACGGGGCCGAGGCGGTGGCGGCAGCGCGGCGCGAGCTGTTCGACGTGATTCTGATGGATCTGCAGATGCCGGTGATGGATGGGCTGGAGGCGACGCGGCAGATCCGCCGCAGCACCGGGCCGAACCGGCGGACCAAGATCATCGGGCTGACCGCCGCCGTCGGCCCCATCTTCGAGCAGCAATGCCGCGATGCCGGGATGGACGAGTATCTCGGCAAGCCGGTGAAGCGTGCGGCGCTGCTGGCCATGCTCGGGATGATCGAGCCGGCCAGGCAGGCCTCCTAACGGGTCAGCCCCGGGCGATCCAGGGCATCTTCGAGGCGGCGATGGTGACGAACTGGATGTTCGCATCCAGCGGCAGGTTCGCCATCATCAGGATCGTGCTGCCGACATGGGCGACGTCGAAGGTCGGCTCCACCTTCATCTCGCCGTTGGGCTGCTTCACCCCCTTCGCCATGCGCGCCGTCATCGGGGTTGCCGCATTGCCGATATCGACCTGGCCGCTGACGATGTCGAAGGCGCGGCCGTCCAGCGCCAGCGTCTTGGTCAGGCCGGTGATGGCGTGCTTGGTCGAGGTATAGGCGACGCTGTCCGGCCGCGGCACATGGGCGCTGATGCTGCCGTTGTTGACGATGCGGCCGCCCTGCGGGGACTGGTTCTTCATGATGCGGAAGGCGGCCTGGGCGCAAAGGAAGCTGCCCGTGAGGTTCACCTGGACGACGCGGGCCCAATCCTCATAGGCGAGGTCCTCGATCGGCCCGGCAGGCACATTGCCGCCGGCATTGTTGAAGAGGAAGTCGAGCCGGCCCCAATCCGCCTCGAGCTTGCCGAAGAGCGCATTGACCGAGGCCGGGTCGCCGACATCGGTCGGGACGGGGATGGCGCGCGGGCCAGCCTCGCCGGCGAGGCCGGCGGTCTCCTCCAGCGCGTCGCGGCGACGGCCGGCGAGGGCGACGGTCCAGCCGCCGCCGAGCAGCGCCAGGGCCGCGGCCCGGCCGACGCCGGAGCCGGCGCCGGTGACGACGGCATATTGCGTGGGCATCTGGGCTGTCTCCTAGCTGTTCGGGCCGCGGCCCATGCCGATCGGCTGCCAGCGGCGGAGCGCGGTATTCTGCAGCACGGCGGGGTTGACGCAACTCATCGGCCACTTGCCCTGCAGGACGAGCGCCAGCTCATGCCCGACCCGGCGCTTGCGGGCCTCGTCGAAGCGCGCCGAGGCGGAGGCGACATGGGCGGTGAGCGTCACGTTCTCCATGCGCAGCAACGGGTTGTTGTGGGAGGGCGGCTCGACCTCCAGCACGTCGAGGGCGGCATGGGCGATCCAGCCCTCCTGCAGCGCCTTGATCAGCGCCTCCTCCTGCACGGTCGGGCCGCGGCCGGTGTTGATGAAGATCGCCGAGGGCTTCATCTGCCGGAAATGCTGCTCCTTCAGCATGTGGTGCACCTCCGGCCGGGCGGGGGCGTGCATGCTGACGAAGTCGGATTGGGTGAGCACCTCCGTGAGCGTCGCAGGCTGCACGCCGTATTCGGAGATCTGCATCTCCTCGACGAAGGGATCGTAGGCCATCATCCTGAGGCCGAAGGGCGCGGCGCGGCGGGCGACGGCGCGGGCGACGCGGCCGAAGGAGATGAAGCCGAGGGTCTGGCCCATCAGGCGCGGGATCTTCAGCAGCGCCGGGCGGCCCTCCCGCCAGCGGCCGTCGCGCGCCATCCTGTCCTGCTCGACCAGGCGGCGGAAGCCGCCGAGCAGCAGCGTCATCGCGTGGTCCGCGACCTCCTCGATGAAGGTGTCGGGGATGTTGGTGACGGGGATGCCGCGCTCCGTCGCCGCCTTCACATCGACGCTGTCGACGCCAACGCTGCCGAGGGCGATGACCTTGCACCGCTCCAGGCCGTCGATGATCTCGCGGGTGATGGGGATGCCCTTGGCGTAGACGGCATCAGCATCCTTGGCGGCGGCGATGAAGCCGGCGATGTCGGTCGGCGCCTCGACGATCTCGGCGTCGAGCCCCTCCAGCGCCTCGCTCTCCAGCGCATAGCCGCCGCCGGCGACGGTGAAGCTGGCGCCGGCGGGGGTGACGATTCGATGTTTTGCCATGACGACCTCTCTTACTTCGGCGGCCGCGCGCGGATCGCGGCCTCGTTCACCTCGACGCCCCAGCCGGGGCCCGTCGGCAGCACCAGCTCGCCATTCTCGATCACCGGCGGCGGCGTGAACTCGTCACGCCAGGAGACGCTGTCGATGTCAATTTCCATGATACGGAAATTCGGGATGCAGGCGCTGAAGGCGGCGCTGATCATGCTGCACAGGTTGCCGTAGAAGTTATGCGGCGCGCAATTGACCTCGTAGACGTCGCAGAGCGAGGCAATCTTCATCGACTCGCCAAGCCCGTTCCAGATGACATCGACGATGCCGACATCCATGGCGTAGTGCTCGAGGAAGGGACGGAATTCGCGGCGGCCATGCAGCGTCTCGCAGGAGGCGATGGGGCAGGGGGCCATGCGCTTGATCGTCGCCAGCGCCGCCGCATCGTGCTGGTCGATCTCGAGCCAGGTGAGGTCGAATTCGGCGACGGCCTCGGCCACGCGCTGGAAACCCTCGGTACGGAAATGGAAATTGGTGTCGAGATGGATGCCCATCTCCGGGCCCACGGCCTCGCGGATGGTCCGCAGGTGGTGCCGGAGCTGGGCCAGCATGCGGTTGTCCCAGTTCAGTTCCGGCCAGCCCGCATGGCGGCCAAAGCCGGGCGAATACTGGTAGAGCAGCCCGTCGGCGCCGGGGATCAGGATGTTGGTCTTGAGGCCCCGGAAGCCCATCGCCTTCACCTCGGCGGCATGGCGGGCGACCTCGTCGTAGTCGGTCAGCGGCGGCACGCCCATATGCTGGGCGTTGCGGACGCGGTAGCTGCCGAAATGCGACCAGTAGACAGGGATGCGCTCGCGGATCGGCCCGCCGAACAGGGCGGCGACGGAGATGCCTCGGGCACGGGCGGCGATGTCGAGCAGGGCATTCTCGATGGCCGCGATCGCCTGCTGGTTCAGCCCGCCGCGGGACTGGCGGGTCATGACGTGCAGCCAGGCCGTCACCTCCTCCCAGCGGGTCGGGTCGCGGCCGATGATGAGCGGCGAGAGGCCCTCGATGACGGCGGAGAGGCCGGTGCTGCCGAAGCTCTCGTTGTACTCCGACCAGCCGATGAGCCCGTCATCGGTCGTCACCTTGAGGAAGGAGAACAGGCGCCAGCCCGCATCCGCGCGCAGCGTCTCGACCCGGGCGATCCTCATCGCGTCCTCCGTTCCCTCACCCTTGCCGGCAAGCGAAGCATGGCGAGGGCGGCTCCACAAGACGGCGGGGCGGGTCTAGCCTTCGGGCATCGAGGGAGGATGCGATGGGCAAGCTGGCAGGAAAGATCGCCTGGGTGACCGGGGCGGGCAGCGGCATCGGCGAGGCGGTGGCGGAGCGCTTCGCGGCCGAGGGCGCGGCGACGGTGATCACCGGGCGGCGGCGCGACAGGCTGGAGCAGGTGGCGGAGCGCATCCGCGCCGTGGGCGGCACGGCGCATGTGCAGCCGGCCGACCTCATGCGGGCGGCCGAGGTCCAGCGCGTGGCGGACTGGATCGGCGCCGAGCTCGGGCGGCTCGACCTGCTGGTCAGCAATGCGGGGCTCAACGTGGTGGAGCGCGGCTGGAGCAAGCTGAGCCCGGAGGGGATCGACCAGCTGATCCAGGGCAATCTCAGCTCCGCCTTCTATGTCGCGCGGGCGGTGCTGCCGATCATGCGGGGGCAAGGGGGCGGGGTGATGATCCACACCGCCTCCATGGCCGGGCGGCATGTGGGGGTGATGAGCGGTGGCGGCTACTCGGCCGCGAAGCATGGCGTCGTCGCCATGAGCCACAGCATCAACATGGAGGAATGCGTCAACGGCATCCGCTCTACCGCCTTCTGCCCGGGCGAGGTGAACACGGAAATCCTGAAGAAACGGCCGAACCCGCTGAGCCAGGAGCAGCTCGACCAGATGCTGCAGCCCGCGGATTGCGCCGAGCTGCTGCTGTACGTGGCGACGCTGCCGCCGCATGTGACGATGAACGAGGTCTGGCTCACCCCGACCCACAACCGCGGCTATGTCGCGGCGCTGGGCCGGGCGTTGTAGCGCGCTACTCCTTCACCGCGCCGGTGAGGGAGGAGACGTAGTAGTCGACGAAGAAGGAGTAGAAGATGGCGACGGGCAGCGAGCCGAGCAGGCTGCCCGCCATCAGCGCGCCCCACTGGTACACGTCGCCCGAGACCAGCTCCGTCAGGATGGCGACGGGGACGGTCTTGTTCTCGCTGCTCTGGATGAAGGCGAGCGCATAGATGAACTCGTTCCAGGACAGGGTGAAGCTGAAGATGCCGGCCGAGATCAGCCCCGGCACCGCCAGCGGCAGGGTGATCTGGCGGAGGATCTGCAGCCGGGTCGCACCGTCGATGAGGGCGCATTCCTCGAGCTCATAGGGGATCGACTTGAAGTAGCCGATCAGCAGCCAGGTGCAGAAGGGCACGAGGAAGGTCGGGTAGGTGAGGATCAGCGCCAGCGGGCTGTCGAACAGGCCGAGGCGGAAGACCATCGTCGCCAGCGGGATGAACAGGATGGAGGGTGGCACGAGATAGGCGAGGTAGATCGCCAGCCCGACATACTGGCTGCCCTTGAAGCGCAGCCGCTGGATGGCATAGGCCGCGAGCGTCGAGGCGAGGAGCGAGAGGAAGGTGGCGCAGACCGCCACCGTCATCGTCGTCACCAGCCAGTGCGGATAGGCCGTGTTGAACAACAGGTGCTTGATGTGGTCGAGGGTCGGCGAGCCGATCCAGAAGGGGTTGTAGGTCTTGTAGTCGAAGAGCTCGGCATTCGGTTTGAAGGCCGTCACCGTCATCCAATAGAAAGGGAAGAGCAGGATGAGCACGAAGCAGGCGAGCGGAAGGTAGATCGTCACCATCCGGCGCGCCTTGCTGTCCCAGGCCATGGCCTCGGGCTGGGCGGTGGCGGTGTTGCTCTGCGGGGCTTCGGGCAGTGCCGCGGCGTCAGTCATTGCCTTCTCCTTGCTGCCACTTGCGCCGGGCGAGGCCGTAATAGCTGAACAGGGTTGCGAAGACGAGGAAGGGGATCATCGAGACGGCGATCGCCGCGCCCTCGCCGAGCTGCCCGCCGGGGATGCCGCGCTGGAAGGCGAGGGTCGCCAGCAGATGGGTGGAGTTCACCGGCCCGCCGCGGGTGATCGCATAGACCAGCTGGAAGTCGGTGAAGGTGAAGATGATGCTGAAGGTCATCACGATCGCCAGGATCGGCATCAGCATGGGGAAGGTTATGTAGCGGAAGCGCTGCCAGCCGGTGGAGCCATCGAGCAGCGCCGCCTCGTAGAGCGAGGGCGAGATGGTCTGCAGCCCGGCCAGCAGCGAGATGGCGACGAAGGGAATGCCGCGCCAGATATTCGCCGCGATCAGCGAGAAGCGCGCCGGCCAGGCGCTGCCGAGGAAGTCGATATAGTTGTCGAGGATGCCGAGCTTGTCGACCAGCAGGAAGGAAATGATCGAGAACTGCGGGTCGTAGATCCACCAGAAGGCGATGGCGGAGAGCACCGTGGGCACGATCCAGGGCAGCAGGATGATGGCGCGGAGCAGCGACTTGAAGGGAAGGTGGTTGTTCAGCAGCAGCGCCAGCCAGAGGCCGAGGGCGAACTTCCCGATGGTCGCGATGCCCGTGTAGAAGACGCTGTAGAAGACCGCGTTCCACCAGAGCGGATCCTCCAGCAGGTACTGGAAGTTCTCGAGCCCCACCCAGTAGCCGCTGCGGCCGATGGTGGTGTCGGTGAAGGCGAGCCAGATGCCGAGACCGAGCGGATAGGTGAGGAAGACCAGCAGCAGCCCCGCCGCCGGCAAGAGGCAGGCGAAGGCGAGGAAGGGCTTCCAGTCGAACAGCCGGACCAGCCAGTTGGCTTGCTGCTGCGGCTTGGTCCAGGCCGGTGCGGTAGTGGCGGACATGCGTGGCTCCCCGATCGGGGCGGCGCCGGGGTGGCGCCGCCCGCGCGGCTCAGAGCAGGCTCCGGCCAGGCGGACCCGCCAGGCCGGGATGATCTGCTCGTTCAAACAACATGCGTTACCGGCGGAAGTAGCGGCGGGCGCGGCGCTCGGCCTCGCGCGCCGCAGCCTCGGGCGTCGACTGGCCGGAGGCGACGGCGGCGCACATCTGCACCATCACGTAGTCGGCGGTGGCGGCGCCCGTCGCCTCGGAGAGCGGCCCCTTGTAGCCGTTGTAGAAGGTGCTGCGCATCGTGTCCTTGAACAGCGCCACCTTCGGGTCGCTGGTCCAGACCGCGCTCGCATCGTAATTCGCCAGCGGATGCGCCCAGTAGCCGAGGTTGGCGTTCAGCCAGGGATCATACTGCTCCCGCTCCAGCATGAACTGGAGGAAGGCCTTGGAGGCGTTCGGATAGCGGCTGTGCTTGAACAGCATGGCGTTCAGCGTGAGGCCGGACATGGGCGACTCGCTCAGGATGCCCTTCGGCAGCAGCTGGTGCTCGCTATCGGCGGCGATCGCGGCGGTCGCCGGGTCGTTCTTCACGCTGAAATAGAGCGAGACACCATTCGCCGTCATCCAGCACTCGCTCGCGGCATAGGCGCGGTTGTTGCTGATGTCGCCCCAGGAGAGGGTGCCCGGCAGGAAGGTCGGATACAGTTCCTTCAGGTAGTTCAGCGCGTTGAGCGTCTCCTTGCTGTTGATGGCGACCTTGCCCTCCTCGTCGACGAGGTAGCCGCCATGCGACCAGACCAGCCAGTTGGCGAAGCCGTTGCCGTCGCCCACCGCATTGCCGAGCGCGAAGCCGGCCGGCTTGTTCGCCGCCTTCAACTTCTTGCAGAGATCGAGATAGGCGGCATGGTCGTCCGGCACGCGGTCGAAGCCGGCGGCCGTCACCGCGGACTTGCGGTAGATGGTCGGGCCCGCCGTCGCGCCGAAGGGCAGGCCGATCCAGCTGCTGCTGGCGTGCTTCTTGCCGTAGCGCTGCGCCAGCGCCAGCCAGCCGCCATAGCGCTTGCCGAGATAGTCGGCGACATCGGTCAGCTCGACCAGCTTGTCGACATAGATGTGCGGCGCGTCGCCGAAGCCGATGATCATGTCCGGCCCGGCGCCGGTATTGGCCGTCACCGCCGTCTGCTGGGTGATGTCCTCCCAGCCGACGAAGTCGATGCGGACCTGCACGCCGGTCTTCTGGGTGAATTTGGCGGCGTTGGCGCGGAACACCTCCTCATCCGGCTGGACGAAGCGGACGGGGCGCAGCATGCGAAGCGTGGCGCCGCTCTCGATCGGCAGGTTCGGCTCCGGCACGGCGGCGGCCTGGATCGGCGTCTGGGCGGAGGCGCCGAAGGCGGTGAGGGCGGCGGCGGAGAGGCCGAGCTTCAGCGCGGCGCGCCGTTGGATGATGTGCATTCCTCTTGGTTCCTCCATTGTGCTTCTTGGTTATGCCGCGAGCCGCCGGCCGGAGCCTGCCTCGAAGAGATGCACCAGCTCCATCTCGGGCATGATGCGAATGGTCTCGCCCGGGCGGGCGGTGACGCGCTCGCGGAAGGCGCAGGTCAGCGGCGTCTCGCCGATGCGGGCGACGACCTGCGTCTCGGAGCCGGTCGGCTCGACCAGCACGACCGTCGCCGGGATGCCGTCCTCGCGGAGCTGGATGTGCTCCGGGCGGATGCCGTAGACGCCGGCCTCGCCGCGGAGGCTCTGCGGCAACGGCAGCACGGCGCCGCCCTCGGCCTGGAAGCCGCCCTCCGCCAGGCCGCCCTTCACCAGGTTCATCGCCGGCGAGCCGATGAAGCCGGCGACGAAGAGGTTCGCGGGGCGGTCATAGAGCTCGAGGGGCGGGCCGACCTGCTCGACATGGCCGCCATTCATGACGACGATCTTGTCGGCCATGGTCATGGCCTCGATCTGATCGTGCGTCACGTAGACGGTGGTGACGCGCAGCCGCTGGTGCAGCTCCTTGATCTCGGCGCGCATCTGCACGCGCAGCTTGGCGTCGAGGTTGGAGAGCGGCTCGTCGAAGAGGAAGACCTGCGGGTTGCGGACGATGGCGCGGCCCATCGCCACGCGCTGCCGCTGCCCGCCCGAGAGCTGGCGCGGATAGCGCTGCAGCAGCGCCTCGAGGCCGAGGATCTTCGCCGCCCGGCCGACTTCCTGCTCCATGACCTCCTTCGGCGCCTTGGCCAGCTTCATCGAGAAGGCCATGTTGTCGAAGACGGTCATGTGCGGGTAGAGCGCGTAGTTCTGGAACACCATGGCGATGTCCCGGTCCTTCGGCGGCACGTTGTTCACCACCCGCGGGCCGATGGCGATGTCGCCGCTGGTGATGTTCTCGAGGCCCGCCAGCATGCGCAGCAGGGTGGACTTGCCGCAGCCGGATGGCCCGACCAGAACCACGAACTCGCCATCCGCGATATCGACGTTGACGCCGTGCAGCACCTGCACGGGGCCGAAGGCTTTCCGGACATTGCGGATCTCGACGGTGGCCATTGGTCCTCCCTGGTGGGCGCGGCGGTTCTTCTGGTTCAGGCGAAGCGGGAGACCTGCGTCTCCTTGGAGGTGATGAACTCGAGCAGCACGGGGATGCCTTGCTGCGTCTTCTCGATGCCGCGCCTTATGGCGGGGACGATCTCCGCCGGGTCGGTGACACGCTCGCCATGGCCGCCGAAGGCGCGGGCCATCGCCGCATAGTCGCCGGAGATGTCGGTGCTGCGGTACTTCTCCGTGCTGATCGGCATGACCTTCAGCTCGATCGCCATGGAGAAGTTGTTGAGCAGCACGGACATGATGGGGATGCGCTCGCGCACGCAGGTCTCGAAATCCATCCCCGTGAAGCCGATGGCGGCATCGCCCCAGACATTGATGCAAAGCTTCTCGGGCGCCGCCAGCTTCGCCCCCATGGCGAGGCCGAGACCGTAGCCGAGCTGCGTCGTCTTGCCCCAGCCGAGATAGGAGAGCGGCGTGGTCGACTTCCAGAAGGGCGAGAGCTGGTCGCGCGGGCTGCCCGCGTCATGGGTGATGATGGTGTTGTCGCGGTCGACCGTGTGCTGCAGGTCCCAGAGCACGCGGTAGGGGTTCAGCGGCGCGTCCTTGTGGGTCAGCTTCGGCATCCATTCGGCGAGCCATGGCTCGCGGATGGACTGGATCTCGGCGGCGACCGGCGCCGGGTCTCGTGGCGAGGGGACGAGGCCGGCGAGCTCGCCGAGCAGGGCGTCGAGCGTCAGCGCGGCGTCGCCGATAAGGCCGATCTCGGCGCGGATGTCCTTGTTCAGGTGCATCGGGTCAAGCGTCGCATGGATGATGCGCGGGCCGCGCGGGATGCGGACGCCGAAGTTGGTCTCGGTGAAGGAGCAGCCGATGCCGAGGATGACGTCGGCCGCGTCGAGGAAGTGCCGCACCGGCTTGGGCACGGCGAGGCCGCCGGAGCCGAGGCTCAGCGGGTGGTCCTCGTTGAAGGAGGACTTGCCGCCGAGGCTCGTCGTCACCGGCGCCGCCAGCAGCTCGGCCAGCGTCCTGAGCTGCGGCCAGGCCTCAGCCCAGTGGACGCCGGTACCTGCATAGATGACCGGACGCTTGGCGCCTGCCAGCAGCGCGGCGGCCCGCTTCACATCGGCCGGGTCCGGCCCGTAGCGCGTCGCCATCACCGGCTGGTAGTCGAGCGGCTCCGGCACCTCCTCGTTCCACATGTCGGTCGGGATCTCGACCAGCACGGGGCCGCCGCGGCCGTTGCGCAGCCGGGTGAAGGCGCGGCGGAGGATGTTCGGCACCTCGGCGGCGAGGGTAATCGGCTCGGCGCTCTTGGTGATGCCGCGCATCGCCGCGGTCGAGTTGAAATTCGGGTCGACATGCGCGAGGCGGCGCGGATAGCCCATCGGCAGGACGAGGATCGGGACGCTCTCGCCATAGGCCTGGGCGACGCCGCCATAGGCGTTCTCGCTGCCCGGCCCGTGCTGCATGCAGAAGGCGCCGAGCTTGCGGCCGGAGGTGACGCGGGAGATGGCATCCGCCATGTGCAGGCCGATGCGCTCCTGGCGGACCATCACCGGGCGTATGTCGCGGGCGGCGGCGTGCTCGATGAGATGGTTCACCGGGTAGCCGGTGAGGATCTCGATCCCCTCGCGCCTCATGATCTCCGCGATCGCGTCGCCGAGCTTCATTGGGTCATCCTCCCCGATACGGGCTTGCAGCCCTTATCGCGGCGCCGGCATCCGACCCCGCTTTCGTTCTCCGGGTGGCAGCCTAGCCCCCGCCGGGCCGGATGCGCAACCTAGCCCCCGCGGCTTGTGCTGGGTGGTTTCCGCGCCCCGGAACCCCGTGATACTGGGCAGCGGGCACATCCGGTCCACGGGGCCGTCGAAGGGGATTAGAGGGCATGCCGCAGCCGATCACCGAGGCCGAGCTCGAGGCGCTGCTCGCGCGCGCCGGCCTCTCCCTCAGCCCGGCGCAGCGGGCGGGCATCCTCCCGGCGCTGCCGGACCTTGCCGCGATGCAGGCGCTGATCCGCACGCCGCTGCCCGAGGCGGAGGCCGAGCCGGCGACGACCTTCGCGGCGGAGGCGGGCCGATGATCCCGAGCATCGCCGAGGCAGCCGCGCTGATCGCGGCCCGGTCGCTCTCCCCGGTGGAACTGACGGAGGCATGCCTTGCGCGGGCGGAGCGCCTGGACGGGCAGGTCCATGCCTTCATCCGGCTGATGCCGGAGGAGGCGCGGGCCGCCGCGCGGGCGGCCGAGGCGCGCATCATGAAAGAGGGGTCGCGCGGGCCGCTCGACGGCATACCCTTCGCGCACAAGGACATCTACGGCACGGCGGGCATCCCGACGACCGGGCATTCGCGCGTGTTGCAGGACCATGTGCCCGCCGCCGATGCGACGACGGTCGCCAAGCTGGCGGCGGCGGGCATCATCCCCTTCGGCAAGCTGGCAACGCATGAATTCGCCTTCGGGGGCCCGAGCTTCGACCTGCCCTGGCCGCCGGCACGCAACCCGTGGAACCCGGCGCATTTCACCGCCGGCTCCTCCTCCGGCACCGGGGCGGCGGTGGCGGCGGGGATGGTGCTGGGCGGCACGGGGTCCGACACCGGCGGCTCCATCCGCGGGCCGGCGGCGCTCTGCGGGATCACCGGGATCAAGCCGACCTACGGGCTCTGCTCGCGTGCCGGCATCCTGCCGCTGGCCCAGAGCCTCGACCATGCCGGGCCGATGGCCTGGACGGTGGAGGATTGCGCCATCCTGCTCCAGGCCATGGCCGGATACGACCCTACCGACCCGGCGAGCGCCAACCGGCCGGTGCCTGACTTCCGCGCCGGGCTTGGGCAGGGGGTGAAGGGGCTGCGAGTCGGCGTCATCCGGCATTTCCACGAGCGCGACAATCCCGTGAGCCCGGCGACGCTCGCGGGGATCGAGGGCGCGGCCGCCTTCTTCCGCGCCGAGGGGGCGGAGGTGCGGGATGTGGCGCTGCCTTCGCTCGCGGAGTTCAACGCCTGCGGCTGGGTCATCCTGCTGGCCGAGGCCTTCGCCGTGCATGAAGGGTGGATGCGGCAGGACCCCGACCGCTATGGCGAGCTCCTCCGGGACAGGCTGGTCCTGGGCGGGCTGCTTTCCGCCGCCGACTACCTCCAGGCGCAGAAGCGGCGGCGGGCGCTGATCGCGGCGACCGAGGCGGCCGCGGCGGAGTGCGACCTGCTGCTGACGGCGGCGCAGCCGGGCGAGGCGCCGCGCATCGAGGAGGTGCCGAAATGGGGCTTCCTCGAGAAGCCGAATTTCACCATCCCCTTCAACGTCACCGGCTGGCCCGGCATCACCGTGCCGACGGGCTTCGGCGAGGGCGGGCTGCCGGTCGCCATGCAGCTGGTGGCGAAGCCCTTCGCCGAGCCGCTGCTCTTCCGCGCGGCCCATGCCTATGAGGCCGCCCATGCCTGGCGCGCGACGCGCCCCTCCATGGCCGCGTGAGCCGGACGGAGGGGGAATGGGAAGCCTGGATGGCGGCGGCGCAGGCCGGCGATGCAGCGGCCTATGACCGGCTGCTGCGGGCGGCCCTGCCCCTGCTGCGGGCGGTCGCGCGGCGGCGCATCGTCAACCCGGCGGAAGCCGAGGATGCGGTGCAGGATGCGTTGCTCACCATCCACACCCTCCGCCACAGCTATGAGCCGGCGCGGCCGATCCGCCCCTGGATGGTCGCCATCTGCGAGCGCCGGGCGATCGACCGGCTCCGCCGCCAGGGGCGTCGCGGCGGGCGGGAGACGCCGATCGACGATTTCGGTGAAACCTTGGCGGCCCCTGGGGCGAACAAGGGAGAGGAAAGGGTGGCTGCGGCCGAATTGCGGGCCGCTGTTGCCGAGCTGAGCGAGCCGCAGCGCACGGCGCTCCGCCTCGCCAAGCTGGAGGACCTGCCGCTGACCGAGGCGAGCGCAAGGTCCGGGATGTCGGTCGGTGCGCTGAAGGTGGCGACGCATCGGGCCATGAAGGTGCTGCGGCGGCGCCTGGGCGTGGAGGAGTAGGTGCGGAGCGAGGAGCTGATCGGCGAATTGACGGCCGGGCTGCGGCCGGTGCGGCGGATGGCCTCGCCTGCGCGGCAGGCGGGGCTGTGGCTCGGCTTGGCGGCGTTGGCGGTCGGCCTCGCGGTGCTGGCGAATGGGCTGCGGCACGACCTGCAGGAGCGGATGCTGATGCCGCAGGAGGTCGGGCAATGGCTCGCCTCCGTCCTCGCCGGGGTGCTGGCGGCGGTGGCCGCGGCGATGCTGGCGCGGCCGGACCGGAGCTGGCGCTGGGTCCTGCTGCCGGTGCCGGCGCTGATCGGCTGGTTCGGCAGCCTCGGCTGGGGGTGCCTGGCCGACCTGGCGCGGCTCGGGCCCATGGCCGGGCAGATCGGCACGAGCTGGGGGTGCCTGCGCTTCATCCTGGCGATGGGGGTGCCGCTGGCCGCGGTGCTGTTCTGGCTGCTGCGGCATGCCGGGCCGGTGCGGCCGATGCCGGTGCTGCTGCTCGGCGGGCTGGCCTCGGCGGCGCTCTGCTCGGCGGGGCTCAGCCTGTTCCATCATCTGGATGCGGCGGTGATGGTGCTGCTCTGGCATGGCGGAGCCATGCTGTTGCTGGTGCTGGCGGGCGCCCTGCTGGGGCGCCCGCTGGTCATGCGGCGTCAGGCTTAGAGGAGATCTCCGACCAGCAGCGCCGCATTCGCCATGCCGTTAAGGCAAATGCCGGCGCCGAGGCCGATGACGGCGCTGCCGTTGACCTCGGTCGCATGCGCCATGGCATGGCCGGCATTGAAGCCCTTGAGCAGGATCGTTGCCGGGCACTGCCTTCTCGAAGCGATAGGCTCCGTGATTGTCCGTGGTGGCCGCCACGGCCTTGCCCTGGTGACGCCGCCCTTGCGGATAGCGCCAGCGCTGACCGACTCGCTATTGTCCTTCTCGACCCATTTGGTGCCGCCGTTCTCGGCACCGGACACCACATCCGTCTGCTTCAGCCTCAGCGGGATCGTCGGGTTGCCGACATTAATGGAGGTGCCGTTCCCTGGAGCGGGTTTCGCCAAGCGGTTAAACGGGCACGATCCTGTTTCATTGTGCCGGATGATGTCCGGGTAAGGTCGATCCGACCAAGGCGTCGTTCCGGACCATTCCCCAGCTTGGGTGGAGATCGCCGCCGGCGCCTCGGTCCTAAGCACGGGCGATCGCATGATCCTTCCCGTGATGGCTTGACGCGTCTCAGCCTGCCCCCGTCCAATCGGCCGCACAGGCCGCAACCGGGCCGAAGGGGGGAAGCACCATGCCGGACCATGCCAGCGCCGCGAATGCCACCGTCGCCCTGCGCCTTGCGGAGGCTTTCGCCCGGCATGGGGTGACGCTGACCTTCGGTCAGAGCCTGCCCTCCGCCTTCCACCTGGCGGCGCCGCATGCGGGCATCGACCAGAAGGTCTACCGGCAGGAGAATGCCGGCGGGGCCATGGCGGATGGCTATGCGCGGATCGCCCGGAAGGTCGGCGTCGTCACCGCGCAGAACGGGCCGGCCGCGACGCTGCTGGTGGCCCCGCTCGCCGAGGCGCTGAAGGCCAGCATCCCCATCCTCGCCCTGGTGCAGGAGGTGACGCGGGATGCGACGGACCGCAACGCCTTCCAGGAGCTCGACCACCTCGGCCTCTTCGCCCCGGTGGCGAAATGGGTGCGGCGGATCGACCGGGCGGACCGGCTCGAGGACTATGTGGACATGGCCTTCACCGCCGCCTGCTCGGGCCGGCCGGGCCCGGCGGTGCTGCTGGTGCCGGCCGACCTGCTGACCGAGGCGGCGGCGCCGCTCGGCGGGCTCGGGGCGCGCCGGCTCTCGCTCGGCGAGGTGCCGCTCGACCGGAGTCTCGCCGACCCGGCCGCCATCGCCGCGGCGGCGGAGGCGCTGGCCGTGGCGCGGCATCCGCTGGTGGTGGCGGGGGGCGGGGTGCACCTCTCGGGCGCGGCGGCGGAGCTGGCGGCGCTGCAGGAGCGGGCGCATCTGCCGGTCGCCACCACCGTCATGGGCAAGGGCGCGGCGGACGAGACCCATCCGCTGACGCTCGGCATCGTCGGCTATGTGATGGGGCAGGGCGCGCGGACGGCCGGGCTGCGGCCCATGGTGGAGCGGGCCGACCTCGTCCTGCTGGTCGGCAGCCGGACCAACCAGAACGGGACCGACAGCTGGAAGCTTTTCGGCCCGGAGACGCGCTTCATCCATCTCGATGCCGACCCGATGGAGGTCGGGCGGAATTACGAGGCGATGCGGCTGGTGGGCGATGCCAAGCTCACCCTGGCGGCGCTCACCGAGGCGCTGGCGCAGCGCGACCTCTCGGCCCGTGCCGCGGCGCGGCCCGGCATCGAGGCGGAGATCGCCGAGGCGGTGGCGGGCTGGCGCCGCACCATCGACGGCGTCGCCACGCGCGAGAGCGCGCCCTGCCGGCCGGAGCGGCTGATGGCCGAGCTCGACCGGCTGATCGGGCCGGAGGACATCGTCGTCGCCGATGCCTCCTATTCCTCCATCTGGATCGCCAACTACCTGACGGCGAAACGTCCGGGGCAGCGCTTCCTGACGCCGCGGGGCATCGCCGGGCTCGGCTGGGGGCTGCCGATGGCGATCGGGGCGCAGATCGCGGCTCCCGAGGCGCGGGTCGTCTGCCTCTGCGGCGATGGCGGCTTCGCCCATAGCTGGGCAGAGCTCGAGACGCTGCGCCGGATGGAGCTCCCCGTCGTCACCCTGGTGCTGAACAACGGCATCCTCGGCTACCAGAAGCATGCGGAGGAGGTGAAATTCGGCGAGCACACCAAGGCCGTCTTCTTCGCCGCCGTCGACCATGCCGCCATTGCCCGGGCCTGCGGCGTCGAGGGACGAAGGGTCGAGCGCGGCAGCGAGATCGGCCCGGCGCTGGCGGAGGCGCTGGCGGCGCGGCGGCCGGTGGTGCTCGATGTCATCACCGACCCGGATGCGAAGCCGCCCATCTCCTTCTATGCCGGCCATTATCCGGAGCCCTTCTGATGCTGGCGTTGCGCAAGGCGGGGGCCGGCTTCGGCCTCGAATTCCAGGAGGTGCCGGAGGCGCCGCCGCCGGGCCCCGGCGAGGTGGTGGTCGAGGTGGAGGCGGCGGGCATCTGCGGCTCCGACGTCCATGCCTATGAATGGACGGAGGGCTACGAGTTCATGACCCCTCACATGCCGCTCACCCTCGGCCATGAATTCGCGGGGCAGGTGGTGCGGGCGGGCACCGGCTCGGGCTGGGCGGAGGGGGTGCGGGTCGCCGTCATCCCCTTCGTCGCCTGCGGGCATTGCGCCGCCTGCCGCGCCGACGATGCCCGCAACTGCACCCGGCGCGAGGGGATCGGGCTGACGCGGGATGGCGGCTTCGCCCGCACCGTCCGCATCCCGGCCCGCTGCTGCGTCGCCGTGCCGGATGGGGTGGAGGCGGAGCTGGCGGCGCTGGCCGAGCCGCTCGGCGTCGGCGCCGAGGCGGTGCTGACCGGCGAGGTCGGCCTCGGCGAGACGGTGCTCGTGCTGGGGCCGGGCACCATCGGCCAGGCGATCGCGCTGATGGCGCGGCGTGCCGGCGCCGCCCGGGTCATCGTCGCAGGCCGGGCCGATGGGCCGCGCTTCGCGGTGCTCCACGCGCTCGGCTTCACCGAGATGGTCGATGTGGCGGAGGGGCCGCTGGCCGCGCAGGTGATGGCGCTGACCGGCGGGCGGCCCGTCGATGTCGTGCTGGAGGCGACGGGCGTGCCGCAGAGCCTCAACGAGGGGCTCGCGGTCCTGAAGAAGGGTGGGGTCATCGTGGCCGCCGGCATCCATGCCGGGGCGCTGACCCTGCCGCTGACGGAGTTCGTCCGCATGCGCCACCAGCTTCGCGCCACCCATGGCGCGGCGCGACGGACCTGGGACCGGGTGATGGCCTGGCTCGCCGCGGAGCCGGAGGCCTTCCGCCCGATGATCACCCATCGCCTGCCGCTGGAGCGGGGGATCGAGGGGTTCGAGCTCGCCCGGCAGCGTGCGGCCAGCAAGGTGATCCTCGCGCCATGAGCAATGCGGAGAAGGTCGCTCTCGTCACCGGCGCGGCGAGGGGCATCGGCGCGGCCATCGCCTGGAAGCTGGCGGCGCTCGGCCATCCGGTGGTCGTCGCCGATGTGCTGGAGGAGCGGGAGGCGACGGCCGGGGCCATCCGCGCGGCCGGCGGCGAGGCGCGCGCCATCGCCCTCGACGTGGCGGACGAGGCGGCCGTCTCGGCCCTGCCGGAGGCGCTCGGGGCCTCGTGGCCGCGGCTCGGCATCCTGGTCAACAATGCCGGCATCTCGCCGAAGGGGGCGGACGGCAAGGCGCGGAAGATCCGCGAGATGCCGGCCGAGGAATGGCGGCGGGTGCTGGCCGTCAACCTGACCGGCGCCTTCCTCGTCTCCCAGGCCTGCCTGCCGCCGCTTCGGGCCCGGCGCTGGGGGCGGATCATCATGCTGACCAGCCAGGCGGCGCGGGCGAAGAGCCAGATCGCGGGCGCGCACTACACGGCGGCCAAGTCCGGGCTGATGGGCTTCGCGCGCAGCCTCGCGACCGAGCTCGGCCCGGATGGAATCACGGTGAACAGCATCGCCCCGGGGCGCATCGACACGCCCATGGCGCGCGGCACCACCGATGCGGCGAATGCCGCCTTCGCCGCCAACATCCCGCTCGCCCGCCTCGGCACGCCGGAAGATGTGGCGGAGGTCGCGGCTTTCCTCGCCTCCGAGGCGGCGGGCTACCTCACGGGTGCAACCATCGATGTCGGCGGCGGCAGCTACATGCCGTAACCGGCGCCTTCCTTGACACCCCACCCCCCGGCAGGCTTCATCCCCCCTGCCTGATGCCGTATCCCCCACTGCCGGGGACCCGACCCGCGGGCGAACACCCTCCTGCACCGATGGGTCAGATCTTGAGCACCTCCATGGCGAAGAAGAAGAGCGGCGGCTGGCTGGAGAGCATCAAGACGATTGTCTATGCCGGGCTGATCGCCGTCGGCATCCGCACCATCGCCTTCGAGCCCTTCAACATCCCCTCCGGCTCCATGATCCCGACGCTGCTGGTGGGCGACTATCTCTTCGTCTCGAAGTATTCCTACGGCTATTCACGCCACTCGATGCCCTTCGGGCCGAACCTGTTCCAGGGTCGCATCTTCGGCAGCCTGCCGGCGCGGGGCGACGTCGCCGTCTTCAAGCTGCCGCGGGACACGAGCCAGGACTACATCAAGCGCATCGTCGGCCTGCCGGGCGACCGCATCCAGGTTCGCGGCGGGCTGCTCTACGTCAACGGCACCGCGGTGCGGCGCGAGGCGGTCGGGCCCTATGTGGCCGAGGGCGACGGGCCGCGGATGACGGTGCGCCTCTATCGCGAGACGCTTCCGGCCGTGACGGGCGCGCCGGAGCGGAGCCACCAGATCGTCGAGCAGTCAGATGACGGGCCGCTCGACAACACCGCCGAGTACCGGGTGCCCGAGGGCCATGTCTTCGCCATGGGAGACAACCGCGACAACAGCCTGGACAGCCGGGTGCAGAATGCGGTCGGCTTCATCCCGGTGGACAACCTGGTGGGGCGGGCGCAGTTCATCTTCTTCTCGGTCGACGGCTCCGCCGCTTGGTGGGAGGTCTGGGCATGGCCCTTCGCTATCCGCTGGTCCAGGCTGATCTCCGCGGTTCGATGAGCCGATGACGACGGGGGGAGACCTTGCGGCCTTCGCCGTCCGGCTCGGCCATGGGTTCGCCCGGCCGGAGCTGCTGACCCAGGCGCTCACCCACCGCTCCGCGGCCGACCCGAAGCGCGCCCAGCTCGACAGCAACGAAAGGCTGGAATTCCTCGGCGACCGGGTGCTGGCGCTGCTGATCGCGGAGTGGCTCTCCGAGCGCTTCCCGGAGGAGCGGGAGGGCGATCTCGGCAAGCGGCTCGGGGTGCTGGTGGCGCGCGACACGCTGACCCGCATCGCCGAGGGGCTAGGCCTCGCCGGCGTGCTGCGGGTGCCGCAATCGGAGGGGCGGGCGGGGTTGCGCGAGCGGGCCAATGTGCTCGCCGATGCCATGGAGGCGCTGCTCGGCGCCCTCTACCTCGATGGCGGGCTGCCAGTGGCGCGCGCCCTGGTGCGCCGGGAATGGGAGGCGCAAATGGGCGCCGATCCGCGCCCGCCCATGTCGGCCAAGAGCCGGTTGCAGGAATACACCCTCGGGCGCGGGCTCGGCCTGCCGGAATACCGCCTGGTCTCGACGACCGGCCCTTCGCACCAGCCGGTCTTCGTCGTCGCGGTGAGCGCGGCGGGGCGGGAGGCCGAGGGGATGGGGGAGTCGAAGCGCGCGGCCGAGCAGCTCGCGGCCGAGGCTTGGCTCGCGCAACTGGAGCAGGCCAGGTTGGAGCAGGGATGAGCGAGAGCGAGCAGGCGGGCCCGCGCTGCGGCCTGGTGGCCGTGGTCGGCGCGCCGAATGCGGGCAAGTCGACGCTGGTGAATGCGCTGGCCGGGGCCAAGGTCACCATCGTCTCGCCCAAGCCGCAGACCACGCGCTTCCGCATCCGCGCCGTGGTGATGCACCGGGGCGCGCAGGTCGTCCTCGTCGACACGCCGGGCATCTTCGCGCCACGCCGGCGGCTGGACCGGGCGATGGTCGCCGCCGCCTGGGGCGGGGCGCAGGATGCCGACCGGACCCTGCTGATCGTCGATGCCCGGGCCGGGCTGACGGATGCCGTCCGCGCCATCGTCGAGCGCCTGGCGAAGGGCGGGCGGCCGGTCTGGCTGGCGCTGAACAAGGTCGACCTGATCGACCCGCCGCGGCTGCTGCCGCTGGCGCAGGAGCTGAACGGGCTGCTCGCGGTCGAGGAGACCTTCATGATATCGGCCGAGAAGGCGCGCGGCCTCGACCGGCTGCTCGACCGGATGGCGGAGGCGATGCCGCCCGGCCCCTATCTCTTCCCCGAGGACGAGCTCTCCGACCTGCCCAACCGCATGCTCGTCGCCGAGATCGTGCGCGAGCAGATCCTCCGCCAGACGCATGAGGAGGTGCCGCACCATGCGACGGTCGAGACCGAGAACTGGCAGGAGCGGAAGGATGGCAGCGTCCGGGTGGACTGCACCGTCTATGTCGGCCGGGCGACGCAGAAGGCCATCCTGATCGGCGATGGCGGGGCGCGCATCAAGGCCATCGGCCAGAGCGCGCGGCGCGAGCTGGAGGGGCTGCTTGAGCGGCGGGTCCACCTCTTCCTCAACGTGAAAGACCGGCCGGGCTGGGACGAGGAGCGCGGGCGACTTCGGGCGCTCGGGCTGGAGGATGAGGGGTAGCTTCGGCGGGGCTCGAAGCATGGCGGCAGCGGTGCCGGCCAGGCTGTGCCGGTAGTCCCTTGGAGAGAATCCATGTCGCTTGCCGCCACCTCCGCCGGGCCGCCGCAGCCGGCCTTCTTCGGCTGGCGCGTCGTCTGGGCGGCCTTCACCGTCGCGGTCTTCGGCTGGGGGGTTGGGTTCTACGGGCCGCCGATCTTCCTGCCCGCGATCCAGGAGGCGCGGGGCTGGCCGGTGGCGCTCGTCTCCGCCGCCGTGACCTCGCATTTCCTGCTCGGCGCCGTCGTGGTCGGCAACCTGGCGGCGCTGCACCGGCGCTTCGGCATCGTCGCGGTGACGCGGGCGGCGGCGATCGCGAGCGCGCTCGGCTTCCTCGGCTGGGCGCTGGCGGCGGAGCCCTGGCAGCTCTTCGCCGCGACGCTGGTCAGCGGCTTCGGCTGGGCGGCGACGGGCGGGGCGGCGATCAATGCGATGGTCTCGCCCTGGTTCGCGCGGCGCCGCTCGGCGGCGCTGAGCATGGCCTATAACGGGGCGAGCTTCGGCGGCATCCTGTTCTCGCCGCTATGGGTGGCGCTGATCGCGGCGCTCGGCTTCGCCGGGGCCGCGGCGCTGGTCGGCGGGGCGATGGTGCTGGCGCTGTGGTTCCTCTCGGCGCGCTACTTGGCGCCGACGCCGGCCTCGCTCGGGCAGCAGCCCGATGGCGAGGCCGCGGGCGTCGCCCCGCCGCCCGGGCCGCCGTTGCTGCCGGGCCGGGCGTTGTGGCGGGACCGGCGCTTCGTCACCCTGGCGACGGGGTCATCGCTTGGCCTCTTCGCCCAGATCGGGCTGATCGCGCACCTCTTCTCGGTGCTGCTGCCGGCGCTGGGCGCGCAGGGCGCCGGCTTCGCGGCGGGACTGGCGACGGTCTGCGCCATCGTCGGGCGGACGGGGCTCGGCTGGCTGATGCCGCCGGGGGCGGACCGGCGGCGGGCGGCGGCGGCGACCTTCGCGCTGCAGGTCATGGGGTCGCTGGCGCTGCTCGCGGCGGGCGGGACGGCGGTGCCGCTGCTGCTGCTCGGCGTGGTGCTGTTCGGGCTCGGGCTCGGCAACGCGGCCTCGCTGCCGCCGTTGATCGTGCAGCAGGATTTCACGCCGGCGGATACGGCGCGGGCGGTGGCGCTGGTCACAGCCTGCAACCAGGCGGTCTATGCCTTCGCACCGGCGGGTTTCGGGCTGTTGCGCGGCGCCACGGAGGGCGAGGCGCCGCTGCTCTTCATCGCCGCGGCATTGATCCAGGCCGCGGCGGCGGCGGTGGTCCTGATGGGGCGGCCAGCCGCCGCTAGATGACGCCCGCCTCGCGGAGGGCGGCGATCCGGGCGGCGTCATAGCCGGCGGCCGCCAGCACCGCCTCGGTATCCGCCCCCAGCGCCGGCGCCGACCGATCGAGCCGCGCCGCGCCGTGCTCCAGGCGGAAGCCGGTTGTGGCGAAGCGCAGGCGGCCCCAGGGCGTCTCCACCTCTTGCAAGGCGTCCCGCGACCGGATCTGCCGGTGCTCGATCACCTCGTCGACGCGCCAGATGCGGGCGCAAGGGGCTCCGGCGGCGTTCAGCCGCTCCTCCCAGGTGGCGGCATCCTCGGCGGCGAGCGCCCCCTCGATCACCTCGCGCAGCAGGGCGGCATTCTCGAGGCGGAGGAACCAGTCGGCCAGCCGCGGCTCCTCCAGCGCATCGGCGCGGCCGAGGGTGCGCATCAGCGCCTCGTACTGCCTGTCGGTGTTGACGGCGAGGAGGAGGTGCCCGTCGCGGGCACGGAACAGGTTGGCCGTCGCCTTCCGGCTGACCGCCTGGTTGCCCCAGGGCTGCTGGCGGTGGCCGGCCACCGTCCAGTCCGCCACCTGGCCGCCGAGGAAGGCGAGGGTCGATTCCAGCATCGACACGTCGACCCGCTGGCCCTGGCCGGTATGCGTCCGCTGGAACAGCGCCGAGGCGACGGCGAAGGCCGCCGTCATGCCGGAGAGCTGGTCGCAGACGGCGAAGCCGGCGCGCAGCGGCTCGCCGCCCGGATGGCCGGTCATCGCCATGATGCCGGACATGGCCTGGATGCGGCCGTCATAGCCCGCTTCCAGCCGGTCGGGCCCGGTCTGGCCGAAGGCGGAGACGCTGCAGAAGATGAGCCGCGGATTGACCTCCGCCAGCGCCTCGTAGCCGAGGCCGAGCCGGTCCATCACGCCGGGGCGGAAATTCTCCATCACCACATCCGCCTCGGCGGCGAGGCGGAGCAGGATCTCCCGCGCCTCCGGCCGCTGCAGGTCGAGGGTGAGGCTGCGCTTGTTGCCGTTCACCGCCTGCCAGGCGGGGGCCATGCCGCGCTCCGCCCAGTCGCGGGCAAGGGGGGTGCGGCGCATGTCCTCGCCCTCGCGGCGCTCCACCTTCACCACCTCCGCGCCGAGGAGGGCGAGCTGGTAGCTGGCGAAGGGGCCGGCCAGGACCTGGGTGAAGTCGAGGATGCGGATGCCCTCGAAGGGGCGGGCCGTCATGCCGCCTTCTCGCGCAGGTCCTTGGCGATGGCCTTCTGGCGGAGGAATTCCTCGCGGCGGCGGTCCAGCTCCTCCGGGCCGATCTGCTCGAGGTTCAGGTAGTCGAGCTTCCACTCGCCCGTCCCGTCCCAGCGCTGCGGCGATTGCAGGGTGGTGCGGGGGGCGATGGCGGTCTCGAGCAGGCGGAGGGCGAGCTCCAGCGTCGCCGCCTGGCTGGCCGGATCATGCGGGCGGCCAGCGGCATTGCCGAGCGGGAAGTCGCTGAACAGGAAGCGCGGCACGCCGCAATGCTCGACGATGTCCTTGGCGCAGCCCATCACCACGGTCGGGATGCCGTGCTGCTCGAGGTGGCGGGCGGTGAGGCTGACGGTCTGGTGGCAGACCGGGCAGTTGGGGACCAGCACCGCAAGCTCCGCCCCGTCGCGGAGGCAGCGAGAGAGGATCTCCGGACAGTCGGTCTCGACGGTGTGGCGGTGGCTGCGGTTGGTGGGGGCGCCGTGGAAATGCTCGGTCAGCCCGCCGATCCGCCCGGCCGCCGCGGCATCGCGCAGCGCCTGGAGCGGGAACCAGGCGCCCGGGTCGGTCGCCGGGCTGTGCTTCCGGTCATAGGCGATGTGCGAGATGCGGAGGTCGTGCTCCTCATCGGTGCGGCCGGAATAGACATCGTAGAACTTGGCCGCCGAGTTGTAGGGCGCGCCGGGGCCCTGGTCGCCCTTGGCCGGGTCGAAGGGGGCGGCGGTGGTGATGAGCGTCACGCGGCTCTCGGCCAGCGGCCTGCGCAGCGGGGAGAAGGGCACCTCGCGGTAATGCGCCCAGCGATAGGGGTCGTAGCCGATCGCCCGGTAGTAGTCGCGGGTGCGCTGCATGTAGGGGATCGGGCTGTCGTGATCGGGCGCGAAGCCCATCGCCCGGTCGATCTCCGCGGTCATGGTGCGTCTCCTCTTGGGGCCTGAGGCTAAGCCCCGGGCGGCCCGGGTCAAGCGCGGGGCCTCGCCTGCCGCCTGCGCCCCTGGCATGCTGGCTGGAATGTCAGGAGAAAACCGCATGGCTGCGACGGCGGACGGCGTGGACTCGCGCTATGCCTGGATGCGGCTCGGCGTCTCGGTGGCGCTCAGCACGCTGGGTGGGGTCGGGCTCTGGTCGATCGTCGTGGCGCTGCCGGCGGTGCAGGCGGAGTTCGGCACGCTGCGGGCCGACGCCTCGCTGCCCTATACGCTGACGACCATCGGCTTCGCCATCGGCGGCATCGCCATGGGGCGGCTTGCGGACCGGTTCGGGGTCATGGTGCCGGTGATCCTTGGCACGCTGGCGCTCTCGGCCGGCTATGTGGCGAGCGCCTTCGCGGGCAGCATGTGGCAATTCGCGGTGATCTACGGGGTGCTGATCGGGCTGCTCGGCTCCTGCGCCACCTTCGGGCCGCTGGTGGCCGACACCTCGCTCTGGTTCGCGCGACGGCGGGGGCTGGCCGTCTCGCTCTGCGCCAGCGGCAACTACTTCGCGGGCGCCTTCTGGCCGCCGGTGCTGCAGCATTTCATCGAGACGGTGGGCTGGCGCCAGGCGCATATCGGCATCGGCATCCTCTGCCTCGTCACCATGCTGCCGCTGGCGCTCGTGCTGCGGCGCCGGCCGCCGGCCCAGGCCGTGCCCGTCGCGGCGCCGGCCGGCAACCGCGGCACCCTCGGCCTGCCGCCCAATGCGCTGCAGGCGCTGCTGATGTTTGCCGGCATCTCCTGCTGCGTGGCGATGGCGATGCCGCAGGTGCATATCGTCGCCTATTGCGTCGATCTCGGCTATGGCGCGGCGCGTGGGGCGGAGATGCTGTCGCTGATGCTCGCCTGCGGCGTGGTCAGCCGCCTGGCCTCGGGCTGGATCCTCGACCGGATCGGCAGCCGGGCGACGCTGCTGCTGGGCGCCAGCCTGCAGGCCGTGGCGCTCTCGCTCTTCCTGCCCTTCGACGGGCTCACCTCGCTCTATGCCATCTCGGCCATCTTCGGCCTGTTCCAGGGCGGGATCGTGCCGAGCTACGCCATCATCGTGCGGGAGAGCTTCCCGGCGAGGGAGGCCGGGCTGCGGGTCGGGCTGGTGCTGTCCTCGACCCTCGTCGGCATGGCGCTCGGCGGGTGGATGTCCGGGGCGATCTTCGACGCCACGTCCTCCTACCGGATGGCGGTGCTGAACGGCCTCGCCTGGAACGCGCTGACCATGGCGATCGCGGCCTGGCTGCTCTGGCGGGGGCGGACGGGGTTCCAGGCGCCCCCCGCCCGCCCCATATGGCAATCATGATCCCGCTCTCCCTCCTCGACCTCTCCCCCATCCCCGAGGGCAGCGAGGCCGGCCAGGCGCTGCGCAACTCGGCCGACCTTGCCCGCCATGCGGAGGCGCTCGGCTACAACCGCTACTGGATGGCCGAGCACCACAACATGCCGGGCATCGCCAGCGCGGCGACGGCGGTGGCGCTGGCCCATGTCGGGGCGGCGACCAGCACCATCCGCATCGGTGCCGGCGGGATCATGCTGCCGAACCATGCGCCGATCATGGTCGCCGAGCAGTTCGGCACGCTGGCCGCGCTGCATCCCGGGCGGGTCGATCTCGGCCTCGGCCGGGCGCCGGGCTCCGACCAGCGGGCGGCGATGGCGATGCGCCGCAACCTCGCCGGCGAGGTGGAGGACTTCCCGCGCGACGTGATGGAGCTGATGGCCTATTTCGAGTCCGCGCAGCCCGGCCAGGCGCTGCGGGCGGTGCCGGGGGAGGGGCTCGACGTCCCGGTCTGGATCCTCGGCTCCTCCACCTATGGGGCCCAGCTCGCCGCGGCGCTCGGCCTGCCCTACGCCTTCGCCTCGCATTTCGCCCCGGACCAGATGCGGGACGCGATGGCGATCTACCGCGAGCGGTTCCGGCCCTCGGCCCGGCTGGCCAGGCCGCATGTGATGCTCGGGGTCAATATCTTCGCCGCGCCCACGGATGCGGAGGCGCGCTTCCTCTTCACCTCGCTGCAGCAGAGCTTCCTCAACCTCCGCCGCGGCCGGCCGGGCAAGCTGCCGCGGCCGGTCGAGGACATGGAGACCCGTCTCGACCCGCATGGGCGGGCGATGCTCGAGCATGCGCTGGCCTGCTCGATCGTCGGCGGGCCGGAGGCGGTGCGGCAGGGCCTCCGGGACTTCATCGCCGAGACCGGGGCGGATGAGCTGATGGTCACGGCGGCGATCCATGACCATGCGGCGCGGAAGCGGAGCTTCGAAATCCTCGCCGGACTGCACCAGGAGCTCGCGGCCGCCGCCTGAGCCCTTGATTCCTGGCCCCGGCTTTTGCATATCGCCCCGCCGGATAGGCATCCCTTCCCGGAGGATCAGGCGTGAGCGAGCCAGGCTTGAGCGAGACTGTCGAGCGGCATGAATTCGGCGCCGAGGTGGGGCGCCTGCTGGATCTGGTGGTCCATGCGCTTTACTCGGACCGCGAGATCTTCCTGCGCGAGCTGGTCGCCAATGCGGCCGATGCGATGGACCGGCGGCGCTTCGAGGCGCTGACCCAGTCGGTCCCCGCCCTGCCCGAGGGCGCCGCCATCCGCATCCTCCCCGACAAGCCAGCGCGGACCCTGACGCTCAGCGACCAGGGCATCGGCATGGCGAAGGAGGAGCTGGCGAAGAATCTCGGCACCATCGCCCGCTCCGGCACCCGGGCCTTCACCCAATCGCTGGCCGATGCCAAGCCGGGCGAGCGGCCGAGCCTGATCGGGCAGTTTGGAGTCGGCTTCTACTCGGCCTTCATGGTCGCCGAGCGGGTCGAGGTCGTCTCGCGCCGCGCAGGCGCCGAGGAGGCCTGGGCCTGGGCCTCCGCCGGGCAGGGCGACTTCACCCTGGCCCCCGCAAGCCGCGAGGAGCCGGGCACCACCATCACCCTCCACATCAAGCCGGATGCGGAGGAGTTCCTGGAGCCGATCCGCCTCCAGACCATCATCCGCAAATGGGCGGACCACATCACCGTCCCCATCACCATCGCCCAGGACGGCAAGGATGAGCCCGCCAATGAGGGCACCGCGCTCTGGCGTAAGCCCAAGGCCGAGGTGACGGAGGAGCAGTACGCCGAGTTCTACCGCCACGTCGCCCATGCCTTCGACAAGCCCTGGGCGACGCTGCACTGGCGGGCCGAGGGCACGACGGAGTTCGCCGCACTCCTCTTCATCCCCGGGATGAAGCCCTTCATGCCGGTCGAGGGCGAGCGGGAGAGCCGCGTCCGCCTGCATGTCCGGCGGATGTTCATCACCGAGGAGGCGGCGCTGCTGCCGCCCTGGCTGCGCTTCGTCCAGGGCGTGGTCGATACCGAGGACCTGCCGCTCAACGTCTCGCGCGAGATGCTGCAGTCGACGCCGGCGCTGGCCCGCATCCGCAAGGCCGTCACCGGCCGCGTGCTGTCGGAGCTGAAATCGAAGGCGAAGGATGCGGAGTCCTATGCCGGCTTCTTCGAGAATTTCGGCCCGGTCCTGAAGGAGGGCGTCTGGGAGGACAGCGAGTACCGCAAGGATCTCGCGCCGCTGCTGCGCTTCCGCTCCTCCGCCGTCGAGGGCTGGACCTCGCTGCCAGACTACGTCTCGCGCATGAAGGAGGGGCAGGAGGCGATCTACATCCTGGTCGGCGACGATGCCGAGGCGCTGGCGAGGTCGAGCCAGCTCGAGGGCTTCCGCGCCCGCGGCGTCGAGGTGCTGCTGCTCTCCGACCAGGTGGATGCCTTCTGGCCGGAGCGGCTCGACCGCTTCGAGGAGAAGCCGATCCGCAGCATCACCCAGGGCGCGGTCGACCTCTCGAAGATTGCGGGCGCCGAGGCCGAGGGCGAGGCGGCGGATGTGGCGAAGCTCCTGCCGCTGCTGAAGGCGGCGCTGGAGGGCGAGGTCTCCGAGGTGCGGGCGACCGACCGGCTGGTCGACAGCGCCGTGGTGCTGGCCGCCTCGGAGGGCGGGCCGGACCTGCAGATGCAGCGGCTGCTGCGCCGCGCCGGGCGAAGCTTCGGCGCCGGATTGCCGGTGCTCGAGGTGAACCCGCGCCATCCGCTCATCCGGAAGCTCGCCGGGATGGAGGGCGAGCTGACGTCCGAGGCCGGCATGCTGCTCGACCTGGCCCGGCTGCAGGATGGCGACGTGCCGCGCGACCCGGCCGGCTTCGCCCGGCAGGTGGCGGGGATGCTGGCCGCCGGCCCCTGATCCCGGAGAGGCCCCGCCTCTCCCTCGAAAACGCAACGGCCCGGCACCATCTCCCTCGGCATGAGCACCGAGTGGCAAGGCCCGGCCATCGTCCTCGGCGCCCGGCCGCATGGCGAATCGGGCGCCGTGGTGACGCTTCTGACGGAGGCGCTGGGCCGTCATGCGGGCCTCGCCAAGGGCGGCACGTCGCGGGCGCAGTCCTCGCTCTGGATGACCGGGAACCTGGTCGAGGCGCGATGGGTGGCGCGGCTGGCCGACCAGCTCGGTGCGCTGTCGGGGGAGCTGGTGCATCCGGCGGCGGCGCTCGCCCTCGAGGACCCGCTCGGCCTCGCCTTGCTGTCGGCCGCCTGCGCGGTCGCCGAGGGGGCGCTGCCGGAGCGGGAGCCGCATCCGCGCTGCTTCCAGGGGCTGGTCGCGCTGATCGCGCGGCTTCCGGCCGGGGCGCTGGCGGCGCTGCCCGACTATGTCCTCTGGGAGGCGGAGCTGCTGACCGAGCTCGGCTACGGGCTGGACCTCGCGCGCTGCGCGGTGACGGGCGGGGTGGAGGATCTCGGCTGGGTCTCGCCCCGCAGCGGGCGGGCGGTGAGCGCGGCGGCCGCCGGGCCCTGGGCGGACCGGCTGCTGCCGCTGCCGCGCTTCCTGCTCGGCCAGTCGGGGCCGGTGGGGGCGGCGGACTGCCTGGCGGGGCTGCGGCTCACCGGGCATTTCCTGGCGCGCGACGCCTTCGGCCACCGTCCGGGCGGGATGCCGCCGGCCCGGGGGATGCTGCAGGACCGGGTCGCCGCCGCCATTGCCTGAGGCGGCCGCGGGTGCTGAACTTCCGGCCTTCCCGGCGAGGAGGCCCGCTTGGCCGTGATGCGTCTCGACGTCAATTGCGACATGGGCGAGGGCTTCGGCAACTGGCGGATGGCCGATGACGCGGCGGTGCTGCCGCTCGTCACCACCGCCAACCTCGCCTGCGGCTTCCATGCCGGCGACCCGCTGATCATGATGGAGACGGTGGCGGCGGCGCGGGGGGCGGGCGTCGCCGTCGGGGCGCATCCCGGCCTGCCGGACCTCGCCGGTTTCGGCCGCCGCGTCATGGCGCTCAACGCGGCGGAGCTGCATGCCTGCTTCGCCTACCAGATCGGCGCCCTGCAGGCCTTCCTCCGCATTCATGACATGCCGCTGAACCATGTGAAGCCGCATGGCGCCATGTTCCATGTGCTGCGGGACCCGGCGATGGCGGAGGCGGCGCTCGATGCCATCGCCGGTGCGGCGCCGGGGGCGGCGGTCTACTGGCTTCCGGGCGAGGTCTTCACCGCGCGGGCGCGGGCGCGGGGGCTGCGTGTCGTCACCGAGGCCTATCCGGACCTCGACTATGCCGAGGACGGCATGCTGCTGGTCGAGCGGCGCAAGCGGCCGGTGGAGCCGGCGCTGGTCGAGGCGCGCATCACCGAGATCCTGACCCGCGGGACGCTGACCGCGCGCGGCGGCGCGGTGCTGCCCATGGCGGTCGAGAGTGTCTGCATCCACAGCGACGGGCCGAATGTGCTCGAGGTGCTGGCGGCCGTCCGCCGCGCCGCCGAGGCCTGCGGCGCGGCGCTCGCCTGCGCCGTCAGGGGAGCGGCCCGATGAAGTTCTCCGTCATGTTCAGCTTCGTCGCGCCGGAGGGCGGGCTGCTCTCCCACCGCGAGAGCATCGCGCAGATGGCGGAGGTTCTGCCGTTGGCCGAGAGCCTCGGCTATCACGGCGTCCACATCACCGAGCACCATTTCCAGGAGGATGGCTGGCTGCCGAGCCCGTTGCTGGCGCTGGCCATGGCGGCGGGGCTGACGAAGCGGATGCGGCTGGTGAGCAACATCCTGGTCAGCACGCTCTACCATCCGGTGCAGCTGCTCGAGGACCTGGCGACGCTCGACAACCTCTCGGACGGGCGGCTCGGCCTCGGCACGGCGCCGGGCTATGTGCGGGAGGAATTCGCCGGGCGCGGCCTCGACTATGTGGAGCGCTTCCAGCGGCATGAGGAGATCATCGACTTCCTCCAGCAGGCCTGGCGCAACCCGGCGGATATCGGCTTCGAGGGGCGCTTCGTCCGGGTGCCGCATCTGGCGCTGCGGCCGCGGCCGGTGCAGGCCGAGTTGCCGGTCTGGTACGGGGTCTCGGGCCCGCGGATGCTGGAGCGGGCGGCGAAGCGTGGCGTGCCCGTCACCGCCTCACCGCGGCACAGTACGGCGGAGCTGCAGGAGCATTTCGCCCGCTACGAGGCCGCCGCCGCCCGCTTCGGCTATGTCCCGACCGAGCGGCCGGTGATCCGCGAGGCGCTGGTGCTGGAGGACCGGGCGGAGGCGGTGCGCTATGGCGCGCCGGGGACGAGCCAGCTCTTCGGCCTCTACGGCAAGAAATCCGCCTCCGGCGAGCGGGCGCTGCATGACGATTCCGGCGCCCTGGTGACGGCGGCGGCGCCCGCCTTCGAGAGCCTCGCCTCGCGCTTCCTGATCGGGGACCCGGCTTCGGTGCGGGAGGGGATCGAGGCGTTGATCGAGGCGCTCCGGCCGACCGAGATGGTGCTGCGGATGCAGATGCCGGATGTGCCGACCGAGGTGCTGGCCCGGTCGCTCCGGGTCTTCGCCGAGCGGGTGATGCCGGATTTCGCCTGAGGGATGGGTGGCATTGCGGCCGCTGGTCGGCTAGACTGCCATAGAGAACAAAGCACGAAAACGGCGAGACATGCCCGACGACATCAAGACCCTCCCCGGCGCCCCGGACGGTGGCGGCATGCGCGATACCGGCCTCGCCGATGCGCTCTCCGAGCGCTACCTGGCCTATGCGCTCTCCACCATCATGTCCCGCTCCCTGCCGGATGTGCGGGACGGGCTGAAGCCGGTCCACCGGCGCCTGCTCTGGGCGATGCACCAGCTGAAGCTCGACCCGGCGGCGGGGTTCAAGAAATGCGCCCGCATCGTCGGCGACGTGATGGGCAAGTACCATCCCCATGGCGATGCCTCGATCTACGAGGCGCTGGTGCGCCAGGCGCAGGATTTCGCCGCGCGCTACCCGCTGGTCGACGGGCAGGGGAATTTCGGCAATATCGACGGCGATAACGCGGCCGCCATGCGCTACACCGAGGCGCGGCTGACCACCGTCGCCGAGGCGTTGCTGCAGGGGATCGACGAGAATGCCGTCGACTTCCGCCAGACCTATGACGGCGAGGAGCAGGAGCCGGTGGTGCTGCCGGCGGCCTTCCCGAACCTGCTGGCCAATGGCGCGACCGGCATCGCGGTCGGCATGGCGACGAGCATCCCGCCGCACAATGCGGGTGAGTTGTGCGGGGCGGCGCTGGAGCTGATCCGCAACCCGAAGGCGGAAACCGCCGACCTGCTGCGGCATGTCCAGGGGCCGGATTTCCCGACCGGGGGCACGCTCGTCGAGAGCGCCGAGGCGCTGCGCGAGGCCTATGAGACCGGGCGCGGCGGCTTCCGCGTCCGCGCCCGCTGGCGGAAGGAAGAGGGCAAGCTCGGCGCCTACCAGATCATCATCGAGGAGATCCCCTACCAGGTCGCCAAGGCGAAGCTGATCGAGCAGATCGCGCAGCTGCTCGAGGAGAAGAAGCTGCCGCTGCTCGGCGACATCCGCGACGAGAGCACCGATAAGGTCCGCATCGTCATCGAGCCGAAGACGCGCAACGTCGATGCGGCGATGCTGATGGAGACGCTGTTCCGCGCGACCCAGCTCGAGAATCGCATCCCGCTGAACCTCAACGTGCTGGATGCGGACCGCACGCCGCGGGTGATGAGCCTCAAGGAGGTCCTGCGGGCCTGGCTCGACCACCGGCATGTGGTGCTGGTGCGGCGGACCGAGCATCGGCTGGCGGCGATCGCGCGCCGGCTCGAGATCCTCGACGGCTACCTCATCGTCTACCTCAACCTCGACGAGGTGATCCGCATCGTCCGCGAGGAGGACAAGCCGAAGGAGGCGCTGATGGCGGCCTTCGGCCTCACGGATGCGCAGGCCAATGCCATCCTCGACATGCGGCTGCGGGCGCTCCGCAAGCTCGAGGAAATGGAGATCCGAAAGGAACATACGAAGCTTACCAAGGAGCAGAAGGCGCTGCAGGGGCTGATGGGCTCCGAGGCCAAGCGCTGGAATGCGATCGCAGCCGAGATCGAGGAGGTGCGGAAGGCCTTCGGCGAGGGCGCGCTCGGGGCGCGGCGGACCGTCTCGGGCGGGGCGCTGCCGGCCATCGCCGTCGACGAGAACGCCTTCGTCGAGCGGGAGCCGATCACCGTCATCCTCTCCGAGAAGGGCTGGATCCGGGCGCAGAAGGGACACCTGCCGCCGGAGGCGGAGCTACGCTTCAAGGAGGGCGACGAGCTCTTCCGCATGGTGCATGCGCAGAGCACGGACCGGCTGATCCTCTTCGCCACCAATGGGCGGGCCTATACGCTGAAGGTGGAGGCCATCCCGCGCGGGCGGGGCGACGGGCAGCCGGTGCGCCTCATGGTCGAGCTGACCAATGAGGATGCGGTGCTGGAACTCTTCGTGCCCGCCGATGGGGCGCGGTATCTGGTGGCGGGGCAGGACGGGCGGGGCTTCGTCGTCCCCGGCGCGGAGCTGCTGGCCGAGAGGCGCGCGGGCAAGCAGGTGCTGGTGCTGGAGCCGGGCAAGGAGGCCGCGGTCTGCGTCCCTGCCGAGGGCGACATGGTCGCCGTCATCGGCGAGAACCGGAAGCTCCTGCTCTTCCCGATCGACCAGGTGCCGGAGATGTCGCGCGGGCGCGGCGTGCAGCTGCAATCCTACAAGGATGGCGGGCTGTCGGATGCCAAGGTCTTCACCCGCAAGGAAGGGCTGAGCTGGCGGCTCGGCGACCGGGTGCGGGTGGAACAGGATATCACGTCCTGGCGCGGCAACCGGGCGGGGGCGGGGAAGCTGCCGCCGAATGGCTTCCCGAAGTCGAACCGGTTCGAGTGAGGGCGGCTATTCCGGCTCGATCCCGGCGAGCCTGACGAAGCGGGCCCATTTCTCCCGCTCGGTGCGCAGCAGGGCGGCGATCCGCTCGAGGTCGAGCACCTGCGGGTCGAGGCCGAACTCGCGCATGCGGCTGCGGGCGGGCTCGGTTTGGCCGGCCTCGTTGGCGAGGGCGTTCAGCCGCTCCGCCACGGGGCGCGGCGTGCCGGCCGGGACGGCGAGGCCGAGGAAGCCGGTGAGGTGGAAGTCAGGCCAGGTCTCGGCCATCACCGGCAGGTCCGGCCAGCGGGACCAGCGGCGCGGAGCGGTCAGCGCGAGCGCCCGGGTCTGGCCCTGCGCGAGGTAGGCGTCGCCGGCAGTGGTATCGACGAAGATGAGGTCGAGCCGGCCGGCGATCAGGTCGCCGAACGCTGCCCCGATGGCGCGGTAGGGCACGCCCTGGATGCGGGTGCCGGCCATGAGGTTCAGCATCTCCCCCGGCAGGCGGGAGGAGGCGTTGAAATGGCCGAAGAACATCCCTCCCGGCCGCGCCTTGGCCTCGGCGACGAGGGCGGGGACGTCGCGCCAAGGGGCTTCGGGGCGAACCATCAGATAGGCACCGTTCGAGGCGAAGAAGCCGATGCCGGTGAAGTCCCGCTCCGGGTCGTAGGGGAGGTCGCGCACCAGGCTCGGATTGGCCGAATGCGTACTGCTGGTGGCGAGCAGCAGGGTCAGCCCGTCCGGCGCCGCGGCCTTCACCGCCATGGCGCCGATCACGCCGTTGGCGCCCGGGCGGTTGTCGACCACGACCGGCTGGCCGGTCGTCGCCTCGATATGCCGGCCGACCAGGCGGGCGGTAATGTCCCCCGAGCCGCCGGGGGCGAAGGGGACGATGATCCGCAGCGGCCGGGGCTGGGCCCGGGCGGGGGCGGGCAGGGCGAGGCTGGCGAGCAGCAGCGCGCGGCGGCTTGGCATGGTCGGTTCCTCCCGAGGGCCAGCATCCTGCCTTGGGAGCGGTCGCGCCAGGGGTGGCTAGCGGATGCCCCAGGCCTTGTGGGCCTGGATGTTGAGGCGCCATTCGGGGTGGCGGAGGCAGTAGGCGGCCGCGGCGGCGGTGTTCTCGGCGAGGGCGGGGCCGTCCATGGGGGAGAGCCAGCGCTCCTGCGCCGGGAAGGCGCTGAATTCAGCCGGGTCGAAGCCGGCTTGCGGATAGACGAGCTTCCGCTCGTCGGCGCGCTCGAGGGCGAGGGGGGCGCCGGCCTTGGGGCTGACGCAGACCCAATCGATGGGGCCGGGCAGGGGCTGGGTGCCGTTGGTTTCGATGGCGATGGTGAAGCCGGCGGCGCGCAAGGCATCGAGGAGCGGAACGTCGACCTGCAGCAGGGGCTCGCCGCCGGTGAGGACGCAGAAGCGGGCGGGGGCGTCGGCCGGCCAGAGGGCGGAGGCGGCGGCGACGAGGCCGGCGAGGTCATGGCGCTCGCCACCGCGGAACTCGGTGTCGCAGAAGCGGCAGACGGCGTCGGCGCGATCCTCCTCGCGGCCGGACCAGAGGTTGCAGCCGGCGAAGCGGATGAAGACGGCGGTGCGGCCGAGATTGGCGCCCTCGCCCTGGGCGGTCAGGAAGATCTCGTGGACGGTGTAGGACACGACTGGGGTTCCGGTGCGGGCCGTCCCTTCGGGCAGAGGCTGCGCGCTGTCAATGCTTGAAAGACCTCGAGAGCTTCAAGCCGCCAGTGGCGAAGCCGTTGACGGGCCAGGGTTCCGGCGGGGAACCGAGGGTCCGAGGGGGGCCTCGCATGCCGCTTGCAGGGAGGTCGTGGGACTATTCCCGTGTCCTCGCAGCGGTGCCGGCGCAAGGCCTATGCGGCCCTGCGGTCCATGCGGTCGCGCAGGCGGTACCAGCCGCCGATGAAGGGCAGGACCCAATTCGGGTTGCCGGAGTAGAGGGGGCGGGTCGGGAAGGGGAGGCCGTCGAGGGGGAAGGGTTCGTTGGCCGCACCCGCCAGCTTCAGCGCGATGTTGTGGCCGAGCCAGGTCGCCATCGCCACGCCGCTGCCCTGGCAGCCGGCGGCGTAGTGGATGCCGCGCTCCACGCCGATATGCGGCAGGCTGTCGAAGGTGAAGGCGACATTGCCGGTCCAGGCATGGGTCACCTTCACCTTGGCCAGTTCGGGGAAGCATTCCGCCATGTAGCCATGGAGGGCGGGGGCGGTGTCCTCGGCGGTCGCCGCGCGGAAGCTGGCGCGGCCACCCCAGAGGATGCGCCTGCCGTCCGGCGAGGGGCGGAAATAGTTCAGCACCCGCTTGCTGTCGGAGATCATGCGGCGGCCGGGGAAGAGGCGGTCGATCTCAGCCTCGCCCAACTCCTCGGTCGCGATGATGTAACTGTTCAGCGGCACCAGGCGGCGGGCGAGCCAGGGGCTGGCGGTGCCGCGCCTGTCGAGCGAGTAGCCGTTGGTGGTGACGAGGACGGCGTCGGCGCGGAGCTCGCCGCGGTCGGTGGCGATGCGGAAGCCGCTGCCCTCCTCATGGATCTTCTGCACACGGACGCCGTCGACAAGGAGGGCGCCGGCGCGCTCGGCCGCCGCCGCGAGGCCGCGGGCATACTTGCCGGGATGGAGGCTGCCCGTCGCGGCGGCGAGCATGCCGCCATGGTAGTGGTCGCTGCCGAGGGCCTCGCGCTGGCGGGACTTGGGCAGCATGCGTGCGGGAAGGCCGGTCACCTCCTCCAGCAGCTCGGCCTTCCGTGCCATGGCGTCGTAGTGCCTTGGCGACCAGGCGGCGGCGAACCGGCCGCAGCGGACATAGTCGCAGTCGATGCCCTCGCGGGCGATGGTATCCTCGATGAAGGGGAGGCTGGCGGCGGCGGCGAGGGCGATGGCGCGGCCGCGCTCCTTGCCGTGCGCTGCCTCGAGGGCAGGGCCGACGATCTTCAGCCCGCCGGAGACCATGCCGCCATTGCGCGAGGAGGCGCCCCAGCCGATGCGCTCCGCATCGAGCACCGTGACGGCCTGGCCGAGGCGGCGAAGGGTCAGCGCCGCCGAGAGCCCGGCATAGCCGCCGCCGATGACGGCGATGGCGGCGTGGTCGGGGAGGGGGTTGGCGCGCTGCGGGGGCTCGGCGGCTTCCCACCACCAGGGGCTGACCTTGAAGCCGGGGGCGAAGACGGGGTGGGGCATGGCAGGGCTCCCGGGCTGGCGAGGGTTGGGCCAGCGTCATGCGTCGGCCGCGGGGGTGCAAGGGGGATGGCCTGGATTATGCTGGGCCGGGAGCGGTTCGGGGGTGAAGGCGGATGGCGGTGCTGGTGGTGAAGTCGGGGGGCGAGGCGGCCATGGCGGAATGGCGCGAGAGCTTCGCGGCCTGCGCGCCCGGCCTCGATATCCGCGGGTGGGATGAGGCGGGGGTGCGGGCGGAGGAGGTCCGCTATGCCCTGGTCTGGGACCCGGAGCCGGGGCGGCTGGCGGCGATGCCCAACCTGCGTGCGGTGTTCGGCTCCGGGGCGGGGGTGGACGGGATCGTCGCCGATCCATCCTATCCGCGGCAGGTGCCGCTGGTGCGGATGAGTATTCCCGAGGCGACGGAGCGGATGGGGGAGTTCGTCTGCTGGGCCGCGCTCTCGCTGCTGAAGGATGCGCGACGGATGGCGATCGCCCAGGCGGAGCGGCGCTGGGACGATTTCGAGCCGCGCTGGCGGGCGAGCCAGCGGACCGTCGGCATCATGGGGCTCGGCAATATGGGCAGCCGGGCGGCGCTGATGCTGCGGGGCATCGGTTTCCCCGTCATCGGCTGGTCCAAGGGGCGGAAGGCGCTGCCGGGGGTGGAGAGCCATGCCGGGCCCGGGGAGATGGACGCCTTCCTCGGGCGGAGCGATATCCTCGTCTGCCTGCTGCCGGCGACGGCGGAGACCCGGGGCATCATCAATGCGGAGACCCTCGGGCGGCTGCCGCGGGGGGCGGGGTATGTCGGCGTGGGGCGGGGGATGCAGCAGCGGCTGGAGGACATCGTCGCGGCGCTGGATGGGGGGCAGCTCTCCGGTGCGGTGATCGACGTGTTCGAGACGGAGCCCTTGCCGCCGGAGCATCCGCTCTGGGGCCATCCGCGGGCGACCGTCACCGCGCATGTCGCCAGCCTGCCGAGCCGGGCGGAGCGGGCGGCGGCCGTCGCCCGGGCGATCGCCGGCTTCGAGCGCGGCGAGGGGCTGCCGAACCTGTTCGATCATGAGAAGGGCTACTGAGATGCCGATGCCGCCGCCGCCCGTCCGGCCCGATCCGGACCATGTGCCCGATGAGCGGGAGCTGCGCGAGGACCTGGCCGCGGCCTACCGGCTGGTCGCGCTCTTCGGGATGACGGACCTCGTCTTCACCCATCTCTCGGTGCGCGTCCCCGGGGAGGGGCACCGGTTCCTGGTCAATCCCTATGGGCTGCTGTTCGAGGAGATCACGGCCTCCTCCCTCGTCGTCGTGGATGCGGAGGGCGCGCCGGCGCAGCAGACGGATTGGCCGGTGAACCCGGCCGGGTTCGTCATCCATTCGGCGGTGCATCTGGGGCAGCCGGATGCGCAATGCGTGATGCATACGCATACCCTCGCCGGGATGGCCGTCGCGGCGCAGCAGGGGGGACTGCTGCCGCTCAACCAGATCAGCATGGAGTTCGATGGGCGCGTCGCCTTCCACGACTACGAGGGGGTGGCAGCGGACGACAACCTCTCCGAGCGGGAGCGGCTGGTGCGCGACCTCGGCAACAAGCCGTGCATGATCCTTCGGCATCATGGGCTGCTGACGGTCGGGCGGACGGTGCGGGAGGCCTTCTACTGGATGTGGTACCTGGAGCAGAGCTGCCGCATCCAGCTGGCGGCGCAGGCCTCGGGCGTGCCGCTGGCGCTGCCTTCGGCCGAGACGGTGGCGCGGACGCGGGCGCAGTTCAGCACGGGGCCGACCAAGGGCTGGCTGCCCTGGCAGGCGCTCAGGCGGAAGCTCGACCGGGAACAGCCGGATTACAAGGATTGAGCGGGACCATGCGGCATATCCTGATCGCCGATTGCTCGCCCTCGGCCGGGGGCGAGGCCTACCGGGCGCTGGGCGGACCTTCCAATGTGCAGATGTTCGAGGCGGGGCTCAGGCTGCACGCGCCGGATCTGCGTTGCCTCGGCTTCAACCTGGCGGACGGCGAGGCGCTGCCGCTCGGCATGACGCCCGGCGATGCGGATGGGTGGGTGCTGACCGGATCGCCCCTGCATGTGCCGGAGGGCGGGCCGGAGGTGGAGCGGCAGATCGAGTTCGCGCGGACACTCTTCGCCACGGACAGGCCGGTCTGGGGAAGCTGCTGGGGGTTGCAGCTGGCGGCGGCGGCGCTCGGCGGGCGCGTGCGGACCAATCCGCGCGGGCGGGAGATCGGCGTGGCGCGGGGGCTCGCGCTGACCGAGGCCGGGCGAGGGCATCCGATGCTGGCCGGAAGGCCCGCGGTGTTCGAGGCGCTGTGCTCCCATCTCGACGAGGTGGAGGTGCCGCCGCCTGGGGCGGAGGTGCTGGCCGGCAATGCGATGAGCGCGGTGCAGGCGATGGCGCTGCGGACGCCCGGGGGCGGGAGCTTCCACGGCGTGCAATACCATCCCGAGATGACCTTTGGCTGCGTCGCGGCACTGATGCGGACGCGGGCGGCGGCCTTGGCGGCGGGTGGCTTCGGGGACGTCGAGGCCTATGCCGCGGACCTGCTGGCGCTGGAGGCCGATCCGGGGCGGATGGACCTCGCCTGGCGCTACGGCATCGGGCCGGAGGTGCTGGACCGCCGGCGCCACACCGTGGAACTGGGCAATTGGCTCCGTGAGTATGTTCGGCCCCGGCGCTGACCCGAGGATTCCAGGGGCCTTTCGGCCCTTGGCAGGCGGAGTGTGAGGCGGGACAGGAACAGCCCGTCGCGCCGGGCGCGACGGGGACTCCGAGGTGCCCTCCTCAACGCCTCGCTATCAGCAGCCCCAGAGCAAACCCGACCGCGCCTGCGCCGAGCAGCGCCAGCAGCGGCTCCTCCCGCACGCGGTCATTGAGGTAGTCGGCCGCCTCCTGGCTCTGGCGATAAGCCTGGCTGCCCGCCTGGGAGAGGCTGTCGCCTGCCTGGCGGGCCATCTGCCCGGCCTGGGCCCCGTATTCCTGCGCCATGCCGCGGGCGGAGGAGACGGTGTCGTCGGCAAAGCCCTTGGCCTCGCCGGCCATCTCGCGGGCCTTTTGCATCGTGTCGTCGGAGCCGCCCGGCTTGTGGCCGACTGCCGATGGGTCGACGCCCTGGGGGCGGCCGCCCGGCATGTTGCCGGACTGCATCGCATCCTTGCTATGGGCGCCCACGGCAGCGGCGCCGCTGCCTTCCATCCGGTTCTCGCTCATGGTCGGTGCTCTCCTCTTCCGTTCCGGCATGAACGCGGGAGGGCGGGAAGGGTGCCCTATTTCTTTTCGACGCCCCAGAACACGGGGATGATGGTGGGGCGCATGCCCTCGAGATTCGCGCGGCGGGCGCTCAGCGTGCGGTACTGGCCGGCATTGATGTAGGGCAGGACCTGGTAAGCGCGGGCATGGACCTGCTCCAGCAGGGCGCGGCGCTTGGTGGCATCGGGCTCCTCCCACCAGGCGCGGCGGAGGCGCTCCAGCTCCTCGTCGCAGGGCCAGCCGGCGAGGCCGCCCTCGCAGGGACTCGCCAGATAGAGGTTGGTCAGCGGGTTCTGGGCGTCGAGCACGTTGGCGATGGTAACGAAGAGGTTCCAGCCGCCCTGGTCCTGCGGCTCGCGCCGGTTGCGGCGCTGGGTGAGGGTCGCCCAGTCCATCGCCGGGACGTCCATGGCGAGGCCGGCGCGGCGGAAGGCCTCGGCCATGGTCAGCGTCACCGCATTGTTCACCGGGCTGTCGGTGGCGTTGAGGAAGACGACCTTGCGGCCGTCATAGCCGGCCTCGCGCAGCAGGGCGCGGGCGCGCTCCGGCTCGGCCGCGCGCAGGCCCTCGGCGCCGGCCGCGCTTTCGAGCGCCGTGCCGCAGAGGAAATAGGCGGGGCAGTAGGGGATCTGCTCGCTGGGGCGGATGCCGATCGCCTGGAGGTTTTCCTCCTGGTTGACCAGATGAAGCAGGGCGCGACGGGCACGCGGGTCGTTGAAGGGCGGCTGCGTGTGGTTGATGCGGAGCCAGACCACGGAGCCGACCGGGTTGAGGGCGAAGAGGCGGATGGCGCGGTTGCGCTCGAGCGTCGGGACGAGGTCGGGCGAGGGAACCTCGAGGAAGTCGATCTCGCCGGACTGGAGCGCCGCGGCGGCGGTGGCCGGATCGGGCATGGCGAGCCATTCGAGGCGGTCGACCAGCACGCGCTTGCCGCCGGCGAGGCCATCGGCCGGCTCGGGGCGGGGGCGGTAGGCAGGGTTGCGGCGGTAGACGGCGCGGTTGCCGGCCTGCCACTCGCGCGCCTCGAAGACGAAGGGGCCGGAGCCCGTCGCATCGGTGATGGCGGTGGTCACGGGGGTCTGCGCCAGGCGCTCGGGCATGACGAAGAGGGCGCTGGCGGTGGGGCGGGCCAGGGCTTCCGTCACCAGGGCGAAGGGGCGGGCGAGGGTGAGGGTGAAGCTCCGCTCGTCCGACACCTCGAGGGTGGCGGTGGCGGCGGCGAGGGCGCGGCCGACCACGTCGCGCTGGGCCCAGCGCCTGATGGAGGCGACAGCGTCGGCGGCGCGGACGGGGGCGCCGTCGTGGAAGGCGAGGCCCTCGCGCAGGTTGAAGCGCCAGCGCATCCCATCCGGCGAGCGCTCGAAGGACTCGACCATCTGCGGCTGCGCCTCGCCCTTGCTGTCGAGGGCGAAGAGCTGGTCGTAGACCATGAAGCCGTGATTGCGGACGAAGGCGGCGGTCGACTGCACCGGGTCGAGGCTGGCGAGGTCGTTCGCCAGGACGACACGGAGGGTCTGCGCGGCAGCGGGCAAGGCGAGCAGGGCCGAGAGGGCGGCACCGGCAAGGAGCCGGGTGATGCGGGAGGGGGCGGGCATCGGGTCGTCCTGCTGCGGTGATGGGCAGCGGCAGTCTTGCGGCGGAATGACGGGGCGGCAAGGGCGGTTGACGCGGCGGCCGACCCTGGCGGAGCATCGACCGGCGAAGGGGAGGGCCCGGGATGAGTGCCGATCTGCTGCTGGAGGGGCGCATCTTCCGCGGGCTTGCCGGGGGCTTCGCCGAGGCGGTGGCGGTGAAGGACGGGCACGTCGCGGCGGTCGGGACGCGCGCGGAGGTGGAGGCGGCGACGGGGCCGGGGACGCGGCGGGTCGCGCTCGACGGGCGCGTGGCGATCCCGGCCTTCAACGAGGCGCATATGCATCTGCTGCCCTATGGGCTGGGGCTGGCGCAGGTGAACCTCCGCGCGGAGGAGGTGACGAGCCTCGATGGGCTGCTCGGGCGGATCCGTGAGGCGGCGCGGGCGGCGCCGAAGGAGGCCTGGGTGCTCGGGCGGGGCTATGACCACAGCGCGCTCGATGTCGGCCGGCATCCGACCGCGGCGGAGCTGGATGCGGCGGCGCCGGACAACCCGGTCTGGATCGTCCGTACCTGCGGGCACATGGCGGTCGCCAACAGCGCGGCGCTGCGGATGGCGGGCGTCGGGCACAACACGCCGGACCCGGAAGGCGGCATCATCGAGCGGCGTGGCGGGGCGCTGACGGGCCTCGTGCAGGAGCGGGCGATGCGGCTCGTCGCCTCCGCCATCCCGCAGCCGGACGGGGCGCGGATGGTGGAGGCCATCGAGGCGGCGTGCCGCAACCTCGCCGCGATGGGCTTCGCCTCGGCGACGGACATGAATGTCGGCATGACGGCGGGGATGGCCGAGATCGATGCCTATGAGGCGGCGAAGCGGGACGGGCGGCTGCCGCTGCGCATGTGGCAGGTGCTGGCGGGGAATCCGGAGGGCATCGCCGAGGCGGCCTGGGAGGCGGGGCTGCGGCCGATGGCGGGCGATGATTCGCTGCGCTGGGGGGCCGTGAAGGTCTTCGCCGATGGCAGCGCGGGCGGGCTGACGGCGGCCTTCTTCGACCGCTACCTGCCGGCGGATACGCGGGGGGTCTTCACCTTCCCCGACGAGACGATCCACGCGCTGCTGCGGCGCTACCACGAGCAGGGCTGGCAGCTCGACATCCATGCGATCGGCGATGCGGCGATCGAGCAGGTGCTGCAGGGGATGGAGGCGGCGGATTCGGCGCAGCATCCCTTCACGGGACGGCGGCACCGGATCGAGCATTGCGGCTTCGTCACGCGGGACCAGCGGCGGCGGATGCTCGCGCGCGGCATCCTGCCGGTGCCGCAGCCGGTCTTCATGTACGAGTTCGGCGACACCTACATCGCCAATCTCGGACGGGAGCGGAGCGAGTACGCCTATCCCATGAGGACCTGGCTGGAGGAGGGGCAGCATCCGGCGGCGTCGTCGGATTGCCCGGTCTCGACGGTCGATCCCTTCGTCAACCTCTACACCATGCTGACGCGACGGACGAACAAGGGGACGGTGCTCGGCATCGAGGAGGCGCTGACCGCCGAGCAGGCGGTGCACTGCCAGAGCTGGTGCGGCGCCTATACGCAATTCGCCGAAGGCCGCCGCGGCACGCTGGAGCCGGGGATGCAGGCGGATATCGCCGTGCTCTCGGGCGATGTCTTCTCCATGGAGCCGGAAGCGGTGCTTGGCGTACGGGCCGACCTCACGCTCCGCGAGGGTGTGCCGATCTTCGACCGGCATGGCGAGATGGCCTGATGCTGCGCCATGCGATGCGGCGGGTGGCGCTGGTGGTGCCCGTGCTGCTCGGGGTGCTGCTGATCGGCTTCCTGCTGATGCAGGTGGTGCCGACCGATGCCGCGACGGTGCGGGCGGGGCCGACCGCGAGCCCCGAGGTGGTGGAGGAGATCCGCCGCGACCTCGGGCTCGACAAGCCGCTCTACGTCCAATTCGGCCTCTATCTGTGGCGGCTGGCGCAGGGGGATCTCGGCGTCTCCATCATCAACAACGTCCCCGTCTCGCAGGAGTTGGGAGCGACGATCGGGCCGACGCTGGAGCTGATGGTGGCGAGCCTGATCTGGGCGATCCCGCTCGGCATCCTGCTCGGGACCGTGGCAGCCTATTGGCGGGGGAAGCTGGTCGATCGGGCGGTGCTCGCCTTCAGCGTCGCGGGCGGGTCGGTTCCGGTCTTCTTCCTCGGGCTGCTGCTGATCTGGTTCGTCGGCTTCCAGTGGCAGCTGCTGCCCTTCACCGGGCGAGGGGGGCCGCTCTGGAGCGTCGAGGGCCTGCGGGCGATCGCGCTGCCGGCGCTGACCCTGGGCGGCGTCTTCATCGGGCCCGTGGCGCGGATGACGCGGACGGCGGTGCTCGACGTGCTCTCGGCCGACCATGTGCGGACGGCGCGCGCCAAGGGGCTGACGGAGCGGCGCGTCGTCACCGCGCATGCGCTGCGCAACGCGCTGATCCCGGTCGTCACGCTGATCGGGTTGCAGATCGGCTTCCTGCTCGGCGGCGCGGTGGTGACGGAGACGGTCTTCTCCTGGCCCGGCGTCGGGCGGCTGGCGGTGGGGGCGATCCTCTCCTCCGACCTGCCGATGGCGCAGGGGACGATCATCGTGCTCTCGGCGGGGTTCATCCTGATCAACCTCCTCGTCGACCTGCTCTATGCGGCGCTCGACCCGCGGATGCGCACGGCATGAACGCCATCCTGCCTCCGAAGCGGGCCGGGCTGCTCATGCGGCTGCTGCGCGACCCGGCCGCTGCCGCGGCGCTCGGCTTCGTGCTGCTGATGGTGCTGGCGGCGCTGCTGGCGCCCTGGATCGCGCCGACCGACCCCTTCGACAACGATCTCTCGCTCTCGATGAAGCCGCCGGGGACGCCGGGGCTGCCGCTCGGCGCCGACGCGCAGGGGCGGGACCTCGTCACGCGGATGCTGTTCGGGCTGCGTGCCTCGCTGCTGATGGGCTTCGTCGCCACGGCGGCGGGCGGCGTGGCGGGGGTGCTGCTGGGCTTCCTCGCGGCCTACTACCAGCGCTGGCTGGACGGGCCGATCATGCGGCTGATGGACATGATGCTGTCCTTCCCGGCCATCCTCGTCGGCCTCGCCATCGCGGCGATCCTCGGGCCGGGGATTTCCAGCGTCATCCTGGCGCTGGCCATCGCCACCGTGCCGCTGATGGCGCGGATCGCCCGCGGCAGCGCGCTCGTCACCATGCGGCTCGACTATATCGAGGCGGCGCGGGCCATCGGCATGACGGATGCGCGGCTGATCTGGCGGCACCTGGCGCCCAACTGCCTCTCGGCGATCTTCGTCTTCACCACGCTGCGCTTCGGGCAGGTGATCCTGCTCGGCTCGGCGCTGTCCTTCCTCGGCCTCGGGGCGCAGCCGCCGATGGCGGAGCTGGGCGCGATGGCGAGCGAGGGGCGCAACTTCCTGTTCTTCGCGCCGCATATCGCGGTGATCCCCTGCATCGGCATTTTCGCCATCGTGCTTGCCTTCAACCTGCTCGGGGATGCGCTGCGCGATGCGCTCGACCCGCGGCTTCGCTTTTGAGGAGAGGTCCATGAAGCAGCTTCTTGCCGCCGCGCTGCTGGCGGTCTCGGCCGGCACCGCGCTCGCCCAGCCGGCGCCGCGCAACACGCTGGTCGTGCTGCGCGAGATCGACGCCGACAATTACGACCCGCCGCGCTCGACCGCACGCGCGGCGGGCGAGAGCATCTACATGATGAGCGATACGCTTGTCTCGCTCGACTGGGACATGAAGACGGTGAAGCCCGGCCTCGCGGAGCGCTGGGACATCTCGCCGGACGCGAAGACCTACACCTTCCACCTGCGACGCGACGTCACCTTCTGCGACGGCAAGGCCTTCACCGCGCGCGACGTGGTCTACACCATGAATCGCTGGCTCGATCCGGCGACGCGGAGCCCGGTGCGCTGGCGCGCAGGGCCGGTGAAGGAGGTGCGGGCGATCGACGACGTCACCGTCGAGTACGAGCTGACGGAGCCCTATGGCGAGCTGCTCTACCAGCTCAGCCTGTTCTTCGCCTCCATCGTCGACCAGGCGACGGTGGAGAGGCTCGGCGCGAATTTCGGGGTGCAGGGCTTCAACGGGACGGGGCCCTATTGCTGGGCGAGCTGGACGCCGCGGCAGGAGCTGGTGCTGCAGCGGCACCCGAATTACCGCTGGGGCCCGCCGATCTACAGTAACCCCTCGCCGCAGCTGGAGCGGGTCATCTGGCGGGTGGTGCCGGAGAGCCAGACGCGGCTCGCCGCCCTGCAGACGGGGCAGGCGGATGCGACGCAGTACATCCCGCCCATCGCCATCAACCAGCTGCGGCAGATGACGAACCTGGTGCGGATGTCGACTCAGGAGAACTACTTCTGGGACTATTTCGTCGGCTTCAAGGTGGACAAGCCGGTGATGAACGACCCGGCCGTGCGGCGGGCGATCAACCAGGCGGTCAACCGCGCGGCGATCGTGCAGGCGGTGTGGTTCGGCTCGGCGGTGCCGGCCGACAGCTACCTCAACCCGAACACGGCCGGATATGACGCGGAGGCGGCGAAGCTGGTGCCGCGCTACGACCCGGAGGCGGCGAAGCGGACGCTCGACGAGGCCGGCTGGCGGATGGGGCCGGATAACGTGCGGGTGAAGGACGGGCAGCGCGCCAGCTTCCTCACCTATGTCATCAACACCCAGCTTGGCCGGCAGGTGCTGGAGGCGATGCAGGCGGACCTGCGCCGCATCGGCATCGAGATGAAGATCCAGCTCTGGGATGCGACGGTCGGCTGGGGGCGGCTGGCGACGCAGGAATTCGACGCCTTCATGATGTCCTACCCCTATGTGACGGCGACGGACGGCTTCTCGCTCTATTTCGACAGCCGCAACCGGCCGACGCCGAACCGGATGAACTGGTCCGACCCGGCGACCGACCGGGCGCTGGAGCAGGCCAAGGTGGCGCTCGACCCGGCGGCGCGCATGGCGGCGATCGCCGAGGCGCAGCGGCTGGTAACGGCTGCGAATGTGTGGTTCCCGGTGGCGCGGGAGCAGCTCTGGGTCGCATCCTCGATGCGGGCGGAGGGCGTGCGCGCGCATGGCATCTACGGCGTCGCGCTCTACAAGGGCCTCGACATCAGGCTGAACAGGTAAGGGAGATAACCATGTCCGTCACGCTCATCCGCAATGCGGATATCGTCCTCGCCTGGGACGAGGCCCGCAAGCAGCACGTCTACATGCCGAATGGCGATGTCGCCTATGAGGACGGCAGGCTGCTTTTCGTCGGCCGCGACTATGCAGGGCCGGTGCATGAGACGATCAGCGGCACCGGCATGATGGTGATGCCGGGGCTCGTCAACATCCACTCGCACCCGTCCTCCGAGCCGATGAACAAGGGCTTCACCGATGAGGTGGGGACGCCGGGCCTCTACAATTCCTCGCTCTACGAGTACCTGCCGATCTTCCGGCCCGATCCGGGAGCGGTGCATAGCTGCGTGAAGGTGGCGCTGTCGGAGTTGCTGCTCTCGGGCGTCACCACCGTCGCCGACCTGTCGATGGCGCATCCGGGCTGGCTCGACCTGCTGGCGGAGAGCGGCATGCGGGTCTGCATCGCGCCGATGTTCCGCTCGGCCCGGTGGTTCACCAAGAACGGGCATGTGGTGGAGTATGAATGGGATGCGGCGGCCGGCGAGAAGGCGATGGCGGAAGCCTTCACCCTGGTCGAGCGGGCGGAGCAGCATGAGAGCGGGCGGCTCTTCGGCATGGCGGTGCCGGCGCAGATCGACACCTGCACGCCGGAGCTGCTGCGCGACAGCCATGACGAGGCACGGCGGCGCGGCATCTCCTGGCAGATCCATGCGGCGCAGTCGGTCTCGGAATTCCACGAGATCACGCGGCGGCACGGCTTCACCCCGATCGGCTGGCTGCATGAGCAGGGCCTGCTGGATGAGCGGGCGATCATCGGGCATGGCATCTTCCTCGACGACCATCCGAGCACGCCCTGGCATACGCGCCGCGACCTCGAGATCCTGGCCGAGACCGGGACGACCGTCGCGCATTGCCCGACCGTCTTCGCGCGGCGCGGGATCACGCTGAAGCATCTCGGGCGGTACAAGCGCTCGGGCGTCAATATGGGGCTCGGGACGGATACCTATCCGCACAACATGCTCGATGAGATGCGGCTCGCGGCCTATCTGGCGCGGACGCAGGCGACCGACCCGCGGAGCATCTCGACCACCGAGCTGTTCGAGGCGGCGACGGTCGGCGGGGCGAAAGCGCTCGGGCGGGACGATATCGGGCGGCTGGCGGCCGGGTGCCGGGCGGATTTCGTGCTGGTCGACGTCACCCATCCGCAGATGCGGCCGGCGCGGGACCCGGTGCGCAGCCTGATCTATGCGGCGGGCGATCGGGCGCTGCGCGCGGTCTATGTCGATGGGCGGCAGGTGGTGAAGGACGGCGAGGTGCTGACCATGGACTACCCGGCCGCCGCCGCCGAGCTGCACGAGGCGCAGCAGCGCTGCGAGTCGCAGGTGCCGGAGCGGGACTGGGCGCATCGCCCGGCGGAGAAGATCTCGCCGCCGAGCTTCCTCTGGACGTGAGCGGGGAGGCGATCCTTCGCCTTGAAGGGCTGCGGACGCGCTTCGGTGCCTTCGCGGCTGTCGATGGCGTCGATCTTGAGGTGCCGCGCGGGCGGACGCTCGGCATCGTCGGCGAGAGCGGCTGCGGCAAGTCGGTCCTTTCGCTCTCGGTGATGGGGCTGGTGCCGCGGCCGGGGCGCGTCGCCGAGGGGCGGGTGGTGCTGGAGGGGAGGGACTTGCTCGCCCTCCCGCCCGGGGAGATGCGGCGGGTGCGGGGCGGGCAGGTGGCGATGATCTTCCAAGAGCCGATGACCTCGCTCAACCCGGTGCACAGCGTCGGCGCTCAGATCATGGAGGCGATGCGGGCGCATGAGCCGGGGGCGCGCGACCTGCGCGGGCGGGCGATCGAGGCGTTGCGGCGGGTGCGCATCCCCTCGCCGGAGCGGCGCTTCGAGGAATATCCGCACCAGCTTTCGGGCGGGATGCGGCAGCGGGTGATGATCGCCATGGCGCTGGCCTGCAACCCGCGCGTGCTGATCGCCGATGAGCCGACGACGGCGCTCGACGTGACGGTGCAGGCGCAGATCCTCGACCTGCTGCGGGCGCTGCAGGCGGAAACGGGGATGGCGATCATCCTCATCACCCACGACCTCGGCGTCGTTGCCGAAATGGCCGATGAGGTGGCGGTGATGTATGCGGGGCGCGTGGTGGAGCGGGCGCCGGTCGCGGCGCTGTTCGACGATCCGCAGCATCCCTACACGATCGGGCTGCTCGGCTCGGTGCCCCGGCTGGATGAGGACAGGTCGCGGCTGCTCGCCATCGAGGGCAGCGTGCCGCCGCCCTTCGCCCTGCCGCCGGGGTGCCGGTTCGCGCCGCGCTGCCCGTTCGCCGTTGCGGCCTGTCGGCAGGAGGTGCCGGGCCTGCGTGGCATCGGGCCCGGACATGGCGTCGCCTGCATCCGGGCTCCGGTGGAGCTGGCGGCGTGATGGCGCCGCTGCTGGAGCTGGAGGACGTCGCGCGGCACTGGCCAGTCAAGGGCGGAGTGGTGCGGGCGGTGGATGGCGTGTCCTTCGGCCTGGCGCGGGGGGAGACGCTCGCGCTGGTCGGCGAGAGCGGCTGCGGGAAATCCACCACCGCGCGGCTGGCGCTGCGGCTGATCGAGCCGACGGCGGGGCGGGTGCGAATCGACGGGGCCGACATCACCACGCTGTCGGGCGGGGCGCTCAGGCGGATGCGTCGCCGGGCGCAGATCATCTTCCAGGACCCCTTCGCCAGCCTCAATCCACGGCTCGCGGTGGGCGAGGCCATCGAGGAGCCGCTGATCGTCCATGGCATCGGCGACAGGGCGGCCCGGGCGGCGCGGGTGCGGGAGCTGCTGGGGCTGGTCGGCCTCGCCGAGTGGCAGGCGGGGCGGTTCCCGCATGAGTTCAGCGGCGGGCAGCGGCAGCGCATCGGCATCGCCCGGGCGCTGGCGGTCCAGCCGGAGCTGATCATCTGCGACGAGCCGGTCTCGGCGCTGGACGTGTCGATCCAGGCGCAGGTGGTCAACCTGCTGAAGGAGCTCCAGGGGCGCTTCGGCCTCGCCTACCTTTTCATCGCCCATGACCTGGCGGTGGTGAAGCATATGGCGGACCGGGTGGCCGTCATGTATCTCGGGCGCATCGTGGAGGTCGCGGAGACGCGGCGGCTTTTCGCCGATCCGCGGCATCCCTATACGCGGGCGCTGCTGGCGGCGATCCCGAGGCCGGATCCGCGGCGGCGGGGGATGGTGACGCCACTCGGCGGGGATGTCCCGAGCCCGCTCAACCCGCCGCCGGGCTGCCGCTTCCACACGCGATGCCCGCTGGCGCAAGCCACCTGCCGGGAGGTTGAGCCGCCGGCGCTGGAGGTGGCGCCGGGGCACCACAGCGCCTGCCATTTCGCCGCCGAGCTTCCGCCGGTGAAGCAGGTGGCGGCGGGTGGGCTGTCACCCGTTGCCGCGCGGCGGCTGGCGCTGTTCGCCGAAGCGAAGTCCGGTCGGGTGGAAGCACCTGACCGCAGCAGCAGGCTTGCCCAGGCAGGAAGCCAGAGCAAGCTCCGATCAGATGGAATCACCTGATCGGATTGACTTGCTCGACCAAACAACAGGCTGGAGCGGCATCGGCGAGTGGAGGCCGAGCTACTCGGCGCCGAGCACCTTGACGTAGCTGCCGGGCGCCGCCTCGATCGCCGGCAGGGCGCCGGTTCCGGGGATGCGGGCGGGCACCTGCTCCTTCGCGCCCTTGTCCTGCGCGGTGACCCAGCGATGCCAGTCCGGCCACCAGGAGCCGGCGAGCTCGGTCGCGGTGTCGAACCACTGGTCGGCTTCGGGCGGCAGGGCCTCGTTCACCCAATGGCTGTACTTGCCGCTGCCGGGCGGGTTCACGACGCCCGCGATATGGCCCGAGGCGGCGAGGACGAAGCGGATCGGGCCGCCATAGAGCTGCGTCGCACGGTAGGTGGACTTCCAGGGCGCGATATGATCCTCGCGCGTGGAGATCAGGTAGCTCGGCACCTTGATCTTGCGGAGGTCGATCTTGACGCCAAGCAGCTCGATCCCGCCCGGCTTCACCAGGTCGTTCTGCTGGTACATCCGCCGCAGGTAGAAGCTGTGCATCTTCGCCGGCATGCGGGTGGAATCGTCGTTCCAGTAGAGCAGGTCGAAGGGGAAGGGCTCCTGCCCGAGCAGGTAGTTGTTGACGACGAAGGACCAGATCAGGTCGTTGGCGCGCAGCATGTTGAAGGTCGTCGCCATCTCGCGGCCTTCGAGATAGCCGCGCTGCTGCATCTTCTCCTCAAGGCTGCGGAGTTGCTCCTCGTCGATGAAGACGGAAAGCTCGCCCGCCTCCTCGAAATCGGTCATGGTGACGAAATAGGTGGCGGTCTTGACCCGCGTATCGCGCTTGGCCGCCATATGGGCGAGCGTCGTCGCCAGGAGCGTGCCGCCGAGGCAGTAGCCGATGGCGTTGACCTGCCGCTCGCCGGTCGCCTGCTCGATGGCGTCGAGCGCGGCATAGACGCCTTCGCGCATGTAGTCGTCGAAACCCTTCTCGGCCAGGTGCTCGTCCGGGTTCACCCAGGAGACGACGAAGACCGTATGACCCTGGTCGGTCGCCCATTTGACGAAGGAGTTCTTCGGCCGAAGGTCGAGGATGTAGAATTTGTTGATCCAGGGCGGGAAGATGACGAGGGGGCGCTTCAGCACCGTCTCCGTCGTAGGTTCGTACTGAATCAGCTGCATCAGGTCGTTCTGGTAGACGACCTTGCCCGGAGTCACCGCGATGTTCTCGCCGACACGGAACTTGCTGTCATCCGTCATGCGGATGCGGAGCTTGCCGCGGCCGCGCTCGAGGTCGGCGAGGAGGTGGGAGAGGCCCTTCAGCAGGTTCTCGCCACCGGTCTCGGCCGTCTTGCGCAGCACTTCCGGGTTGGTGAGGAGGAAGTTGGAAGGGCTCATGGCATCGACGAACTGCCGGGTGTAGAAATCGACCTTCTGCGCCGATTTATGGTCGAGGCCCTCGACGCTGCCGACCACCGTCTGGAAGTAGCGTGCGCTGAGCAGGTAGCTCTGCTTGATGAAGTCGAAAACCTCGTTCTCGCGCCAGGCCTCGTCCTTGAAGCGGCGGTCCCGCGGGTCCTCGGTGATGACGGGGGGCGCCTCGGCACCCATCATGCGGCGGGCGGTGTTCTGCCAGAGGGTCAGGTAGTCCTGCCAGAAGCCGAGCTGGGCCTGGACCAGGCTGGCCGGATTGGCCATCAGCCGCGTCGTCATCTCGAGGAAGGCGCCGCCGATGTTCAGCGGGTCCGGCACGGCGCCGCCATCCTCCTGCCGCTTGAGGAAATCGGCGACGATCCGCTGGCCGCGCTCGGCGACCTCGGACATGGTACGGGTGACCAGCGCCGGGTCGGGCAGCCGGAATTGGTTGGTGTCGGTAAGTTTCTCGTCGGCCATGAGGCATCCTAGCCCTTGGGGCTGGACCCTCCAACCCTGGCGCTGGCCGAGGGTTGCTTCCCTGTCAACCGGTTCCGCGCTAGTCCTGCGCCTGCAGGGAGGCCGGATCATGCGGAGCGTGCGGGCGGGGATGCTGCTGGTCCTGATGCTCGGCGGGTGCTCCGTGCCGAAGGAGGTCAATCCGGTCGAGATCTACCGCACCGTCTCGGGCGCGGCGGATGCCGGCCGGCCGCCGCCGCCGGGGATGGACCGGCCACGGCCCAACCTCGCCAGCGTCCCGCCGCGGCCGGAGCGGCCGCCGCCGGAGGTGCGGGATGCCGTCTCCGCCGCGCTCGCCGCCGACCGGGAGCGGTCGCGGGAGGCGCTGGGACCACGGGACGGTCCGGCCCGGCTAGGGGCGGCCTCGCCGGGCGATCCGCCGATCCCGGCCGCGCCGCCGCCGCGGCCCTCGCTCGCCGGCGCGGCCGCCGTGCCCTGGAGCGAGGCCCCG
>CADCTD010000024.1 GCA_902805545.1 uncultured Craurococcus sp. | reverse complement strand
CGCACCACGTCCCGCTCCGCGTCCGCCCCGGTCAGCATGATGACCGGCATCCGCTTGCCGTCGCGGCGCAGCTTGGCGCAGAACTCGCGGCCGTCGCCGTCCGGCAGCCCGACGTCGAGCAGGACGGCGTCGCAGCGCGCTTCGCCGGCGTTGAGCGCGGCTCCGGCCTCGGCCAGGGTCCCGGCCTCCAGGATGCTGAACTCGCCGCAGAGCGCGATCTGCTCCGCCAGCGTGGCGCGGAGCGCCGCGTCGTCTTCGACGATCAGGATGGGGCGGGCGTCGGTCATGGGCGGTTCTCCGGGCGGGGCGGCTGCCGCCAGTTCCGGCGGGGACGGGATTTAGGGTTCTTCAACCATAAGTTACCGATACGCGGTCGAAGCGTCCGCGGCAAGCCCATTCGTGATGGAGTTGGAACATGCTGTGGGGCATTCCGCGCAGCATTCTTCGGAGCTGTGGCGCCCCGGGTCGGGCACCGCGACATCTCCATCTTTGTGCCGGCTATGGAAACTGCTCGGGGACTGGAACAAACCGGTTCAGGCAAGCGATCTCGGAAAATCGAAAATGGGAACGGTGAGCGACGGCGGGCGGCTACAACAGCGGGCGGAGGGGCGGCCGGGCGACGGTGGAAGATACCTGTTCTCTCCGGCTGGACGTCAACGTGGTGGTGCGGGCGGTGCGGTGGGCTTTGGACATGACCGGCGCCCCGCCGGTGGGTCCAGGCAGTGGGTCCAGGCAGTGCGCCCGCGACCCTGACGTTTGGGTGGCGCTGAAACCGCGACGGGGAACCCGACCCGTTCGCGGCGGTGGCGATGACGCTCCGCTTCGACGGCACATCCGGCACGGCGCGGCTGCGCTACACCATCGAGCACCTGAGCGCCGAGACGGGGGCGCATGACTACACGGTGGCGGTGGAGGCCGAGCGCTGCCGCTTCGGCGACCGGCGCTGGTAGTGGGTTTGCCCGGAGAGGCGGCGGCGCTGCGCCGTCCTCTACCTGCCCAACGGCGGCAGGCGGTTCCTGAGCCGGGACGCCCACGGGCTGGCCTACGGGTCGCAGCGGGAGGACGCGATGGGGCGGGCGCACCGGCGCGTCGCACGCATCCACCGTCGCCTCGGCGTCGACTACGGCAGCAGGTGCGACCCTTTGCCGCCGAAGCCGCCGCGGATGCGCTGGGCGACCTACGCTCGGTTAGCGGCGCAGCGGACGGCCGCGGACGAAGTCTTCAACGCGGCATGGTTGGCCGGGGCGGCGAGGATCATAGCGCCCACCCCGCGGCGGTAGGCGCGGCGCCGAGCCCCGCCTCTGCCGAGCATGACGGAGCGGGTGACCGCCCTTCACGGACCGGAGCGGCGAGTGGCACCGTGCGGGCCACCATGTAGGGCGCAGCCGGGCGGGCGCTGCGCCGCCCGGGCGGAGGCCGCGCGCAACGCCGAGCCGCCGCCGCTCCAATCCATGGGCGGCCGACCCAGCCACGGCTAGCGCCGCCGCTCCACCACCGACCGGCACGCGATAGCCGGCACCGGGACGACCAGCGCCAAAAAGATAAGCCATTGCAGGACAGTTGCGACGAGCGCCCTCGGAAGCCGGATCGGGGGGGTGGTGGGGGTCGGGCGGCAGCCCCCACGCCCTGAGCGCGATCCGTTGGAGCACGGCCCGCTCGCGCCGGCGGTGCCGCCAGTTCTGGAACGCGACGATCAAAGACCACCACGGGGTAATGCGAAAGGCTCCGTCCGCGGCGGACTGGCCCGCCGGGGCGTGGCCTACGTACGCTTGGCTGAATGGTTGGCCGCGATAGGCGTGGAGGAGAACGAGCGGAACCCGCGCAGGAAGAAGAGCCGGGGCAAGCTCACCGTCGGGTTCCTGTTGCAGGTGACGGCAGCGTCAGGAGGCAAGGGGGCCGCCTGGATTGGCGCGGCCTGACCCCAGCCACCCAGTCGTGCCACTCATGAGCGATTTGTCGCTAGGGTATATATTGTATTTGGCTTATCGCGTCGGATCAGTTAGTTGTGGAAGCGAGTTGATGTGAACCGATCAGAGAGTAACTCTCATGGCCTCCACCATCTTCCTGATTGCGACCACCGCCATCGTCGGCCTCGGCGTCCTTCTCCGGCGCCTGCTGCCCTCCGACGGCTTGGCCGCGCTGCCCTTGCAGACCCCGGCGGAGTAGGGCGGCCGCAGGGCAGGGGCCGCGGTCCTTCATGCGCGTTTCCACCCTCGCCGCCGCCGCGGGCCTGTTTTGCGGGCTGAGCCTCGGGGCCGCCCCGGGGCGTGCCGGACCACAGGACACGCGAAACGACGCGGGCGCCGGCCGTCCCCCGCCGGCGGCTCGTCCCCTCGGGTCGCCGCCGGGCGCCAGCGGTGGGCCCGCCCGCCCGCTGGCGGACGCGGAACTCTACCGCTTGCTGCTGGTGCTCTCGGCGGAGACCCGGCCGCCGATGGACCTCCTGGTGGCCTGCTACCCGTTCGGCCGCCCCGGCTGGCGCGACTGCGTCGCCCGGCGCGGAAGCTAACAGGCGCTTTTCATAACCGCCGAGCCAAGCGCCGCGCGACGAGGAAGATGCACGCCGCGCGCAACAACGATCGGACGCCGAAAGCGGGCCGGTCAGAGCTCAGGGCCAAGCGCCTGGTCTCCAGCATCCAGGCGAGGCTGCGCTCGACTGGCCAGCGCCGAGGCAGGACGGCAAAGCGCTTCTGGCTCGGAGCGGGCGGCGCCCTCGTGACGCACGCCGGCGGTTCGGACCGGAGTACGGGCGGCTTCCCGGGCGCGATCCAAGCGCCTCACGAACCCGCTTCGGCAGGGGGCTGTTCAAGGACGACGCGCAAGTCGTTGCACTAGCGCGGGATTCTGGCGCTCCGCGCCGGCGGCAGGCGTGCGCTGCGGTGCGGCAACACACGGGTGTGATCCCGTGCGACGGCA
>CADCTD010000023.1 GCA_902805545.1 uncultured Craurococcus sp. | reverse complement strand
GGCAGCCGGCGCCGCAGGGGCGGCGGCAGCTGCGGGAGCGGCGGCAGGGGCAGCGGCCTCGCCGGCCGGGGGCAGCGGCTTCGGGGAGGGCGAGAGGCTGCGTAGATAGGCCACAAGATTGGCCCGCTGCTGCGTGTTACTCAGCCCGGCATAGGCCATGCGGGTCCCCGGAGCATAGGCCGATGGCTTGTAGAGCCACTGGTTCAGCTCCTCGTAGTTCCACGGAGCCTGCTTGCCCTTGAGGGCGGCCGAGTAGTTGAAGCCCTCGATATGGCCATGCGGGGCGCCGACGATGTTGTAGAGGTTCGGGCCGATGCCGTTGCGGCCGCCCTGGTCGAAGCTGTGGCAGGCGCCGCAGTTGCGCTGGGCGATCTGCTGGCCGGCGGCGACATCGGCGCTGGCGAGGAGGCCGGAGATCGGCTCGGCCGGCGGGGCGGCGGCAGCGGGGGCGGCGGCGGGAGCCCCGCCGGTCGGGTCACCGATGCGGATGGCACTTTCTTGCGGCGCCTCGCCATGCACCAGCAGCTTGCCCACCTCTCCGGCCACCATGAAGGTAATGCCGGCCGTCAGCACTGCGGCGAAAGCCTTGTTCAGCTCGAGCGAATTCATAGGCGGTGACGTCCTCGGAGCGGCGGCGGCCCTCGGGCCAGGCGGAATAGAACGCGGGGCGCAAGGGCCAGGATGCATATAGCCGAAGCGGCGAGGCCCGCAACCCGTCCCGGCCCTCAAACGTGAAGGGGCCGGCACCCCCCTTTTCCGGGAGGATGCCGGCCCCTGGTCGGGCGAAGCCTACCGCCGGACGGGCGGCGGAGCCTCGATATTGGTGATGCGGGCCAGCTCCGGATAGTCGGGGATCATGGAGACGCCGTTGAGCGGCTTGGCCACCCCCTGGTGACAGGTTGCGCAGTTCACCTTCAACGGGTCCCCGGCCGCGCCCAGACGGGGGCGGACCGGGCCGCCGGCAGGACCGTTCGGATTGGCCGCCCAGACCGGCTGCAGGGGCTCGATGAAGTTGTGATTGATGTCCCGCACCATGCGGATGCCGTGCCAGGCATTCGTTCGCTGCGGGGCGCTCTGCTCCCAGTCGGAGAAGGCCCTGGTGTTGTGGCAGGTGGTGCAGTTCACCCCGAGCGAGGTGGAGAAGTGTATCATCAGACCCAGCGTCTGCTCGGTATCCTTCACCTTCTGGGTGTCGCCGGCCGGCAGCGCCGTCGCGCTCTGCACGCGGATGTTGTCGGCCTGGTCCAGATAGGCGGTGAAGGGATCATAGGGCAGCGAGCTGTAGCCGACCGCCGGCGCGCCCAGGTTCTGCCCCCCCGGGTTGGCGGCGAAGCCGGCCGTCCGGCCGCCCGGGTCCTGCGACCAGACATTGGCCGGAACCGGGTTGCCGCGGTGGCAGGTGTAGCAGGTGACGCCGGTCTCCAGCACATGCGGCTTCCACTCCGCATTGATGCGGGCAACCATCTGCAACATGCGGCGGGAGACGACCTTCGTGTAGACCTCGTCGGAGGCCATGTTCGCCGTGTTGTGGCAGTAGCCGCAGCCCTGCTGGGGCGACACCCAGGCCGTCAGCGCCGCCATGGTGCGGGCGAATTCGGCGACGCCGAGATCGCCCAGAACCTTGACATTCTGGTAGACTTGGCCGGCACGGGGCCCGACCGATGGCACCCGCGGCAAGGGAGCCGGGACCTGGTTGGCCGCGACCAGCGTCGTCTGCAGGCGCGGATTGGCGATGTTGCCGAGGGCGACGCCGCGGAAGCCGGTCTGCACCGTCTCCACCGGCGGGCGCTCGAAGGTGAAGAGGATGACCGCGAGGCCGAGCAGGCCGGCGAGCACCGCGCCGAGTTTGAGGGAGAAGCTCATTGTGCGGCCCCCGGCGTGAGGAGTGGGTCGGGCATGGCGCGGAAGAACTCGGGATAGGCCGGTGCGATGCCGTGCTTCACGCCCCAGAGGTACCAGTTGTCGACCACCGTGCCGGTCAGCAGGATGCCGATGCCGCCCGTGATCGGGGTCAGCACGGCGAACCACCAGGCCCAGCGATGCACGCTCTCGAAGGTGGCGTTGAAGCCCATCGTCCAGCGCCAGAAGATGGAACAGCGCTCATGCGCCGTGCCGCGGTCGATCACCTGCTCCACCTCGCGCTCCGCGCCGAAGCGGCCGGCCGCCAGGATGGTCGCGCCGTGCATGGCGAAGAGCAGGGTCGAGCCGTAGAGGAAGACGATCGAGAGCATGTGGAAGGGGTTGTAGAACAGGTTGCCGTAGCGGACGGAGAAGGCGTTCGTCCAGTCCAGGTGAGGGAAGATGCCAAAGGGCACCGCCTCGGACCAGGAGCCCATCATCAGCGGGCGGATGAAGCCCAGCACCAGGTAGAGCCAGATGGCGGCGGCGAAGGCCCAGGGCACATGCGACCCGAGGCCGAGCTGCCGCGCACGGCGGTAGGTGCGGGCCCACCAGAGCAGGATTGACAGGGTGAGGAAGAGGCCCGCCAGCAGCCACCAGCCGCCTTCAGCCAATGGTGGGATGCCGAGGCCATAGGCGGGCGAGGGCGGCTCGAGCGCGAGCCAGGGGAGCTGGCGGATGAACTCGAGCGCGTTCCAGTTCACCGAGGCCAGCATGTTGAAGCCGATGATCTCGAAGGCGGCGAAGCCGAAGCCGAGCGAGATGATGCCGAGCCAGCCGAGATAGATCGGCCCGATCTGCGCGTCGCCGAGCCAGCCGAGGATATAGGCGAAATTCGGCTTGCCGTCGCGCGGGCTGTCGCCGCGGGCGAGCGGCACGCCGGCATAGGCCGGGCCTCTCACCTGAACGCGGGTGAAGATGTTCTGGTATTCGGCCATGGGGATCTTCCTCCTCCTTGCTTGGGGCTCAGTTCCAGATCGGCAGGTTAAGCCACCAGCTCCACCACTGCGGCCAGCCATGGGTCCAGAAGGGCCCGGAGATGACGATGCAGACGGCGCTCCAGAACCCAGCGGAGAGCGCCAGGAAGAGGCCGAGGCGGTGGATGCCGAGGGTGCCGATGGAATAGCCGATGGTGTCGCGGAAGAAGGTGTTCTCGTGCTCGGCGGTCTTCACGTCCTCGCCCTTGGGCGGGTTGATGGCCGAGAGCACCAGCGCGCCGTGCAGCGACAGGGCCAGCGTCGTGGTGAAAAAGAAGGTCACCGCGAGCATGTGCGCCGGGTTGTAGTGGAAATGCAGGTACTGGTAGCCGGTGTTCGACACCCAATCGAGGTGGCTGAGGATGCCGTAGGGGAAGCCATGGCCCCAGGCGCCCATCAGCACCGGGCGGATCACCACCAGGGTGAAGTAGGCGAAGATCGCCATGCCGTAGGCGACGGGGATATGGTAGCCCATGCCGAGCTTGCGCGAGATCTCCGCCTGGCGCAGCGCCCAGGAGCCGAAGGCGCCGAGGGCGCAGACGGTGACGATCTGCCAGATCCCGCCTTCCTTCAGCGGCGCGAGGCCGAGGCCGTATTTCAGGTCGGGCGGCGCGATGTTGATCGTCCACGGGTTCCAGGTGCCGCCGAGGGCAGCCCCGTAGAAGATCATCAGCGTGCCGAGCAGGGTGAAGAAGATCGTCGTGACGCCGAAGAACCCGACATAGAAGGGCCCGACCCAGAAGTCGAAGAGATCGCCCCCGATCAAGGTGCCCCCGCGGACGCGGTACTTCCTTTCAAAGCTGAGCATCGCCATGGTGGATACCCCGAATGGGGAGGCGGTCCGTGCGGGCAGCCTCAGTTGCAGCTAGGTCGGCGGCGGACGGAGGCATGCCCCGTCCGCCACCCGGCGGTCGTGCCAGGCCGGATCGCGGCGGGGCGCAGGCGCCCCGAAGCGTTGGTCCGGCCTGCAGGCAATCAGCCAAGGCGGCGAGCGCGTTCGAGGAACGCGCCTGGCGCCCTAGACGACCGAACTGATGGTGTCGGTGATCATCGCCTGCGGGCGAGGACCCTCGATCCAGTTGAAGCGGTTCGTGCTGAGCAGGATGAAGTGAATCGTCAGCGCGAGCACGAGGAGGAAGGTGAAAAGCCCGACCAGCGCGCGGCGCGGATCGAATAGCAGCCAAACTCGCCACATGGGTTCTGTCCTCCCTTCAGGTGAAGTAGGTGGCCAGCGAGGTCACGCCGTCGATCATCGACTGCGTGTAGCCGCGGGGCCCGGGAAGCCATGGGCGCCATTGCCAAACCAGGAAATGGGCGACGATGGCGATGACGGTGAAGATGATGAAGGACGTGACGAAGATTCCGTGGAATTCCTTCGCTTCGTTCTCCGTCAGCCCCGTCAGCGAGCCGTCTCGCATGTCGGTTCCGGCCATCTCGATTACCTCTGTGATGGCGGCCTTGCGGCCGTTACCGCGCAACTCCCGCGCGGCAGGGATCGACGCGGCCGGGATAGCCACGCACGACTGGTGGCCGCGCGGCAGGGGCGCGCGGCGAGGGGATGGAGGCCGGTCATGCGACGCGGCCCTCGGCGAGGTCGCGCAGCAGGGCGGCGACGCGGCTGGCGGTGACGGCCGGCTCGGCGGCCTCGCGGGCGTCGCGCTCGGCGCGGTCGCGCAGGCGCTTGGCGGCCGAGATGCGGAGCAGGAAGGGCTCGGTCTCGAGATGCGCCTCGAGCAGCGACTGCGCCTCCGGCTCCCAGCGCTCGGCGGGACGGGCCGGGGTCGCTGCGACGCGGTCGAGATCCGTCCCGAGGGGAAGGATGTGGAAGAGCGCGTCGAAGAGCGCGTTGCAGTATTCCTGGACCAGGTAGGTCGCGCCGGCATAGCCCATGAAGGGCGTGCCGGTGGCGCGGCGGATGATGGCGCCCGGGAAGCTCGCCGGGATGTAGGTGCTGCGGGCCTTGGCCTCGGCCGCGTACATCCGCTCGTTGTAGGAGCCGAAGAGGACGAGATGCGGCGTCCCGTGGACGGCGGCGCGGACGGCGGCGTTGTCGGTCTTCAGCCCCGGTTGGCGGGCGAAGGAGAAGGCGCAGGGCACCCCCATCTCCTCCTCGAAGAAGCGGCGGAGCCCCCGCACATAGGTCTCGGTGGCGACGACGGCGAAACTGGCGGTGGCGAAGAAGTCCTGGGTGACGCTGCGCCAGAGGTCCCAGATCGGCTTGATCGTGGTGTGCTTCTCGCGCTCGATGAAGGGCTCCGGGTCGAGGCCGGTCAGCTCGCCGAGCTTGCGGAGGAAGTTCGTCGTGGCGAAGAGGCCGATAGGGGCCATCAGGTAGGGCCGCTCCAGCGTCTCGCAGAGCTTGCGGCCGAACTCCCGGTAGAGGCAGATGTTGACGTCCGCATCGGGCAGGCGGGCGATGTCGTCGACATGGCTGCCGAGCGGGAAGACGAGGTTGATCTCGCAGCCGATGCCTTCGACCAGGCGCCGGATCTCGGCGAGGTCGGAGGGCATGTTGAAGGTGCCGTAGATCGGGCCGATGAGGTTGACGCGGGGCGGGCTGCCCTCGGCGCGCTTGCGGGCGCGCACCTTCTTGGCGCCGAACTCCGTCCAGAGCCAGTTGATGGCGCGGTCGGCGGCCTGCCACTGGTCCTCGTCGATGGTGCGGGGGATGAAGCGGCGGAGGTTGCTGCCCTCGGGCGTCACGCCGCCGCCGATCATCTCGGCGATGCTGCCGGTAACGACGACGGCCGGCAGCTCAACATCGCCCGCCTCGGCGGCGCGCTTCATCGGGCCCTCGGTGCCGGTCTGGGAGAGGGCTTCCTCGTCGAGGCCGGTCACCACCACCGGGAGTTCGTGGGGCGGCAGGGCGTCGGTGTAGTGGAGGACGGCAGTGACGGGCAGGTTCTCGCAGCCGACCGGGCCGTCGATCACGGTGCGCAGGCCGCGCACGGCGCTGAAGGCATAGACGGCGCCCCAGTAGCCGCCGGCGCGGTCGTGGTCGAGGACCAGCATGTCGCCTAGCTCCCCACCGCTTCGTCGGCCTTGAGCTTCGCGGCGCGCAGCTTGCGCTGGCGGTCGCGGAAGCCGGCGGGCTCCTCCGGCTTGCCGCGGAAGCCGTAGCCGGCGCGGCCCGGCGTGCCGACGCCGTCGAAGAAGCCGACCATGCGGGAGAAGCGCTCGCGGCCCCGCGTCTGCGCGGCGACGATCGCCGCCATGGAGCCGGCGCCGGCGGGGCCGAACAGGGGCCGGGCGGAGACCATGTTGGTGAAGTAGAGGGCGGGGATGCCCATCTCCTTCGCCTTCTGCACCAGGGGCGTGGTGCCGAGGGCGAGATCGGGCCTCACCTCCTCCATCGCCGCCATGTCCTGCTCGAGGCTGGCGCGGTACTGGACATGGGTGCCGCGGGCGTCGAGCCAGGCGCGGTCGGCCTCGGACCATTCGGTGCGGGGGCAGGCGGTGCCGACATAGGGCACCTCGGCGCCGGCCTCGACGAGGAGGCGGGCGACGAGCAGCTCCGAGCCCTCATAGCCGGAGACGGTGATGCGGGCGCGGATGGGCGCTGCGGCCAGCGCCCCCTGGATCGCCGGCAGGGCCTTCGCCTTGGCGATGTCGATGCGCGACTGCGGCAGGCCGGCGGCGCGGCCGATCCCCTGCAGCCAGGCCTCGGTGCCCTCGACGCCGACCGGGCCGGAGCCGACCACGGGGCGGCCGGCGGCGCGGAATTCGCGGATGCTCGCGGTGTAGAAGGGGTGGGTGGCGGCGGCGACCTCGCAGTCGAGCGCGGCATAGAGGTCGCGCCACTCGCGGGCCGGCGTCTGCGGGGCGACGGCGAGGCCCATCGGGGCCAGGATCGCGGCGATGCCCATGGGATCGGCCGGGAAGAGCTCGCCGATCAGGGCGACGGTCGGCTCGCCCTCGATCAGGGAAGTCGGGCGGGCGACGGGGCCGGCCTCGGCCTCCAGGCGGGCGTAGCGGAGCATGGCGCCGGCGAGGACGTCCTTCGCCTCGGCATGGGTCGGCACGCCGAAGCCGGGCACGTCGATGCCGATGACGCGGACGCCGTCGATCTGCTTCGGCAGCAGGTCCAATGGCACGCCCGAGGCGGTCGGGACGCAGAGGTTGATGACGATGATGGCGTCCAGCTCGTCGGGCTTGGCCGAGGCGTGGACGGCGTCGCGGATGTCCTCGAAGAGCTTGCCGGTGACCAGCGTCTCGGAGTTGAAGGGCACGTAGCCGACGCTGCGGCGGGCGCCGTAGAAATGGCTGGTGAAGGTGAGGCCGTAGACGCAGCAGGCGGAGCCCGAGAGGATCGTCGCCACGCGGCGCATGCGCAGGCCCACGCGGAGCGAGCCGAAGGCGGGGCACATGCTCTGCGGCTGGTCATGCGGGCCGCGCGGGTAGTCGGCCATCAGCCGGTCGAGCGTCGCCGACTTGCCGGCGGCGCGGGCGGCCGCCTGCATCGTGTCGCGGCCGCCATGGCAGGATGCGCCGTCGGCCATGCTCAGCTGCCCTCGTAGACGACTTCGAGGGAAGGCTTCTCGACCAGGGCCGAGCCGCACATGTCCTCCATCGTCGCCGGGTTCAGCACCACGCCGCGGCCGACCGCATCGCCCTTGAAGAGGCCGAGCAGGTTCTCGTGCGTGAGCGGGTTCGGGCGGACCGGCGGGGCGGTGGCGACCTGCTCGGCCAGCGTCTCGAAGACCGAGGCCCAGGGGCTGCCCGGCATGCCGACGATCTCGTAGTTGGCGGACTTGCGGCGGATGTCGTCATCGGCCGGGATCGCCGAGAGGACGGGGATGCCGACGGCGTCCGCGAAGGCCTGCGCCTCGCCGGTGCCGTCATCCTTGTTGATGACCAGGCCGGCGACGCCGACATTGCCGCCGAGGCGCCGGAAGTAATCCACCGCCGAGCAGACGTTGTTGGCGACGTAGAGGCTCTGCAGGTCGTTGGAGCCGACGACGATCACCTTCTGGCACATGTCGCGGGCGATCGGCAGGCCGAAGCCGCCGCAGACCACGTCGCCCAGGAAGTCGAGCAGGACGTAGTCGAAATCCCACTGGTGGAAACCGAGCTTCTCCAGCAGCTCGAAGCCGTGGATGATGCCGCGCCCGCCGCAGCCGCGGCCCACCTCGGGCCCCCCGAGTTCCATGGCGTAGACGCCGTCGCGCTTGAAGCAGACATCGCCGATCTGCACGGCTTCGCCAGCCAGCTTCTTCTTCGAGGAGGTCTCGATGATGGTGGGGCAGGCGCGGCCGCCGAAGAGCAGGCTCGTCGTGTCCGACTTCGGGTCGCAGCCGATGAGCAGCACGCGCTTGCCCTGCTGCGCCATCATGTAGGAAAGGTTCGCCAGGGTGAAGGACTTGCCGATGCCGCCCTTGCCGTAGATGGCGATGATCTGCGTCTCGCGCTTGACCGGGCCCGTGTGCGGGGCGTCCGGCTCCTGCGCAGCCTCGGCGCGAAGCGCGTCCTGCATGCTCGCCTGCGGTTGGGCCGAGTTGGGCTTGCCGACGGATGCGTTCATGAACACTCGCTCCAATTCAGGACCATCTTCAGGCAGGACGCATCGGTAAAGGCGGTGCGGTAGGCGGAGGCGGCCTGCGGCGCGCCCTCCCGGTGGGTGATCAGGCCGTCGAGGGAAAGGCGGCCCTCGGCGATCAGGGCGTTCACCGCGGCGAGGTCGGGCGCACGCCATTCGGCGGCGATGCGGATGCGCGCCTCGCGCATGAAGGCGGGCGGGAAGGCGAAGGAGAGCGGGGCGGCGTAGAAGCCGGCCAGCACGATCTCCCCGCCCGGGCCGAGGCGGGAGATGAGGGTGTCGAGCAGGGCGCTGTCGCCGCTGACATCGACGATGCTGCGGTAGTCGCGCTTCGGGTCCTCCGCCGGGTCGAGCACGGGGTAGCCCTCGGCGCCGGTGCGGCGGGCGGGGTTGCTCTCCCAGACGGTGGGCGGGGCGGCGCCGGCGGCGAGCGCCAGGCGGGCCAGCAGGCGGCCGAGGACGCCGTGGCCGATGATGAGCTCCGGCTGGGCGGCGCCGGCCGTTGCATGATGGGCCGTGGCGGCGAGGGCCAGCAACACGGCGTTCTCGCCCATGGAGTCGGCGACGGGGACGGCCTTCTCGCCGGCGACGACCAGGCGACGGGCGGCGCCGCCGAACAGGCCGCGCACCGGGCCGAAGCAGCGGGCGCCGGGGACGAAGACGCGCTGGCCGGGCGTGCGGCCCGAGAGGGGCCCTGCCTGCGCGATCCGGCCGACCGACTCGTAGCCGGGAACCAGCGGATAGCCCATGCCGGGGAAGCTTGGCATCCGGCCGCTCCAGAGCAGGCGCTCCGTGCCGGTGCTGATGCCGCTCCACTCCACGTCGACGACGACATCCTCGTCACCGGGCGGGGTGAGGTCGAGGCGGCGGAGCATCAGCTGCTCCGGCTCCTGCAGCAGGACTGCCATGGTGTCCATCGTCAGCCCTCCCTCTTCTGATTTATGTCAGCTTAGAATGACACCAGTAGGTGTCAAGGATTAACGACAGTCTCAGCCACCATGACCCGAACGAGCAGCGGAGTGCGGGTCGGGCGGAGGCGGGGCTGGGCGAAGCCGGCCTGGCGCAGCAGGCCAGCGAGCTCGGCCGGGGTGCGCGCGCGGCCGGTGCCCATGGCGAGGAGGTAGAAGCCGAAATAGGCCTCGCCGATCGGCTCGGCGCCGGGCGTTGCGGCCATGGGCTCGGCCAGCAGCAACGTGCCGCCGGGGGCCAGTGCCGCGCGGGCGGCGCGGAGGATGGCGAGCGCGCGGTCGTCGTCATGGTCGTGAATGACGCGGACGAGGCTGAGGATGTCGGCGCCCCGCGGCAGCGGGTCGGCGGCGACGTCGCCGCCATGGATGGTGGCGCGGTCGGCCATGCCGGCGGCGGCGAAGCGCGGGCGGGCGCGCACGGCGACTGCGGGCAGGTCGAAGAGCATCAGCCGGAGATGCGGGTGGCGGGCGCCGGCGGCGCGGAGGAAGGAGCCGTCGCCGCCGCCGACATCGAGCAGGCAGCGATGCTGGCGGAGCGAGACGGCAGCCAGGACCTCCTCCGCGATGATGGGCTGGGAGGCGGCCATCAGGTCGGTATAGGCGGCGACCTGGTCGGGGCGGAGGGCGGTGGGGTCCGCCGTCTCCGCATAGGGCCAGTAGCCGGAGAGGTGGTTGCCGCCGCGCGGGCGGCGCAGCAGGGCGACCGGGTCGGCGAGGTCGCCATAGACCATGGCGTGGTGCTCGACCATCGCCGTGACGCCGGGGTTGTCGACCATGGCGGCGCCGAGCGGGCCGAGGCCCCAGCGGCCTCCGCTGCGCCGCGCCAGCAGGCCGAGCGAGGCGGCGGCGGCGAAGAGCCGGGCGGCGGATTCGGGCGGCAGGCCGAGGCGGGCGGCCAAGCGCCCCTCCTCCTCCGGCCCGGCATGGAGGATTTCGAAAAGGCGGAGGCGGACGCAGGCGAGCAGGACCTGCGAGTAGACGAAGCCCGCGCAGAGGTCGAAGAGCGCGCGGACGCGGCGCCGGGCGACGGGCCGCGTCAGCGGGAAGCGCGTCGCCAGGCTGCGGAAGCGGGGGCTGGCCAGGATCCGGTCGTAGAGGTCCCTCGCCCGGTCCAGCAGGCCGGCGGGCGGGGCCATGGCATCGGACATCCGGTTAGGCAGCCCGCACCGCGAGGCTGCGCGGCAGCAGGCGCTGCGTCTCCAGCAGGATGATGGCGCGCAGCGCATCCGCGCCCGGGCAGGGCGGGATGGCGCCGGCCGCATCGGCGGCGAGGGATTCGAGCCGGGCGATGGCGCCGGGGAGGCCGAGCTGCAGCACGGCGCTCGGGCGGGCATGGGCAGCGTCCTGGCCGATGGGCTTGCCGAGCTCCTCCTCGTCGGAGACGGCGTCGCGGATGTCGTCGGCGACCTGGTAGGCCTCGCCGAGGCGGTCGCCGAGCAGGCGCCAGGCGCCGGGCTCGGCCCCGGCGGCCGCGGCCCCGGCGGCAGTGGCGGCGGCGAAGAGGGAGCCGGTCTTCTGCCGCTGGTACTCGGCGAGGTCGCAGCGGGGCTCGCTCTCCCAGCCCTGGCCGGCGACGATGCCGGTGGGCATGCCGACCGAATCCCCGATGGTCAGCATGAGCGGGCCGAGGCGCTCCGGCGCGGTGGCGGCGGCGCGGGCCATCATCTGGAAGGCAAGGACGATCAGCGCATCGCCGGCCAGCACCGCGAGCGGCTCGCCGAAGGCGCGGTGCAGGCTGGGCTTGCCGCGACGGGTGGCCGCATCGTCGAAGCAGGGCAGGTCGTCATGGACGAGGGAGGCGCAGTGCAGCAGCTCGATGGCGGCGCCGGCGGACTCCGCGAGGCCGGGCTGGTCGTCGCCGACGGCCCCTGCCACGGCGAGGACCAGGCGCGGGCGGAGGCGGGCGCCACGGGGGAAGACGGCGTAGCGCATGGCCTCCGCGAGGCGCGGCGGGCTGCCGGGGCCTTCGGCCAGGGCGATGGCGGCGTTGAGGGCCCGTTCGATCCGCGTCACGGCGTCCATGGCGACCTCCCACCTTGTTTCGACTGTCAGGCTTGATTGTCGGTCGGAAGTGTCATCTCTTCTGGACGATGGCGTCAACGACTATTCACACCGAGTCGAAGGCCGTGGTGATCGGCGCGGGCGTCGCCGGGCTGGCGGCGGCGGTCGCCCTCGCGGCGCGCGGGCTGGACGTGACCGTGCTTGAGCGCGCCGCGGCACCGGGCGGGAAGATGCGGGAGGTCGCGGCCGGCGCCTCACGCGTCGATGGCGGGCCAACGGTCTTCACCATGCGCTGGGTCTTCGAGGAGCTCTTCGCCGAGGCGGGGACATCGCTCGAGGAGCATGTAGCCTTGCAGCCGGTCTCGGTGCTGGCGCGGCATGCCTGGAGCGAGGCGGAAAGGCTCGACCTCTTCGCCGATATAGACGCGTCGGCTGATGCGATCGGGCGGTTTGCGGGAGCGGCGGAGGCGCGCGGCTACCGGGACTTCTGCAGCCGCGCGGCGAAGATCTACCGGACGCTGGAGGGGCCCTTCATCCGCGCGGCGAGGCCGACGCCCCTGTCGCTGGCCGCCGGGGCGGGGCTGCGCGGGCTCACCGACATGTGGGGCGTCTCGCCCTTCGCCACGCTGTGGCGGGAGCTCGGCAAGCATTTCCGCGATGCGCGGCTGCGGCAGCTCTTCGGGCGCTACGCGACCTATTGCGGCTCCTCGCCCTTCCAGGCGCCGGCCACCCTGATGCTCGTCGCGCATGTCGAGCAGGCGGGGGTGTGGCTGGTGCAGGGCGGGATGCACCGGCTGGCGGTGGCGCTGGCGGGGCTGGCCGAGGCCAAGGGGGCCAGGCTCCGCTACGGCGCGGAGGTGCAGGAGATCGAGGCGCAGGGCGGGCGGGTGTCCGGCGTCGTGCTGAAGGGCGGCGAGCGGCTCGCGGCGGATGCCGTCATCGCCAATGCCGATCTCGGGGCGCTGGCGGGCGGGTTGCTGGGCGGTGCGGCGCAACGGGCGGTCGGGAAGCCGGCGGCGGAGCGGAGCCTCTCGGCGATGACCTGGTGCCTCGAGGCGCGGACCTCCGGCTTTCCGCTGTCGCGGCACACGGTGTTCTTCTCGCGCGACTACGAGGCGGAGTTCCGCGACATCTTCGAGCACGGGCGGCTGCCCTCCGGCCCCACCGTCTATGTCTGCGCGCAGGACCGCGACGATGCGGGGGCCGGGCCCGATGGGCCGGAGCGGCTGCTCGTGCTGACCAATGCGCCGGCGCTGGGCGACCGGCGCGCCTTCACCGCCGAGGAGACCGCATCATGCGAGACGAACAGCTTCGACCTGCTGCGGCGCTGCGGGTTGCAGGTGGACCGGCGGCCGGAGGCGACGGTGCTGACGACGCCGCTGGGCTTCGAGCGGCTCTTCCCGGCGACGGGGGGCGCGCTGTACGGCCGGGCGCTGCATGGCTGGGCGAGCAGCTTCGGCCGGCCGGGGGCGGCGACGAAGCTGCCGGGCCTCTACCTGGCGGGGGGGAGCGTGCATCCGGGCCCGGGGGTGCCGATGGCGGCGATGTCGGGGCGGCTGGCGGCGGCGCAGCTGCTTGGGCACCTGGATTCGACCGCGCGGTCGCGCCGGACGGCTATGCCTGGTGGTATGTCGATGCGCTGAGCGATGACGGACGGCACGGGCTGACCATCATCGCCTTCCTCGGCAGCGTCTTCTCGCCCTACTACGCGATGGCGCGGCGGCGGGGGGAGGCGGACCCGCTCAATCACTCCGGGCTGAACGTGGCGCTCTACGGTGCGCCGCGGCGCTGGGCGATGACGGAGCGCGGGCGCCAATCCGTGCAACGCAGCGCGACGCGGCTGCAGCTCGGGCCGAGCGCGCTCGATTGGGATGGCGAGGTGCTGACCATCCGCATCGAGGAGGTGACGGCGCCGATCCCTTCGCGGCTGCGCGGCGTGATCCGGGTGCGGCCGGCCGGGATCAATCCGCGGCGCTTCCTGCTCGATGCGGCGGGGCGGCATCGCTGGCAGCCGATCGCGGCGGTGGGGCGGGCGGAGGTCGAGTTCGAGACGCCGGGGCTCAGCTGGTCGGGCGCGGCGTATTTCGACACCAATGACGGCGATGCGCCGCTCGAGCGGGACTTCGTCGAATGGGACTGGTGCCGGGCGCCGCTCCGCGAGGGGGCGGCGATCCTCTACAACGCCGAGCGGCGGGACGGAACGCGGCAGTCGCTCGCCCTGCGGGTGGATGCGGGGGCGCAGGTGGCGGAGATGCCGGTGCCCTCCCCTGCCCTGCTGCCGCGGACGCGCTGGGGCATAAGGCGGCCGACAGGGGCGGATGCGGGGCATCAGCCGCGCGTCGTGCAGGTGCTGGAGGACGCGCCCTTCTATGCGCGCTCCGTGGTGGAGACGCGGCTGTGCGGGGAGCCGGCGACGGCGGTGCATGAGAGCCTGTCGCTCGACCGCTTCGCGGCGCTGCCGATCCAGATGATGCTGCCGTTCAAGATCCCGCGGCGGTGGGTCTAGTCCTTCCGCTTGTCCCGCCGCAGCCGGATCAGCTCCCAGACCGCGAGGCCGAGGACGAGGAAGAGGATCAGGGCCCATTCGAACTGGGCCAGGGCTTCCATCATCGGCCGGGAGCCTCACAGGAGTGTGAAAGGTCGATCAGCATCATGGTAGTCATATGTCACCCGTCGCTTGCGGTCCGGCCCCGGTCCGGGGTCGGACTCTCGAGATAGGGAGGATATTCCATGGCCAAAGCCTGGACGACCGGAGCCTATGCGACCCGTGCCGAACCCGCCATCCGAACGATCGGCACCGCCGACCTGCGCGAGGCGTTGCGGGAGGGACTCGACGACTTCCTGGCGACGCCGACGCAGCTCGTCTTCCTCTGTGTGCTCTATCCCGTGGTCGGTCTGGTGGCGGCGCGGGCGATGGCGGGTGGCGACATGCTGCCGCTGCTCTTCCCGCTGATCGCGGGCCTCTCGCTGGTAGGGCCGGTGGCCGCCGTCGGGCTCTACGAAATCAGCCGGCGGCGGGAGGCAGGGCAGCCGGCAAGCTGGCTCAATGCCTTCGACGTGCTGCGCAGCCCGTCCTTCTTCTCCATTGCGGCGATGGGCGTGCTGGTGATGGCGATCTTCATCGGCTGGCTCGTCGCCGCGCGGGCGATCTTCGAAGCGACCGTCGGGCCGGTGCCGGGCTCAATCGAGGAGATGGCGCGGGTCGCCTTCGGCACGACGGAGGGACACCGGCTGATCCTCATCGGCAACCTGGTGGGCTTCGTGCTGGCGGTCGCCGTGCTGATGCTGACGGTGGTGTCGGTGCCGATGCTGCTCGACCGGAACGTGGGCGTGGGGACGGCGATCCAGACCTCGGTCCGCGCCTGCCTCGCCAATCCGGTGCCGATGGCCATCTGGGGCCTGCTGGTCGTCGCGCTGCTGCTGCTGGGGAGCCTGCCGGCCTTCATCGGCCTCGCGGTGGTGATGCCGCTGCTCGGGCATGCGACCTGGCATCTCTACAGGCGCGTGGTCGCCTGAGGGCTGCTAGCCTTCCCTCGATCGGGGGAAGGCATGGGCTGGCTCTTTACTGACGGGTTGGTGGCGCCGCTTCTGCTCGGCTTCGTGCTGGTGGAGGCGGCGCTGCTCCATGTGCTGCACCGGCGGAGCGGGCGGGGCCTGCCGCCGGCGGACATCCTCGCGCTGCTGGCGCCAGGGGCCTGCCTGATGCTGGCGCTCTGGGCAGCGATGGCCGGCGCCTGGTGGGGGTGGATCGGGCTCGCGCTCACCGCCGCGCTGGCCGCGCATCTCGTCGATCTGCGGCGGCGGTGGCGGGGGTCAGGCGGATAGGCGGTGCCGGGCCTTGATGCCGAGCCAGTAGCTGTAGGCCGCGAGCAGGGCCAGGAAGCCGACGAGGTCGACCGGGCCGAAGATCCCGGCGCCATCGGTCAGCCAGAAGGCGAAGGTGACCTGGCCGCCGGCGATGATGAGGCCGAGATTGACCAGCGGCGGCATGATGCCGCCCATCAGCTCGAGCGAGGGATGCAGGGCGGGCGGGGCCTCGCCGCGGGCGGCCGCGTCCTGCGCGCGGCGTCGGCGGCCGATGGCGGACCAGACCAACAGGGCGGCGGCGGCGAGCATAAGGATGCCAGGGAGGTTGCGCATCTTCGGCCTCTCTTGTGATCCTAGCTATTTCGGCCGAGTTGCTGCTGCTGCAAGCGGGTGAAGAGATCGACGAGCCAGGCCACGCGCTCGTCGAAGGAGCGGGCGGGGGCGCGGTAGCGCATGCGGGCCGGCGCGGCGGCGGCAACGGCCTCGACGAGGTAGCGCGTCGCCTCGAGCGGCGGGGCGCCGACCGGTGGGCGGGGCATCAGCAGGGCGCCGAGGCTGCGGGCGAGCAGCACGGCCTTGCGGCGGCCGGGGACGACGGCGCGGCGGGTGACGCTGTCGAGACCGGCGCGCTCCACGGCGCGGCCGATCTCGGCATAGATGAAGCGGGCGGCGCCGATGCCGGGGCGGCAGGAGACGGGCAGGCAGGCGATGCCGCCCTCCGAGCGGCGGTAGAGCGCGTCGGCCGCCGCGAGCAGGCGGCGGGTGACGCCGGCGAGGCGCGCGTCGAAGCGGGGCGCGGCGAGCCAGGCATCGGGGTCGAGGCCGGCCTCGCGCATCCAGATGCGCGGGAGGTAGAGGCGGCCATGGCGGGCATCCTCGCCGACATCGCGGGCGATGTTGGTGAGCTGCATGGCGACGCCGAGGTCGCAGGCGCGGGCCAGCACCTCGGGGCGGCGCTCCTCCATCAGCAGGGCCATCATGGCGCCGACCGAGCCGGCGACGCGGGCGGCATCGGCCTCGAGCTCGGCCAGGGTCTCGTATTGCCGGCCGGACTGGTCCCAGGCGAAGCCGTCGAGCAGGGCGGCCGGCAGGGCGCGGGGGATGGCGTAGCGGGCGGCGACGGCGGCCAGCGCGCGGTCGGCGGGGTAGGGATGCGGACGGCCGTCATAGGCGGCATCGAGCCGCACATGCAGGTCGGCCAGGGCAGCGGGGCCGCCGCCCTCGTCGATCACGTCGTCGGCGACGCGGCAGAAGGCGTAGAGCGCCGCGGCAGGCGCGTGGATGCGGGCGGGAAGGAGCTTGCCTGCGGCGTGGAAGCTCTTCGACCCGCCGCGCAGCAGCGCGCGGCAGGCGGCGAGGTCGGCGGCGTCGAGCACGGGCTTGGCACGCATCAGGTCGTGGCCTCCGGCCGTTGTCCGTCCACGGCCCGGCTGGGGCAGGCGAGGCGACATGTCGGGGATGAGGGGACAAACCGGGGGCCCTGCGGGGCCGCGCAGCGGTGCCGCAGGAAGGTCCTAGACCAGGGCAGAGGCATGCGGCACCACGCTGTCGAGGACCTTGGCGGAGGAGATGACGCCCGGGATGCCGGCGCCCGGATGCGTGCCCGCGCCGACGAGGTAGAGGCGCTCGACCTCCTCCGAGCGGTTGTGCGGGCGGAACCAGGCGCTCTGCGTCAGCACCGGCTCGAGGCCGAAGGCGGCGCCATGAACGGCGAGCAGGTCGTCGCGGAAATGCTGCGGCGTCGTCAGGCGGGAGGTGACGATCTCGTCCTCGAAGCCGGGCAGCAGCGTCTCGTGCAGGCGGCGGGCGATGAGCTGCCGGTAGGGCTCGGCCTGCTGCGCCCAGTCCATGCCGCTGCCGAGATGCGGGACGGGGGAGAGGACGTAGAAGGCATCGCAGCCGGGCGGCGCCATCGACGGGTCGGTCGCCGTCGGGCGGTGGAGGTAGAGGCTGCAATCCCCCGCGAGGTGCTTGCGGGTGAAGATGTCGCGCAGCAGGCCGCGATAGCGCGGGCCGAGCATGATGGTGTGGTGGCCGACGGAGTCGTAGCGGCGCCGCGTGCCGAAATACCAGACGAAGAGGCTCATCGAGTAGCGGGCGCGGGCGAGCTTCGCATCGGTCCAGCGGCGGCGCGGCAGGCCGGGCAGCAGCTTGCCGTAGGTCCAGGCGGCGTCGGCATTGGAGACGACGACATCGGCGGGGATGGTCTCGCCATCGGCCAGCGTCACGCCCGTGGCGCGGCGGCCGGCGGTCTCGATGCGGGCGACATCGGCCTCGCAGCGCAGGCGCCCCCCCTGCCCTTCGATCAGCCGCACCAGGCCCTGGACCAGGCTGCCGGTGCCGCCCATCGCCCAGTGCACGCCCCAGCGCTGCTCGAGATGCGAGATCAGCGTGTAGATGCCGCTGGTGGCGAAGGGATTCCCGCCGATCAGCAGCGGGTGGAAGCTGAAGACCGTGCGCAGGCGCTCGTCGCGGAAATGCGCGGCGGCCGCCTGGTAGACGCTGCGCCAGGCCTGCAGGCGCATGAGGCCGGGGGCGACCTTCGCCATGTCGGTCCAATGGCCGAAGGGGGTGTGGCCGAGCTGCTCGAAGCCGATGCGGCAGGTCTCGGCGCTGAGCGCCATGAAGCGCTCGTAGCCCGGCAGGTCGCCAGGGCTGAAGGCGGCGATCTGGGCGCGCATCGCCGCCTGGTCGCCGGAATAGGTGAAGGTGGCGCCGTCGTCGAAGCGGATGCGGTAGAAGGGGTCGAGCGGGCGCAGGTCGATATCGTCCGCCATGCGGCGGCCGCAGAGGGACCAGAGTTCCTCGAGCACGAAGGGCGCGGTGACGATGGTGGGGCCGGCATCGAAGGTGAAGCCGTCCTGCCGGTGCACGCGGGCGCGGCCGCCGGGCTCGGCGAGGCGTTCGAGCACCGTGACGCGGTAGCCGCGGGCGCCGAGGCGGATGGCGGCGGCGAGGCCGCCGAAGCCGGAGCCGATCACCACCGCATGCGGTCGCGCCGCCTGCGGCAGCAGGGCCGGGAGGGCGGGCGGCGCGGCGGGTGTAAAGTCTGGCATTGCGTGCGAGTGTAAACCTAGCTTGACGGAAACCACCAGCGCGGAGAGCGGGGCTTGCGACGAATTGCGGGGATGGTCGTGGCGCTGCTGGCCCTTGCGGCGATGGCCTTCGGTGGCTGGCAGCTGCAGGCGGCGCGGGAGGGGGTTGCGGAGGCACCGCTCGCGGTCGGCGAGATCCCGGCGCGGGTGTTCCGGCCGGCGGCCGGGCCGCCGGGGCCGGTCGTCGTCGTGGCCCATGGCTTCGCCGGCTCGCAGCAGATGATGCAGGCCTTCGCCGTCACCCTGGCACGGAACGGCTATGTCGCGGTGACCTTCGACTTCCCAGGACATGGGCGGAATCCGGCGCCGCTGGCGGGTGGCTTGAGCAACGACCGGGCGGCGGCGGGGGCGCTGATGGCAGCGCTCGGGCGGGTGGTGGAGGCGGCGCGGGGGCTCGGCGATGGGCGCCTGGCGCTGCTCGGGCATTCGATGGCGGCGGATATCGTGGTGCGCTGGGCGCTGGCGCATCCGGAGGTGGCGGCGACCGTCGCGCTCTCCGGCTTCGGGCCGGAGGTGACGGCGGACCGGCCGCGCAACCTGCTGCTGCTGGTCGGGGCCTGGGAGCCGCAATTCCTCCAGGATGCGGCGCGGCGGGTGGCGGGGACAGGGGCGGAGCGGGTCACCGCCGGGCGTGTCGAGGAGGGGACGGCGCGGCGCTTCGCCCTCGCCGCCGGGGTGGAGCATATCGGCATCCTCTACAGCCGGGATGCGCTGGCGGAATCGCTCGCCTGGCTCGATGGCGCCTTCGGACGGGCGGGGAGTGGGTTCCTCGACATCCGCGGCGGGGCGCTGGCGCTGCTCTTCGGCGGGCTGCTGGCGCTGGGCTGGCCGCTCTCCCTGCTGCTGCCGCGGGCGGTGGCCAGGGACGAGGGCGGGGGGATGGGGTGGCGGCGCTTCTGGGTCGTAGCACTTGTGCCGGCGGTCCTGACGCCGCTGCTGCTGCGGCTGGTGCCGGGGCGGTTCCTGCCGCTGCTGCTCGGCGACTACATCGCGCTCCATTGCGCGCTTTACGGCCTGCTGACGGGGCTGCTGCTGTGGTGGCGCGGCGTGGGGTGGAGCGGGGCGGGGCCAGCGCGGGTCGCCATCGGCGCGGCGGGGGGCGCGGCCTATGCGCTGCTCGGCTTCGGGCTGGCGATCGACCTGCTGCTGGCGAGCTTCGTGCCGTCGGGGCCGCGGGCCTGGCTGGTGGCGGCGATGCTCTGCGGCACGCTGCCCTGGTTCCTCGCCGATGAATGGGCGGTGCGCGGGCCGGGGGCCGCGCGCTTCGCGGCGCCGGCGACGAAGCTCGCCTTCCTTGTCTCGCTGCTCCTCGCCGTGGCGCTCGATCCGCGGCGGCTCTTCTTTCTCGTCATCATCGTGCCGGTGATGCTGGTCTTCCTCACCGTCTACGGGCTGGTCGGGCGATGGAGCTACAAGGCGACGGGGACGCCGCTGCCGGCGGCCATCGGGCATGCGCTGGCGCTGGCCTGGGCGCTCGCCGCTACCTTCCCGCTGGTGGAGTGACGAATGTCGTGCGCTTCGTCACGATGTGGCGGAACTGGCGGATGGCCAGGGCGACGGCCACGGCGACCACGGGGATGGCGATGCCGGTGACGAGGTCGACGTCGAGCGGCATGCCGCCGGCCTTCAGCCCCTTCGCCACATAGGCCACCAGCCCGACGATGTAGTAGGTGATGGCGGCGACGGAGAGGCCCTCGACCGTCTCCTGCAGGCGGAGCTGGAGCTGGGCGCGCCGGTCCATGTTCGCCAGCACGACCTGGTTCTGCTGCTCGCGCGTCAGGTCGACGCGCGTCGAGAGCAGCTGCGTGGCGCGGGCGACGCGGCGGGAGAGCGCATCCTGCCGGGCGGCCATGGCGCGGCAGGTGTTCATCGCCGGCTCGAGGCGCCGCTCCATGAACTCCTCGAGGGTCTGCATCCCCTCCATCCGGCCCTCGCGGAGCTCGGTGATGCGGCGAAGGACGAGGGCGTGATAGGCCTCGGAGGCGCTGAAGCGGTAGAGGGTGCGGGCCTCGCGGCTCTCGGTCTCGGCGGCGAGGCGGGTCAGGCTTCCCAGCAGCTCCGGCTCGTCGGCGGAGCGGGCGGTGACAAGGGCCTCAGTGATCTCGGCCAGCTTGCGCTCGCTCGCGGTGATCGGGGCGCCGAGCTCGCGCGCCAGCGGCAGGGCGAGGAGGGCGAGCATCCGGTAGGTGTCGATCTCCAGCAGGCGCTGGATCAGGCGGCCCGCCTGGCGGGGCGTGGTGCGGCTGTCCTCGACCAGGATGCGGCTGAAGCCGCCATGGATGCGGAAATCGGTGAAGACGCGGGCGGCGCCGCCGCTCACCGTGCCGCCGATCAGGCTGTTGCCGAAGAACAGGCGCTCGGAGAGCGCGTCCGGATCGGTCTCGCTGACGGGGAGCAGGGTGAGATGGGTTGCGACGAGCAGCTCGCCGGGCAGCGCCTGCACCCAGTCGGGCGCGACGGCGGCGATGGCCGGCGTGGCGAAGGGGTCCGCCGGATCGGCGCCGGGGGCGATGACCATGATCCGGCTGAACTCGGTATGGCGCTCCCATTTCAGCCGGAAGGGGCCGAGATCGGCGCTGAAGTGGCTGGCGCCGGGCAGCGGCGGGGCGATGGCGGAGCGGCGGGCGAGGTCGCAGACCGCCTCGAAGGAGGCATCGCGCCGGGCCGGGTCGGTCAGCAGGGCGAGGTAGGAGAGGCGGAGCGGCGGGGCCAGGGCCTCAGGCGGGCGGGCATGGACCTCGTCATTCAGCTCGAGGCGCTGGGGATGCGAGGGCGGGAGGATCATGCCTCGGCCAGGGAGGCGAGGCCCAGCTCCTCCGCGAGGCCGGCCATGATGGCGGCGATGCGCCCGGGATCCTCCTCATGCGCGAGATGGCCGAGGCCGGGGAGCGCGATGACGCGGATGGCCGGGAGCATCGTCTTCAGCCGCCGGGCATCGTCGGGCGGGATGGTGCGGTCGGCGCCGCCGACGAGCAGGACCAGCGGCGGCTTGAGGCGCCGGAGGTCACGCAGGACCGGGTGGAGGTCCCAATTCGCCATCATGCCGAGGGCGGCGGCGACATGGGCGGGGCGGCGGACCAGCCGGGCGTAGAATTCGACGCCCTCCGGGTCGAGGGCGGAGCCGGTGTCGCGCAGCAGGCGCTCGACCACGCTGCGCTCGGCGGCGCGGCGGGCGAAGAACCACGGGATGGCGGGCAGGCCGGCGAGCAGGCGCGCGATCGGGGAGAAGACCTGGCCGGCGAAACCCTCGAAGGGCATCAGGGCGGCGTTGATGCCGATGATGGCGCGGGGCGCGATGCCGCCATCGAGCGTCATCCGCGCCAGGATGGGAGTGCCGGCGGAATGGCCGACGGCGACCACGGGCGGGAGGCCGAGCGTGCGGGTCAGCTCGGTCAGCGCCCGGGCCATCACCGGCAGGGAGAGGCGGGCGCGGGCGGGCGTCTCGGTGAAGCCATGGCCGGGAAGGTCGGGGGCGACCACGGTGAAATGGCGGGCGAGACGTGGGAACAGGCCACGCCAGGAATGGGTCGCGGCGCCGGTGCCATGGGCGAGGAGCAGCACGGGCCCCTGCCCCGCCACCTGGACATGCCAGCGGAAGCCGGCCGCCTTGACGAAGCGGCTGGCGGCGCGGTTCGGCCAGTCGCGGCCGTCGGTTGCCCAGTCGGGGCGGTCGCTCATGCTGCCGCCCGGTCGGCGGCGCGCCGGCGCGGGCGGAGGCGCGACGCGGCCGGCTTCATCCTTGCCTCACCGCGCGTGAGATGGCGGCGGCGTCGGCATAGGGCAATGGGATGTAGCGGCCGCCCATGGCAGCGGCGAGCTGGCGGCCGGCCTCCTGCGGGCGGGGAGAGGTATCGACCAGCAGCGCGGTGATGCGGGCGGCGCGAAGCGCGCGCGCGGCCTCCAGCGCCTCGGCCATGGCGCGCTCGCGGCCGGGCTTGCCGTCGCGGCCGATATTGGCGCGGCCATCGGTCAGCAGCACCAGCAGCGGGGTCTGGCCGCGGCGCTGGATGGCGTCCGCCAGGGCCAGGGCCTCGTCGAGCGCGGCGGCGATGGGGGTGCCGCCGCCGCCGGGCAGGCCGGCCAGGCTGCGGCGGGCGCGGACGAGGGAATGGGTGGGCGGCAGGAGCAGCTCGGCGCCGGTGCCGCGGAAGGCGAGGAGCGCGACGCGGTCGCGCCGGATGTAGCACTCGGCCAGCAGCAGCTCGACCGCGCCCTTGGCCTCGGCCAGCCGGTGCAGGGCGGCGGAGCCGGAGGCATCGACGAGGAAGACCGTCGCCGTCTCCGACCGCTGCTGGAAGCGGCGGATGCGGATGTCCTCGCGGGCGATGCGGAGGCGGGAGCCGGGATTTCCGCCATTGGCACGCAGTCGCTGCCAGGGGGCGGCGGCCCGGAGGGTATCGACCAGGGCGAGGCGGGCGCCGCCGCGCAGCTCCCCGGGGCGGCTGCCGATGGGGCGGCCGCGATGCGGCGAGGCGCGGCGGGTACCGGACTTGCCGGGGGTGCGGGTGCGGGCGGGGGCGAGGCGGAGCTGATCCAGCAGCCCGGCCGGGATGGCGGCCTCCGCCGCGGCAAGGAGGATGTCGCCGAGCTGCTCGGGCGTGGGCTGGGGCGGCTGGTCTTCGGCCGTCTCCTGCGGAGGGGGCGGGGGTGGCGGCGCTTCCGCCTCCGGGGCGGCCGGGGCCTGGGTGGCGCGGGG
>CADCTD010000022.1 GCA_902805545.1 uncultured Craurococcus sp. | reverse complement strand
CTGGCAACAAAAGGTCCGGTTATCCACGCAGACCCGGCAACCCATACCTATAAGAGTCTGATAAGACTTTTTTTTCCTATAGGACGACGCCCGAACCGGCGACGCACTTCGCCGCGCCAGAACGCCGGTGCATGCCGACCAACGCCGAGGTTGCCATTTCTGCGTGGGACGTGGCGCCGGCGTGCCGTCGGACGTCCACCCACGAGGCCGATCAGGCCTTACGGGACCCATAGGTTGCCAAGTCTGCGTGGCCGGCAAGGGTATGGTGGCGCCGCGAAGGAAAACAGCGGCCTATGAGGGCGACTCGCAGCGTGATCTCAGGCGAAGGTTGCCAAGTCTGCGTGGCCGGCCGTCCTAATCCACCAATTCGACACCGGCGAACCCACGGAACGCGCCTTCAAGCGACGGGATGCGATGCAGACGCCGCCGTACCTGACCCGCACGACGCGGAAAGGACCCGCCGCACGCAGAATCGACAACCTTCGCGCTGGACATGGGCTTCGACAGGAGAAAGCGGGCTCCGCGAGTCGGGAATCGCCGTTCACCCTAGGCTCCGAGTTGCGCACCCGACCGAGGGACGGATCCGCGGCGAGCGAGGACGCCAAGCCCCCGAAGGCGCAGCCGTCGCCCGCGCTAGGACCGATCGCCGACGTCCGTGCCCTTGTGGATCTCGGCGATCAGGTCGCCCATCCGGTCCGCCAACGCCTGCACGACCTCGTCCTGCACGGAGGTCGCGAAGCGGAAGACCCACTGGCCGCCGTTGCGGGTCAGCGTGCCGACCCGCCGCCCCTGGTGGACCACGTGCCGCCGGTCGGGCAGCGGCGCACGCGCCGCCGGCCGCGGCCCTCCCCTCCCCTCCGCAGCGCGCAGCAGCACGTCGATCTGCTCCTCGGGATCGACGCCGCCGCCGCCGTGCCGCGACGCCCGGGCATGGGCGTCGAGCGCGTCGAGGATGCGGGGCAGCGCGCGAGGGTCCGCCTCGACCGCCTCCATGACCCGCCGGGCCCGGAGCGCCGGGTTCTGTCAGCGCTCGCGCCAAGCCTGATGACGTGATGCAAAGACCGAGCTCCGCCTACGCCGTTCCGAGAATGGCGAGCGCGCAGCTGGCACGACGGAGGTGAAGCAGACGGCGGCGGCCGGTGGGGACATGCTGGTTGTGGCGGGTTCGGGGGCGGAGGAAACCACGGAGCTCATCATAGCAGCGGCAGAAGCGCTCCGCTGACACGAAGCTCTTGAACCCGCGCATGCATCGTGTTCGGCCCTTCACGCCGCGGTGGTCTTGCTCCAGCCCGTTGTTCTTGTATGCGCTGGTCCGGTGCACGACCCGCCGGCCGAGCGTCGAGCGGATCGCCCGCGGGTAGGAGCCGTGCCCGTCCGTGGTGACGCGCTCGGGCGTCGCGCCCGTGGCGGCCTTGGCGGCCTTGGCGGAGCGGAAGAATGCCTGCGCCGCCGCCATGTCCCGGTGCTCGCAGGGCATGGTGTCGACCAGCCGGCCGTCGCGGTCGATGGCCCGGTAGAGATAGCACCAGCGGCCGCGCACCTTCAGGTATGTCTCGTCCACGTGCCAGTGCCGGCGGCCCGCACCGCCCTTGCCGCGCCGGCGGCGCCGGAGTTCATCGGCCAGGACCGGCGCGAGCTTCGCCTCCCAGTCCCGCACCGCCTCGTGGCTGAACACGATGCCGCGCTGGACGAACATCCCGCTCAGGTCCCGCAGGGTGAGCCGGTAGCGCAAGCGCCACAGCACCACGAGCGCGATGACGTCGGACGGATGCTGTGTCCGGTTCAGCCGGCCGCCGCTGCGCTCGTTGAACTGCTTCCCGCAGGCACCGCAGCGGAACCTGCGGTAGCCCCGGGCCGTGCGATCCGGCCGCCCCGTCACGGCGGCGGAGCCGCAGGCCGCACAATCCATTCCCGATTCCCGCCCCGCTGGTCCCGGAGCCTACCAGTGGTACCCCGCCGCGCCAGCCAAACGAGTCGCCTGGCGCGAGCCCTGACAGATCCGCCAGGAAGGCCGCCGCGGTGGAGCACGGCCTCGCACCTCTCTATTACTTGTCGAGAATGTTGCTAATGTCGTCATAAAATGCCGGCGTAGCAACATCGAGGGCACTCCCCATCCCCCAAACCCGCCGTTCATTCGCCGGCGGCCTCGCCGCGTTGGCGACGCTCTCCGCCGCCGCTGGCCAGGCCGCCCGCGCGAGCGCCTCCATCGCGGAGACCGACTTCGTCACGGAGGACCCGGCCAGCCTCGCGTCCCTCATCCGCCAAGCCGCCCTGGCCAACCCCTTTCCGGGCTCCGCGGAAAAGGCCGCAGTCGAGGGCACCCTGGCGCGCCTGCGGGGCCTCGCCTTCGACCACACGCGGGGACGTTTCATCCTCGCCAACATCGCCGCCGCCGAGGTCTTCGCCTTCCAGGACGGCGCCGAGGTCCTGCGCTCGCGCGCCGTCGTGGGCGCCCCGCGCACACGCACGCCCCGCCTCACCAGCGTCGTGCCCTCCGTCCGGCTGAACCCGCCCTGGTACGTCCCGGCGAGCATCGCGCCGGCCGTCAAGGCCGCGTCCGGCTCCTTCCGCCTGGTGAACGGCACCCTCGTGCAGCCCCCCGGGCCGCGCAACCCGCTCGGCCCGGTCCGCATCGGGCTGGAGGCTTCGGACGGCGTGTACCTGCACGGCACCAGCGACCCGCGCCTGTTCGCCCGCGAACGCCGCGCCCTGTCGCACGGCTGCGTGCGCGTGGAACGCGCCGTGGACCTCGCCGCCTGGGTGCTCGACATGCCCCCCGACCTGGTGCGGGCGTTGGTCGCCACCGGCCGCACGCGCGAACTGGTCCCGGTGGGGGAGGTCCGGGTTGCGCTCGCCTACCTGACGGCTTGGCCGGGGGAGGACGGCCGGCTCGTGCTCCACCCCGACCCGTACGGGCTGGATCGGCTGCCGGACAAGGGCGTGACGCGCCGCGTCGTGCCGAGCCC
>CADCTD010000021.1 GCA_902805545.1 uncultured Craurococcus sp. | reverse complement strand
CTGTTGGACGAGCTGTTCCCGGCCGAGCAGGCGCGGATCGTGCGGCTGCTGGTGGAGCGCGTCGAGGTCGGGCCCGCCGGCGCCGACATCCGGCTCCGGGTGGCGGGGCTGGCCAGCCTGGTGCGCGACCTGGGCGCGAGTGCGCCTGACGCGACACGGGCGGCGGCATGAGCGAGGCGGCCAGCATCACGGTCCGGGTGCCGCTGGCGATCCGGCGGCGGCCAGGGCGGAAGACGGTAGTGACGCCGGTTCGGGATAGTGCCGATGCAGCCCTCCCGACGCGCGCCGATCCGGTGCTGGTGAAGGCGCTGGCGCGGGCGTTCCGGTACCAGCGACTGCTGGAGAAGGGGCGCTACGCCTCGATCAGCGAGATGGCGGCGGCGGAGCGGATCGACCGTGGTTACCTGGGCCGCGTCTTGCAGCTGACGCTGCTCGCGCCCGACATCGTAGAGGCGATCCTCGACGGGCGGCCGCTCACTGACCGAGGGCTGCCGGCGCTGATGGAGTCGTTCCCGCTTGAGTGGGACGCCCAATGCTCAGCACTCTCCGACTCCGCTTAGCTGTCGCTTCCGAGCGGGTTGCTGTGCCGAGGCGGCCAGCCCGGCACGCGTCCACCCGGAGCCGCCCACGGGTCATCCTCCTAGGTCCTGACACCGAGGAGCGGCGGCCGGCACCGGCGGCGCGGCGGCCCATCGACGCGGCGGATGGCTGGGATCAGCCCTTTGCATTGGCGGAGGCGCGGCGCACGACCCATCTCAGTGAGCGAAGGTCCGGCCCCCGTGCCGGCTCGCTTTAAGAGGTGGATGGCCATGCTCTGCAAGATCTCGCCCATTGTCGTCCTGGCGCTGGGCCTGGGCGCGGCCCCGGCCTTCGCCCAATCCGCGCTCGCACCGGCGACGGCTCCGGAGGGCTCAACGGCGGCGCGGACGCTGGAGCAGAACCGGCGCGTCCTCACGGGACAGCCCGCACCGTCCGAGGCCCTCCGCAGCACGGCCGCCGAGCCGGAGGCGCCGGCCGCATCGGCTCGGCCGCGGGCGAGGAACCCGGCGCCCGGCGGCGGTTGAGCGCAGGGCGGGTGGCCGCGGCGGCGCCGATTGCGAGATCCTGAACGCTGCGAGGCCAAGCCGCCGCGCTCTTCCGGCGGCGTTCAGAGTGTGGGCCGGTCGTGGCGCCTGAGGAACCGGTGATCGCGTCGCGGCCGGGACCCGCGCCGATCCAGCCGCCGAGAAAGCTCCGGCCCGCGACCGCCGCGGGAAGCGGGTGTTGGACGAGCGACACTACGCCGCCATCAGCGAGATGGCGGCCGCCGAGCGGATCGACCGCGGCTACCTCGGCCGCATCCTGCAGCTGACGCTGGTCGCGCCGGACATCGTCGAGGCGATCCTGGACGGGAGGCAGCCGGAAGGGATGACGGTGCAGGCATTGATGGAGGGCGTGCCGGCGGAGTGGGAGGGGCAGCGGATCGCCTTTCGAGTGGCCGCGGACCGTCGTCCGACCAAGGCTGAAAGCCGGATTGTCGGTGGCACGTAGTTCCCTCTCCCCTACGAACTTGCTTCCATCAGCAGAACACGGGAGGAAGAACAGCCATGCGCCTACCGCGCCGCAGCGCGTTCGGGCTCCTCGCCGCCTTGCCGGCCGCGGCCCAAACCCGTCCCTGGCCCAGCCGCGCCATCCGCTGCGTCGTGCCGAGCGCCCCCGGCGGCTACGACACCTACGCCCGCATCATGGCGCCGCGCCTTTCGGAACTGCTCGGGCAACCCGTGGTGGTCGACAACCGCCCCGGAGCCAACGGCACCATCGGCATGCAAGAGGTGCAGCGCAGCCCCGCCGACGGCCACACCCTCATGTTCGCCCATGTCGGCGCCATCACCATCAACACCAGCGTCTACCGAAATATGCCGCTCGACCCGGTGGCGGACCTCGACGCAATCGCGGTCGCCGTCGCCTCGCCGCTGGTCTGGGTGGTGAACCCGGCCGCGCCGTTCGGGACGATGCCGGAGCTGGTGGCGCGGGTGCGGGCCGAGCCCGGAAACTGGCGCTACGCGCTGCCGAGCTCGGGCAGCATCAACCACTTGGTGGCCGAGGACTTCAAGCGGCGGCACAGGCTCGAGCTCCCGGCGGTGCCGTACCGCGGCACCCCGCAGGCGCAGATGGACGTGGTCGCCGGCCAGGTGCCGATCATGCTGGACAGCCTCGGCGCCGGCTACGGCCACATCGCCGGGGGCCGCTTCCGCCCGCTGGCTGTCACCTCGCGCGAACGCTCCGGGCGTCTGCCCGACGCGCCGACGATGCTGGAGCTCGGCCTCGACGCGCGTGAATACGTCGCTTGGTACGCCTTCATGGCACCGAAGGGGACGCCTGGGGAGGCGATCCAGCGGTTCAATCAGGTGGCCAACCAAGTCCTGGGGGAGGCGGCGACGGCGGACCGCCTGCGCGAACTCGGCGCCGCGCCGCGACACACCACGCCGGAGGAGACGCTCGCCTTCCTGCGCGCCGAGCGGGCCGACTTCGGCGCCATCGCCCGCGCCGGCAAGATCGAGGTGGAGTAGCGCGCCCAGACGGATCGTACGGTTGACGCTGCTCGCGCCTTACATCATCGAGGCGGTCCTGCTCGGCCCAGCAAGCGGTCCACGGGCTACCGCCGCTCGGCGAACGCGCCGCCCAGCGCCGACCACAGCTTCGCGGCGCGCCGCTTTCTGCGTTGGCTCAGTAAGCGGCCGAGAAAGGACCGACGATGAGCAGGAAGCGAGGTCAAAGGGCGGCTTGCGCGGCAGGGAAGGGAGGAAGCCTCTCCGAGGCCCTTGCTAAATGCGATGCTGTGGTGAGCCATCTGGCGCCCACCGTGAAGCACGCGATCCTGAGCCGCACCATGCTCGACGCGGCCAACTCGGACAAACGCCTGCTCAGCGCTTTCCAGGATACCGTGGAGGCCCAGGCGTTCGTCGTGGTCCGTTTTTCCTTGACGCAATCCCTTTTGATGCAGACTGCACGCTGCTGGGAC
>CADCTD010000020.1 GCA_902805545.1 uncultured Craurococcus sp. | reverse complement strand
CGGCCTGGGGCGGCGGCTCGGGCACCATCGGCTCCGGCGGGGGCGGCTCGGCCATGGCGACGGGTGCCGGCGGCGGCTCCGGCGGCGGCGCGGGCTCCGGCGGCGGTGCCTCGGCAACCGGCTCGGGCGGCGGCTCGGCCTCGGGTTCGGGCGCGACGGGGGCCGGCATCTCGACCAGCATCACCGGCATCACCGGCGGCTCCTCCGCCGGCAGGCCGTGCAGCAGCACGGCGGCCCCGGCCGCATGCAGGCCGAAGGAGAGGCCCCAGGCGAGGTGGCGGGCGCGCATCATCGGCTCAGCGCCCCGGGGCGGAAGGCGGGTCGCCACCCGGCTGCGAAACCAGCGCCACCTTGGTGATGCCGGCGCGCTGGACGAGGCCCATGACCCGCAGCACCTCGCCATAGTCGAGGCCCCGATCGGCGCGGAGATGCAGCGCGCGGTCCGGTGTCTCGGCATGGATGGCGGCGAGGCGGGGCTCCAGCGCCTCCTTCGCCACCGCCTCCTTGTCGAGGAAGACGCCGCCATCCTTGGTGAGGCTCAGCTCCAGCGGCGGGGCAGGCGGGCTGAGCGGGGCGGCGGCGGTCTTCGGCAGGTCGAGGCTGATGCCGGCCGTCATCATCGGCGCCGTCACCATGAAGATGATGAGCAGCACGAGCATCACGTCGACCAGCGGCGTGACGTTGATCTCGGAGACGGGATGCGCCTCGTCCTCGTCGTCCATCCCGGAGGGGAGCTGCATGCTCATGCGGGCTCGCCCACCTTCCGCCGTCCCTCGAGCACCGCCGGCCGGCGCGCGAGGCGGCCGGCGATGGCCGCCGCAGCGGCCATCGCCTCGGCGCGGATGCGGGAGAGGCGGATGCTGTAGCGGTTGTAGGCAATGACCGCCGGGATGGCGGCGACGAGGCCGATCGCCGTGGCGAAGAGCGCCTCGGCGATGCCCGGCGCCACGGTGGCGAGGCCGGTGTCCTGCTTCGCCGCAATCCCGAAGAAGCTGTGCATGATGCCCCAGACCGTGCCGAACAGCCCGACGAAGGGGCTGACCGAGCCGATGGTCGCCAGCAGCGGCAGGCCGGGCTCGGCGCGGCGCAGCGTTGCGGCGACGGCGGCGCGCATGGCGCGCTCCAGCCGGTCGCGGAACTCGCCGGCGCTCTCATGCGGGTCGCGGCCCTCGCGCCATTCCGGCAGGCCCGCGCGCAGCACCGCGCCGGCGAGGCCGTCCTTCGCGGCATCGCCCTCGGGGGGAAGGATGGCGCCGGAGCCGGCGAGGGCGGCGAGGCCCGCCGCCTCCCGCTTGAGGCGGCCGAAGAGGATCGTCTTTTCGATGATGATCGCCCAGCAGGCCAGCGAGGCCAGCAGCAGCAGCGCCATGACCCCCTGCACGACCGGGTCGGCATTGAGGAGGAGGCTCTGGATCGTGAAGTCGGGGACAGGCGCGGGGGTCATGCAGGTCTCCCTTGGGGGATGGCGAGACGGCGGCCGTTGCAGCGGCGGAGCAGCCCGGCGGCAAGGCCGGTGACGAAGAACACGGGCATGGCGATGCCGGGGAGGAAGACGGGGATCCGCCCCGGCCAGCCGAGGAGCTGCTCGCCATGCAGCCAGCGCCGCATGGCGAGCAGCTCCTCGAGCCAGCGATGGCCGAGCAGCAGGGCGCGGCGGAGGGTCATGCGTCGGCCCAGCGGCGCAGCAGGTTGTGGTACACGGCGGTGAGCTCGGTCGGCGCGCCGTGGCCCGGCGGCAGGTCGCCGCGGACGCGGTTGACTGCCATGTCGAGATCGAAGAGCAGGCTGCGCTGGCCGTCGTCCCGCACCATGCTCTGCGCCCAGAAGAAGCTCGCGAGGCGGGAGCCGCTGGTCACGGGCGCCACGCGGTGCAGGCTGGTCGCCGGGTAGATGACGGCATCGCCGGCGGGCAGCTTCACCCGCTTCTCGCCATAGGTGTCCTCGACGATCAGCTCGCCCCCCTCGTAGCTGTCCGGGTCGCTGAGGAAGAGCGTGCAGGAGACGTCGGTGCGGATGCGCGCCGCCGTGCCGGTGACCTGGCGTATGGCGTTGTCGACATGCGCGCCGAAGGTCATCCCCGGGTCGTAGCGGTTGAAGAGCGGCGGGAAGACGCGCAGTGGCAATACCGAGGCGATGAAGAGCGGGTTTCGCTCCAGCGCGCCGAGCACGATCTCGCCGAGGGCACGGTGCTCCGCACAACCCTCGGGGATCTGCAGGTTGTCCTTTACCCGCGCGGACTGGTGGCCGGCGGTGACGCGGCCATCCACCCAGGGCGCGCGTGCCAGCAGGGCCCGCGCCTCCGCGAGCCTCGCCGCATCCAGCACCTCGGCGATGTGCAGGAGCATCCTAGTATCGCGCGGTGAGGCTGGCGATGATGGTGCGCCCGGCGCCCGGCGTGATGTTCCCCGAGTAGACGCCCTCGTAGAAGCGCTTGTCGGTGAGGTTCAGCGCATTGAGCCGGACCCCAAGCTGCTCGGTGATCGCCCAGGCGATGGCGGCGTCGTAGCGGACATAGGCGGGCGCGATGACGGTGTTGGCGTTGTTGCCGTAACGCTTGTCGATGTAGCTGAGGCCGCCGCCGAGCTGCACGCCATGGGGCAGGTCGTAGCTGGTCCAGAAGGTCGCCGTGTTGCGCGGCGTGTTCAGCAGCTCGCGCCCCACCTCGGCCGGGGTGCCGGAGCGGGTGATCTGCGAGTCGATGTAGGTGTAGCCGGCGATGACGTTCCAGTTCCGCGTGACGCGGCCGGCCGCCGAGACCTCGAAGCCGTCTGAGCGCTGCTCGCCGTTCAGTACGTTGAGCGTGCCGTTGGCCGGGTCCGGCGTGCGGGCGTTGGTCTTCTCGATGCGGAAGACGGCGCCGCGGATGGCGAGGTCCGGCGTGATGTCCCAGCTCGCGCCCACCTCGAAGGACCGGTTCTTCTCGGGCGCCAGGTTGGTGGTGTTGGCGGCGAGCGTCAGCGCCTCGGCGCTCGGGTTGAAGGAGGTGCCGGCGGAGAAGTAGGTGCGCACCGTGCCGGTCGGCTTGAAGACGAGGGCGCCGCGCCAGCTGAGCATGTCGTCGGTGCGGTTGAAATTGCTGCGGATGCCGGTGGCGCCCGCGAGGCTGGTGAAGTCGGCGTCGAACCGGTCGTAGCGGCCGCCGAGCAGCACCTCGAAATACTCGCCGATGCGGATCTGGTCGGCGACGAAGGCGCCGAAGGTGTTGGCGGTGGTATCGGCATCGGTGTTGACCGAGAGGGTCTGGTCGAAGGCCTGGTAGAAATTCGGGTTGAACAGCGCCGCCGCCGGGCGGTTGTTGCTGGTGAAGCGGGTGAGCTGCGAGGTCTCGCGCCCTACCTCGATGCCGGCGACGATCTGGTGCCGCAGCGGGCCGGTATCGGCGGTGGCGCGCAGCTCGGTCTGGTTCTGCAGGATGGTGTCGGTGCCGCGCCGCACCTGGGGCTGCCGGTTCACCAGCACGGTCGAGAGGTTGGTCGCAGGCGTGATCGCGCCGATGATGCGCGGCGCCGTCGCGTTCACGTCGCGGTCGTAATTGCCGTAGCGGAAGGTGTTGCGCAGGCTGACGCCGTCGGAGAAGCGGTGCCGCGCGGTCAGGGTCATCACATTCGTCTCGGTCCGTTCGCGGTCGACGCCGGCGAGGCCGTAGAAGGTGTCGTAGGAGACCGGCGCCGGGCGGCCGCGCACGATCGGGATGCCGAAATCGGGGACGTTGTCCTCCGACTGGTGCAGGAAGTGCAGCGAGAGCTGGGTGTTCGTCCCGAGCCCCCAGGTGACGGAGGGGGCGACGCCCCAGCGCTCATTCGTCACATGGTCGCGGCGGGCGATGTCCTGGCGTGTCGCCATGGCATTCAGCCGGACGCCGACGCTGCCCGAGTACATGCCGATATCGGAGGTGGCGCGGAGGCCGAAGGGCGAGAAGCCGCTCAGCGTCAGCTCGCCGAAATTCCGCTGCTGCGGCATGCGGGTCGAGAGGTTGATGGCGCCGCCGGTCGAGCCGCGGCCGAACATGATGGAGGAGGGGCCCTTCAGCACCTCGACGCTGTCGAGGAAGAAGGGGTCACGGGTGTATTGCGCGGAATCGCGGATGCCGTCGATGAAGAAGTCGTTGCGCGCGCTGAAGCCGCGCAGCGTCAGGTTGTCGCCGGAGAAGCCGCCCTCGCCGGCGGCGAGGCTGATGCCGGTGACGTTGCGCAGCGCCTCGCGCAGCGTGGTCGCGCCGCGCTCCTCGATCAGCTCGCGCGGGACGACGTTGATGGTCTGCGGCGCCTCGCGCACCGAGGTCGGCATGCGGACCACGGGGGTATCGTCGGCGCGGTAGCGGGGCGGGTTGGCGCCCTGAACGTTCATCTCCGGCAGGGCAAGGGCGCCAGCGGGCGGGGCGTCCTGCGCCATGGCAGAGGGACCGGCGGCCAGCAGGCCCATCCCGGCGAGGCCAAGGCTTGGTTGGAGGCAAGGCAAGGGTGCGCGTAGCGACGACATAGAGGCTGGTTCCCGGCAGGCCGGGTTGGCGTAGCGCTACTGCGAATGACTCGCAATACCAATTCGCAACCCGATGTTGCGGGTCAGGGCTGCCTCACACGCCATTGCTCGACCCAGAGCGAGCTCGGGTTGAGGTGGCCGGTCGGCCGCACGCCCTCCAGCCAGCGCGGCCAGACATGCGCGTCCGAGCGGAACCAGAGAGGCAGCTGCGGCAGGTCCTCGGCGAAGATCGCCTGGAAGCGCGCCCAGAGGGCACGGCGCTTCTCGCGGTCCAGCTCCTGCGGGATGGCCTCCAGCAGGGCATCCATCTCCGGGTTGCGGTAGCCGCCGAAATTCTGGCCCGACCAGTTGCGCGCCTCGCTCGGGATCTCCTCGGAATGAAGGGTGCTGCGCGGCACGTTCTCCGGCGCAGAGATCCATGCGAAGAGGGCGGCGCCGGTGAAGCGGCGGCGCGACAGCGTCTCGCCGAACAGCACCCGCGGCGGCTCGTTGCGGATGCGCGCCTCGATGCCGGCCTGGCGCCACATGCCCTGGATCACCTGCTGGACCGACTCGCGGGCGCGGTTGCCGGCGGTGGTCATCAGCTCGATCGTGAGCCGCTCGCCGGCGGCGTTACGGCGGATGCCGTCCGGCCCCGGGCGCCAGCCGGCGGCCTCCAGCAGGGCGGCGGCGCGGGCGGCGTCATGGGGCCAGCGCTGGGCATTCGGGTCATGCATGGGGTCGAGCGGGTTGACGCCCGTCTCGGCCACCACCTGCCGCCCCTCGAAGAGCCGCGCCACGATCTGCGCCCGGTCGATCGCCATCAGCAGCGCCTGGCGCACCCGGCGGTCGGCGAGCGGCGGGGTGTCGAGGCGGAGGTCGAGATGCTCGTAGACCAGCCCCGGCTTGTACTCGACGCGGAAGCGGCTGCCCGTCCGCCGCTCGAGCGCCGCCGCCTGCTCCACCGGCAGGCCGAGCTCGCCCGCGACCATGTCGATCTGCCCGGCGAGCAGCTGCGCCTCCAGCGCCGCGGTGTTCTCGACCGTTCGGATCTGGATGCGGCGGAAGGCGGGGGCGGGGCCGGCCCAGGCCTCGTTCCGCTCCAGCGTGACGCCGGCGCCGGGCTGGACGGCGACGATGCGGTAGGGCCCCGACCAGAGACCGGGATTGGCGGCCTCCGTGTCATAGCCCGTGCGGTTGCGGTAGGTTCGCGGCTCCTGCTGCCAGCGGGCGCGCTCGAGATGCGCGGGCAGGGGCTGGAACTCGCCGGCGACGTTGTAGTCGAAGGTGACCTTGTCGTAGCGCAGCGTCACCGTGCGCTCGTCCTCGACGATCAGCTCATAGGCGGAGCGGTAGAACTCCGCCCCGCCGAAGCCGGTTGCGCCCTCCCGCCCGGCCTCCCAGGCGAAGCGCAGGTCCTCGGCCGAGACGGGCCGGCCGTCGCCCCACCGCACATCCGGGCGGAGCCGGTAGGTGACGCGGATGCCAGGCTTGCCGTCGGGCGTCGTCTCGCGCCGGGCGCCGCCATTCTCGAGCGTCGGCAGTCCCTCGCAGGCCAGGCAGAGCGGCTGCCAGTCCGCCCCATAGGCGGTCATGGGCCGATGGGCGAAGCCCAGCACGTAGGACTTCGCCGCCATGGCGTCGATATTGGGGTGGAAGGTCGAGGGATACTGGATGATGCCGATGGTCAGCGCCTCGCGCGGCTGGGCGAGGGCGGGCGTGGCCATCGCCAGCAGCCCGGCCGCGGCGGCCGCGGCGGCGTGGCGCATCCGCCTACTCCTCCTTCGCGCGGGCTTCCGCCGCCGAGCCGATGCCGCCATGCGCCTTCGACCAGCCGACCGGGTCCTCCAGGAACTTGCGCACTTCCTTCAGCGCGCTTTCGCTGAAATAGGGGCGCTCGCGGCAGACCTCCAGCACGTCCCACCAGGTGCAGAGGTGGTGGAGCGAAAGGTTCATTCCCTTCATCGTCTCGAAGCTGCCGGGGAACACGCCGTAGAAGAAGACGACGAAGGTGTGGTCGCAGACCGCGCCGGCGTCGCGTAGCGCCTGGGCGAAGCGGATCTTGGAGGCGCCGTCGGTGGTCAGGTCCTCGACGAGGAGGGTGTTCTTGCCCTCCGGCACGTCGCCCTCGATCTGGGCGTTGCGGCCGAAGCCCTTCGGCTTCTTCCGCACATAGGCCATGGGCGCCATCATCCGGTCGGCGATCCAGGCGGCGAAGGGGATGCCGGCGGTCTCGCCGCCCGCCACGGCGTCGATCGATTCATAGCCGATATGCCGGCCGATCTTCTCCACCGCGAGGTCGCAGATGCGGTTCCGGGCGCGCGGGAAGTAGATGATCTTGCGGCAGTCGATATAGACAGGGCTCTTCCAGCCGCTGGTGAAGGTGTAGGGCTCCTCGGGGCGGAAATTCACCGCCTTGATCTCGAGCAGGATGCGCGCCGTCGTCAGCGCGGCATCCCGGTCCCAGTCGGAAGCCCCAGTGAGCGGTGATGATTGCATGGTCATGGCGTATTTCCCTGCCGGCGGCCTTCGGCCCATCCGTAACCGCGGCGCGGGGCCGCGTCCATGACCCTGGATCCGATGGGGGCGGCGGTCTGGGTGCTGACCGATCCGCGGGCGGGAACGGCGGCGCAGGCGCTCGGCATAGCGGAGCGGCTCGGGCTGCCCTTCCGGGTGATCGAGCTGGAATGGGGGAGGCTGGCCCGGTTGCCCATCGCCTGGCCTAGCCTCGCCGGGCTGACGGCGGAGGCCCGCCGGCGGGTCACGGGTCCATGGCCGCTTCTGACCTTCTCGGCCGGGCGCCGCTCGGCACCGGTTGCGCGCTGGCTGCGGCGGCATGGGGCGAGGGCGGTGCATTGCATGCGCCCTGGCCTCGGCGCCGCGGATTTCGACCTGCTGGTGATTGGCGCGCATGACCGGCCGCGCCCGGCGCCCAACCTGATGGAGATCCTCGGCGCCTGCCATCGCATGTCGCCGGAGCGGCTGGCCGCGGCGCGGGCGGAGTGGGCGGTGCTAGACGCCTTGCCCTCGCCGCGCGTCGCGCTGCTGGTCGGCGGGCCGGTGCGGGCCAAGGGGATGCGGCCGGAGGTGGCGGCGGCGGTCGGGCATCAGGTGGTGGGGATGGCCGGCAGCGTGCTGGCGACGACCAGCCGCCGCACCGGCACCCTGGCAACCGAGGCGCTCTCCGCCGCGCTCGCCGAGCGCCCGCACCGCCTGTTCCGATGGGGGGAGGGAGGCGCAAACCCCTATGCCGGCTTCCTCGCCTGGGCGGATGCGGTGGTGGTGACGGGGGACAGCGTCTCCATGCTCTCCGAGGCGCTGGCGACTGCCGTGCCGGTCTTCATCGCCGATCCGGGCGGGCTCGGCCCGCGGCACCTGCGCCTGCGGGAGAGCCTGGCCGGCGCCGGCCAGGCACGCGCCCTGGGGGAGGGGTGGTTCACCCGCCGGCCGCTCGACGAGGGCGCGCGGGTAGCCGCGACGATCCGCGCCCGGGGCTGGGGGGTTACCGGAACGGGGGATGCGACGAAATGGAAGGCATGATGCAGGCCATTATCCGCACCGCCTTCCCGCCCGCGCTGCCGATCCGGGGGGCGCGTCCCTTCCCCTGGCCCTGGCGCGACCGGGCAGGGCGGTTCTCCCCGCTGCGGGCCGCCGTGCTCGCGCTGCTGCTGGCACCAGCGGCCTGGCTGCTGGCGGTCACCCTCACCGAGGGGCTGGGGCCGGAGCCGGCCAAGGCGGCGTTGCGGGAAATCGGCCTCTGGACGATCCGCCTGCTGCTGGTGACGCTGGCGGTGACGCCGCTGGGGCGCATCCTTGCATCGCCCAGGCTGCTGAGCCTGCGGCGGATGCTGGGGTTGGCGACGCTTGCCTATGCGCTGCTGCACCTGGTGCTCTATGCCGCCTACCAGGATTTCATGCTGCCGCGCATCGCCTCCGAGATCGCGCTGCGCTTCTACCTGACGATCGGCTTCGTGGCGCTGCTCGGGCTGGTGGCGCTCGGCTGGACCTCGACGGATGGGTGGATGCGCCAGCTCGGGCAGCGCTGGAAGCGGCTGCACGCGCTGATCTTCCCGATCGCGGCGCTCGGCGTCTTCCACTTCTTCCTGCAGTCGAAGTCGCAGCTCTGGGAGGCGGTTCTGGCGGCAGGGTTGCTCGCCTGGCTGGTGCTCTGGCGGCTGCTGCCGGCGGGGGCGCGGCTGCATCCGATCGCCCTGTTGCTGCTGGCCCCGGCCACCGGGCTGGCGGCGGCCGGGCTGGAATATGCCTGGTACGCGCTGGCAACCAACCTGCCGGCCGACCGCATCCTCGCCGCCAATCTCGATGTGGGCTTCGGGCTGCGGCCGGCGGTCTGGGCGGCGGTTGCCGCCGTGCTGCCGCCGCTGCTCGCGCTTCCGCTCTGGATCAGGGCACGAGCGAGCCGGGTTCCGGCCCGGTAGCGACCGGGAAGCCCTCCTCGACCCAGCCCTGCATGCCGCCGATCATCACCTTCACCGGGCGGCCGAGGCGGGCAAGGGCGAGGGCGGCGCGGTCGGCGCCGTTGCAGTGCGGGCCGGCGCAATAGGCGACGAAGAGCGTGCCTGCGGGCCAGGCGGCAAGGCGTTCAGCGGTGATCTCCCGGTGCGGCAGGTTGACCGCGCCGGGGACGTGCCCGCGCGCATAGGCGGCCGGCCCGCGTGCCTCGATCAGCACGAAATCCGCCGCGCCGCTGCGCAACGCGTCATGCACGTCGGAGCAGTCGGTCTCGAAGGCGAGGCGGCGGGCGACCTGCGCCGCGACCTCCGCGGCAGGGGCGGGCGGGGTCTCGGTGACGAGGCTCGGCATGGGGTGCTCCATCGCTGCTGGCCTGCCGAGGATGGCGGCGCAGGCCGGGGCTGGCTGCTGGCAGGATCGCCGATTACCGTTGCGATCATGCCAAAGCTTCCGCCTGGCCATCTGGTCGCCCTCCTCGCCTATGATGGGCTCTGCACCTTCGAGTTCGGCGTCGCGGTCGAGATCTTCGGCCTCGACCGGCCGGAGATGGGGCCGGGCTGGTACCGCTTCGCCGTCGCTGCGCTGGAGCCCTCGCCGCTGCGGGCGGCGGGCGGGGTGCGCGTCGTGGCCGATGGTGGGGCGGAGGTGCTGGCCGAGGCCGGCACCATCATCGTCCCGGGCTGGCGCGGCGCCGCGGCGCCGGTGCCGCCGGAGCTCTGCATGGCATTGCGGGAGGCCCATGCGCGCGGCGCCCGGCTGCTCTCGCTCTGCTCGGGCGTCTTCGTCCTCGCCGCGGCAGGGCTGCTCGCGGGCGGCCGGGCGACGACCCATTGGCGCTACCTGGAGGCGCTGCGAGCGGCCTATCCGGACATCACCCTGGTGCCGGACGTGCTCTATGTCGATGAAGGGCAGGTGCTGACCGCGGCCGGCAGCGCGGCGGGGATCGACCTCTGCCTGCATCTCATCCGGCGGGATTTCGGGCCGGAGGCGGCGAACAGCGTCGCGCGGCGCCTGGTCGTGCCGCCGCACCGGGAGGGCGGGCAGGCGCAGTACATCCCGCGGCCCGTGCCCGCAGAGCGGGAAGGGGCGCGGCTCGGGCCGCTGCTCGAGCGGATGCGGGCCCGGCCCGGCCAACCGCCGCCCCTCGCGGCGCTGGCGGAGGAGGCGGGGATGAGCCTTCGCACCTTCCTCCGGCGCTTCCGGGATGCAACGGGCTGCCCGCCCGGCGAATGGCTGCTGCGCCAGCGGCTGGACCGGGCGCGGGAGCTGCTGGAGGGCCCGGCGCGGCCGCTGGAGGATGTGGCGGCCGCCGCGGGCTTCGGCTCTGCGGCGCTGCTGCGGCAGCATTTCCGCCGCCGCTTCGGCACCAGCCCGGGCGGCTATGCCCGGCGGTTCAGAAATACTGCGCCAGGTTCCGCCGTACCCGCTCCAGCACCGGCTCATCCGCCGGCGGCAGGGGAAAGTCCCGGCCGGTGATGGTCTCGAAGACGCTGACATAGATCCGCGCCGCCTCGAGCACGATCTCGGGAGGAATGTCCGGCAGCGCGTCCTTGTAGGGGTCGCAGCGCGCGGTCACCCAGCGGCGGATGAAGTCCTTGTCGAAGCTCTCCGGTGCCTCGCCCGCCTCGAAGCGCGCGGGGTAGCTGCCGGCGAACCAGTAGCGGCTCGAATCCGGCGTGTGGATCTCGTCGGCGAGGATGATGCGGCCCGCCTCGTCGAAGCCGAACTCGTACTTGGTGTCGACCAGGATGAGGCCCTGCCGCGCCGCCACCTCCCGCCCATGGGCGAAGAGGTCGAGGGCCAGCGCCGATACCTCCGCCCATTGCGCCTCGGTGAGCAGCCCGCCGTCGATGATGCGCTCCGGCGTCAGCTCCTCGTCATGGCCGGCATCGAAGGCCTTGGTGGTCGGCGTCAGGATGGTCTGCGGCAGCTTCTGGTTGGCGCGCAGCCCGTCCGGGAAGCGGTGGCCGTACATCTCGCGCCGCCCCGCCCGGTACATCGACAGGACGGAGGTGGAGGTGGTGCCCGCCAGGTAGTCCCGCACCACCACCTCGACCGGCATGATCCTGAGGCCCTGGCAGAGCAGCACGTTGGGGTCGGGATAGGCGATGACGTGGTTCGGGCAGATGTCCCGCGTCTGGTCGAACCAGTAGCGCGCGATCTGCGTCAGCACCTGGCCCTTCAGCGGCACGGCGGTGATGATGCGGTCGAAGGCGGAGAGCCGGTCGGTGGCGATGATGAGGCGCTTGCCGTCCGGCAGGTCGTAATTCTCCCGCACCTTGCCGCGGTAGTGGTTCGGCAGCTCGGGGATGGCGGCGTCGCGGAGGACGAGGCCGGCATAGGGGGCGAGGTCGGCGGGGCTGGTCATCCGGCGGTGGTCCTTGCGGCAAGCCAGCGATCCTATAGCCCATTCGGTTGAGCCGCGCCGCCCTCTGCGCCATGGTGCCGGCGAGGAGACTGCCCATGAGCACCCGCAAGACATACCGCATCGCCGTCATCCCCGGCGACGGCATCGGCAAGGAGACGACGCCCGAGGGGCTGCGGGTGCTGGACGCCGCTGCCCGCCGCTTCGGCTTCGACCTGGAGCTCACCCATTACGACTGGTCCTGCGAGACCTATGCGCAGACCGGCAAGATGATGCCCGATGATGGGCTGGAGCAGCTCCGCGCCTCCGACAGCATCTTCCTCGGCGCGGTCGGCTGGCCGGGGGTGCCGGACCATGTCTCGCTCTGGGGCCTGCTGATCCCGATCCGCCGGGGCTTCGACCAGTATGTCAACCTCCGCCCCTGCAAGCTGCTGCCGGGGGCGACGACGCCGCTCGCCAATCGCGGGCCGAAGGACATCGACTTCTACGTGGTGCGGGAGAATACCGAGGGCGAGTACAGCTCGGTCGGCGGGCGGATGTTCCCCGGCACCGACCGCGAATTCGTCTCGCAGCAAAGCATCCTGACCCGCATCGGCTGCGACCGGGTGATGAGATACGCCTTCGAGCTGGCGATGACCCGGCCGCGCCGGAAGGTGACGAGCGCCACCAAGTCGAACGGCATCACCTTCACCATGCCCTACTGGGACGAGCGCTTCGCCGAGATGGCGAAGCACTATCCGGAGGTGACGACCGACCAGTTCCATATCGACATCCTCTGCGCGCATTTCGTGCAGCATCCGGACTGGTTCGACGTGGTGGTGGGCTCCAACCTCTTCGGCGACATCCTCTCCGACCTTGGCCCGGCCGTCGCGGGCTCCATTGGCATCGCGGCCTCGGCCAACATCAACCCGGAGAAGGCCCATCCCTCGATGTTCGAGCCGGTGCACGGCTCGGCGCCCGACATCGCCGGCAAGTGGATCGCCAATCCGATCGGGCAGATCTGGTCGGGGGCGATGATGCTCGAGCATCTCGGCGAGAAGGCGGCGGCGGATGCGATCGTGCAGACCATCGAGCGCATGCTGGCCGAGGGCGGTCCGCGGACGCGCGACATGGGCGGCCAGGCGGGCACGGTCGATGTCGGCAAGGCGTTGGCGGAGGCGGTGGGGCGGGCCTAGATCGCCGCATCCGCCTCGGGCTGCGCGCTGGCCCTGCCGGATGTCCAGGCGCGACCTCAGGATCGCGGCGGCCACATCGCTAGGTATTGCGAAGCCCGCCATCCGGCGTGGCGCGGTGCCGGAGCAGGACTGGATCGCCGCGGCCGGCTTCGAGCGGCGCGGCGCGGGCTGGTTCGGCCACATCCTCACCCGGGACACGGTCCCGCACCTGCCGAAGGTCATCCCGAACCCCGCTTGCCGCCCTCCAGGAGGGCATCGGCTGCGGCGGGATCGAGGGCCTCGATCAAACCCGGAGAGCCATCCGATCAGGTCTTGAAGGATCGGACACGCATCGCTAGCATGCTCTTCTGTTGCGAGTGATTCTCAACTCGCTTGCGACCGGAGGAGTTGGTTGATGGGTCATCTGGCCGCCGAGACCACCGTCATTGGCCGCCGCTGCGAGCGGGCGGTGGTCACCGCCTATCGCGAGTTGCGCGACACGGGGAATGACGACCTCTCGGCCTTCCGCGCCTGCACCACCCTCTATCGCGTGCATCATCCGGAAGCCTCCGTGCAGGAGGCCCGCCGCCTCGTCGCCGAATGGATCGACCACCATGTCGTCCGCGGCGACACCGGCCCGACCGATGGCTGCGACTGCGACTGATTCTCAATCTGCTCGGGCCCAGGCGATGGCCGCCCGGGCCAGCGCATCGATGCTGTCCGCCACCGGGAAGGGCAGGGCCGGCCCCGCCGCGATGCCGAGCGGGATCTCGGTGCAGCCCAGCACCACCGCCTTCGCCCCGCGCGCCATCAGGCTGCGGGCCACCTCGGCCAGCGGCGCATAGGCCTCCGCGACGCGGTTCGCCTTCACCAGCGCGATACCGGGCGTGACCCGCTCCGCCATCTCCGCCGCATCCGGCATCAGGCAGGGCCAGCCACGCCGCTCCAGCCCCTGCTGGTAGAGCCGCATCTCGAGCGTCGCCGCCGTTCCCATCACCCCGATCGGCCCCTGCGTCACGCCGAGCCGCACCAGCTCCGCCGCCGTCGCCTCGACGATGTGGAGGATGGGCAGGTCGGTTGCCGCCTGCATCGCCGCATGCCAGCCATGGGCGGTGTTGCAGGGGATGGCGATGGCGCCGCAGCCCGCTGCCTCCAGCCCGCGGATGCCGCGCAGCAGGGCGGGCAGCGGGTCCTCCCCGCCGCCGAGGCGCGCCGCCGTGCGGTCCGGCACGCGCGGGTCGGACCAGAGCACGGCCGGGACGTGCTCCTGGTCGCGCTCGGCCGGCGTGAGGAGAGTGAGGCGCAGCATGAACTGCGCGCTGGCCAGCGGGCCCATGCCGCCGAGGACGCCGAGGATTCTGCTCATCCCCGCAGCATGCCCGATCAGGGCAGGCGCATGAAGTTGGCCGTCGCGCTGGCCCGGGCGATCAGCGCGCGCATGTCGGGGTTCTCGTGGCCGCCCTCGGCGGTCAGCGCCTCCATCGGGCAGTAGAACTCATGCGGCTGCGCCACCTGGTTGCGGGCGAAGCCTTCGTAGTGCCGGGACTTCAGGCCGAAGACGACGCGCACGTCGCGCACCGGCAGGATCAGCGGCTGCGCCGGCTCCGCCTTCAGCATGCGGACGAGGCGCCAGCGTGGCGTCGCATCATGCGGCTGCGCCGGGCCGAGCAGCCAGTCGAGCGGGCAATAGGCCATGAGCGATGAGGTGGTCGGCGCGAAGCGGGAGCGCTTGTCGAGCAGGTTCTGCAACGAGGAGCAGGCCTCGATGCAGAGGATGTCGACGTAAGGGTCGGCCGAGTCCGTCGAAAAGTGGAGCCAGAGCCCGTCGGGCAATGTCCGCAGCCGGTTGGAGCCGGGGAGCTTGAGGTAGGGCTGGTTGGTCGCCGCCACGTCGCCGGGGCGCCCGCGCAGCCAAGTGCCCGGCTGCTTCGGGCTGGGGACGACCCCCGGCGGGCGTTGCGGCCATTTCTTCAGTTGCGTACGCACTTGGCGATCGAGGGAGTGGGGTGGTGCGGACCTCAAGGTTTCGCTCATCGAATGTGTCCCGAGCCATTTCTGCAACCAGACATTCACAAGATAGTGAAATGGGTCGTAAACGCAACGAATAATCGGCCGCGTGCATGTTGTGTTCTTGGGGTCGACATATCACGCTCTTAGCCGGACATGCGATATTACTTGCAGAAACTTCAATAGAGTCCTGTGAATACTTGTATTCGATGTAACGGAAGCGATGTCTTGCTATGCGAAACTTGCTCCCGGCCTGAGACGCCCCAAACCGCTGTCACAAAAAAGCCGGCCGGGGCTGACCCCGGCCGGCTCATCGACGGCGCGGACTCGACCGGTCAGTCGCGGCGGCTGACCGGCGTGTAGTCGCGCGTCCCGGCGCCGAGGTAGATCTGCCGAGGCCGACCGATGCGCTGCGCCGGATCCTCGATCAGCTCCTTCCACTGGCTCACCCAGCCCACCGTCCGGGCGACGGCGAAGAGCACGGTGAACATATGCGTCGGGATGCCCATCGCCTTCAGGATGATGCCCGAATAAAAGTCGACATTCGGGTAGAGCTTGCGGGAGACGAAGTAGTCGTCCTCGAGGGCGATCCGCTCCATCTCCATCGCCATGTCGAGCAGCGGCTCGTCCTTGATGCCAAGCTCGGCGAGAACCTCGTGGCAGGTCTCCTTCATGATCTTCGCGCGCGGGTCGAAGTTCTTGTAGACCCGGTGGCCGAAGCCCATGAGCTTGGTGTGGGCGTTCTTGTCCTTCACCTGCCGGATGAACTCGGGGATGTTCTCCGGCTTGCCGATCTCGGCGAGCATCTTCAGCACCGCCTCGTTGGCGCCGCCATGCGCCGGGCCCCAGAGCGCGGCGATGCCGGCGGCGACGCAGGCGAAGGGGTTGGCGCCGGTCGAGCCGGCGAGGCGCACCGTGCTGGTCGAGGCATTCTGCTCGTGATCCGCGTGCAGCACGAGGATGCGGTCCATGGCGCGCGAGAGGACCGGGTTGCTGACATAGGGCTCCGCCGGGACGGCGTTCAGCATGTAGAGGAAATTCTCCGCATAGCCGAGGTCGTTGCGCGGATACATGAAGGGCTGGCCGATCGAGTACTTGTAGGCCCAGGCCGCGATGGTCGGCACCTTGGCGATCAGGCGGAAGGCGGCGATCTCGCGCTGCCGCGCATCGTTGATGTCGAGGTTGTCGTGGTAGAAGGCCGCCAGCGCGCCGACCACGCCGCAGAGGATCGCCATCGGGTGCGCATCGCGGCGGAAGCCGTCGAAAAAACGCCGCAGCTGCTCGTGCAGCATGGTGTGGTAGGTGACGTTCTTGCGGAAATCGGCGAGCTGGCTCGCGGTCGGCAACTCGCCCTCGAGCAGGAGGTAGGCGACCTCGGTGAAGTCGGAATGCTCCGCCAACTGCTCGATCGGGTAGCCACGATAGAGCAGCACCCCGGCATCGCCGTCGATATAAGTGATCCGGCTCTCGCAGGAGGCCGTCGCGCCATAGCCGGGGTCGAAGGTGAAGATGCCGAGATCGCCGTAGAGCTTGCGGATGTCGGCCACCGCCGGGCCGAGCGTGCCGGCGAGCAGCGGCAGCGTGGCGCTGCGGTTGGTCCCGTCCAAGGTGACGGTAACGGTCGGCTTGGCCGCCCCGGATGCCGTGCTGCTCATGTCGCCTGTATCCTCGGATGCTGCGACCGTGCCAGAACGACGCGGCCGGATGGTGCGGTGCAAGATATCGGGTGGTGTCGCGGCTTGGCAACGCGGCCTGGAACGGGGCGGGAACGCACGGGTTTCCCCTCGCGCGGGCAGAAACTGCGGCGCCAGACCCCGGGCGGCGCCGCCCTGGGCGTAGGCGCGGCCGGCGCAGCGGGCCGCGGCTTCCAGCGCGGCATCGGCGGGTTCGGCCGGCACCCAGCCGGCCTCGACCTGCGCGCGCTTGGGCCCTGGGGGCAGGGGCGGGACGGAGGATGCGGCATGGTCGCATGGCGGAATGCCTCGAGCGTGATCGCCCGAGGTTGGGACGATCGGAGGCGTGACTCACGCGGGCGAACAGCAGGTCGGACCGGGACGCTCGACCCGTGGTCGCGGCTCACGAGCCAGCGGGTCCGTAATCCGTTCGCAATCGATGCCAGAATCGAATCCGGTCAGCGCGGCAGCGCCGCCTCATAGGTCGAGGGCTCGGTCAGCAGGATCCGGGCGATGGCGGCATCCGTCGGCTTGCCTTCGGCCGGCGGGCAGGTCTCGCGCAGCGCGGCGATCTCGCTCGCCGGCACCGGGGCCCGCGCCGCCCGCTCCCGCGCGAGGGCTGCGGCCATGGGCGGGTCCTCCTGCCGCAGCCGGGCGAGGCCGGCGGCCGTCGCTTCCTCGCCGAGGCTGGTGCAGAGCGCCGGCAGCACGCCGAGCCCCTGGATCGGCCAGCCCCGCGGCGCCAGCACCCGCGACCAGGTGACCAGCAGCTCCCCGCCATTCGGCAGCGGGACGACGAGCTGCACCAGCCCCTTGCCCGTCGTGGCGCTGCCGACGACCACGGCCCGCCCCTGGTCGGCCAGCGCCGCCGCGACGATCTCCGCCGCCGAGGCGGTGCGGCCATCGACCAGCACGACGACCGGCGCGCCGCCCGTGCGGTCGCCGAGCGTTGCCCGGTAGACGCGCGCTGCGTCGGGGTGCCGCCCCGCCGTCTGCGTCACCACCCCGCCGGGGAGGCCGGTGGACAGGAAGGCGCCCGCCACCGCCACCGCTTGGCCGAGCAGCCCGCCGCGATTGCCGCGCAGGTCGAGCACGACGCCGCGCGGCCGTGCGGCGCGGGCGCCATCGGGGGGAAAGCCCTCGGCCAGCGCCTCCAGCACATGGCGATCCGTGGCGCTGGAGAAATTGTCCAGGCGGATCCAGAGGATGTCGTCCCGCCGCTCGGCATGGACGGTCTCCGGCGGCAGCAGGCTGCGGAGCAGCCGGGCGGTGAAGCGCCGGCCGCCGCGCTGCAGGCGGAGCACGACCTCGGTCCCCGCCGGGCCCTCGAGCAGGGCGGCGGCGCCGACCAGGTCCTCGGCCGTGACCGGCGCGCCGTCGATCGCCAGCACCCGGTCGCTCGGCCGGAGACCCGCGGCGGCGGCCGGCCCGCCGGGCAGGATGGTCGCCAGCACCACCTCCCGCCCGCGCCCCGCGGCGAGCCGGAGGCCGAGCCCGACCTGGCCGACCCGCCGGCCGCGCGCCGCCTCCGCCTCCTCCGGCGTCAGGTAGCGGCTGTAGGGGTCGAGATGGTTGAACAGCTCCTCGAAGCCGCTGCGCAGCATCCGCTCCGGCCCGGCCCTGCGCAGCTGGGCCGAGTGGAGCCAGGCCGCCTCGAACAGCGCGGCGAGGCCGAGGGCGAGGCCGGGCGCCGCGGCATCCGGCGGCGCGTTGGGCAGGGGCGGGGGAAGGGGACGGGCGGCCAGCAGCCGGTCGCCGGCATTGAGCAGCAGCGTGCCGGAGCGCATCTCGGCCTTGAGCTGGGCGTCGAGCACCTCGAGCCCCCTGAGGGTCCACAGGCCGAGATCGGCCGGCGCCGCGGTCTCCAGGTGCCGCTCCAGCACCGCGCCGAGGGCGGCCGAGAGCACCGCCTGCACCGGCTCCCGCGGGAAGCCCTCCTGCGCCGCCGCGCCCCGCCCGACCAGCGCGGCGACGAGCAGCAGGATCAGCGCCGCCGCGCGCCGCGGGGCTTGGGGGGCAGGCCTTGCATCAGGTGGAAGACGAGGCCGCCGGTGCGCGGCACGGCCTCGGCCAGACGAACCTCGACCGCCTGCCCCAGGGCAAAGCGCAGCCCGGTCCTCTGGCCCGCCAAGGCGTGCCGCGGAAAATCCTGCAACCATCGATCGTCCGGCAGGGACGCGAGAGGAACAATTCCCGCCGCGCCAGTCGCCTCCAGGGTGACGAACAGGCCGAAGCGTGTCACCCCGGAAATGGCTGCGGGAAACACGTCCCCGATACGATGTGCCATATAAGCCGCAAGATAGCGCTCCACCGCGTCGCGCTCGGCGGCGGCGGCGCGGCGCTCGGTGGCGGTGACGTGCTCGCCGGTTTCGGGGAGGCGGCTGGCCTCCTCCTCGGTCAGCCCGTCCGGGCCGAGGCGGAGGCCGCGGATGAGCGCGCGATGGACGGCGAGGTCGGCATAGCGCCGGATCGGGCTGGTGAAATGCGCGTAGCGCGGCAGGGCGAGGCCGAAATGGCCGATATTGTCCGGCGCATAGGCGGCCTGGGACTGGCCGCGCAGCAGCGTCTCGTTGACCAACCGCTCCTCCGGCGTGCCGCGGACCCGCTCCAGCACCTGGGCGAGATCGGCCGGGCGGACGCGGTCGCCGGGCGGCAGGGCGATGTCGAAGGTCGAGAGGAAGGTCCGCAGCCCCTCGAGCTTCTCGTCCGAGGGCCGGTCGTGGATGCGGTAGAGGCAGGGCTGGCCGAGCCGCTCCAGCTCCTCCGCCGCCGCGACATTGGCGGCGATCATGAATTCCTCGATCAGCCGGTGCGCGGCGAGCCGGGGGCGCGGCTCGACGGCGAGGACCTGGCCGGCGTCGTCCAGCCGCACGCGCCGCTCCGGCAGGTCGAGGTCGAGCGTCCCGCGGCGGTCGCGGGCGGCCCGGAGCGCGGCATGGGCGCCGAGCAGGGCGTCGCGGGTGCCGGCCGGGTCCTCGCCGACCTCGAAGCCCTCATAGGTGAGGCGCGCGGCGCTGCGCATGATTCCCCGGCCGAAGCGGTGCCCGGTCTTGGTGCCGGCGGCGTCGACGGTGATCTCGGCGAAGAGGCAGCCGCGATCCTCGCCCGGCTTCAGGCTGCACCAGCCATTGGAGAGCGCCTCCGGCAGCATCGGCACGACGCGGTCGGGGAAGTAGACGCTGTTGCCGCGCAGCCAGGCCTCGCGGTCGAGCGCGCTGCCGGGGCGGACGTAATGCGCCACATCGGCGATGGCGACGAGCAGGCGCCAGCCGCCCGCGGCGGGCTCGGCCCAGACCGCGTCGTCGAAGTCCCGCGCATCCTCGCCGTCGATGGTGACGAGGGGGATGGCGCGCAGGTCCTCCCGCCCCTCGGGCTGGACGGCCCGCGCCGCCGCGGCCTCGGCCAGCGCCGCGTCGGGCAGCGCATGCGGGATGCCGTGGACATGGATGCAGAGCAGCGAGACCGAGCGCGGCTCGCCCATCCGCCCGAGCCGCTCGATGATGCGCGCCGGGCGGAGTCCCATCGGGCGCCCGGGGAGGGGCTCGGCGAGGACCAGCTCGCCGGGCTCGGCGCCGCCGGCCTCGCCAGCCGGCACCTCCCATTCCGCGCGGTGGCGGCGGTCGACCGGCTTGATCCGCCCATCCTCGAAGAGGCCGAGGAGACGGGCCGGGGCGCTGCCGATGCGCTTCACCGTGCTGCCGTCGTAGCGGCCGCGGCCGGCGGGCTTGAGCCGCGCGAGCACCCGCTCGCCCGGCGCCAGGGCCGGCTGGCCCGCGCGCTCGGGGCGCATGTAGACGAGCGGCATCTCGCCCTGCTCGGCCTTCCAGCCGAGCGGCCGGGCGAGCGGGTCGCCATCCGGGTCGGTGCCGAAGACCTCGACCACGGCCATCTCCGGAAGCCTGCCCGGCGCGGCGAGGCCGCGGCGGCCGGCCGGCATCACGCCGCCCTCCGCCACCACCTCCCGCAGCAGGGCGCGGAGCGCCGGGCGCTGGTCGGAGGTCAGGCCGAAATGCCGGCTGATCTCGCTCTTGCCGACCTTGCCCGGCGCGGCCTCGATGAAGCGGCGCAACTCCTCCTTGGAGGGGAGGGGGCGCTCCACCATCAGGCCTTGGCGGCCGGCTTCCGGGGCGGAGCCTTGCGGGCGGCAGGCTTGGCCTTGGCGGCAGGCTTCTTCGCCGCCGCGGCGGCCGGCTTCCGCGCCGCGGGCTTGGCGGCGGCAGACTTGCGCGGGGCGGGCCTGGCCGGCGCCGGCTCGGCGCCGTCCGCCTTGGCGCCATTGGCCTTGGCAGCGGGCTTCGCCGCCTTCGCCTTGCCCTTGCCGCCCTTCGCCAGCGGCTTCAGCTCCTTGCCCTTCTCGGCCAGCAGGGCGACGGTCTGCTCGAGCGTCGCATCCTCCATGGCGAGGTTGCGCGGCAGGTTGGCGACCACCTTGCCGTGCTGGGCATAGGGGCCGAAGCGTCCCTTGCGGATCTCGACCGGGGCGCCGTCCTTCGGGTGCGTGCCGACGAGGCGGACCTTGGCGCGGGCCTTGGCCAGCAGCTCCATCGCCCGGTTCATGCCGAGGGCGAGCACGTCATCCCCCGGCTCCAGCGACTGGAAGATGGAGCCGACCTTGATATAGGGGCCGAAGCGGCCGAGCCCGGCCTGGATTTCCTCGCCGCTCTCCGGGTCCCGCCCGACGACGCGCGGCAGGGAGAGCAGCGCCAGCGCCCGGTCGAGGTCGAGCGTGTCCGGGTCCATGTCGCGCGTCAGGCTGGCGCGGCGGGGCTTGGTCGGCTTGCCCTTGGCATCCGTCCCACCCTCGCCGAGCTGGACATAGACGCCATAGGGGCCGCGGCGGACCGTCACCTGCTCGCCGGTGGCCGGATCGCTCCCGAGCTCGCGGGGGCCTTCGGTCAGGCCGGACGCGCCCTCGCCCTCGGCGCCCGGGGCGATCAGCGGGCGGGTGTAGCGGCATTCCGGGTAGTTGGAGCAGCCGATGAAGGCGCCGGTGCGGCCGAGCCGCAGGCCGAGGCGCCCACCGGAGCAGGCCGGGCAGACGCGCGGGTCGGTGCCGTCGCCGCGCTCGGGGAAGAAGTGGGGGCCGAGCTCCTCGTCCAGCGTGTCGATGACGTCGCTGATCTTGAGGTCCTTGGTGGCATCGACCGCCTTGCGGAAATCATCCCAGAAGGCGCGCATGACGGCGCGCCAGTCGATCTTGCCGCCAGAGATGTCGTCGAGCTGCTCCTCGAGCCCGGCGGTGAAGCCGGTATCGACATAGCGCTCGAAGAAGTGGACGAGGAAGGTGGTGACGAGCCGGCCGCGGTCCTCCGGGATGAAGCGGCGCTTGTCGAGCTTCACATAGTCCCGGTCCTGCAGCGTCTGCAGGATGGAGGCGTAGGTGGAGGGCCGGCCGATGCCGAGCTCCTCCAGCTTCTTGACCAGCGTCGCCTCCGAGTAGCGCGGCGGCGGCTGGGTGAAGTGCTGCAGCGCCGCGACCTCGCCGCGCTTCAGCGGGTCGCGCTCCCGCATCGGGGGCAGGGTGCGGCTCTCCTCGTCCTCCTGAGCACCCGTCACCAGCCCGGCCCGGGCATCGGCGGCGCGGTCGTCCTCGTCCTCGCGGTAGAGCTTGAGGAAGCCGTCGAAGGCGATGACGGAGCCCGTCGCGCGCAGCACCGTCCTGCGGTTCGCGTCGGCGATCTCGACCGTGGTCTGGTCGAGCTCGGCCGACTGCATCTGCGAGGCGACGGCGCGCTTCCAGATCAGCTCGTAGAGCTTGCGCTGCCGGTCATCGAGGAAGCGGGCGACCCTGTCCGGCGTGTTGCCCACATCGGTCGGGCGGATCGCCTCATGCGCTTCCTGGGCGTTCTTCGCCTTCGAGGAGTACTCGCGCGGGGCGGAGGGCAGGTAGTCCGGGCCGAAGTCGCCCTTCACATGGTCGCGGATGGCGGCGATCGCCTCGCGGGCCATCTGCACGCCATCGGTCCGCATATAGGTGATGAGGCCGACCGTCTCGCCCTGGATGTCGACGCCCTCGTAGAGCTGCTGGGCGGTGCGCATGGTCTGCTGCGCGCCCATGCCGAGCTTGCGGCTGGCCTCCTGCTGGAGCGTCGAGGTGGTGAAGGGGGCGGGCGGGTTGCGGCGGACGCGGCGCTTCTCGACCGAGACGACGGAGAAGGTCCCGGCCTCGACGGCGGCCTTGGCGCGCATGGCGCTGGCCTCGTCCGGCAGGTCGAACTGGTCGAGCTTCTTGCCGTCGAGATGGGTGAGGCGCGCGGTGAAGGGCGCGCCCTGCGGCGTGGCGAAGCGGCCTTCGACCGTCCAGTACTCGCGGGCCCGGAAGGCCTCGATCTCCGCCTCGCGCTCGCAGATGAGGCGAAGTGCTACCGACTGCACGCGGCCGGCCGAGCGGCTGCCCGGCAGCTTGCGCCAGAGCACCGGCGAGAGGGTGAAGCCGACCAGGTAGTCGAGCGCGCGGCGGGCCAGGTAGGCGTCGATCAGCGGGGTGTCGAGGTCGCGCGGATGGGCGATGGCGTACTGGATGGCGCGCTTGGTGATCTCGTTGAAGGTGATCCGCCGGACCTCGACGCCCTTCAGCACGCCCTTGCGCGCCAGCATGTCCTTCACGTGCCAGGAGATCGCCTCGCCCTCGCGGTCCGGGTCGGTGGCGAGGAAGAGGCGGCGGGCGCCCTTCAGCGCCCGGGCGATCTCGTTGACCTGGCGCTCGCCGCGGTCCTCCGACTCCCAGTCCATGGCGAAGTCCTCCTCCGGACGGACGGAGCCGTCCTTCGGGGGCAAGTCGCGCACATGGCCGAAGCTGGCCAGGACCTTGTAGTCCCCGCCGAGATACTTGTTGATCGTCTTGGCCTTGGCGGGCGATTCGACAACGACGACGTCCGTCATGGACTCCAGTCCCCCTGGCCTTCGCGGCCAGGTGCATAAGTTCCGGTCCCGGCGCCCTTCCGTCAGGCCTGGCCGGTGAGCGCCACCCGGTTGCCCGGGAGCATCTCTACCCGCCCGGCCAGTTCGAAATCGAGAAGGATCGTCTGGACCGCGGAGGGCGAGAGGTGGCAGCGCCGCACCACCTCGTCAACCGCTATGGGGGCGGTGCCAAGCAATTCAAAGACTTGGCCTTGCTCGCCGG
>CADCTD010000019.1 GCA_902805545.1 uncultured Craurococcus sp. | reverse complement strand
CAGGGCGCGGCGGGAGATCATCGGCCGAGCCGCTCCGTGACTGCCCGCACCACCGCCGCCGTGCCGTCGCCCCCGCCGATATCAGCCGTGCGCAGCCCGGCGGCGAAGGCGGCATCCACCGCGCCCTCCAGCTCGGCACCCGCATCGGCGAAGCCCTGGCCGGCGCCGCGGCTGGCGAGCCAGTCGAGCATCATCGCCGCCGAGAGCAGCATCGCCGCCGGATTGGCGATGCCTTGCCCGGCGATGTCGGGCGCCGTGCCATGCGCCGGCTGGAAGACGGCGTGCTCGTCGCCGATATCGGCCGAGGGCGAGAAGCCCATCCCGCCCACCAGCCCGGCGGCGAGGTCGGAGAGGATGTCGCCGAACATGTTCTCGGTCGGCAGCACGTCGAAGGCCCAGGGCCGCCGCACCAGGTCGAGCGCCATGGCATCGACATAGTGGTGGCCGCTCTCCACCGCGGGAAATTCGGCCGCCACGCCGTCGAAGACCGCGCGCATGAAGGCGAAGGCGCGGAAGACATTCGCCTTGTCGACGAGCGTCACCCGCCCCGCCCGCCCGAGCCGCGCCGCCCGGCGTTCGGCGAGGCGGAAGCTGAAGCGGGAGAGCTTCTCCGTCGTCGCGCGGGTGATGCGGAGCGTCTCCTCCGCCAGGTCCTCCGTCACCAGCCCAATGCCGCGGGAATGGAACAGCCCCTCCGTGCTCTCCCGCACCAGGACGAAGTCGATCCGCTGCGCGCGCGGATCGGCCAGCGCCACCGGCACGCCGGGAATGGCCCGGACCGGGCGCACCCCCGCATAGAGGCCAAGGCGGAAGCGAAGGTCGAGCTGCGGCGCGATCTCCGTCCCGTCCGCCTGGCGGATGCCGGGCCAGCCCATCGCGCCGAGCAGGATGGCATCGGCCGCCTCGGCGGCGCGGAAGCTGGACTCGGGGAAGGCCTCGCCGGTCGCCTGGTAGTGGAAGGCGCCGGCCGGCAGCGTCTCGGTCGAGAGGCCGATGCCGTGGCGGCGCGCGAGCGGCTCCAGCACCTCGAGCGTCGCCTCGGTCACCTCCGTCCCGATGCCGTCGCCCGGCAGCACCGCGATCCGTACCGAATTGGCGGCCATGCGCTTCCCCTTCCCGCAGCTTTGGCGCCATCCTGCGGCAAAGATCCTGGGAGGGACAATCATGCCTCACGCCTCGCGCCGCAGCCTGCTGGCGGCCGCCGCCCTGCTGCCCGGCCTGGCCCGCGCGCAGCCGGCCTGGCCGGAGAAGCCGGTGCGCATCATCGTCCCCTTCCCGCCCGGCCAGGCGGCGGACATCTTCACGCGCCTCTATGCCGAGGAGCTGTCGCGCCGCTGGCCGCAGCGCGTCATCGTCGAGAACCGCGGCGGCGGGGCCGGGGCGCCGGCGCTCGAGGCGGGCGCCCGGGCGGCGCCGGATGGCTACACGCTGACGGCAGGGACCTCGGGGACGCTCGGCGTCAATCCCTCCGTGCTGCCGCGCATCCCCTATGATGCCGAGCGGGACTTCGCCTTCATCAGCAATGTCGTGGTGCTGCCGCTGCTGATCGTGGCGCATCCCTCGCTCGGCATGCGGACGCCGGCGGAGATCGTGGCGGCGGCCAAGGCAACGCCCGGGACGATCGACCTGGCGACGGCGGGGCCGGCGACGAGCCAGCACATGTCGGCCGAGCTCTTCGTCCACCGCACCGGCATCCGGGTCAACATGGTGCATTACCGCGGCAGCGGCCCGGCCATGGCCGACCTGCTCTCCGGCAATGTCAGGCTGATGTTCGACAGCGTCGCCTCGGCCCTGCCGCATATCCAGGCCGGCAAGGTCATCCCCATCGCCGTCACGACGCCGGAGCGGGCGCCGCAGCTGCCGGCGGTGCCGACCATCGCCGAGACGGTGGCGCCGGGCTATGGCGCCTATGGCTGGACCGGGCTCTGCGCCCCGGCGGGGACACCGGCGGAAGTCGTGCAGAAGATCAACGCCGATCTCGTCGCAATCCTGCGCCAGCCGGCGATGCAGGCGCGTTTCATCGAGCTGGGCGGCTCGGCGGCACCGGGCACACCGGAGGAATTCGCGGCCTTCGTGCGGCGGGAGATCGCGCAATGGCGCGAGGTGGCCCGCATCGCCAATGTACGGCTGGAAGGATGAGAGACCCCGCGGCGCCCGGAGGCGCCGCGGGAGCGAGGCTCGGTCAGCCGCCGATGCGGTCCGAGGGCTGGGCGGCCATGGTCGGGCTGCCATTCGGCACCGGGACATAGGACAGCGCCTGCTCGCGGCCACCGCCGACGAACCGGGCGATATAGCCGGTCGGAGCCTGGCCGGTGGTCGGGCCGACAGCGGCGACGCTGCGGTTGCCGGCCTCGCCGGTGATGCGGGCATAGCCGCCGCCGACGATGTTCTGGCTCGGCTCGGCATACTCCACCCGGGGGCCGCCGTCGCCGCCGCCGCCGATCAGGCGGGGGCCGTTATCCTGGGCAAGCGCGGCACCGGCTGCGCCGAAGAGCACCACAGAGGCGATCAGTGCGTTGCGGAACATGGTTCTATCTCCTGAGGCACCGCCAATCGGCGCCGTGTTGGAGGGCTGTATAGCGGGCGATTAGGTCGCGCACGACAGACATGACCGCATGACCGCCATGCAAGTCTTTCATGCACGATTAAGTCGCGCGATAGTTATTTGCAGATGTCAGGGAGGCCCCATCACCTGGGGATAAGCCATGAGCGAATCGCCATCGACGAGCCCGAGCCTGGACCTGAACGAGTTCCTCTGCTTCGCCCTGCACTCGACGGCGCAGGCGATCGGGCGCGCGAACAAGCCGATGCTCGAGAAGATCGGCCTGACCTACCCGCAGTACCTGGTCATGATCGTGCTGTGGAAGGAGGACAACCGCACCGTCAGCGCCATCGGCGAAAAGCTCTTCCTTGAGTCCAGCACGCTGACGCCGCTGCTCAAGCGCCTCGAGGCGCTCGGCTACATCCAGCGCGAGCGGGATGCCAAGGACGAGCGGCAGGTGCGCATCCGCCTCACCGATCAGGGCCGTGCCCTGCATGACAAGGCCTGCGAGCTGCATCCGGACTGGGTGGAGCAGGTTTTCGGCGGCGACATGAAGGCGGTTCACGACCTGAAGCAGCGCGTCATCGCCCTGCGGGACAAGCTGCTCTCGGTCGAGGGCTGATCACCGGGCCGGCGGGACGATGCGGCAGGCTTCCGCCGCGACGCGGGCCAGCCGCAGCATCCGCCGCGCCGCCACCGCGCCGGCCGCTGCCTCGCCGGCGAATTGCTCCAGCAGCTTGTTGGAGAGCAGCGCCCGCGCCGCCGCATCCACCGCCACATCCGTCGCCGCGACCGTCGCGGCATCGAACAGCGTCCGCCGCAGAAGCGCGACGGTTCCCGCGAGGCCCGGCCGCAGCCCGTGCAGCGCCGCCACCTGCCGCACCAGCCGCACCCCGCGCCAGGCGAAGACCAGCGCATCCAGCCCCGGCGAGGGGCTGACCGCGGTGATCGAGAAGGCCTGCACGGCCGCCACCCGGCCGAGCCCGGCCGCCTCCGCATCCAGCAGCCGCAAGGGACCGCCTTCGAGCAGGGCGCGCAGCTCCTCCGTGCTGCCGGCCCGGCGCAGCGCCGGCTGCAGGCTCGCCGCCTCGGCGACGCCGCCGGCCCAGCGCAGCGCCTCGGCACGCGCAGCCTCCAGGTCCTGCCGGGCGAAGGCCGCCCGCGCCCGGTCCACTGCCCGCAGCGCGGCGAGGCTCCGCAGCTCCCGCAAGGCGCCGCCTGCCAGCAGGCCGAAGCCGAGCCCCACCACGCCGAGCGTCGCCCAGCCCTGAACCGGCCCGCGGGCGAATTGGTCGACCACGAAATTCGCTGCATCCAGCGCCGCCAGGCCAAGGCCGAGCACCGCCGCCCCCGCCGCCGCCCGGCCGAGCCCGGACCAGCGCGACCGCGGCACGGGCGCCGCCACCGGCACCACCGCCTGCTCCCATTGGAAGTCGAGGCGGGGCGCCGGCTCCTCCAGGATCACCCGCGGACCTCTCGGCGCATCGCTCACAGCAGGTCTCCGATCAGCGCCGCCAGCAGCGCATCCAGCCCGAGATGCGGAACGCCGGAGCCGCCCGCCGCGTCCAGCCGCGGCGGCTGGAATTCCGGCATCTCGAAGAAGCCATGCTCCCAGAAGCCCGGCTCCGGCGGCCGGAGCGGGATCTCGCCCGGATAGACCTTGGCGCTCCGCCCGTTCTCCAGCAGCAGCCCGCGCACGGCGGCGACCGGGCGGCCATCCAGCACCGCCACGTCATCCTCCGTGCAGCGGAGCGAGGCGAGGGCGTGGACGCTGGTCGGCACGCCCGCCTCGCTCGCCAGGCCCTGCGGCCCGGCGACCAGATGGCCGAGCAGCGCCGCCAGCGCATCGCGCTGCCGCGCCGGCACATGGTCGGCCTTGGTCGCGGCGAAGGCGATGCGGCTGATGCCGGCGCCGGTCAGCCAGTCCAGCCAGCCACTGCCATGCCGCAGCGCGCCGGCGATGGCCGAGAGCGCCTCCGCCGTATCCTCGAAGGCCGCCTGCCCGGCATGCAGCGAGCCCAGCACATCGACCAGCACCGCCTGCCGGTCGAAGCGGCGGAAGAAGGGCTCGAAGAATTCCGACCGCTGCGCCGCGACATAGGCGCCATGGCGCTCCGCCAGCAACCCGGACAGGCCGCCGCCCCGCGGACGCGGCAGCGGGAAGAACCAGAGCAGCGGCGTCTCCCCCCGCGGCCCGGGATTGAGGACCCGCCCCGGCTGCAGGAAGCGGAAGCCGAGCCGGTCCCGGCATTCGCGCAGCGCATCGCGGTAGAGCGCATGGCCGCGCCGCGCCAGCGCCTCATCCGCCGGGGCCTGGGCCGGCAGTGCCTCCACCCAGCCGAGGAACTCCCGCGCCGCGGCCGCCCCTTCCGCCCGGCGCAGGCGCCGCAGCGCCTCGGCCGACCAGGCAGCATAGGACTGGTCGAGCATCGGCAGGTCGAGGAGCCATTCGCCCGGGTAGTCGAGCAGCTCCAGCGTCACCGTCCGCCGCCCGATCAGCCCGCCGAGCAGGCTGCCGAGGCTGCTGCCGCGCTCCAGGTCGAGGGTCAGCTCCAGCGTCGAGAGGTCATCCGTCCGCCCCGGCCAGGCCGGCGGATCGGCGGCGAGCGCCGCCAGATGCGACTCCACATCGAAGCGCGGCAGCGCCTCGCTCGCCGAGGGCACCAGCCGCACCCCGCGCAGCCGCCCCCCCGCAGCCTGCTCCAGCAGCGGCAGCGTCCGCCGCCCCCGCCCGGCCGCCAGCAGGTTGGCGACCATGGCGGTGAGGAAGACCGTCTTGCCCGCGCGCGTGAGGCCGGTGACCGCGAGCCGGATGCGCGGCTGGCCGATCAGGGTGCGGAAGCCGCGCTCGGGCATCTCCGCCAGGTCGCGGAGGAGGCCGAAAGGATCAGCGGGCATCGGCAGAGCGGGTCCCCCTTGTCTCGGCCCGGGGTGTAGGGGCCGGCCGGGGCAGCGGCAAGGCAGGCCCCGGATCACGGATAGGGGCGCGGCCTCGCCATGCGGCTCCACACTGGTTAATGTGACACCGCAACAGGAAGCGGCAGGATGCGTCCCTCGAGCGGCGATACGGGCTGATGGCCGGCGCGCCCGATCTCCAGACCGAGCGGGTCAAGGCGCATTTCGCCCAGCTCCCGATCGTCCTGGCGACCAGCCTGGCCAATGCGGCCATCGCCACGGCCCTGCTGGTGTTCGATCTTGGCCAGCGGGTGGCACTCGGCTGGTTCGCCGTCATATTTGGCCTGACTGCGCTCCGCGCCCTCACCTGGCGTCGCTATTGGCAGAGCCCTCGGCCGGAGGACCCGCGCTGGGCCCGGGTGGCGCTGGCTGGCAGCATGGCCTCGGGCTTCGGCTGGGGCCTCGGCGCGCTCTGGCTGATGCCGGCGACGGAGAGCTACCAGCTCTTCTGGCTGTTCATCATCGGCGGCATGTGCGCTGGGGCCGCGGCGGTGCTCTACCCCTTCTACCCGGCGGTGCTCGCCTTCCTGCTCCCGGCCGGCCTGCCCCCCGCCCTGCGCGTCGCCAGCGAGGGCGGCCCGCGCAACCTGGTCGAGGCGCTGCTGCTGCTAGGCTTCGTGCTCGCCCTCAGCATCTCGGCGCGGCGGTCGAGCCGGCAATTCGATGCGATGATCCGCCTCCAGCTCGACCTCACCGCGCTCCAGGCCCGCCTCGCCGTCGAGATCGCGGAGCATCGCGCGACCGAGGCCAGCCTCGTCCAGGCCCAGAAGATGGAGGCGGTCGGCCACCTCACCGGCGGCATCGCGCATGACTTCAACAACCTGCTGATGGCGGTGCTCGGCAGCCTGAAGCTGCTGCGGAAGCGCCTGCCGGAGGAGGATTCCAAGGCCCGCCAGCTGCTCGACAATGCGCTCGCCGGGGCGGAGCGCGGCGCCGGGCTGACGCGGCGCCTGCTCGCCTTCGGCCGCCGCCAGCCGAGCCAGCCGGAGCGGGTGGAGCTGCCCCGGCTGGTCCGCGGCATGGCCGACCTGCTGCGCAACTCGCTGAGCGCCGCCATTCAGCTCCATCTCCGCCTGCCGGCCGACCTGCCGCCGGTGCAGGTGGACCCCAACCAGCTGGAGCTCGCCCTGCTCAACCTCGTGGTCAATGCGCGGGACGCGATGCCGGGCGGCGGCACCATCACCATCAGCGGCCGGGTGGCGGAGCCCGAGCCGGAGACCTTGCCGCCCGGCGCCTATACCGTCCTCTCCATCGCCGATACCGGCGAGGGGATGAACGAGGCGACCCTCGCCCGCGCCACCGAGCCCTTCTTCACGACCAAGCCGGCCGGCAAGGGGACGGGCCTCGGCTTGCCCATGGTGCAGGGGCTGGCGCATGGCTCTGGAGGGCAGTTCCTGCTCCGCAGCGTCCCCGGCATCGGCACCGAGGCGGAGCTCTGGCTGCCCCAGGCCCCGGCCGAGGCGGCGGCGGAGCCCGTGCCGAGCCCAGGCCCGGCCGCACCGCCGCGCCCCATGATCCGGCGCACGGTTCTGCTGGTCGATGACGACCCGCTGGTGCTGGCCAGCACCCGCGCCATGCTGGAGGATCTCGGCCATGTCGTGCTGGAGGCCAGTTCCGGCCCGCAGGCGCTGGAGCTGCTGCGCGCCGGCCGCGCCGCCGACCTCGTCATCACCGACTATGCGATGCCGGGGATGACCGGCGTGCAGCTCGCCACGGCCATCCGTCAGCTACGATCCGGGCTGCCGGTGCTGCTGGCGACCGGCTATGCCGAGGTGCCGGGGGAAGGCGACGCCGCCCTGCCCCGGCTGGAGAAGCCATTCGACGCCGAAGCGCTCGCCCGGGCGACGAACGGCTCCTGAGCGGCTCAGCGCTGGATCAGCTCGATCTTGTAGCCGTCCGGATCCTCGACGAAGGCGATGATCGTGGTGCCGAACTTCACCGGCCCGGCCTCGCGCGTCACCTTGCCGCCGCCCGTGCGCACCTTTTCGCAGGTCGCCGCCACATCCGGCACGCCGACCGCGAGATGGCCGAAGGCATTGCCCTGCTCGTACTTCTCCGTGCCGTAGTTGTAGGTGAGCTCGATCTCGCCCTGCCCCTCGGCATTGCCCTCGCCATAGCCGAGAAAGGCCAGGGTGTACTTGCCATCCGGCACGTCGCGGCGGCGCAGCTCCTTCATCCCGAGCAGCTCGGTGTAGAACCGCACGCTTCGGTCGAGGTCGCCGACCCGGATCATGGTGTGCAGGAATTTGCTCATGGCGTCGTCTCCTTGAGGAATTCATCAGGATCGAGGGCGAGCAGGAAGAGCCCGGCCGCATCGGCCGCCGCCACCGTGGCGGGCCGGTCCACGACGATGGTGCCGCGCGCCTCGATGGCAATGCCGACCAGCCCCGCCGCGGCGGCGCCGGCGACCGTCACCGGGCCGATGGTCGGCAGGTCCACCCGGCGATCCTGCCCCGGCTTGACCAGCTTCACCAGCACGCCGCCGGGGCCCTCCCGCCTGAGACCGGCGCAACGTGCGAGCAGGGCGTCGGTGCCCTCGATCGCCTCGACCCCCAGCACCAACCCCTGCTGCACCACCGCGCATTGGCCGACATCGACCGCCCCGAGCGCCCGCACCACCGCAATGCCGCGGCGGATATCCCCCCGCGCAAGCGCCTGAGGCGCCGCGGCACCGAGCAGCCCGGGCTCGGGCAGGATGTCGCGGACGATGGCCTGGGAGGGAACGACCTCGAACCCGTCCTCCTCGAGGATGCGGACCACGGCCTTGAGCAGCCCGTCATCCCCCTGCCAGGCCGCGATGCCAACGCGCAGCAGCATGCGGGCCATGCCGACATCCGGCCGGATGGCCATGAGGGAGGGCCGCTGCGCCCTGCCGCACATGACGATCTGGCGGACGCCATGGGCCCGGAACTGCTCGATGGCATGGCCGCCGGCCCCGACGCGGACGATGATATGCGGGACGTGGCGGAAATCGGCCGGATCGGCCCAGCCCTCCACCACAACGGCGAAGACCTGCCGGCCGGCGGCCTGGGCGGCGGCGATGACCCGGAGCGGCATCTGCCCGCCGCCGGCGATGAGGCCGAGCGGGCCCTGATCGGGGCTCATCGCCTGGCCGTCACTGGCCGTCCCCATTCTCCTCATCCACGCCGCCGAGTTCCGGCGCCGTCATCCGTCCCGGCCGGACGAGCTGCCGGCGGCGGTTGGAATCGCGGACGAAGGCGATGATCTCCATCACCAGCGGCTCATCCGCATAGCGCTCCTCGGCCTGGGCGAGCTTCACCGCGAACTCGCCGGGGTCCTTGAAGAGGAGGTTGTTGGCGACGCGCAGGGTGCGGAGCTGGTCCCGGCTCGCCCCGCGGCGCAGCAGGCCGATCTTGTTGAAGCCGACGAGCCGGGCCGGCAGGCCGAAGACATAGCCGAAGGGCGGGATGTCGTTGGTGACGCCGGCGAGGCCGGAGACCATGGCGAGCCGGCCGATCCGCACCGTCTGGTGCACGGCCGCGCCGCCGCCCACGAAGGCGCCGTCGCCGACATGCACATGCCCGCCGAGCATCACGTTGTTGGCGAGGATCACGCCCTCCCCCACCATGCAGTCATGCGCGACATGCGCCTGCGCCATGAGCATGCAGCCGGCGCCGACGCGGGTGACGCCGCCGCCGCCGACCGAGGCGCGATGGATGGTGCAGCCCTCGCGCACCAGCGTCCGCGCGCCGAGCTCGCAGCGGGTCGGCTCGCCCTTGTACTTGGTGTCCTGCGGCGGGGTGCCGATGGAGGCGAAGGGCAGGATGCGGGCGCCGGCGCCGATCCGCGTCGCGCCCTCGACGACGACATGCGAGACGAGCTCGACCCCTGCCTCCAGCACCGCCTCCGGGCCGACATGGCAGAAGGGGCCGATGTGGACATCATCCGCGATCTGCGCGCCGGATGCGACGATCGCGCTGGGATGGATCTGCGCCAAGGGCTCAGCGATCCAGGATCATAGCGGTATAGGTCGCCTCGGCCACCACCTTGCCGTCCACCTTCGCCTCCGCCACGAATTTCCAGATGTTGCCGCGCTGCCGGTCCTTGTTGACATGGATGCGCAGCTGGTCGCCTGGATGCACCGGCTTGCGGAATTTCGCGCCCTCGACAGACATGAAATAGACCAGCTTGCCGCGCGCCGCGGGCCCGAGTGTCTCCACCACCAGCACGGCCGCGGTCTGCGCCATGCTCTCGACGATCAGCACGCCCGGCATCACCGGATGCTCCGGGAAATGACCCTGGAAGAAATTCTCGTTGATGGTGACGTTCTTTATGCCGACGCAGGAATGGTTCTTCCGCACCTCGACGATGCGGTCCACCAGCAGGAAGGGATAGCGATGCGGGATGGCGCGCATGATCTGCGCGATGTCGAAGGCCTCGACCCGCCCCTCCTCAGCCACCGGACCGGCGGTCTCCGCCGCCCTCGCCTCGCTCGCATCCATCGCTTAGCCTGCCTTCCCCTCATCCTTTGAGCCTGGCGCGGCGCCCATCTTCCGCAGCCGGGCGATCGCGCGCCAGAACTCCCGGACCGGCCAGGCCGGGCTGCCGATGACATCCGTCTTCGCAGGCACGTCGTTCATGACCCCGGCCTGCCCGCCGATGCGAGCGCCGCTGCCGATCTCGAGATGGCCGGCGATGCCCGCCTGGGCCGCGACCTGTACGTAGTCGCCAAGCACGGTAGAGCCGGAAATGCCGGCCAGACCGACGATGATGCAGCCCCGGCCAGTGCGCACGTTGTGCCCGACCTGCACCAAATTGTCGAGGCGCGAGCCCGGCCCGATGACCGTATCGCCCTGGCTGCCGCGATCGACGCAGCTATTGGCGCCGATCTCGCAGAAGTCACCCAGCAGCACCCGGCCGAGCTGCGGCATGGTCTCGAAGCCGCCCTCCGGCGTCGGCGCGAAGCCGAACCCCTCCTGCCCGATCCGCGCGCCCGGATGGAGCACCACCCCGCGCCCGGCGACCGCATGGCTGATGCTGCACTGCGGATGCAGCCGGCAGCCATCGCCGAGCTCCACCCCCGGCCCGACCACCGCATGGGCGCCGATGATGCAGCCGCGGCCGATCCTCGCGCCGGCCCCGATCACCGCGCAGGGCCCGATCTCGCACCCCTCCCCGACGACCGCGTCGCCGGCGACGACGGCGGTCGGGTGCACCCCCGGCACCGGCGCCGGCGCCGGGTGGAACAGCGCCGCCACCCGGGCAAAGGCGAGGTAGGGCGCAGCCGCGACGATGGCGACCGTGCCCTCAGGCACCTGCCCGGCCAGCGCGGGTGCGAGCACCACCGCACCCGCCTTGGTGGCGGCTAGCGCCTGCAGGTACCTCCGGTTGTCGAGGAAGCTCACCTCCCCCGGTCCCGCCGCCTGCAGCGAGGCGACGCCGGTGAAGCGCCGCGCCGGGTCGCCGGCGCTCTGCCCGCCGGCGGCGAGGAGGATGTCGGCCAGCGTCTGCTGGCCGGTCGAGGCGAAGAAGCGCGGATCGACCGCCACGGCCGCCCCCTGGTTCAGCGCCGCTGCTGCTGCGCCGCCGGGGCCGGCGCGGCCGGCCGGGCGGGTGCCTGGGCAGCCGGAGCCTCGGCCCCGCCGGCGGCGTCGGGCGGCATGGTCACGCTGCGCAGCGTCCGGTTGAACTGCTGCGCCACCTCCTCCGTCAGGTCGAAGGGCGGGTCGTTGAAGATCACCAGCGGCCGCGGCAGCACGAGGTTCACCTTCCGGCTCGCCGCCACCTGCCGGATGATGCCGCCGAGCGCCTGCTCGATCTCCTGCAGCGCCTGCTGCGCCGCCTGCTCGATGGCGCGCGAGCGCTCGCGGAAGATGCGCTGGCTGTCCGTGATGCGGTCCTGCAGCGCCCGCTCCCGCTCACGGAGCTGGTCCGGCGGCAACGATGCGCGCTGGTTCGCCAGCTGCTGCTGCTGCTCGCGCCAGTTGTTCTGCTCGCGCTGGAGGTCGTCGTTGAGCCGCTGGCGGCGCCGCTCGATCTCGTCCCGCACCTGGTTGAAGGCGGTCGAGACGCGCTGGATCTCGGGCACGTCGACGATGCCGATGATGGCGTCGGGCGGCTGCTGGCCGGGCGGCAGCGGTGCCGGCGCCTGGGTGCTCGGCCGCCCCTGCTGGGCCTGGGGCGGGCGCTGCTGCTGCGCCGGCTGGGCCGGGCGCTGCTGCTGCGGCTGCTGTTGCTGCTGCGCCGGCCGCTGCCCCCCGGGGATGAAGAAGCCCGGATCCTGCTGCTGCTGGGCGAGCGCCGGCCCTCCCACCAGGGCAGCGATCACCGTCGCCGAGGCGGAGCGGAACAGGGCGGACGAAACGCGAGAGGCTGGCATCGGCAGGACAATCCCAGGGTTCAAATGATCAGGGTCACAAGCTGCGGTCAGAACCGGGTGCCGAAGCCGAACCGGAAGACCTGCGTCTCGTCGTAGGACTTCTTCACCACCGCCTGGGCGATGTCGATGTTGATCAGGCCGAAGGGGCTGCGCCAGGAGACGCCGACGCCGGCGCCGACCCGAGGCGAGGAGTCGTCGGCGATGCCGGCGCCCTTCTCGGATTGCGAGAGCGACCCGACATCGACGAAGGCGCGGCCGACCAGGCCCAATTCGGACGGCAGGGGCAGCGGGTAGCGCATCTCGGTCGTCTGCGTCCAGAGCAGACGACCGCCGAGGCTGTCCCGCGTGTTGAGGTCGCGTGGCCCTGCGCCGGCGATGCGGAAGCCGCGGAGATTCTCGCCGCCGAGGAAGAAGCGGTCGATGATGCGGTCCCGCTTGCCGAACAGGTCCTCGAGGTAGCCGACGCTGCCGGAGATGGAGAGCAGGTAGTCCGGATCGCCGAGCCAGGATTCAAGCGGGATGTAGTAGGTGCCGTCGAGCCGCGCGCGCAGATAGGCCACATCGCCGCCGAGGCCGGCGAAGTCGGTGCCGAGCCGGAGCACCGCGCCGCGCCGCGGATCGACGATCGAATCGCGCAGGTCATAGGTCAGCGTCTGGCCGATCTGCGACAGCACCGTCGTGCCCTGCTGCTCGGTGATGAAGCGCGAGGCGCCGAACGCGACATCGGTGATGCGGCGGTTGGTGAGCGTGTAGGCCCAGGTCTGCCGCAGCCGCTCGTTGAAGGCGTAGCCGGCGCGGAGGGTGAAGCCCTGCCTTTCCTCGCGGTAGGAGGCGATGTTCAGCAGGTTGCGCTGGACGTAGAAGACGTCGATGCCGGCCGCGAGGTTGCGGTTGAGGAAATAGGGATCGGTGACCGAGATATCGACCTGGCTGCGGCGCTGCGCGATGGTGCCGTTGATGCGCGCATCGATGCCGGTGCCGAGCAGGTTGCGCTCGCGCAGGCCGACATCGGCCAGCGCGCCCGCATCCGTCGAGTAGCCGCCGCCGATCGAGACCTCGCCCGTGGCGCGCTCCGCCACCTGGGTGTTGAGGATCGCCCGGTCCGGCGCCGTGCCCGGCGTCGAGGTGACCTGCACGTCGGAGAAGTAGCCGAGGTCGCGCAGCCGCTGCCGGCTCCGCCTGATCTGCGCGGCATTGAAGGCATCGCCCTCGGCCAGGCGGAACTCACGGCGCAGCACGCGGTCCTGGGTGCGGGTATTGCCGTTGATCTCGATGCGCTCGACATAGACGCGCGGCGCCTCGTTGATCTCGAAGGTCAGGTCGACCCGGCGGCCCTCGCGGTTGCGGGTGATGCGCGGCTGCACGTCGACGAAGGGGAAGCCGCGGAGGTTCGCGGCATCCTGGATCGCCTGCGCGGTGCGCTCGACGACATCGCCGTCATACCAGTCGCCTTCCGAGACATCGACGAGCCGCCGGACGCTCGCGGCATCGAGGTTGCGGAGGTTGGAGACGACCTCGACCTTGCCGACCCGGTAGCGCACGCCCTCGTCGACCGAATAGGTGATGAAGAAGCCGGTGCGGTCCTGCGCCAGCTCCGCCGTCGCGTTGGTGACCTGCACATCGGCATAGCCGTTGCGGAGGTAGAAGCGGCGCAGCAGCTCCCGGTCGAAGGTCAGGCGCTCCGGATCGAACTGGTCGGAACTCGAGAGGAGGCGGTACCAGGCCTGCTCCTTGGTCGCCACGATCTCCTTCAGCTTGCTGTCGGAGTAGGATTCGTTGCCGACGAAATTGATGCGGGCGACGAGGGCAGCCTCGCCCTCCTGGATCTCGTAGACGATGTCGATGCGGTTCTGGTCGCGCTGGATGATCTTCGGCTCGACGGTGGCTGCGAAGCGGCCGCGGCGGGCATAGAGCTCCATGATCCGCTGCCGGTCGGCCTGCACCGCCTGGGTGGTGTAGACGGCGCGCGAGCGGAGCTGGATCTCCTTGCCGAGCACGTCGTCCGAGATCTTGCGGTTGCCTTCGAAGGCGACCCGGCTGACGATCGGGTTCTCCGTCACCTGGACGAGGACGCGGCCGCCCTCGCGGCGCATCTGCACGTCGCTGAACAGGCCGGTCGCATAGAGCGACTTCAGGCTGCGGTCGAGCCGGTCGGCATCGAAGGAGTCGCCCGGCTGCAGCAGCATGTAGGAGCGGATGGTGTCGCCCTCGATGCGCTGGTTGCCGGCGACGTCGATGCCCTCGACCATGCCATCCGCGACCGGCGCGCGGGCCGGCACGGCGCGCCGCGCCGGGGGCCGCTGCTGCAGCTGGGCCTGCTGCTGGCGGGCCCGGGCCCCTTCCGGCGGACGATTCTGCGCCTCGGCCGCCGCCGGGATGAGACCCGAGGCGATGCAGGCAGTGGCGGCGAGAAGAACACGGAAGGAAGGGAGCAAAGGGCAGGCCCGTAACGTTGGGGTTCAGCGAGCGGGCCGGAGAATAGCCGCGCGCCACCGCCACCGCCACCCCACACCTCGCGTCTTCGCTACTAATCCGCTCAAAGACTTAGCGGGTGGACCGGAGAGCGGGCGAAAACCCGCACCCCGCCTAGCCTACGAGGCCCGACACCCAGCGCCCGATGGCTCCGCCCGCGATGTCGTTCCAGGACGCGAAAAGGAAGAGCGAGACGAGCAGCGCGAATCCGGCCCGGAAGCCGTATTCCTGCGCCCGCGGCGGCAGCGGGCGGCCGCGGACCGCCTCCGCCGCATAGAAGACGAGGTGCCCGCCATCGAGCAGCGGGATCGGGAAGAGGTTCAGCAGGCCGAGGCTCACCGAGAGCAGCGCCATCAGGTTGATCAGCGGCGACAGGCCGAGCGAGGCCGCCTCCCCCGAGACCTCGGCGATGCGGATCGGCCCGCCGAGCTCCTTGGCGCTGCGCTCGCCGACGATCATCTCGCCGATGCCCTTCAGCGTCAGCCAGGTGATGTCCGCCGTCTGCACCGCCCCGGCGGCCACCGCGGAGAACGGATCCAGCCGCTCGAATCGGGCAGCGCCACCCTGGATGCCGAGCACGCCGACCGGGCCGCTGCCGGTGTCGCGCACCTCCGGCACCACGGTCACGACCTGCTCCGCGCCGTCGCGGCTGACCGCGACCGCCACCGGCGTGCCGGCCCGCGGCTGGATGTAGCGCTGCACCTGCTCGAAGCGGCTGACCCGCTGCCCGTCGAGGGAGACGATCGAGTCACCCGGCATCAGCCCTGCGCGTGCCGCCGCCGAACCCTCGACCACCGTGTTGATGCCCGTGCCGCCCATCGGCTGGCCGACGGTCATGAACAACCCGGCGAAGAGCAGGATGGCGAGGAGGAAATTGGCGACCGGCCCGGCCGCCACGACGATGGCCCGGCTGCCGACCGACTTCTCGTGGAAGGTCCGCCCCGGCTTCCAGCCAGCCCGCGCCTCGGGCGTCGCATCCTCGGGCGTTTCCTGCCCATGCAGCTTCACGTAGCCGCCGAGCGGAATCCAGCCGAGCCGCCATTCCGTCCCGCGCCGGTCGCGCCCCTGGAGCAGCGGCCGGCCGAAGCCGATGGAAAAGGCATCGACATGCACGCCGCGCCAGCGGGCGGCGAGGTAGTGCCCCATCTCGTGGACGAAGACGAGAACGCCGAGGACGACGGCGAAGGCGATCAGCGTGCGCGGCAGGGCCGGCAGCAGGTTCCAGAGATAGCCAAGCACTTCCAAAGCCGTCGCTCCTGCTCAGGCGGCCGCCCGCCTCGCGGCGAGCCGGCCGGCCTCCTCACGCGCCGCCGCATCCACGGCCAGCACCGCCTCGAGCCCGTCGATGGCCGGGTTGCCGAGGGCGTCCAGCGTCTCCTCCACCACCGCGGCGATGTCGAGGAAGCCGAGCCGCCGCCCAAGGAACAGCGCCACCGCCACCTCGTTGGCGGCATTCAATATGGTGGTGGCGCCCTGCCCTGCCTGCAACGCCGCCCGGCTTAGCCGAAGGGCGGGGAATCGTACCGCATCCGGAGCAAAGAACTCCAGCTTCCCGAGCGCGACGAGGTCGAGCCGGGGCACGTCGACCGCCATCCGCTCCGGCCAGGCCAGCGCATGGGCGATGGGCGTGCGCATGTCCGGCGAGCCGAGCTGGGCGAGGACCGAGCCGTCGGCATACTGGACGAGGCCGTGCACGGTGGACTGCGGGTGGATCAGGATCTCGATCCGCGCCTCCGGCACCGGGAAGAGCCGGGCGGCCTCGATCAGCTCGAGGCCCTTGTTGAACATGGTGGCGCTGTCGACCGAGATCTTGGCCCCCATGGACCAGACCGGGTGGCGCACCGCCGCCTCCGGCGTCGCCGCCCGCATGGTGGCGAGGTCGGCATTGCGGAAGGGCCCGCCCGAGGCGGTCAGCACGATCTTCTCGATCACCGCCGGGTCGCGCGTGTCGAGCGCCTGGAAGATGGCGTTGTGCTCGGAGTCGACCGGCAGCAGCGTCGCCCCAGACCGGCGGGCCTCGGCGAGGACGATCTCGCCGGCGCAGACCAGGCTCTCCTTGTTGGCGAGCGCCAGCGTGCCGCCGCGCTTCAAGGCGGCAAGGGTGCTGCGTAGGCCGGCGGCGCCGACGATCGCCGCCATGGTCCAGTCGGCCGGGCGGGCCGCGGCCTCGATCACCGCCTCCGGCCCCGCCGCCGTCTCGATGCCGCTGCCGGCCAGCGCCTCGCGCAGCGCGCCGAGGCAGGCGGGGTCGGCCACCACCGCGAGCAGCGCGCCGAAGCGCCGGGCCTGGGCGGCGAGCGCCGTCACGTCCCGCCCGGCGACCAGCGCCTCCACCGCGAAGCGCCCGGACGGCGCCGCCTCCAGCAGGGCCATGGTGCTGCGGCCGACCGAGCCGGTACAGCCGAGAACGGTGATGCGCTTCAACGCCATAAGGCTTCCCCAGGCCCCAGCAGCGCGCCAAGCAGCGCCGCAGCGGGCGCAGCCGAGATAACCCCGTCCAACCGATCCAGAAGGCCGCCATGGCCGGGGATGAGGCGGGAGGAGTCCTTCACGTTGAAGCGCCGCTTGATCCAGCTTTCGAACAGGTCCCCAGCCTGCGAGAGCAGGCCCAGGATGCCGGCGATCACGAGCACCCGTGCAAGGGGCACCGTCGCCGGCTCCATGACATACGCCGAGAGCGCGCCGACCGCCATCGCGGAGACGAGCCCGCCCCCTGCGCCCGACCAGGTCTTGTTGGGCGAGATCGAGGGGGCGAGCTTCGGCCCGCCCAGCGCTCGCCCGGCGAGATAGGCGCCGATGTCGCTCGACCAGACGATGAGGAACAGGAAGATGACGTTGCGCAGACCGGCCACCGCATCCCCGCGGAGATGGATCAGCGCCACGCCGGCGAGGCCGATATAGACCACCCCGAAGGCCAGCCAGAACCCCGGCACCGCCCGGCGGAAGCGCGGCGGCTCAGCGATGGCCCAGAGCCCGGCAAACCCCACACCCAGCACGGCGAAGGCCCAGAGCCAGGCCCCGCCCACCGCCAGCACGCCGGCCAGCAGCACCGCGACCGGCACCACCAAGCCGGGCGGGCGCTTGGTAGAGAAGCCGCAGAGCCGCACCCATTCCCAGGCGAGAAGGGCGACCGCGGCCGCCATCAGCGCCGTCCAGGCCTCCGCTCCGAGCCAGATGCAGAGCAGGGCTGCCGGCCCGAGCAGCAGGGCGGAGAGCGCGCGCTTGCGCAGGTCGGGCCAGCGCGAGGCGGGCTGGGCAGCCGGGTCGGTCACGCGCGGCGGTCGCTCATCCCATGCGGGCGCCGAAACGCCGCTCCCGCCTGCCATAGTCGCGGAGCGCCCGTGCCAGGTGCTCGGCGCCATAATCCGGCCAGAGCACGTCCTGGAAGACGAACTCGGCATAGGCCGCCTGCCAGAGCAGGAAATTCGACAGCCGCTGCTCGCCCGAGGTGCGGATGATGAGGTCCGGATCCGGCATGCCCGCGGTGAAGAGATGCCGGGCGAAGGCCGCCTCGTCGATCGCCTCCGGGTCGAGCCGCCCGTCCCGCGCCGCCGCCGCCATCGCCCGCGCCGCGGCGACCATCTCGTCCCGCGCGCCATAGCTGAGGGCGACATTGACGTTCAGCCGCGTGCCCCCGGCGGTCACCGCCTCGGCCTGATCGATCTCTCGCACGGTCTCGGCGCCGAAGCGCGCCCGGTCCCCGATCACCCGGAGGCGGATGCCCTCCTTGGCGAAGGTCGCCACCTCGGAGCGGAGGTAGACGCGCAGCAGCCCGGTGAGCGCCGTCACCTCGTCGGCCGGGCGGAGCCAGTTCTCCGAGGAGAAGGCGAAGAGGGTCAGCCAGCCGATGCCCTGGTGGCCGCAGCCCTCGATGACGCGGCGCACCGCCTCCGCTCCCGCCTTGTGGCCAAGCGCCACCGGCAGGCCGCGGGCCTCCGCCCAGCGGCGGTTGCCATCCATGATGATCGCCACATGCTGCGGCAGCGCGCCCGGGGAGGCGGTGTCGGGCAGCGGCTGGAGCTTGGGGGCGCCGGACACGAGGCTCAAACCTGCCGGATGTCTTTCTCTTTCTCGGCGAACGTGCTGTCGATCTGCTTGATGTACTGGTCGGTCAGCTTCTGCACCTCGTCGGACCAGTGCTTGACGTCGTCCTGGCTGATCGGCGCCTTCTTGTCCTTTTCCTGCGCCTTCACCTGCTCCATTCCGTCGCGGCGGACGCCGCGGATCGCCACCTTGGCGCTCTCGGCATACTTGCCGGCGGTCTTGATGAGCTCGTTGCGCCGCTCCTGCGTCAGCGGCGGCAGCGGCACGCGGATCACCTGGCCCTCGGTCTGCGGGTTGAGCCCGAGGCCGGAGTCGCGGATGGCGATCTCGACGGCCTTAACGACCGACTTGTCCCAGACCTGCACCGAAAGCAGCCCCGGCCCGGAGACCGAGACATTGGCCACCTGGTTCAGCGGCTGGTTGTTGCCATAGGCCTCGACCCGGATCGGCTCGAGCAGCGCCGGGCTGGCGCGGCCGGTCCGCAGGCCGGAGAATTCCTTCTTCAGCATCTCGATCGCGCCGTCCATGCGGCGCGTCAGATCCTGTTTCAGCGTCTTGAGGTCGGCCGGCATGGCCTGTCTCTCCCGATCGGTGCGGCCCTGGATAGCGTCCGGAGCCTCGTCACGTCGCGCCGAGGGCGCATCTGAGCCCACTCCACCATGCGAAGATGGCGGGAAGCAGGCGGCGGCGTCAGTGCTGCTCGACCACCGTGGTGAACTTCCCCTCGCCCTGCATCACGGCCGTGAAGGCGCCGGGCTCGTGGATATTGAAGACGATGATCGGCAGCTTGTTCTCGCGGCACAGGCTGATGGCCGCGGCATCCATCACCAGCAGGTCCCGCGCGAGCATGTCGAGATAGGTGAGCGTCACGTAGCGCTCCGCCTTCGGGTTCTTCCGCGGGTCGGCGGAATAGACGCCATCCACCTGCGTGCCCTTGAAGAGCGCGTCGCACTCCATCTCGGCGGCGCGCAGCGCGGCGGCGGTGTCCGTGGTGAAGAAGGGATTGCCCGTGCCGGCGGCGAAGATGACGACGCGGCCCTTCTCCATGTGGCGGATGGCACGCCTGCGGATATAGGGCTCGCAGAGCGACTGCATCGGGATGGCGCTCAGCACCCGCGTCGGCAGGCCGGACTTCTCGAGGGCCGACTGCATGGCGAGCGCATTCATCACCGTCGCCAGCATGCCCATGTAGTCGGCCTGGGCGCGATCCATGCCCGCCGCGGCGCCGGCGATGCCGCGGAAGATGTTGCCGCCGCCGATGACGAGGCAGACCTCGGCACCAAGATCCACGACGCCCTTCACATCCTCGGCGATCCGCCGGACCGTGACGGAATCGAGGCCGTAGTCGCGGTTGCCCATCAGCGCCTCGCCGGACACCTTGAGCATGACACGCTTGTAGCTGGTCGGCTGGTTCATTATGGGACCGTCACGGGAGCCAGGAACGATATGCAGCGGCTCCCGGCCCCGCAAGGCCCTGGGCGAGCCGCGGACGCCACATGCGGGTGAGCGGAGGGCTCACCCGCATGCAACGGTTTCGGCTCAAGTGGCGCCGACGCCCGAGACCTTGGCAACCTCGGAGGCGAAGTCCGGCCCGACCGGCTTGTCGATGCCCTCGCCGAGCTGGAAGCGGGCGAAGCCGGTGAGCTTGCCGCCCGCCTTCTGCACGACGGCCCTCACGCGGCTCTCGCCGTCATGCACCCAGACCTGCTCGAGCAGCACCACTTCCTCGTAGTATTTGCGGATGCGGCCCTCGACCATCTTCTCGATGATCGCCTCCGGCTTGCCGCTGGCGCGGGCCTGCTCGGAGAGCACCGCCTTCTCGCGCTCGAGCGCGGCGGGGTCGACGGCGGAGACGTCGAGCGCCTCCGGCCGGGTGGCCGCGACATGCATGCCGATCTGCCGGCCGAGGCCCTCGAGCACCTCGATCTCGGAGGCACCCTCGATCGCGACCAGCACGCCGATCTTGCCGAGGCCCGGGCGGATGGCGTTGTGGGTATAGGTGGCGACCGCACCGCTGCTCACCTCGAGCCGGCGCGCACGGCGGATCGTCATGTTCTCGCCGATGGTGGCGATGAGGCGGGTCAGCTCCTCGGTCACGCTATGCTGGGCGCCGGGATAGGTCGCCGCCTTCAGCGCCTCGACATCCTCGCCGACGGACAGCGCCAGGCCCGCCACCTGGGCGACGAAATTCTGGAACTGCTCGTTGCGGGCGACGAAGTCGGTCTCGGCATTCACCTCGACCATGGCGGCGACATTCGGTGCGCTGGCGACGCCGACCAGGCCCTCGGCGGCGACGCGGCCGGACTTCTTGGCGGCTGCCGAAAGGCCCTTCTTCCGCAGCCAGTCGATCGCGGCTTCCATGTCGCCGTTCGACTCAACCAGGGCCTTCTTGCAGTCCATCATGCCGGCGCCGGTCTTGTCGCGCAGGTCACGGACCATCGCTGCGGTGATTTCGGCCATGGATCAACCCTCCATCGAGCGTGATCGCCGCAGGCTGGGACGGCCGGGGGCGTGAATCACGCAACACAACAACCAACGAAGCGCGGCCGCCCATCCCGGACGGCCGCCTCGACGTCACATCCAAACAGTCCCGCCCGGAGGCGGGACCGAAGCTCAGGCCTGCGCGGCCGGCTGCTCGGCCGGGGCCGCCTCGGCCGGGATCTCCTCGGCCGCGGCGGCCGCGGTGAACTCCTCCGGCGTCGCCTCCTCGGCGGCAGCGGTCAGCGCCTCGTCCTCGGGCAGCTCCTCGACCGCGCCCATATCGACGCCCGAGGCCTGCAGCCCGGCCGAGATGCCGTCGATCACGGCGCCGGCGATCAGGTCGCAGTAGAGGTTGATCGCGCGGATCGCATCGTCATTGCCCGGGATCGGGAAGGCGACGCCCTGCGGATCGGCATTGCTGTCGACCACGGCGATGACGGGAATGCCGAGCTTGTTGGCCTCCTCGATCGCCAGCTTCTCCTTCACCACGTCGATGACGAAGATGATGTCGGGCAGGCCGCCCATCTCCTTGATGCCGCCGAGCGCGCGGTCGAGCTTCTCCTTCTCGCGCGTCAGCATCAGGATCTCCTTCTTGGTGAGACCCTGGATGTTGCCGCCGAGCTGCTCCTCCATCTGCTTGAGGCGCTTGATGGAGCCGGTGATCGTCTTCCAGTTGGTCAGCATGCCGCCGAGCCAGCGGTGGTTGACGTAGTACTGGCCGCAGCGGGTCGCGGCCTCCGCCACATACTCGGCCGCCGCCTTCTTGGTGCCGACGAAGAGCACGCGCCCGCCGGCCGCCACCACGTCGCGGACGGCGCGCAGTGCCCGGTCCATCATCGGGACGGTCTGCTGCAGGTCGAGGATATGGACCTGGTTGCGGATGCCGAAGATGTAGGGCGCCATCCGCGGGTTCCAGCGCCGCGTGTGGTGGCCGAAATGAACGCCCGCCTCGAGCAGGAGGCGAAGGGAAACCTGGGGCATCGCCATGAGGGGCGAGATCCTTCCTGTCAGTCCGGTTGAGCCTCCGCGGCGCCTTCCCGGGGAGGACCCGGGACCGGACCCTGCCGGAATGGAAGGGCGCGCCGCGTGCGAATTTGCCGCGCCGGGTGGGCCCGGCATCGACGGGCCGGCATATGACATGGCGGGCGGCCCCGGGCAAGCCCGCAGCGGCTAGCCGGCCGCCTCCTTGCGGAAGTGGTTGTAGTTCAGCCCACGGAACCAGGCCCAGTATTCGGCCATGGTCTGCACCGGGAAGCGCGGCGGGTTGCCCTCGTCGACGCAGCCGGGCAGCGGCGCGATCGATGTCTCCGGATCGGGATGGAAGAAGAAGGGGATGGCGTAGCGAGGCGCCGCCTGGGTGTTGAAGGCGCGATGCGGCGTCGAGAGGAAGCGGCCATTGGTCCAGCGGTTCAGCACGTCGCCGGTGTTGACCACGAAGGTCCCAGGGATCACCGGCGCCGGGATCCAGTCGCCGGAGGTGGTGCGGATCTCGAGCCCGGGGACGGGGTTCTGCGCCAGCAGGGTGAAGAAGCTGGAATCGGTATGCGGGGCGATGCCGTACTCGTCGGCGCCGTATTCGACCGGCGGGTAGTGCGTCAGCCGCAGCATGCTCATCGCCCGGCCGCAAAGCGGGATGAAATACTCCGCCGGCAGGTCGAGCGCCCTGGCATAGAGCGGCAGCAGCCGCATCGACAGCGCCTCCATCGCCGCGAAATAGGCGAGCGCCGTCTCGCGGAAGCCGGGCACTCCCTCGGGCCAGCGATTGGCCGGGTGGTCCGGGTCGCGCTCCGGGTTGACGAAGAAGGCCTCGTTCTCATTCGGCTTCCGCACGGCGACGAGGCCGTTGGCCCGCGCGGTGCTGCTCTTGTAGGGCAGGTAGCCCTGCATCGTGTCGTCGAGCTTCACCGCCATCTTCCGCTCGATCGGCTGGGCGTGGAAGCGCGCGGCGGCGTCGAAGGTCCGCTCCACCAGCGGCCAGGACACGCCATGGTTGGCGATGAAGAGGAAGCCGACGGTCTCGCAGATGCGCCGCAATTCCGCCGCGGCCCGCTCCAGCGCGCCGGGCTCGCCGGCGAAGGCAGGGCCGAGATCGAGCAGGGGAATGGTGACATCGGGCATGGGGCGGCTCCCTACCCCGGCAGCATGGGTGGTCAGGGCCGGATCGGTCAAACCGCCCGAGCCAGCGCCCTTAGCCAGATCGCAACTGCCGCCGCCCCCGCATCCGGCAGGCCGACGGCACGCGCGCCGAGATAGCTTGCCCGCCCAAGCCGCGGGGTCATCGCCGCCGTCGCCTCCGCGCCGCGCTCGGCTGCCTCGGCCGCCGCGGCGAGGTCGTCGCCGGACAGCGCCTCGGCCGCCGGCGCCAGCGCGTCCAACATGGTCCGGTCGCCCGGCTTCGCGCCGCCCAGCTCGGCGAGGGCCGCGATCCCGGCCCGGAAGGCGGCCGCCAAATCGCCGCCCTCCTGCATCGCCCGCGCCGCCCGCAGCAGCCCCGCTGCGTAGAACGGCCCCGAACTGCCGCCGAGGGCCCGTCGCAGCGCCTCGCCCAGGGCAGCCAGCGCCGTCG
>CADCTD010000018.1 GCA_902805545.1 uncultured Craurococcus sp. | reverse complement strand
CGCCGCGGCCGCCACGATCCCGGTCGCGCCCGCCGCCACGGCCGGCGCCGCCGCCGCGGCCGCGCTTGGGGCGCGAGGCCGCCTCGGCGATCTCCTCGTTGCTGATCGGGTCGAGCCCCTCGACCTCGATGCGGGGGATCGGCTTGCCGGTCAGGCTCTCGATGGCGGCGACGTTGCGCGCATCGTCGGGCGTGGCGATGGTGAAGGCCGCGCCCTGCTTCCCCGCCCGGCCGGTGCGGCCGATGCGGTGGACGTAGTCCTCGGCGTGGTACGGCACGTCGAAGTTGAAGACGTGGCTGAGCCCGCCGATATCGATGCCTCGGGCCGCGACGTCCGAGCAGACCAGAAGCTGCAGCTCGTTCGCCTTGAACTTGTTCAGCGTGGCGAAGCGGCTCGGCTGGTCCATGTCGCCATGCAGGGCGCCGACCGAGAAACCGTGCCGCTTCAGCGACTTGTAGAGGACGTCCACCTCGATCTTGCGATTGCAGAAGATCAGGGCGTTCTGCACCTCCTCCCGGCGGATCAGGCGGCGCAGCGCCTCGCGCTTGTCGAGCTCGCGGGTCCAGAGCAGGCCGGCGGTGATGGTCGTCGCCACGCTGGCAGGCGCCGAGACCGAGATCTCCTTCGGGTTCTGCAGGAAGGCATCCGCGAGCTTCCTGATCTCCGGCGCCATGGTGGCCGAGAAGAACAGCGTCTGCCGCATCGGCGGCAGCATGGAGACGATGCGCTCCACATCCGGGATGAAGCCCATGTCGAGCATGCGGTCGGCCTCGTCGATGACGAGGACCTTGCAGTCGGCGAGCAGGATGCGGCCGCGCTCGAACAGGTCGAGCAGGCGGCCCGGGGTCGCGATCAGCACGTCGACGCCCTTCTCGAGCACGGCGCGCTGGTCGTTCATGCTTTCGCCGCCGATCAGCAGGGCATGCACCAGGTTGAGGTGCTTGCCGTACTTCACGAAATTCTCGGCGACCTGCAGCGCGAGCTCGCGCGTCGGCTCGAGGATCAGGCTGCGCGGCATGCGCGCCTTGGCCCGGCCATTTGCCAGGATGTCGAGCATCGGGAGCGTGAAGCCGGCGGTCTTGCCGGTGCCGGTCTGGGCGCAGCCGAGCACGTCGCGGCCCATCAGCACGATGGGGATGGCGGCTTCCTGGATCGGCGTCGGCGAGACATAGCCGGCCTCGGCGACGGCCTGGAGGATCGGCTCCGAGAGGCCGAGATCGGCGAAGGTGGTGCGCGGCGCCTCGGCCTCGTCCTCGCCGTCCTCCTCCTCGTCGTCCTCGTCCTCCTCCGTGTCGCCTTCGTCGCCCTCGGAGGACTGATCCTCCTCGGACGCCGCTGCGGCGTCGATGGCGGGCGGCGGCAGCTCGGCCGGGTCGGCGTCGGCGGCAGGGGCCTCGGCGGCGGGCTCGATCACCGCCGGGGCGTCCTCCACCATGACGGATTCCGGGGCGTCCTCGGGCGCCGGGGCCGGCGCGGGCTCGGCCGCCATGGCCGCGGCGGGCGGGGTCTCGGCCTGGTGGTCGCCAGCCTGGCCGTCGTTATGCGCAGTCTCGGCCGCGTCGGATGCGGGCCGGTCGGGGGTATCGGTCAAGTGCGGTCGGTTCCTTCGCCGGGACAGCGGCGGCATGGCGGCCCACATGGCCGAAAACCGACGCCCGGCTCGCCCTTTCGCAAGGCTGCCGTTCCAGGTCCGCCGCGCATATGCGCCAATGGCGGCCGAAAATCAAGGGATCGCAGGGCTTGTCCCGGCTTTTCCCGCCCCGTAGAGGCAGGACCGCCATGCCCGACCCCGTCGACCTCCTGCTGCTGCCCGGCCTGCTCTGCGATGCCGCGCTGTGGGAGGCGCAGGTCGCCGGCCTCGGCGGCATCGCCCGCTGCCATGTCGCGGATGTGGCGCAGGACGGCAGCCTCGCCGCCATGGCCGCACGCGCGCTGGCCGCGGCGCCGCCGCGCTTCGCCTTGGCCGGCCTCTCGATGGGCGGCTACCTCGCCTTCGAGATCCTGCGCCAGGCGCCGGAGCGGGTGATGCGGCTCGCCTTGCTCGACACCTCGGCCCGGCCGGATACGCCGGAGCAGGCGCGGCGCCGCCGCGGCCTGATCTCGCTCGCCCGCAGCGGGCTGTTCAAGGGCGTCACCCCACGGCTGCTACCTCAGCTCGTGCATCCGGACCGGCTGGCGGGGCCGGTCGGCCAGGCGGTGATGGCGATGGCCGAGCGCGTCGGGCGGGATGCCTTCCTGCGCCAGCAGGCGGCCATCCTCGCCCGGCCCGATTCGCGCCCGGATCTGCCCGGGTTGCGCCTGCCGGCCCTGGTCGCGGTCGGCGAGGCCGACCTGCTGACGCCGCCCGAGCTGGCCGAGGAGATTGCCGCCGGCATCCCCGGCGCCCGGCTGCACCGCCTCGCCGGCTGCGGCCACCTGCCGCCAATGGAGGCGCCGGACGCAGTGACCGCGCTGCTGCGCGACTGGCTGCTGGCCTGAGCCTCACGCGGCCGCCGCCTTCTCCTCCACGCCGTCGTGGCGGGCGAGGGGGATGGTGATCTCGCAGGCGAGGCCGCCCGGCAGCCAGCGCCGGCTCACCGCGCCGCCGAGCTGCACCTGCACCGTCTGCTCGATGACGCGGGAGCCGAAGCCGCGCCGCGCCGGGTTCACCGCGACCTCCGGCCCGCCTCGCTCGCGCCAGAGCAGGTTGAGCACTCGCTGCCCGGCATCCAGCCGCCAGCTCACCTGCAGCAGCCCGCCACGGCGGGACAGGGCGCCGTACTTCATCGCATTGGTCGCCAGCTCATGCACCGCCATGCTGAGCGGCTGGGCGGCCGCGGCGGCGATGGTCACTGGCGGCCCGTGCAGCTCGGCCCGCGGCGCGTCGAGCCTGATCCCGGTGAGGAAGGCCGCCAGCTCGCCCTCCAGCAGGGCATGCAACTCCGCCCCCTCCCAGCGGCGGCGGGCGAGGATGGTCTGCGCGCGGGCCAGGGCGGCAACCCGGCCCTCGACGATCCGCACCAGCTCCGCCGGCGTCTCCGCCCGGCTCAGCCGCAGCGCCGCCTGCACCACGGCGAGGGCGTTCTTGGCGCGATGGTCCACCTCGCGCATCAGCAGCTCGTTGCGCTGGTCGCTCCGCTTGCGCTCGGTGATGTCGAGGGCGAGGCCGGTCAGCCGCACCGGCCGGCCCCGCTCGAAATGCACCTGGCCGATGGTGAAGATCCAGCGTTCCTCCACGCCGATGACGCGGAACTCGGCCTGGTAGGTGCCGGGCCCCTCCGGGTCCAGCGCGAGGCGCATGGCGGCGCGGCGCAGCGGCCGGTCCTCGGGATGCAGCCCGGCGAGGAAGTTGCGGCCGGTCACCGGCGCCTCCTCGCCGAGGCCCCAGAAGGCGCGCATCCGGTTGTCCCAGGTCACGGCGCCGGTGCGGAACTCATGGTCGTAGATGCCGAAGCCCGCCGCCTCCTGGGCCAGCCGCAGCCGCTCCCCGCTCGCCGCCAGCGCCGCCTCGGCATGGCGCCGCTGGGTGACGTCGAGGACGATGCCGGCCGCGAGCCGCGGGGCGAAGCCACCGGCCGGCCGCGGCTGCGCCTCGCCCCGCGCCAGCAGCCAGCGCTCCATCCCATCGGCCCGGCGGATGCGGAATTCCAGGTTGAAGGCCCCGCCATGCCGCGCCATGCCGCGATAGGCCTCGGCGAGCTGCCGGCAATCCGCCGGGTCGAGGCGGGAGGCGAGCCGCGCCAGGGTCAGCGGCTCGCTCGAGGGCAGGCCGAACAATCCCGGCATCGCCGCATCCGCCACCACCGAGCCGTCCTCCGCCAGCTCGAAGGCCACCGCCCCGCTCGCCTCCTGCGCCCGTTGCAGCCGCGCCTCGCTGCGGCGGAGCGCGTGCTCGGCCTGATGCAGGGCGCTGAGATCGGTGCGGGTGCTGACGATAGAACGCGGCGCCCCCGTCTCCGGGTCGCGGCGCAGGGCCCATTGCGCGCCGGTTACGACCAGGCTGCCGTCGCGCCGGTACTGCCGCAGCTCGCCCTGCCACTGGCCGTGCCGGAGCAGCGTGGCGAGCAGCCCCTCGCGCCCGCCCGCGGCGAATTCGGTGCGCAGCAGTTCCATCACCGGGCGGCCGAGCGCCTCCTCCCGGCTGTAGCCGTAGAGCCGCACGCAGCCCTCGGACCAGTACAGGACGCGCCCGTCGAGGCTGGTGATCATGCAGGGGGTCAGGTCGAGCGCCTCGGTGACCTCGGCCAGCGCCGCGGTGCGCTCGGCGACGCCCGCCTCCAGCCGGTCATTCGCCTCGATCAGCTGCCGCTGGCCGCGCCAGACCATCAGTGCGAGGCCGAGCAGCGCCAGCATGGCCGGCAGGACGATGGCGAGCTGCGGCAGCATCGCCTCGCGCCAGGCGCCGATGATCGCGGCGCGGGAGCGCATGGCGGCGACATAGGCCGGGAAGCCCTCCAGCCGGCGCAGGCCGATCAGCCAGGGCCGGCCGTCGATCGTGGTCTCCTCGGCGATGGTAGCCCGCTCGATGCCGGCCGCGGCGATGGCGTGGAACCGCGCCTCAGCCGGCAGCGGCGGCAGCGGGGCGTCGAGGCCGGTGGTGCGGGCGAGGATGCGGCCGTCGGTGCGCAGCAGGCCGATGACGTCGGTCTTCGCGGCGCGCAGCCGGCGCAGCCCCTCGGCGACCGCCTCCGGCTCGACCGCCAGGTTCACCAGCCCGTCGAAGCCGCTCGGCGGCGGCACATTGCCGGTATGGCTGCGCCGGCGGCTGATGGTGAAGACCGGCCGCCCGTCCACCGGGCTGGCGATCAGCTCGCCGAGATGCAGCGGCGGCGCGCCCGGCGCCTGCAGCGCCCGGAAGAAGTCGGTGCCAGCGCCCGCCGGCTCGGCCGGATGGGGGCGGTCGCTGGTCAGCAGCAGCGCCTCACCGTGCCGGTCGAAGACGGCGGCTCGGGCAAGCTGCGGCAGCTCCGTCGCCAGCGCCCGCGCCGCCGGCCCGAGTGTCGCGGCCTGGGCCCGGATCTCGGCATCGCCCAACCCATGCAGCAGGTCGTCGAGGCGGCTGGCGGCAATGCCGTAGTTGAGCAGCAGCCGCGTCGCGTATTCGGCGCCGGCATCGGCCTCCCGCGCCACCTCGTTCCGGGCCTCGCGCCAGGCCGCCTTCCAGGAAAGCCAGCCGCTGACAGCGAACAGCACGGCCGGCAGGCCGATCGCGGCGGCCAGCAGCCAGGCCAGCGGCCGATGCAGCGGCCGGACGGAGGACCGGAGGCCCGGCATTGGTCGAAGAGGCTCGGAGCAGGGCATGGCATCTCCAAGGCCGATACAGGTCGACACCGGTTTCACCAGTGTTGGATCGAGATAGCGTGACCAAGGCGGGAGAGGGGGGATCTCGCCGGAAAGTGATGTATACTATATTCCGGTGATTGGGTTGGCAGGCGGGCTTTCCCTATCTGCGGCATGCCGTCCTGCCCGACGATGAACTCAAGGCCTTCTGCGGCTCCAGCCCGTGGATGGCGAGGGCCGACGAAGGACGCCTCGATGGGCTCCCGCCGCCGGATGCCGCCCGCCTCCGGACAATCGCCGCCTTGGACATGACCGGCTTGCCCAAGGCGTCCGACACGCCCGACCTGGTCCGGGCGCTCGGCGACTCCTGCTGCACGCCCGACCGCGAATGCCGCTTCACCGCCCGCGACGAGGCCGCTGCCGCCTGTCTCGACCAGCCCGCTTCCGCCCTGGTCGACGGTTCGGTTTGGGAGGCCTTCCCCGCCACCGAGGCGGCGCCGATCGGGCCCCTGCTCCGCCCCGGAGCTGGCGGCGCTGGCCGCGCAGGTGGCGCGGATGCCGAGCGCCTGGCGGCCAAGGAGCGCGAGCTGGTCGCTGCCCGCGATGCGGCGACGGCGGCCAGCGAGGCCAGGAGCTGGTCTCTCGGCCCCGCCAGCCATGAGATGCGCACGCCGCCCGACAGCGCGCTCGGCTGGACCCAGGCCCTGCCGCCGCGCCTCCGCACCGATGAGCGGCGGCTGCGCCAGATCCTCCGCAGCCTGCTGGACACTGCGGTCACCTTCGGCTGTCGCGGCGAGGTGCGGCTGCGGCTCTCCTGGCAGGCGGCAGGCGGGCTGCTGCGGGCCGAGGTGCTGGACCACGGCCCGGCGTCCCGGCCGGGCTGCGCAACCGGCTGTCCCAGGACTTCGCCCACCAGGATCCGGGCGGGCGGCCGGGATTGGGGCGGGGGCTCGGCCTCGACCTGTCGCTCTCGGCCCGGCTCGCCGCGCAGCGAGGTCGGGCATGCCGACCGGCCGGACGGGCAGCCCGGCAGCCTGTTCTGGCTGCAGATCCCGGCGCCGCCCGCCGCCTGGTCAGTCCTTGATCTGCGAGAAGAGCGGCCGGTCCGAGACGCCCTCGTCGAGATCGGAGGCCAGCCGGCCGAGCGGCACCTCCAGCGCGCAATCCAGCCCGGCCCGGGTCCAGTCGCGGCGGACCGCGCCGCCCAACTGGTCGCGGATCGTTCCCTCCATCACCCGGCTGCCGAAGCCGCGGCGCTCCGGCGGGCCGGCGATGAGCGGGCCGCCGGTCTCGGTCCAGCGGATGCGCAGCAGCCCGGCCGGGTGGTCGAGCACCCAGGACAGCCGCACCACGCCGCCCGGCGCCGAGAGCGCGCCATGCTTTGTCGCGTTGGTCGCCAGCTCGTGCAGCGCCATGGAGATCGCCTGCGCCGCGCTCGGCCCGAGCAGCACGGAGGGCCCCTCCAACACGACCCGCGGCGCCCGCTCGTCGCCGCCGGTACGGGCCGGGAGGAAGGGCGCCAGCTCCCCCTCGGCGAGCAGATGCAGCCGCGTGCCGGACCAGCGCGCCTGGGCGAGCAGGTTGTGCACCCGGGCGAGGTTGTTCACCCGGCCCTCCACTGCCTGGGCATAGCGGGCGGCATCATCCTTCGGCGTCAGGCGCAGCGCGGCCTGCACCACGGCGAGGGCGTTCTTCGCCCGGTGGTCCACCTCGCGGGCCAGGAGGCGCAGCCGCTCCTCCGCCTCGCGCCGCTCGGTCACGTCCATGGCGATGCCGACCACGCGGATTGCCTGGCCGGTCGCCGGGTCGCGCAGGATGCTGCCGCGGCCGTTGATCCAGCGCAGCGCCTGGTCGTTCTTCCGGATGATGCGGAAATCGGCCTCCCAGGCCGTCGCGGTGCCGCCGAGCGCGGTGTCCAACATCGCCAGGACCCGCGGCCGGTCCTCCTCGAGGATCAGCTCGCGCCAGGCCGCGTCGGTCAGCGGCTCGGCCGGGTCGGTGCCGTGCAGGCGATGGCAGCTCTCCGACCAGAAGAGCGCGCCCGTCGCCACCTCGAGCTCCCAGGAGCCGATGCCCCCCGCCTCCTGGGCCAGGCGCAGCCGCTCCTCGCTGCGGCGCAGATCCTCCTCAGCCTGGCGCCGTTCGGTGACGTCCTGGATGATGCCGCGATGGCCGATGAGGCGCCCATCGGCCGCGAAGCTCCGCTCGCCGACCGAGAGCAGCCGCCGCTCCACCCCGTCCGAGCCGCGGCGGATGCGGAACTCGAGCTCCATCGGATGCGGCCCGTCCGGGTCCATCGCCATCCGCTGCTGGAGCTGCACCGCATGGTGGTCATCGGGATGGATCAGCGAGAGGATGAACTGCTCGGTGAGGGGCGTGCCCGGGTCGAGGCCCCAGAGCCGGTAATTCTGGTCCGACCAGCGCAGCGTGCCGGTCTCGGTATTCGCATCCCAGGAACCGATGCCGCCGGCCTCCTGCGCCAGCCGCATCCAGGCCTCGCTGCTGCGGCGCGCCGCCTCCGCCTCATGCTGGGCGGTGACGTCGAGCACCACCGCCATGGTGCGGATTGGCTGGCCACGGGCATCCCGCACCGGGGAGGAGGCGATGCGCACCCAGCGGATCGAGCCATCCGGCCGGATGAAGCGCTTCTCCCCCTCGTAGGAGGGCACCTCGCCGCGCGCCACGCGCCAGAATCCTGCGAGATCGACCTCGCGGTCCTCCGGATGGGTGACCTCGGTGAAGGGAAGGCCGATCAATGCCTCGGGCGGGCGGTCGAGCAACCGGGAGAAGGCCTGGTTGACGCGGAGGAAGCAGCCTGTGGCGCAATCGGTCTGCTGCATCGGCACGGCGGATTGCTCGAAGGCGGCACGGAACTCCGCCTCGCCGGCGCGCAGCGCGGCATCGGCCCGTTCCATCGCCTGGCGCAGCTCCTCGAACTCGGCGACGGGGCTGGGCGGCAGGGCCGGCGGCGGGGCCGCGCCCGGGCCGCCCGCCACCGCATCGGTCCGCCGCACCAGGGCGAGGACCGGGCTGCGGATGCGTCGCCCGAGCGAGACCGCGAGGCCGAGGCCAAGGCCGAGGGCGAGCCCGCCGCCGGTTAGGAAGACCAGCAGCGGCCGCTGCCAGCTCGTCCGGTGATTCGTCAGCGGCTCGCCGACGATGACGCTCCAACCCGGTGCCCGGCGCAGGCGGCGGTAGGCGTAGAGCACCGGCGGGCCCTCGCTGCCGGCGCCCTGAAACAGGCCGCTCGCCTCGGTTCCGCTGCCGAAGGGCACGGTGACCGCATCGCCGCCGGAGAGGCGCCGATATTCGTTTGACCGGGCGACGACGCGGTTCTGCGCGTCGGTGATGGCAACGATGGTGCCGCCGTCCAGCCCCTGGTCGACGAGGAGCCGCGCCAGCCGCTCCCCCGGGATCACCATTACCACGACCGACTGGGCATCGGGCGCCGGGGCTGCGGCGGCGGCCATCGGGCGGCCGGTGGCCGGGCTCTCGAACAGGTTGGAGATGGTGGGCTGGCGGCTCAGCAGGGTGCGTTGGACCAGCTCGGCGGCGGCGGCGACGGCGGGCGGCGTGGCCGGGCTCGCTTCCGGCGGCAGGCCTTCGGGCCGCAGGGTGTTCAGCAGCTGGGGGAAGCCCGGGGTCGCCTCATGCACCACGACGGCGCCGCCGAGTCGCGTCGTCGCGGCGATCGCCCAGGCGCGGAAGGGACGGATATCCTCCAGCCGCAGCAGCGGCGAGGTGGCGAGGGCGAGGGCGGCGGTCTGGAAGACCTCGAACTCGCCATCCACCGCCAGCGCCAGGGCGCGCGCGGTGTCGCCGAGCCTCTCCTCGGAGGCGGAGCGATAGAGGCCGGCGAGATGCCATGCGGTGGCGCCGCCGAGGGCGAGGCTCGGCATCAGCACCGCCAGCACCAGCCCGAACAGATGCCCAGCAAGGCCGACGCGCCCGTGGTTGTCCAGGGACGCGCCCCGCCTTGGCATGCAGCTTCCTCCAGCCTCCCCCTGCCGCTGCGATAATGCCTCCTACCGGCGGAACGACGCCAGTCGGGAGTGCGCCGACCTGGGCAGCAGCATCGGCAGGATGACGCCGACGCCGACGCCCCAGAAGCCGTTGATCAGCACCGAGATCAGCATCCGCATCGGGTTGAAGCCGCCGGCCATGGGCTGGCCCTTCAGCGGGGCGACGATGAACCAGCCGACCATCGCCGCCAGCAGCCCGAGGAGCAGGCCGCTCAGCCAGCCCGGCATGCGCGGCAGCCTCGGCAGCGCCAAGGCATAGGGAATGCCGTACAGCCCGCCCCAGAAGCAGAGGCTCGCAATCAGCGGCACGCCCAGCGGCGGCACCGGATTCATCGGATAGGGCGCCAGCGGCATCCAGCCGATGACATGCAGCAGGCCCCACATCCCCTGATGGAAGGTGAGGACGGAGAGCACGGCGGCCACGAAGCCGAGCAAGGCACGGATGGGTGCGGACATCGGGGATCCTCGTCGTGAGATGAAGGCGGGCTGCACCCTGGGGGATATGGTGCGGCGCCTCAACAACAATGCCGCCTGGTCAGACGTCCACCTCCGCCTCGTCGAGCTTCGCGGCGTTCTCCTGGATGAACTTGAAGCGCAGCTCGGGCTTCCGGCCCATCAGCGCCTCCATCAGCTCGGCCGTGCGGGCGCGCTCCTCGGGCGGGAGGACGACCTTCAGCAGCGTGCGGCGCTTCGGATCCATCGTCGTCTCCTTCAACGCCGAGGGCGGCATCTCGCCGAGGCCCTTGAAGCGGCTGACCTCGACCTTGTGGCTCGGCTTGAACTCGCGCTTCAGGATGCGCTCGCGGTCCGCATCGTTCATCGCATAGACCGACTTGCCGCCATGCTGCAGCCGGTAGAGCGGCGGCTGGGCAAGGTGCAGCCGGCCCTGGCGCACCAGCTCCGGCAGCTCCTTGTAGAAGAAGGTCATCAGCAGGGCGGCGATATGCGCGCCGTCCACATCCGCATCGGTCATGATGACGATGCGGCCGTAGCGCAGGCGGGCGATGTCGAAGCGCTCGCCCGCGCCGCAGCCGAGCGCCTCGATCAGGTCCTTCAGCTCCTGGTTCTGGCGCAGCTTGTCGGCGGAGGCGGAGGCGACGTTCAGGATCTTCCCGCGCAGCGGCAGCACCGCCTGGGTCTCGCGGTCGCGCGCCTGCTTGGCCGAGCCGCCGGCCGAATCGCCCTCGACGAGAAAGAGCTCCGTGCCCTCCGCGCTCTCGCGCGAGCAGTCGGCGAGCTTGCCGGGGAGGCGAAGCTTCCGCGTCGCCGACTTGCGCGGCGTGTCCTTCTGCTCGCGGCGGCGGATGCGCTCCTCGGCGCGCTCGATCGCCCAGGTGAGGAGGTTGCCGGCGGTCGTCGGGTCGCCGGCGAGCCAATGGTCGAAATGGTCGCGCAGCGCCGTCTCGACCAGCCTCGTGGCCTCGGGAGAGGTCAGCTTCTCCTTCGTCTGGCCCTGGAATTGCGGGTCGCGCACGAAGACGCTGAGCATCCCGGCGAGGCCGCCGAACAGGTCCTCCGCGGTGACGCTCGCCGCGCGCTTCTCCTTCTTCAGCTCGCCATAGGCGCGGAGGCCCTTCACCAACGCGCCGCGCAGCCCGGCCTCATGCGTGCCGCCCTGCGGCGTCGGGATGGTGTTGGCGTAGGTGGAGAGGAAGCCGTCGCCCTGCTCCAGCCAGGTGACAGCCCACTCGCAGCGGCCGGCGCCCTCCGGGAAGCTCGCCTCCCCGACATAAGGGGTGGGGACGACCTGGCTGCGCCCCTCGAGCGCCGAGCCGAGGAAGTCGGCGAGGCCGCCGGGGAAATGGAGCGTCGCCGCGGCCGGCGTATCGCCGGTGGCGAGCGAGGCGTCGCAGGACCAGCGGATCTCGACGCCGCGATAGAGATAGGCCTTCGAGCGGCAGAGCCGGTAGAGCCGCGCCGCCGAGAACTCCAGCTTGCCGAAGATCTCCGGATCCGGCCGGAAGCGGATGGTGGTGCCGCGCCGGTTGTGGATCGGCCCGGCATTCTTGAGCCGCCCGAGCGGCTTGCCGCGCGCATAGGCCTGGGTGAAGAGGGTGCGGTCGCGCGCCACCTCCACCTCCAGCCGCTCCGCCAGCGCATTGACGACCGAGGAGCCGACGCCGTGCAGGCCGCCCGAGGTCTCATAGGCCTTTCCGGAGAATTTCCCGCCGGAATGCAACGTGGTGAAGATCACCTCGAGGGCGGAGAGCTTCGGGAATTTCGGATGCGGGTCGGTCGGGATGCCGCGCCCGTTGTCGCGGACGGTCAGCCAGTTGCCCGGCTCGAGCGCGACCTCGATGCGGTCGGCATGGCCGGCCACCGCCTCGTCCATGGCATTGTCGATGATCTCGGCGGCCAGGTGGTGGAGGGCGTTCTCATCCGTGCCGCCGATATACATGCCTGGCCGGCGGCGGACGGGCTCGAGCCCCTCCAGCACCTCGATATCCTTGGCGGAATAGCTGGCCGCCTCGGGCACGGTGGCGATGCCGCCCTTGCCGCCGGGGCGGCGACCGCCGAAAAGATCGTTCATGTCTTGTTCCCCTAATCCTCCAAAGATAGCGATCGGGGAGCCCGGACACAATGCGGGCGGCGAGTCGCCCCGCCGCCCGCATCCATTGTGTGGCTCAGCTGTGGCTTACTTGGCCCGGTCCTGCGGCAGATGCGCCTCGATCATCCAGAGCATCTTGTCGGCCGCGCGGGACTGCTCGGTCAGCAGGTCGGCGGTGTCGGCATCGCCTGCCTCATCCGTGGTGTCGATGCCCTCGCGGAGCGACTTGCCGACCATGGCGTAGCGGTCGGCAAGCTGGGCCACATGGTCCATGCCGGCATAGATGTCGGTCGGGTAGGGCGGCAGGCGGGTGCTGGCGGCCAGCGTCTGCGTCACGCCGTTGGCGGTGCCGCCGAGCTGGACGATGCGCTCGGCCAACTCGTCGCTCGACTCCTGCAGCGCCTTGTAGAACTCCTCGAACAGCTGGTGCAGCGCGCCGAAATGCGGGCCCTTCACGTTCCAATGCGCCTGGCGGGTGGCGTTGTAGAGGTCGATGCTGTCGACCAGGCAGGCCTGGAGGACGCCGATCGAAACCTGCTTGGCATTGCTCGGCACGTCGTTTCGGGTGGCGTGGGTCTTGGCGGCTTGCGCCATGGGGAACTCCTCTCCGTCGTGTTGCCGGTAACATGTGGAACGCCGGCCCCGGAGAGAAGACCCCGGGGACCGCAGGCGTCTGCCTGCCGCAGCGCAAAAGCCCGGTCTTGGACGCACCCGCCGCCATGACAAACCCGTGTGAGGCCTCGTTCCGGTTGGGATGGGCCGACGGTTACCCCGCCGCCATCCCCCGGCCACCTCGCGGCGCGCAGGCTCCGCCGCGGTTGCAGGCAAAGGGACGAGTCGATGGCCGGGCTGATGCAGGTGCTGCCAACGAATCGCCGGCCGGCGATCGCCGCCGCGCTTCTGGTGACGGCCGGGCTGGCCGCCGTCGGAGAAGCCCAGCTCGCCTCCCTGCTGGGCTGCATCGCTGGCATCCTGCTGATGTGGAAGAGCGAGATCGACAACCCCGCCGCGCCGCCGGCTCCCGACGCGGCCTGATTACGGGTTCACGTTGAGGAAGCGCGACGCCTCCGGCGCCCCGCCCTCGCCGGAGTGGTGCAGGGCGGCGCGGGCCAGGGCGGCTCGGTCGCCCTCGGTCAGCCGCTGCTCCTCGCGCAGGTGCTCGGTCCAGCTGTCGACCGTCCAGAGCTCCACCCAGCGCTCCGGATGGGCGACATCCTCGTAGAGGCTCCAGTTGCCCGCGCCTGAGCGCAGCCGCACGCGCCGAACCTCCTGCATGGCGGCGAGGAAGGCGCGGCGCCGGGACGGGTCGACCCGGTAGCGCACCACCTCCATCACCCGGCCCGAGGCCTCGCCGAGCAGGCCGCGCAGCTCCGCCGCCGGCGCCTCCGGCTGCGGCATGGCGGCGGCCGTGCCCGGCGCGTCGTTCATCGCCAGGCTGTCGATCCGCCAGGGCCGGACCAGCACGGCGGCGATGGCGCAGCCCGCCGCCGCCAGGCCGAGAGCGAGCGGCACGCTGAAGCTGCCGCCGAGCCACCCCGCCAGGGCCGAGCCCAGCGCCATCACCCCGAAGAAGCTGAGCTGGTAGATGGCGATCGCCCGCGCCCGCACCCAGCCCGGCGCGGCCAGCTGCGCCGCGGCGGAGAGGGTGCTGCCCGCGGCGATCCAGGCCGCGCCGTAGAGCAGCATCCCGAGCGCCGCCGTCACCCAGTGATGCGCGACGGCCAGCACCGCCATGGAGACGGCTGCGAGGATCGAGGCCCAGAACACCGTGCCGCTCCGGTCGAGCCGCCCGCGCAGCGCCGGCAGGGCGAAGCCGGCGGCGACGGCGGAGAGGCCCATCACCCCGAGCATCAGCCCGAAGGCCTGCGGCCCGAGCCCCAATTGCTGCCGGACGAAGAGCGGCAGCAGCCCCCAGACCGCCGCGGTGAAGAGGAAGAAGGCGCAGGCCCTGAGGATCGCCGCCCGCATCGCCGGGCTCGCCGAGACGAAGCGCATCCCGGCCCGCATGGCGGAGAGCAGGTGCTCCTTCGGCATCCGCCGCGGCGCCTCGGTCCGGCGCCAGAAGATCAGTGCCAGGATCAGCACCAGGAAGGCGGCCGCATTCAGCGCGAAGGCCGCCTCCGGGCCCGCGGCGGCGATGGCGAAGCCGCCGAGCGCCGGCCCCACCGCGCGCGCCAGGTTGAAGCCGATGCCGTTGAGCGCGATGGCGCCGACCAGATCCTCTCGCGGCACCAGCTCGTTGGTCGTGGCGGCCCAGGCCGGGAAGTTCATCGCGCTGCCGATGCCGATGGCGAAGGTCAGCGCCAGCAGCCCCCAGGGCCCGATCGCATCCGTCGCCGTCAGCACGGCGAGGATCACCGCCATCAGCAGCACCCAGGCCTGCGCGCCGATCAGGAAGAGGCGCCGGTCGACGATGTCGGCCAGCGCACCGGCCGGCAGGGCGAGCAGGAAGACCGGCAGCATGGTCGCGGCCTGCACCAGGCCGACCATGAAGGGGGAGGGGGAGAGGCTGGTCATCAGCCAGCCGGCGCCGGTGTTCTGCAACCAGCCGCCGATATTGCTGGCGAGCGTCGCCAGCCAGAGCGTCCGGAAGACGGAATGCCTGAGCGGCGAGAAAGCACGGGGGAGAGCCATCCCGCCACAGTGCCAGGGCCGCCCGGTCCTGCCGATAGCGAAACTCTCCCCGCCCGGCCTAGCCGGCCGCCATCTCGTCCTCCTCGGCGAGGGCGACGCGGTCGAGCGGCAGCGCGAGGTCACAGACCAGCCCGGTCGGCACCCAGTGCTGCACGACCTGGCCGCCGAGCTGGTTGCGCACCGTCGCCTCGATGACGCGGGAGCCGAAGCCGCGCCGCTCCGGCGGCGCCGCGACCGGCGGGCCGCCACGCTCCTCCCAGCGCAGCCGCAGCAGCCCGGCTCCGGGGTCCTTCCACCAGGACAGCACCACCGCGCCGCCGCGGGCCGAGAGCGCGCCGTATTTCACCGCATTGGTCGACAGCTCGTGCAGCACGAGGGAGAGCGGCTGCGCCGCCGTCGCCGCCAGCCGCACCGGCCGCCCCTCGAGCTGCGCCCGCGGCGAGTCGGCGACGAGGGCGGCGCTCGGGAGGAAGGCGGCCATCGCCCCCTCCGCCAGGCTGCGCAGGTCGGCGCCGCGCCAATTCGCCTCGGCCAGCAGCACCTGCGCCCGGGCGAGCGCGCCGACGCGGGCCTCCACCGCCTCGGCAAAGGCGCGGGCATCCTCGCGTGGGGTCAGGCGCAGCGCCGCCTGCACGACGGCGAGGGCATTCTTCGCCCGGTGGTCGACCTCCCGCATCAGCAGCGCCTGCCGCTCCTCCGCCTCGCGCCGGCCGGTGACGTCGATCGCGGCGCTGAGGCGCAGCCGCCGCCCATCCGGCAGGGCACCGACGGGGACGTCGTGGAACTCCCAGATGCGCCGCTCGCCCGTGGCCGTCCGCACCGCGGCCTCGCCTGGCGTCGCCGACGCCTCCTCCGCGAAGCCCCGGGCCAGCTCGGCGATGCGCGCCTCCGCCTCGGCCCCGAAGGCGCGCCGTGCCCAGTCGGCATAGGTCGGGATGCTGGCGGGCGCATAGCCGGTGATCGCCGTCCAGGCGCGGCTGAGGGCCAACACGCTGCCATCCTCGGCATGCAGCATCATGGGAAAGGGGGCGCCCTCCACCGCGGCACGGAACCGCGCCTCGCTCTCGCTGAGCGCCGAGGTGCGGGCAGCGACCCGCCGCTCGAGCCCCGCATTCGCCGTGGCGAGGTCCCGCTGCCCGCGCCGGACCACCAGCGCGAGGCCGAGCAGGGCGAGGCTCGCCGGGATGCCCGCTGCCGCCAGCGGCAGGACTGCGATGCCCCAGCGCCGGAAGATCGCCGCATGCGGCCGTGCCGCCGAGGCATAGACCGGATAGCCGTCCACCCGGCGAAGGGCGACGATCCGCCGCACCCCATCGAGCCCCGAGCGGCCACTGCTGGTGATGCGCTCCGTGCCCTGCCGCATCGCCGCCGTCACCGGGTTGCCCTCCGGCAGCCGCGTGCCGGGCGCGATGTCGAGCGAGCGGGCCAGCACCACGCCATCCGCGCGGATGAGGCTCAGCACATCCGCATAGCGCTCGGTAGCGAGGCGGCGCAGCGCCGCGGCGACATCGCCGATATAGGTGGAGGCGGTGACCACGCCGTCATAGCTGCCGGGCGGCAGGCCGTTGCCGCCGCTCTCGCGCCGGCGGGCGATGGTGAAGAAGGCCTCGCCGGTGATCCGCCCGAGCTGCGGCGCCGAGACCAGCAGGGACGGCGCATCCGCCCCGCGCAACGCGGTCGTGATCTCGCGCCGGTCCGCCCCGTCGCCGCGCGGCGTCGGGAAGATGCTGCCGGTGACAAGCACCTCGCCCTCGCGGTCATAGACGAAGATGAAGGGCGCGCGCTGGTCCGGCGCCCGCGGCCCGCTGGTCGAGGCGCGCTTCAGCCGCTCATGCACCTCCGCCGCCTGGGCGCGGATCTCCGCGTCGGACAGGCCGGAAAGGATGTCGTCGGCACGGTCGATGCGCAGCATCAGCCCGTCGAGGACCCGCGCGGCATACTCGGCGGAGGCATCGGCCGCATGGGTGACCTCATGCTCCGCCTCGCGCCAGACCTGCTGCCAGGTGAGCCAGCCGCCGGCGGCGGTGATGAGCAGGGGAAGGGCGATGGCCGCGGCGAGGAGCAGCCGCAGCGCGCCGCCGTGGCGGGGCCGCTCGGGCGCCGGCGGTTCCCCCGCCGCGGGTCGAGCCCTGGTCATCCTGGCGACATGCCCGGCTCTTCGTTGCGTGCCACAGGACGATCCAGGGCCTGCCTGGCAAGAGGGGTAACGAGGTCCGGGCGATGCGGTCAAGCCGCGGCTGATAACGATAGGTTGCACTAGAACTCGGCGTCATACTCCAATTCGGTGATGCGGGCCTCCGGCTCCTGCCGTGCCGCGGCGATCCATTCCCCCACCTCCGGCCAGCCGAGGATCGTCCGGGCATAGGCCTCGCAGGATTCGTCGAGCGCCACGTCGTAGCTGCGGCAGCGCAGCACGACCGGGGCGAACATCGCATCCGCCAGCGTCGGCCGGTCGCCGAAGAGCCAGGGCCCGCCCCAGCCGGCGAGGCAGCCGCGCCAGAGGCCGAAGATGCGCTCGAGATCCGCCCGCGCCGCCGACCAGACGGTGAAGCCCGGCACATGGGCGCGGAGGTTCATCGGCAGGGAGGAACGCAGCGCATGGAAGCCCGCATGCATCTCGCCGCTGATCGAGCGGCAGCGCGCGCGGGCCACCCGCTCCTCCGGCATCAGCCGTGCCTCCGGCCGCAGCTCGTTCAGGTATTCCGCAATGGCGAGCGTGTCCCAGAGCTCCACCCCGTCATGCAGCAGGCAGGGCAGCAGAATGGAGGAGGACTGCAGCAGCAGCTCCGCCCGCGTCGCCGGGTCGTCGGGCGAGACGAGCTCGGTCTCGAAGGGCAGGCCGGAGAGGCGGAGGATGAGCCAGCCGCGCAGCGACCAGGAGGAGTAGTTGCGGCTGCTGATGCGGAGCACCGCCTTCGGCGCCTCGGGCTGCGGGCGGGCCGGCCTGCGTCGCCTGGTCTCCGCCATTCCGCTCTCCCCTGCTGCCCGCGGCGAGGCTAGCAGCCGGTTCGCAGTTGCGAAACCGCGCTCTGCTGTCACCATGCGGCGTTGCAGACCGGGCGCGATTGGAACCGCCGATGATCTATCAGATGCTCCAGGCCGGGCAGGACCTGCTGTCCCCCTGGCGGCTCCAGGCGCGTGGCGTGGCCGGGATTCTCTCCCAGGTGCAGGCGCGGCACCCGGCGCTCGACGCGCTGCACGTGCTGCGCGGCACGCTCGAGACCTTCGGCCATGCCGGCATCACCCATCGCCGCCCGGCCTTCGAAATCGGCCCGGTGCGCGTCGGCAACCGGCTGGTCGAGGTGGAGGAGGAGGTCGTCGCCGCCACGCCCTTCGCCAGCCTGCTGCACTTCAGGAAGGACCTCGACATCCGCCTGCCGCGCGTGCTGGTCGTGGCGCCGATGTCGGGGCATTTCTCGACCCTGCTGCGCGGCACGGTGCAGGTGCTGCTGCAGGACCACGATGTCTGGATCACCGACTGGCACAATGCGCGCGACGTGCCGGAGGCGGCCGGGCGCTTCGGCCTCGACGAGTTCATCGAGCACGTCATGCGATTCCTCGCGGAGGTCGGGCCGGGCGGGCATGTGCTGGCGGTCTGCCAACCGGTGGCCGCGGTGCTGGCCGCCGTCGCGCTGATGGCCGAGGACCGCAACCCGGCCTCGCCCCGCTCGATGACGCTGATGGCCGGTCCCATCGACACCCGGCAGCATCCGACCGAGGTGAACCGGCTGGCCCAGGCCCGGCCCATCGCCTGGTTCGAGCGGAACCTGATCGACCGCGTGCCCTGGCGCCACCAGGGGGCGGGGCGGCGGGTCTATCCCGGCATGCTCCAGCTTGCCGCCTTCATGGGGATGAATCCCGAGCGCCACATGCGGGCGCATCACCGGCAGGTCTGGCACCTCGCCGATGGCGAGGTGGCGAAGGCCGCCATGCACCGCCGCTTCTACGACGAGTATTTCGCCGTGACGGACCTGCCGGCCGAGTTCTTCCTCGAGACCGTCTCCGCCATCTTCCAGGAGCACGCGCTGCCCGAGGGGCGCTTCGCCTGGCGCGGCCGGCCGGCGCGGCCGGAGGCGATCCGCCGCACCGCCGTCATGGCGGTGGAGGGCGAGCGCGACGACATATGCGGCATCGGCCAGACCATGGCGGCGCTCGACCTCTGCCGCAACGTGCCGGTGACGATGCGGCGCTATCACCTGCAGACGGGCGTCGGCCATTACGGCGTCTTCAGCGGCCGGCGCTATGCGCAGGCGATCTACCCGCGGGTGCGGGAGATGATCCAGGCGAATGAGGGGTGAGAATGCTCGAGAGGCTGTTTTCAATCGGCGCGCGCGGCAGCACGCCGCGGCGGGAGGTGCTGGCGGGGGCCACGACCTTCCTCACCATGGCCTATATCGTCATCGTCAACCCGCAGATCATGGCGGCCGCCGGCATCGATGCGGGCGCCGCCTTCGTCGCCACCTGCCTCGCTGCCGCCATCGGCTCGGCGCTGATGGGGCTGCTGGCGAATTTCCCGATCGCGCTCGCTCCGGGGATGGGGCTCAACGCCTATTTCGCCTTCGCCGTGGTCGGCGGCATGGGCGTCTCCTGGCAGGTGGCGCTCGGCGCGGTCTTCCTCTCCGGGTTGATCTTCCTCGCCGTCTCGCTGCTGCGCGTCCGCGAGTGGCTGGTGAACGGCATCCCGCTCGGCCTCAAGCTCGGCATCGCGGCGGGGATCGGCTTCTTCCTCGGCCTGATCGGGCTGAAGGGGATGGGGCTGGTTGCCGCCCATCCGGCGACGCTGGTGACGCTGGGCCCGCTCTCCGAAACCTCGACCCTGCTCGCCTGCCTCGGCTTCCTGCTGATCGCCGGGCTCTCGGCGCGGCGTGTGCCGGGGGCGCTGGTCATCGGCATATTGGTGACGGCGCTGCTCGGCCTGCCCTTCGGCCTGACCAGCTTCAGCGGCATCGTCAGCGCGCCGCCCTCGCTGGCGCCGACCTTCCTGCAGATGGACATCGCCGGCGCGCTCAGCCTCGGCCTCGTCGGCATCGTCTTCACCTTCTTCCTCGCCGACCTGCTCGACAATACCGGCACGCTGATCGCCACCACGCACCGTGCCGGGCTGATGCGGAAGGACGGCACGGTGCCCAATCTCGGCCGCGCGCTCTTCGCCGACAGCGGGGGCGCGATCATGGGCGCCGTGCTCGGGACCAGCACGACGGTGAGCTACATCGAGAGCGCCTCCGGCATCCAGGCCGGCGGGCGGACAGGGCTGACGGCGCTCACCGTCGCCATGCTCTTCCTGATGACGCTCTTCCTCGCGCCGCTGGCGACGGCGGTCCCCGGCTACGCCACGGCGCCGGCGCTGGTCTTCGTCGCCTGCCTGATGGCGCAGGCGCTGCGCTCCATCGACTGGGACGAGATGACGGAGTACGTGCCGGCCGTCATCACCGCGCTCGCCATGCCCTTCACCTTCTCGATCGCCACCGGCATCGGCATCGGCTTCATCACCTATGCGGCACTGAAGCTGCTGGCCGGGCGTGCGCGGGAGGTGAGCGGGGCGGTCTGGCTGATCGCGGCGCTCTGCGTCGCCAAATTCGCGCTGGCCTGAGCATGCAGCCGATCTGCCTCAGCTTCGACAACGGGCCGACGCCGGGGGTGACGGAGGTGGTGCTCGAGGTGCTGGCCCGCCGCCGCATCCCGGCGATGTTCTTCGTCGTCGGCGAGCGGCTGCGCGACCCGGCGGCGCGGCGGTTGGCGGAGCGGGCGCGGGCGGAGGGCCATGCCGTCGGCAACCACACGCTGACGCATGGCGTGCCGCTCGGCCGCCGCGGCGGTGCGGAGGCGGTGCGTGAAATTCTCGAGACGGATACGCTGCTCGGCCCGCTGCGCGAGCCGGAGCGGCTGTTCCGCCCGAATGGCGGCGGCGGCGCGCTCGGGCCGCATCTGCTGAATGCCTCGGCGGCGGCGCATCTGCGGGCGGGCGGCCATACGATGGTGCTGTGGAATGCGGTGCCGCGCGACTTCGCCGATCCCGATGGCTGGCCGGAGACGGCATTCGCCATGGCGGAGGCAGCGACCGCGCCGCTGCTGATGGTGTTGCATGATTTGCCGAACGGCGCGATGCGGCATCTCGACCGGGTGCTCGGCGCATTCGCCGACCGCGGCGTCGCCTTCCTTGCCGAGCCGCCCGCGGCCTGCGTGCCGCTGCGAGCAGGCGAGGCGGAGGCCGGGTTCGAGCGATTCGCCTCGCCCGACCCGGCCTCCTGACCGGCTTAGCGGTTTTCCTTCAGACGCCCGTCATTCTCGGGGTCCTTCACCCGGCCCTGGCCGCCATGCTCGACATCCTGGCGCCCGTCCGTGGTGTGCTTGGAGATGCCCTGATCGCGGTTCTCCTTGAGGCGGCCGTCATTCTCGGGGTCCTTCACCTGGCCGCGCTGGCCGGTGTTGTCGGCATGCTGGCCGCCCGACTGGCCGCCCTCGCTGCCGCGGTTTTCCTTGAGGCGGCGGTCGGTCTCGGGGTGCTTCACATCGCCCTGGCCGTGATCGCCCTGGCGGCCGTCCTGCTTCGATGCCATGTCGTCGTCTCCCTTCGTCGTGCGACAGCGCACCAACGGGAAGCCCATGCCGCTGTTCACCGGGAGCACGAAAACTTCAGGCCCTTGCAGCCTCTTCGTTGCTTACCCTGACTGCGATGGCGCCAATTGCCGGCAGCCCGGCATTGGCGAAGGCGAGGCGCAGATGCCGTTCCTGCCCCGGGCCGAAGAAGGGCCCCGGCAGGCCGAGCAGGCCGCGCTCCGTCGCCAGTGCCTCGGCCGCCGCCATCGCCCCCGGCCCCTCTGGCGGCAGGCGGAGATAGGCGAAGTAGGCGCCGTGCGCATCCAGCCGCCAGCCGGGCAGCTGCGACGCGATTTTGCGGAAGGCCTCGCCGCGCCCGGCCATGATGGCGCGGTTGCCCTCGCGCCAGCCGCGCAGCGCCGGCACCGCCCAGGCAAGCGCCGCCTGCGCCGCGCGCGGCGGGCAGATCTGCTGCGTGTCGAGCGCCTTCAGCAGCGCCTCGCGGAAGACCGGGCCGCAGGCGATGGCGCCGACGCGATGCCCCGGCACGCAATAGGCCTTCGAGAAGCTGTAGAGATGGACGAGGCCGTCGCGCCAGCCGGCGTCACGGAACAGGTCGTGCGGCGGAGAAGATTCGGCGGGGAGGAAGTCGCGGTAGGTCTCGTCCAGCACCAGCCAGGCGCCGTGGCGGCGGCAGAGCGCGGCGGCCTCGGCGATCAGCGCGGCGGGATAGACGGCGCCGGTCGGGTTGTTCGGCGTCACCAGCACCAGCACGCGGCCGCCCGCCTTGAGCGCCGCCTCGATGCCCTCGGCTGTCGGCACGAAGCCGTCCTCGGCGCGGCAGGGCAGGGGGATGGCCGGGATGCCCGCCATCTCGAGCGCCATGCGGTGGTTGAAGTACCAGGGCACCGGCAGCACGACCGGCCCGCCCAGCACCGCCATCGTCATGGCGAAGGCGAGGTTGCAGCCTGCGGTGATGGCGATGTCGGCGGCCGCGATGTCCGCGCCGTAGAAGCCTGCCATGTCCTCGGCGAGCGCCGCGCGCAGCGGCAGGTCGCCGTCGATCGGGCCATAGCCGGAGGTGGCGCGGTCGCCGGCGAGGGCGGCAAGGCGCGCCAGCAGATCGGGATGCGGCGGATAGCCGGGCACGGCCTGGGTGAGGTCGATCAGCGGCCCGGCCGCGCCGGCATAGCGCGAGGCCCAGCCGCGCACGGTCGGGATGGCGGGCGCCGCGGTCGCCTGGATGCGGGGCGAGAGGGAGGGCCTCATGCCTGGCGGATCACCTGGCGCGTCTGCATCTCCGCGATCTCCGCGGCGGTGAAGCCGAGCTCCTGCAGCACCTCCACCGTATGCTCGCCGAGGCGTGGGGCGAGGCGGCGGATATTGGCGGGCGTCTTCTCGAATCGCGTCGGTGGCTTCGCCATGCGGATGCGGCCCTCGCTGGGGTGGTCATGCTCCTCGAACATGCCGACGGCCTTCAGGTGCGGATGCTCCGTCAGCGCCTCGATGCGGGTGAAGCCGGTGGCCGGGATGTCGTGCTGCTCGCAGAGCGCGAGCCACTCCGCCGTGGTCTTGCTGCGCGCGACCTCGGCCATCGCCGCGTAGACGGCTTCGATATTGGCGTTGCGCTTCACCGGGTCCCGCACGGAAAGGGTCTCGATCAGATCCTCGCGCCCCGCCATGGTGAAGAAGGCGACCCAGTTGGCCGAGGAATAGGGCAGCAGGGTGATGTGCCCGTCCCTGGTCGGCGCGGGCTTGCGGTGGCGCAGGCGCTGGTAGCCGGCCGGGCCGTGGCGCGGCTCGAAGCCGAGGCCGCCCAGATGCTCAACGCTGAGGAAGGCCGTCAGCGTCTCCAGCATCGGCACCTCGACGAGCTGGCCCTCGCCCGTCCGTTCGCGGTGATAGAGCGCGGCGAGCACGCCGGAGAGCAGCGCCATCCCCGTCACCTTGTCGGCGATAAGCGAGGGCACGAAGACCGGCCCGCCCTGGTCCTCGCCGACGATGTCGGCGAAGCCGGAGGAGGCCTGGATGATCTCGTCGAAGGCCGGCCTGGCGCGGTAGGGCCCGTCCTGCCCGAAGCCGGTGGCGACGGCGACGACGAGGCGCGGGTTGAGCACCCGGCACTCCTCCGGCCCGAAGCCGAGCCTGGCCATGCCGGCGGGGCGGATGTTCGTCACCAGCACGTCTACGCGGGGGATCAGGCGACGCAGCACCTCCGCCCCCTCGGGCGACTTCAGGTCGAGGGCGAGGTCGCGCTTGTTGCGGTTGATGCCGAGGAAAACCGAGGCCATGCCGCGGTTCCGGTGGACGCCGGAATTGCGGACGAGGTCGCCGGTCGGCGGCTCGATCTTGATGATGTCGGCGCCCCAGTCGCCCAGCATCTGCGTGCAGAAGGGGCCGAGCACCACGGCGGTGAGGTCGAGCACGCGGAGGCCCTTCAGCGGGCCGGTGGCATCGGTCGGCAGCGTCTCTGGCATGGCGTTTCCTCTCCCCGCCGAGGATAGGGCAGCCGTCCCCGAATCGAAAAGGGCCGCGCCTCGCGGCGCGGCCCCCTCCAGCCTCGGTCCCTGTCAGACCGAGTAGTACATCTCGAACTCGACCGGGTGCGGGGTGTGCTCGAAGCGGTAGACCTCGCCCCACTTCAGCTCGATGTAGCTCTCGATCTGGTCCTTGGTGAAGACGTCGCCGGCCAGCAGGAACTCGTGGTCGGCCTCGAGCGCGCCGAGCGCCTCGCGGAGCGAGCCGCACACCGTCGGGATGCCCTTCAGCTCCTCGGGGGGCAGGTCGTAGAGGTCCTTGTCCATCGGGTCGCCCGGATGGATCTTGTTCCTGATGCCATCGAGGCCGGCCATCAGCATCGCGGAGAAGGCGAGGTAGGGGTTGGCACCCGGATCCGGGAAGCGGACCTCGACGCGCTTCGCCTTCGGGCTCGTCGCATAGGGGATGCGGCAGGAGGCGGAGCGGTTGCGGGCCGAATAGGCCAGCAGCACGGGCGCCTCGAAGCCCGGGATCAGCCGCTTGTAGCTGTTGGTCAGCGGGTTGGTGAAGGCGTTCAGCGCCTTGGCGTGCTTGATGATGCCGCCGATGTAGTAGAGCGCCTCCATCGACAGGTCGGCATATCCGTTGCCGGCGAAGAGCGGCTTGCCGTCCCGCCAGATCGACTGGTGGACATGCATGCCCGAGCCGTTGTCGCCATAGACCGGCTTCGGCATGAAGGTCGCGGTCTTGCCGTAGCTGTGGGCGACGTTGTGGATGCAGTACTTGTAGATCTGCATGAAGTCGGCCTGCTGCACCAGCGGGCCGAACTTGGTGCCGAGCTCGTGCTGCGACTGCGCCACCTCATGGTGGTGCTTCTCGCCGGGGACGCCCATCTCGATCATGGTCGAGAGCATCTCGGCGCGCAGGTCGACCTCGCTGTCGACCGGGTTGACCGGGAAGTAGCCGCCCTTCACGCCCGGGCGGTGGCCCATATTGCCTTCCGGGTAGTCCTTCATGTTGGCGCCCGGGCCCTCGACGGACTCGAGCGAGAAGTGGCCGAAATTGCCGCCCGTGCCGAACTTCACGCTGTCGAAGACGAAGAACTCGGCCTCGGGGCCGAAGAAGGCGGTGTCGCCGATGCCGGTCGACTTCAGGTAGGCCTCGGCGCGCTTCGCGGTCGAGCGCGGGTCGCGCGAGTACATCTGGCCGGTCGAGGGCTCGATGATGTCGCAGAACAGGATGAGCTGCGGCTTGGCCGAGAAGGGATCCATGCAGGCATTCTCGGGGTCCGGCATGAGGATCATGTCGGACTCGTTGATCGCCTTCCAGCCGGCGATCGAGGAGCCGTCGAACATGATGCCGTCCTCGAACACCTCCGCCTCCATGGTGGAGACGTGCTGGGCGGTGTGCTGCCACTTGCCGCGCGGGTCCGTGAAACGGAAGTCCACGTACTCGACGCTGTGCTCCTTGATCATCTCCATGACCTTGGAGACGGCGGCTGCCTTGTCCGTCATGCGCTTCTATCCTGTACCACTGGTCCCAGGGCGCCTTGCGGCGCCCCCACGATGCCCCCTGCCACGCCGTGGGCATCGCCCACCGCGCGACCCGGCCGCCTGGCCGGGTTTTCCACCGCCAGCCGCGGGTGCGACCCGGCTGCGGCTGATGCCCCGCACTGATGCACCATTCCGGCGCATCGCGAAATCCGGAAACCACGGCGCATCCGCGATCCTGCTAGACCGCGTCGTCGCCCCGTTCGCCGGTGCGGATGCGGATCACCTCCTGGATGTCGGAGATGAAGATCTTGCCGTCGCCGATCCGCCCGGTGCGCGCGGCCTGGGAGATCGCCTCCACGGCCCGGTCCACCAGGTCGTCGGTGCAGATCACCTCGATCTTCACCTTGGGCAGGAAGTCGACGACGTACTCCGCCCCCCGGTACAGCTCCGTGTGGCCCTTCTGGCGCCCGAAGCCCTTGGCCTCGACCACGGTCAGGCCCTGCAGGCCGATCTCGTGCAGCGCGTCCTTCACCTCGTCGAGCTTGAAGGGCTTGATGATGGCCTCGATCTTCTTCATCGGCTCCGCTTTGCGTTGCAGCGTGTTTGGTCCCTCTCGGGACACCGACCCCCGGACGAACCCGGCCTGACGTTTCCCGCGGCGGCACCCGTTGCGCCATTGCCGTGGCGGATGTTTTGCACGGCCCGTGCCATCGGTTCAATCCGGCGGGACCGGGGAATCCGCTGGTTCCGCACCTGGATCCGCCTGTTGCGGCATCACTCTGCCCAAGGAAGGTGCATTTGCCGCATGGGCGCCAGCCCCGATATAAGGAGGGATCGAAACCCGGCTTCGAAAGGCATCGGGCGGATGAAGCCCCAGAACGACCTGCTCTCGGCCACCGGCACGACCATCTTCACCGTCATGTCGGCGCTGGCCGTCCAGCACGGCGCGATCAATCTCGGCCAGGGCTTCCCCGACTATGACGGGCCGGAGGATGTCATCGAGGCAGCCGCCGCGGCGCTGAAGGACGGGCGCAACCAATACCCGCCGCTGACCGGCGTGCCGGAGCTGCGCGGGGCCGTCGCCGCCCACAACCGGCGCTTCTACGGCATCGAGGCGGACCCGAATGCCGAGGTCATCGTCACCTCCGGCGCGACCGAGGCGATCACCGCCTGCCTCATGGCCGTGCTGAATCCGGGCGACGAATGCGTCCTGATCGAGCCGCTCTACGACACCTACCTGCCGGTGGTGCGGATGCTGGGCGCCGTCCCCAGGCTCGTCCGCCTCTCGCCGCCGAAATGGGAGCTGCCGCGGGCCGAGCTTGCCGCCGCCTTCGGCCCGAAGACCAAGGCGATCCTCTTCAACACGCCGATGAACCCGACCGGCAAGGTCTTCACCGCCGCGGAGCTCGCCTTCATCGCCGAGCTGATCGCCCGGCACGACTGCTACGCCATCTGCGACGAGGTCTACGAGCACCTGACCTTCGACGGCTGGAAGCATATCCCGCTGATGACCCTGCCGGGGATGCGGGAGCGCTGCATGCGCATCGGCAGCGCGGGCAAGACCTTCAGCCTGACCGGCTGGAAGGTCGGCTACATAACTTGCGACCGGTCGCTGACACCGAACGTGGCGAAGGCGCACCAGAACCTCACCTTCACCACGCCTCCCAACCTGCAGCGGGGCGTGGCCGTCGGGCTGGCCAAGGATGATGCGTATTTCGAGGGCCTCTCGACCAGCCTCCAGGCCCGGCGCGACCGGATGGCCAGGGGCCTCGCCGAGCTCGGATTCGGCGTGCTGCCGACCCAGGGCAGCTACTTCATCACCACCGATTTCCGTCCGCTCGGCTTCAAGGGCGACGACGTGGCCTTCTGCCGCCTGCTGACCGAGGAGGCGAAGGTGACGGCCATCCCCGTCACCGCCTTCTATGCCAGCGCCGACGCGCCGAATCACTATGCCCGCTTCGCCTTCTGCAAGGGCGAGGCGGTGATCGATGCGGCACTGGAGCGGCTGCGGAATTGGGTCGCCTCGCGGGGCGGCCGACAGTTGACGGCGGTGGCCGGCTAGCCCTATGTCCTGCCCCGTCGCGGTGCCAGCCGCGGCGGGATCGTGTGGCGGCCTTAGCTCAGCTGGCAGAGCGTCGGCTTGTGGTGCCGAATGTCACGGGTTCGAGCCCCGTAGGTCGCCCCACCCCTCCTTCCCCATGCCGCCGGCCCAGGCCAGGATGCGCCGGTCCAGGACATGGGGGAGACATCCGTGCAATTGACGCTCGACGGCCGTGCCGCGCTCATCACCGGCGGATCGAAGGGCCTGGGCCTCGCCATGGCGCGCGCCTTCGCCGAGGCAGGCGGCCATGTGGCGATCGTCGCCCGCGGGGAGGAGGCCCTGGCCCGGGCGGAAGCCGAGCTCCGCGCCGCGGCCCCGCAGGCGAAGGTCGCCGCCATCGCCGCCGACATCGCCACGGCCGAGGGCTGCGAGCGGGCCTTCGCCGCCGCCGAACGGGCGCTCGGCGGGGTCGATATCCTGGTCAACAATGCGGGGACCAGCCAGCGCGGCCCCTTCCTCGAGGTCTCCGACGCGCTCTGGCAGAGCGACCTCGACCTCAAGCTCTTCGCCGCCATCCGCCTGGCCCGGCTGTGCTGGCCGGGGATGGAGGCGCGGCGCTGGGGGCGGATCATCAACGTGCTGAACATCGGCGCCAAGGCGCCCCCGGCCGAGGGCGCGCCCACCGCGGTCAGCCGCGCCGCCGGCATGGCGCTGACCAAGGTGCAGGCGAATGAGGGGGCGAAGCACAACATCCTGGTGAATGCGATGCTGGTCGGCATCATCGAGAGCGACCAGTGGGTCCGCCGCCACGCGGCCGACCAGCGCAACATCACCTGGGAGGAGTGGAAGGAGGAGATGGGCAGGCCCATCCCCGTCGGCCGCCTCGGCAGGCCGGAGGAATTCGCCGGGCTTGCCCTCTACCTGTGCAGCCAGCTCGGCGGTTACGTCACCGGCACGGCGATCAATGTGGATGGCGGGCGCAGCCCGGTGGTGTGATCCCTAGGACCACGCCCGGCCGCGCCCGCGGCTCGCCCTACCGGTTGGCCGGATAGGCGCCTGAGGTGTTGGAGCCGGTCGCCCTGTCATAGGCCCGCCCCGCCGCGGTGCCCGGCGGGTTGCCCGGGCGGCCATCGGCCTGGCGCGGATAGGCGCCCGAAAGGTCGGTGCCGGCCGCACGGTCCACCGTCCGCTCGGCCGCCGTGCCGCTCGGGTTGTTGCCGCGGCCGTCGGCCGCGGTGCGCGGGCTGTCCGTCGCCCGGTCATAGGCTCGCTGCAGCGCGGTGCTCGGCGGATTGTTCGCGGTGCCGTCGCGCGGGGTGTTGCCGCAGGCGGCGAGGCCGGCCAGGAGGGCGGTCGCGGCAAGGCCGGGCAGCAGGCGAGGGAGTGTCATCGCTCGTGTTCCTTTCGAATGTGTCGTTGCGCTAAAGCAGGGAGCGTCCCCGGGTTCCGCCCCGCTCGCGCTTCCGCTACAGCTCGGGGACGGAGGGACGGGGACATGGCAGGCAGCTTGCGCGTCGCGATCGGCGGCCTCGGGGCCATTGGCGGCCATCTGGCCCGGGCGCTGGATGCGGGGGTGGAGGGCCTTCACCTCACCGCCGTCGCGGCACGGAACCAGGTCAAGGCCCGCGAGGCCATCGCCGGCTTCCGCAACCCGCCGGCGCTCGTCCCGCTCGTCGACCTCGCCGGAGAGGCCGATGTGGTGGTGGAGGCGGCCCCCGCCGCCGTCTTCGAGGCCATCGCCGAGGCCGCCATCGCCCAGGGGCGCATCTTCGTCCCGAGCAGCGTCGGCGCGCTCCTGCCGCGCATGCACCTCGTCGAGCGCGCCCGCGAGACCGGCGCCCGCATCGTCGTCCCAACCGGCGCCCTGCTCGGGCTGGATGCCGTCCGCGCCGCCGCCGAGGGCGAGGTAGCGAGCGTCACCATCGAGACGCGGAAGCCCCCCCGTGGCCTCGAGGGCGCGCCCTACCTGGTCGAGAACGGCATCGAGGTGGCGGGGCTCGCGGCTCCGCGCCTCGTCTTCCAGGGCAATGCCTTCGATGCGGCGCGCGGCTTCCCGGCCAATGTGAACGTCGCCGCAGCGCTGGCATTGGCCGGCATCGGCCCGGAGCGCACCATGGTCGAGATCTGGGCCGACCCGGCAGTGACGCGGAACACCCACACTATCCACGTCGAGGCGGCCGCCGCCCGCCTCACCATGACCATCGAGAACGTGCCGAGCGAGGAGAACCCCCGCACCGGCCGGATCACTCCCCTCTCCATCCTCGCCTGCCTGCGCGGCCTTACCAGCACGCTGAAGGTCGGGAGCTGATCAGGCCCGCGCCGCCAGCACCCCGCCGCCGGCGACGAGCCCCGCCGCCGCCGCGACCTGCCAGGTGAGGCTGCCCTCGCCGAGCGCGATCAGCAGCAGGGTGGAGGCGATCGGCGTCGCATAGGCCAGCGTTCCGAGCAGGCGCGGGTCGCCCCGCTTCATCCCGATGTCCCAGAGGAAGAAGGCCGCCCCCATCGGCCCGAGCCCGATCAGCACCACAGCCAGCCACTGCCGCGGCCCCGGCACGGCCGGCGCCTCGATGCCGAGCAGCGCCGCCAGCGCCAGCAGCGCGGAGACGAGGCAGAACCCCGCCACCGCCTCGGTCGGCACCCCGGCCAGCCGCCCGGAGAGGACGGAATAGAGCGCCCAGGTCAGCGCCGCCCCGATGGCGCAGGCGAAGCCCGCCATCGCCTCGGCCGGGAAGCTTGCCCCGCCCGCCAGCAGCACCGCCGCGCCCGCCGCCCCAAGCGCCACCCCAGCCAGCCGCCGCGGCCCGAGCGGCAGGCCCAGCAGGGGTGCGGCCAGCAGCACGATCAGCAACGGCCAGAGATAGTTCAGCAGATTGGCTTCGAGCGGCGGCGCCAGCGCCAGCGCCGCGAAATAGAGCGCATGATACCCGGCCAGCCCGCCCACGCCATGCGCCCAGGCCAGCGGCGACTGCCGCAGGGCGCCGAGCCGCCCCCGCGCCGCCACCACCGCCAGCCCCAGCACCCCGCCGGCGGCGAAGCCGAGCGACGTCAGCAGCAGCGGCGGCAGCGGCTGCGCCAGCCGGGCGAGCGGTGCGAGGAAGGCCCAGAGCGCCAGGGCGACGCAGCCGGCCAGTGTCGCTTGGTTCGACAAGTTGAACAGGTTCCCCAAAGGCGGCGGCACCATATGCTGCGCCGCATCTTTTGCGGAGACGCCTCCATGGGATTCCTCGCCCACTTCGTCATCACCGCCTTCGCCCTCTGGGCGGCGACGCAGATGGTCTCCGGCATCGCCGTGCGCGGCATGACAAGCCTGCTGCTGGCCGCGCTGATCTTCGGCCTGGTGAATGCGGTGGTGCGGCCGGTGCTGGTGGTGCTCTCCCTGCCGCTGACGATCCTGACCCTTGGCCTCTTCCTGCTCGTCATCAACGCGGCGATGCTTGGGCTTACCGCTGCGCTGCTGCCGGGCTTCCGGGTCGATGGCTTCTGGCCGGCGCTGCTCGGCTCGATCGTCGTCTCGCTGGTGAGCTGGGGGGCGGCCCGGATCTTCACCGGGCCCTGATCCCCGGTGGCGGGCCCTGCGCGGCCCCGGTCAGCCGCCGCTGAGGCTCCGCCACGGCGCCCAGGCCTCGATCAGCGCCGCCATGGCGGCATAGCCGACGCTGTCGGGATGGATGCCGTCGCCCTTCGCCGCGCCGTGCCGCCAGGCGTTGCTCGCCGAGAGCGGCGCATGCAGCGGCAGGAACGGCACCTGCACCGCCGCCGCCGCCGCGGCGAGCTCGGGCGAGAGCGCGGCGGCGCGCGCATCGTGGCCGGCATCGTGCAGCGCCGGCGGAGGCCCCAGCATCAGCGTCGTCCAGCGCGCCGCGGACCAGCCGAGCAGCGCCGCCGCATTGTCGAGCGTCGCCTCCAGCGGCACCCGCGGCATGCCGTCCTCGAAGGTGACGTCATTGGCGCCGAAGCAGAACACCACCGCATGGATGTCCCCGCTCGCAGCCAGCAGCCGCGCCAGCACCTCCGCCTCGGCGCGGCGGCGGATGTCGGCGCTGGTGTCGCGGCGGACGCCGAGATTGTAGGAGGTGGTCGGCACCCCCCGGCCCCAGGCCGCCGCAGTGATGCGCCCGACATAGCCGAGCGCCGTCTCGTCGCCGACGCCGGCGGTGAAGCTGTCGCCGACGAAGCAGATGCGGAGGTCGTGGCTCATGCCGCGCCCGGCAGCGGCCGGTAGGGGAGCGGCGCGAAGCGCGTCGGATGGAGCGTGATCTCCTGCCAAACGCCGCCGGTCACATAGGGGTCCTCTGCCAGCCAGGCCCGGGCCGAAGCCTCGTCCGGCCTTGCGATCACGGCGATGGAGCCGGTCATCCGCCCCGCCGCGTCGAGGATGGCGCCGCCGAGGGCGAGTGTCCCGTCCGCCGCCATCGGCGCCACCCGCTCCATATGCGCGCCGCGCACGGCGAGGCGGCGCTGCTCCGCCCCGTCATCCCGCCCGTCCATGGCGATGACGACGGTGTGGGTCGGCGCGCTGGCGACCGGCGCGCCGGGCTGCGGCAGCGGCCGATAGGGCAGGGGCGCGATCCGGAAACCATGGGTTTCCACCCGTTGCCAAACGCCCTCCTGATTGAACGGCTCGGCGGCGAGATAGGCGTCGAGCCCCGCCTGGTCCGGCACCTCCAGCACCATCAGCGAGCCCGCCGGCCGCCCCGCAGCGGTGAAGAGCGGCACGCCGAGCGCCAGCCGCCCATCGGCCGCCCATGCGTTGATCACGGCGAGATGCCGCTCCCGCGCCGCCATGCGCCGGCCGAGGGCGCCCTCGTCGTCGCCGTCGAAAGCAAGGACCGCATAACCCATTCCGGAACCCTCCCGCGCCGAGCATGGCGCGCACGGCGCGGGAAGGCCAGGGGGACTATGTGGGGACTATTTGTTGGTGCGCCCCACGCGGTTCGGCGTGACGGCGCCGGAGGGGCTGACATCGTTCAGCACGTCGCCCTCGATGGTGTTCTCGCCCTCGATCACCTCGGGATCAACGCCGGTGCGCGAATGGATGCCCTTGGAGGTGCCGATGCCGGGGTTGCGCTCGAGGTCGTCGGGCGGGCGCGGCGTGTCGACGCTGCGGCCGTCGCCCGGGTTGTCGGAACCAATGTTGTGCTTGTTGCTCACTGGCATTTCCTCGCATGCGGGAGATGCCATGAACGGCCGGCGGCGGTGGCTGTTCCCCGCCGCCGGCGACCCTTCCGCCTTGTCGCGGAAGGCGTCAGTACATGTGCTGGCCGCCGTTGATGGAGAGCGTCGAGCCGGTGATGAAATCCGCCTCGTCCGCCGTCAGGAAGACGACGCCGCGCGCGATGTCCTCCGCCGTGCCGAGCCGCCCGCGCGGGATGCGGGCGATGATCTTCTCCAGCACGTCCGGCGGCACGGCGCGCACCATCTCGGTGTCGACATAGCCGGGCGCGATGGCATTGACGGTGATCGACATGCGCGCGCCTTCCTGGGCCAGCGCCTTGGTGAAGCCGTGGATGCCGGACTTGGCCGCGGCATAGTTCACCTGGCCGTACTGCCCGGCCTGGCCGTTGATCGAGCCGATATTGACGATGCGGCCGAATTTCCGCGCCGACATGCCGTCCCAGACCAGCTTCGCCATGTTGTAGCAGGAGCCGAGATTGGTATCGATGACGCTGTCCCACATCTCGCGGTTCATGCGCTTCATCGTGCCGTCGCGGGTGATGCCCGCATTGTTGACGAGGATGTCGACCGGCCCGATCTCGGCCTCGATCTTCTCCACCGCTTCGGCGCAGGCGGTGTAGTCCGCGACGTCGAACTTGTAACAGGGAATGCCGGTGCGCTCGGTGAAGGCGGCAGCGGCCGCGTCGTTGCCCGCATAGCTGGCGACGACCGTCCGCCCGGCCGCCTTCAACCCCTCGCTGATCGCGGCGCCGATGCCGCGTTGCCCGCCGGTGACCAGTGCGACCCGTGCCATGAGTTTCCTCCCCTGTTTGGCTGCGCTCCTAGGTCAACGCGGAAAGCCGTGAAGGATCAAGCGCCAATGATGCAACAAGGCCGGTATTGCTTCTGCCGGTCGCCGGGTCTAGGGCGGGGCGGACGCCCAGCCAGCCCGGGAGAGCCGCCATGACCCATCCTGTCCGCCGGAGCCTGCTGCTCGGCCTCGGCGCCGCCGGCCTGATCCGTCCCGCTTCCGCGCAGGCGCCGCGCGCGGCGACCGTCGTCGTTCCCTATGCGGCGGGCGGCGGCACCGACATCACCGCCCGGGAGTTCGCCCAGCTCTTCGCCCCGGAGACCGGCCAGACCGTCGTCGTCGACAACCGCGGCGGCGCCGCCGGCCAGGTCGGCTCGGTCAGCGTCGCGCGCTCGCGGCCGGACGGGACGACGCTGCTCTTCGCCGTCTCCACCAACATCGTGGTCAACCCGCACCTGCAGAAGGGCGAGCGCCTCGACCTCGCCACGGCGCTGCAGCCCATCCTCCAGGTCTCCTCCTACCAATATGTGCTGGTGGTCCATCCGGACGTGCCGGCGAAGACCCTGCCGGAACTGCTGGCCCATATCCGCAGCCGGCCGAAAGGCGACCTGACCTATTCCTCGGGCGGCATCGGCAATGCCAACCACCTGGCCGGCGTGCTCTTCTCCGAGGCGGCGAATGTCGAGATGGAGCATGTCCCCTATCGCGGCACCGCACCGGCCCTGCTCGATGTGGTGGCCGGACGGGTGACGATGAATTTCTCCTCGCCCCCGCCGGCCCTCGCCCTGGTGCGCGAGGGCAAGCTGCGGGCCATCGCCGTGACCGGCAACCATCGCATCACCGCCCTGCCGGATGTGCCGACCCTGACCGAGGCCGGCCTGCCGAATGCCGTCATCACCGGCTGGCACGGCCTCTTCGCCCCGGCCGCCACGCCGGCCGAGCTGATGGACCGCATGGAAGCCGCCGCCCGCCGCGCGGCGGCGACGCCGAGATTCCTCGACCGCCTCGCGCATGACGGGCTGGAGCCCGCCCCGGAGCGCCCACGCGCCGCCTTTGCCGAGGCGGTCCGGCAGGAGAGCGCCTATTGGGCCCGGAAGGTGAAGGAGCTGGATCTCCGGCTGGAATGAAGGCCTACCAGCGCCGCCATCCCCAGGGCCGACCGTAATAGCCCCGGCCGCCATAGAAGCCGAGGGAGACGCTCGGCCCCCAGTGGTAGGGATAGGCCGGATAGGCATAGGGCACCGCATAGCCATAGGCCGGCGCCGAATAGCCATAGGCCGGCACGGAATAGGCGGTAATGGCCGGCTGCGGCGCCTGCACCGTATTGCCGGCGCTGGTCATGCATTGCGCATAGGCGACGTCGTAGCGCCCCTGCAGGCTGCCCGACGAGGCCTGGGCGTTGTTGGCGCCGACCGCCGAGCCGGTGAGCAGCCCGGCCCCGGCGCCGATCGCCGCGCCCGCCCCTGCCGCCCCGCCGGCCGAGCCGAGCAGCGCCCCCGCCGCGGCGCCGAGCGCCGTGCCGACCGCGGCGCTGCCGACCGCCGACTGATTTGCCGCCTGGCCCGGCGTGATGCCGATCGAGGACTGCGCATAGTTGCGGCAGCCCACATCCTCGTTCTGGAACTGGGCCAGGTCCTTGCCCTTGGCCGGCATGGCATAGAGGCTCGGTCCGCTCGGCGGCGCGACGGCGCAGGCGGCGAGGGAGAGCGGGAGGATCAGCGCGAGGCTGGCGCGTGCGGGGCTCATCTTGGCTCGTCTTCCGTGGGAGGGACCACTGCCACCGATATAGGCGACCATCCGCCGAATTGCGCCCCTTTCGTTACATCTCAGCGTGTTAACCCCTCGGAGAGGAGACGGGTGAAGAGCGGCACCGCGGCCTCCAGGGCGGCGAGCTCCACGCATTCCCGCGGCGTATGCGCCGTGCCGATGGCACCCGGCCCGAGCACCACGCAGGGGGCGAGGGCCTGGAGCTCCGAGGCATCCGTGCCGAAGGCTGCCGTGCGCGCGGGCTGGCCGGCCAGCCGCACCGCCTGCCGCACCAGCGGATGGTCCTCGGCGAGCTCCGGCGGCGGCCCTTCGGCCGCGATGGCGAGCTCCACCCCGGCCCGCTCCGCCGCCGCGCGGATCTCGGCGAGGATCGGCTCCCGGTCCAGGCTCCGGCTGGCGCGGAACTTGATGCGGCAGGTGGCCAGCGGCACCGTCACGTTCACCGCCGTGCCGTGGTTGTCGATCACCAGGTTGAAGTCGGTGAAGGGCGGATCGTAGGCCGCGTCCCACAAGGCCTGATCCTCCCGCAGCCGGAGATGGATCGACCGCATCTCGGCGAGGAAGGGGATCATCGCCCAGTTGGCGTTCCGCCCCGCCGCCCCCGACGAGTGCGCCTGCACCCCATGGGCGCGGGCGGTGATGTTGACCGAGGAGCGGTGCCCCCGCACCGGCACGAGCCCCGTCGGCTCCGCGACGACGATCCCCCGGAGGCCGAGCGAGCGCGCGAGCGCGCTCCCCGCCACCGCCCGGGCGCCCGCCTTGGTCGTCTCCTCGTCCGTGGTGAGGAGCAGCGTCGCCGGCACATCCGCCGGCACCGATCGCGCGGCGAGGATGCAGGCCGCGACGGCCCCCTTCATGTCGACGCTGCCGAGCCCGTGCAGCACCCCGCCCTCGACCCGCGGCGCCCAGGGATCCTCCGTCCAGCCGGTCTCCGGCACAGTGTCCATATGGCCGGAGAGGGCATGGCCGCCCGGCGGGCCGCGATGCGCGACCAGCGCCCGCTTCGCCACCCCCGCCGCATCGACGTAGTCGAGCCGCTCCAGCTCGAACCCGGCCAGCTCCGCCTCGATCCGTTCGGCGATGGCAAGGTTCGAGACCGCGGAGCGGCTGTCGATGGCGACGAGGTCGGCGGCGAGGCGATGCAGGCTGTCCATGCCGCCAAGCCTTGCCGCCGACGGGCGAAAGGGCAAGTCTCGGCCCATGGACGCCCCCATGGAAACTCTGGCCTATCTCGACCCGCGCACCGGCCGCACCTGGCCGCTCGGCGCCCCCCGCTGGTGTGGCGACAACGGGGAGCCCCTGCTGCTCACCGACCTGCCCGGCATCGGCCGTGACCAGGTGGACCGTGGCACCCGCAGCCTCTGGCGCTACCGCGCCGCCCTGCCGCCGTTGCGGGGCGAGCCCGTCACCATGGGCGAGGGCTGCACCCCGCTGGTGCCGCGGCGCCTCGGTGGGGCGGAGGCGCTGCTGAAATGCGAATGGTTCATGCCGACCGGCAGCTTCAAGGACCGTGGCGCCTCGGTCATGCTCTCCCTGCTGCGCGCCGAGGGCGTGCAGGCGGTTCTGGAGGACAGCAGCGGCAATGGCGGCGCGGCCATCGCCGCCTATGCCGCGGCGGGCGGGATGCGGGCGAAGATCATGGTGCCCGCCAGCACCTCGCCGGCGAAGACGGTGCAGAGCCGCGCCTCGGGGGCGGAGATCGAGCTGGTGCCCGGCAGCCGGCAGGACTGCGCCGATGCGGCCCTGCGCGAGGCGGCGAACATCTTCTATGCCAGCCACAACTGGCACCCCTATTTCCTCCAGGGCACCAAGACCCTCGCCTATGAGCTCTGGGAGGATCTCGGCTTCCAGGCGCCGGACAATGTCATCATCCCCTGCGGCGCGGGCTCCAACGTGCTCGGCTGCGCCATCGGCTTCAGCGAGCTGCTGCGGGCCGGGAGCATCGAGCGGCTGCCGCGCATCTTCGCGGCGCAACCGGCGCATTGCGCCCCCATCGCCCGCGCCTTCCTCGACCTCGAGCCGGAGCCGGCACGGCCGACCATCGCCGAGGGCACGGCCATCGCCCAGCCGCTCCGGCTGCCGGAATGCATCGGCGTGCTGCGCCAGACCCAGGGCGGGGCGGTGATGCTGAGCGAGGCGGCGATCGCCGCCGCGACGCTCGACCTCGCCGGCCGCGGCATCTATGTCGAGCCGACCTGCGCCCAGGCCGCCGCCGCCTTCACGAAGCTGCTCGGCATCGGCACGATCCGTCCGGAGGAGCGTACGGTGCTGGTGCTGACGGGCACCGGATTGAAGGCGACGTCCCGAATCGCCGAGCTGCTGGGAGTGGCGCTGTGACCCTCGATGACCTCCCCACCCCCTGCCTCGTCCTCGACCTCGCCCTGCTAAAGCGGAACCTCGCGGCGATGCAGGAGGCTGTCGCCCGCCACCCTGGCCTCCTCCTCCGTCCCCACCTCAAGACCGCGAAGAGCCGCGAGGTCGCCCGCCTCGCCTCGCCGGATTTCGGCCCGATCACGGTCAGCACCCTCGCCGAGGCGCGCTACTTCGCCGAGGCCGGCTGGCGCGACCAGATCTACGCCGTCGGCATCGTGCCGGCGAAGCTCGACGCCGTCGCCGCGCTGAACGAGGCGGGCGCGGCGGTGAAGGTCATCACCGACGACTTCGACGTGGCCCGCGCCATCGCCCTCCACCCCGGCCCCATCGAGGCGCTGGTCGAGGTCGATGTCGGCGAGGGCCGCGGCGGCATCTCCCCCGAGGACCCGCTGCTGGAGGCGATCGGCGCCGCCCTCGGCCCCCGCCTCGCCGGCGTGCTCAGCCATTCAGGTCACAGCTACAACGGCCGCAGCGCGGACGACATGGCGGCCGTGGCGGAGGCGGAGCGGGCCGGCATCACCCTGGCGGCAGACCGGCTGCGCGCGGCGGGGCTGCCCGTCCGCATCGTCTCCCTCGGCTCCTCGCCGACGGCGCTGCATGCAAGGCGCATGGACGGCGTCACCGATGTCCGCGCCGGGGTCTACATGTTCGGCGACCTGTTCCAGGCCCAGCTCGGCACCCATGCGGTGGAGGACATCGCGCTCACCGTCCTCGCCTCCGTCATCGGCCGCAGCGCCGCCCGCAACACCCTGATGCTGGATGCGGGGGCGCTCGCCCTCTCGAAGGACCGCAGCACCCAGGCGGCGCCCCGCGACTACGGCTTCGGCCTGGTGCTGGACCGGCTCGGCCGGCCGAGCCTCGGCGAGGCCATCATCGCCCGCGCCTATCAGGAGCATGGCGAAGTCCGCAACGATGCGCCGATGCCGGCCTTGCCCCTCGGCACGCGGCTGCGGGTGGCGCCCAACCATTGCTGCCTGACCGCCGCGGCGCATGACCGCTACCACGTCGTGGACGGTGCTGACACGGTCATCGCCATCTGGGACCGGGTGAACGGCTGGTAGGATGAACCGCGGAATCGCGGGACGCGGGCTGTCGCTGCGCTAAGTCCAACTGCTCACCGCCATCCTCCTCGGCTCCTTGAGCAGCAGGAGCGTGCTGCCGCAGCGCATCCGGCGGAATAGCTTGCGGGCCGGGCCGGGCCGGGCGAGGCTCCGTCCCATGAGCCTCGCCGACCATATCCGCCGCGAGAGCGCCCGCCTCGCCGCCCTCTGCACCGCCTGCGGCGACTGCGTCCGTGCCTGCCCGATGACGCCTTACGCCCGCGGCGTCGCGGAGGCCGGGCCTGCCGCCGTCGCCGCCGGGATGCGCGACATCCTTCTCGCCGGTCCCGGCACGCCCGAGGCCCGCGCCTGGATCGCCGCCTGCACCCGCAGCGGCATCTGCACCCCCGCCTGCCGCGAGGGCATCGACCCCGCCTTCATGCTCCGCCTTGCCACCTGGCGGGCCAAGGGCGCGCTCGGCGACGCGCCGCTGATCGAGGTGAAGGAGGACACCCAGTTCTCTCCCAAGGTGAAGGCCTTCGCCCGCCTCACCCTCACCGAGGAGGAGCAACGCGAATGGCTGTGACCGGCGATCGGGCCATCTTCTGGTATGGCTGCAACATGACCCGCCATGGCGAGGTCATCCGCGCCACCGCGCGCCTGCTGGAGGCGGTCGGCGTCGAGGCGGCGCCGACCGGCGGCCCGGCCTCCTGCTGCGGCAGCCCGAAGGACGCCAATGCCCGCATCAACGAGGGCATGGCCCGCCGGACCATCGAGGGCTTCAACGCGACGGGCCGCGGCACGGTCGTCACCTGGTGCCCCTCCTGCCACATGAACATGCAGGACAGCATGGCGCCTGTGACGCCGACCAATTTCGAGACCGTGCATGTGACGGAGGTGCTGCATGCGCGGCGCGAGGCGCTGCGCCCGTTGCTGACCCGCCCGGTCCCGGCGCGGGTGCTGCTGCATGCGCATCTCGGCTTCCATGGCCGGGTGCCGGTGAACGGCCTGGTGCCGGACCTGCTCCGCCTCATCCCCGGCCTCGAGCTGGTCGAGCATTCCTGTCGCGTGCCCGGCCATATGTGCTCCTCGCTGGCTGCCGTGCCGGGAGCGCTCGCCGATGCCCAGCGCGCGACGCTCGCCGCCATGGCGGAGACGGGCGCCGACACGCTCTGCACCATCTTCCATTCCTGCCACCGCGAATGCGTCGGGCTGGAGCAGAACCATCCGGTGCGGGTGGTGAACTGGATCCACCTGCTCGCCTGGAGCGCCGGCTGGGAGGCGGAGGACGGCTACAAGGCGATGCGCAACGCCCCGGACCCGCGCGCGGCGCTCGGCGAGGCCGGCATCGCGGCGGCGGGCGAGGTGCCCTTCGCCCGCCTGGTGGAGCCTGAGCTGCGCAAGCCGCCGCCGGTCTGAGGCGCTACTCCACCTGCATCCGCAGCTCCGCCACCAGCGGGCGGACTTGCGCGAGCTGCGCGCGCACCGCGGCACCGAACTCCGCCGCGGAATTGCCGCCCGGCTCGGCCCCCAGCTCGGCGATGCGCCGCGCCACATCGGGGTGCCGCGCCGCGGCCGCGACCTCCTGCTGCAGCCGCGCCAGGACCGGGGCCGGCGTGGCCGCCGGGGCGAAGAAGCCGTTCCAGCCGAGCAGCTCGATGCTCGGATAGCCCTGCTCCCGCGCGGTCGGCACATCCGGCAGGGCCGTTGCCCGCTGTGCGGCGAGGGTGGCGACGGGGCGCAGCGCCCCGGCCCGGATATTGGCGAGCGAGGAGGAGAGCTGGTCGCCGCCGAACTGGATCCGGCCCGCCAGCATGTCCTGCACCAGGGGCGCCGCGCCGCGGAAGGGGATGTGGTCCATGCGGATCCCCGCCTCGCGCTTCAGCACCTCGCCCACCAGGTTGATGGTGCTGCCCGGTCCGGTCGAGCCGTAGAACAGGTTGCCCCGCTCCTTCGCCACGGCGATGAACTCCTTCAGGTCGCGCGCCGGGACGGAGGGATTCACCAGCAGCATCATCGGCACGTTGGCGCCCATGGAGATCGGCGCGAAATCCTGCTCGATCCGGTGCGGCGCCCGGCCGGCGAACTCCAGCGCCGCCGTCGTCGTGCAGAAGGTCAGGTTGTGGAACAGCAGCGTATGGCCATCGGGCGCCGCCTTCGCCACCACATCCGCCCCGATCGAGCCGCCCCCGCCGCCGCGGTTCTCGACCACGACGGACTGCCCGAGCGTCTCCGTCATCCGCTGGGCATAGAGCCGGGCCAGCAGGTCCGTCGTGCCGCCGGCGGGGAAGGGCACGATGATGCGCACCGGCCGCGCCGGCCAGGCCTCCTGCGCCGCAGCACTGCCCGCCAGCGCCGCGGCCACCCCGCCCAGCACCCCGCGCCGTCCGATCCTTGCCGTCATGGCTTCCTCCCTTGGGATGCGGCGCCTCAGCCCTCGATGCTGAGGTTCAGCCGCTCCGAGATCTCGGTCCATTCGCGCAGGTTGCGCGCGATCTGCGCCCGGAAGGCGGCCGGGTCCTGGTAGCTCGGGATGGTGTCGATCGCCAGCAGCCGCTGCTGCGTCTCCGACTTCATTGCCGCCACCCGGAAGGCCGCGGTCAGCCGGTCGAGCACCGGCTGCGGCGTCCGCGCCGGGGCCAGCAGGCCGGAGAAGCCGCTGAAGCCGAAGCGGTCGGAGAAGCCCAGCTCCTTGAGGTTCGGCACCTCGGGCATGGAGGGCACGCGGCGGTCCCCGCTCGCGGCCAAGGCCCGGATGCGCCCGGCCTTCATCATCTCCCCCGCCGCCGCCATGCTGTGGAAGCCGCCATGGATGTTGCCGCCCAGCATGTCCTGCAGCATCGGCGTCTCGCCGCGATAGGAGACATGCGTCATCTCGAGCTTCGCCTCCTCCGCCAGCATCAGCGCGAAGGCATGGCCGGTGCTGCCCGGCGCGTAGGAGCCGAAGGAGAGGTCCCGCCCGCGCCCCCAGGCGGTGAACTGCGCCATGGTCCTGATCTCGGCCGGCACCTTCGGCCCGGCGCAGAACAGGATCGAGGTGGTGCCGAGCCGGCCGATGGGCGCGAAATCCGCCACCGGGTCGTAGGGGAAGCGCCGCATCACCACCGGCGTCTGCACATGGGTGGTGATGGTGAAGAGCAGGGTGTAGCCGTCCGGCGGCGCCTTGGCCGCGGCCTCGGTGCCGATCAGCCCGCCGCCGCCGCCACGGTTCTCGATGACGATGGGCTGGCCGAGCTCGGCCTGCATGCCCTCGGCGGCGATGCGCGCCCAGGTGTCGGTGCCGCCGCCAGGCGGGAAGGGCACGAGGAAGCGAATCGGCCGGTCCGGATAGCTGCCCTGCGCGCGGGCGAGGGCGGGCAGGGCCAGCAGGCCGGCCAGGGCACGGCGGTGGATCATCTCAGCCATCCACCGTGAGGTTCATCGATGTCGCCAGCTCCGTCCATTGCTGGAGCTGCATCGTCATCTCGGCCTTGAACTCGGCTGGCGGCAGGTAGCCGGGGATGGTGTCCATCTCCATCAGCCGGCGCAGCACCGCCTCGTTGCGCATGGCGCCGGCGAAGCTCTCCACCAGCCGCGCCAGGATCGGCTGCGGCACCCGCGCCGGAGCGAAGAGGCCGATGAAGCCGGCCATTCCGAAGGCATCCTGATAGCCGAGATCGAGGAAATTCGGCAGTTCCGGCATGGAGGGGATGCGCCGCCGCCCAAGGGTCGCCAGCGGCCGCAGCCGCCCGGAGCGGATGTAGTCCCCCGCCGCCGTCATGCTGTGGAAGCCGCACTGGATCCGCCCGCCGAGGATGTCCGTCAGCATCGGCGCCTCGCCGCGATAGGCGATATGCGTCATGCCAAGCTTCTCCACATCGGAGAAGAGCTGCGCGAAGGCATGGCCCGAAGAGCCGGCGGCATAGGAGCCGAAGGCGAGGTCCTTGCCCCGCGCATAGGCGACGAATTCGGCAAGCGTTCTGGCCGGAATCTCCGGGCGGATGCAGAAGGGCAGGGGCGTCGTGCCCACCTTGCCGATCGGCGCGAAATCCTCGAGCGGCTGGTAGGGCCAGCGGCGGAACACCACCGGCGACTGGATCAGCGGGCTGATGGTGTAGAGCAGCGTGTAGCCGTCGGCAGAAACCTTCGCGACATACTCCGCACCGAGCATCCCGCCGGCTCCGCTGCGGTTCTCGATGACGATGGGCTGGCCGAGATCGCCGCTCATCGCCTCGGCGATCAGGCGGGACCAGATATCGGTGGCGCCGCCGGGAGGGAAGGGGACGATGAAGCGGATCGGCCGGTCCGGATAGGCCTGTTGCGCCAGGGCGGGCGCGGCGAGCAGGGCGGCACCCAGGGCAGGCAGGCTCCGGCGATACATGACGTGACCTCCATCTTTTGGAGGCAGAGTGGCCGAGCTTCGTCGCCGCTTCAATCCCGTCGCGCCGCATAAGCGGGAAGCGACCAGCCGCGGGCGATGGCAGCGGCGCGGATGGCGAAGCAGAGCGCCAGGCCAGCCAACAGCGCCGGGTCCCGCCAGACCCCGTTCATCCGCAGCAGCACGAAGGCCGCGGCGCCCGCCAGGGCGGCGAGGGCGTAGATCTCCTTGCGCAGCAGCAGCGGGATCTCATTGCAGATCACGTCCCGCAGCACGCCGCCGAAGGTCGCCGTCACCACGCCGAGCAGCACTGCCGCCCAGGGCGCGGCGCCGCCGATCAGCCCGATCTCTGCCCCCAGCACGGCATAGAGGGCGAGCCCCACCGCATCCGCCCAGAGAAGCGCGCGGAAGCGGTTCTCGATCCGGTGCGCGGTGAAGAAGACCAGCACGGCAACCGCGCTGGCAACCGCCAGCAGCGCCGGGTCGCGCAGCCAGAAGACCGGCGTGCGCCCCAGCAGCAGGTCCCGCACCGTGCCGCCGCCGAAGCCGGTGACGGCAGCGATGAGCACGAAGCCCACCACATCGAGCTGCTTACGCGATGCGACCAGCGCCCCCGAGGCGGCGAAGACCGCGATGCCGGCGAGATCGAGCCAGCGCAGCAGCGTCTCGAAGCCGGTCACGCCGGGTCCGCTCCCTGGGCCCTATTCCGCCGGCACCGCCGCGGTCCGCGCCGCCGCGCTCTCCCGGGCGCTGCCCGCGCAGAGCAGCGACAGGCCGAGCAACCCCACGACGACCGGCAGCACCAGCCCGGGATGGCCGAAATCGATCAGCATCCCCATCGGCACCGGGGTGATGGCGGAGCCGAGCGGCAGCCCCGCTGAGACGAAGCCGAAGACCTTGCCGACCTGCCCCGGCGGGCAGGCATTCTTCAGCATCACGTCGCGCGGCGTGCGCGAGGTGCCGAGCGCGAGGCCGGCCGCGACGGCGACCACCGGCAGCAGTACCTCCGGCATCGGCAGCAGGCCGAGCGAGAGCAGCAGCGCCATGGCGAGGAGGGTCAGCACGGTCACCATGCCGAGCAGGTTGCGCTTCGACCTGTCCGCGATCCAGCCGCCGACCAGCGTCCCGCAGGTGGCGCCGACCATGTAGCCGGTCAGCGCGCCGGAGGCGACGAGCACGGGCGTTCCCCAGAGCTTGCCGAGCACCGTCACCAGCCAGGCCTGCACGCCGGAGCCGGCCATGGAGGAGAGCAGGAAGAAGGCGAAGAAGAGCAGCATCGGCCGGGAGAGCAGCACCTCGCGGCTGGAGAGCGCCGCCTCGGCCCTGGCCGGCTTCACCTGGTCGCGCAGCACGCCGCTCTGCAGCATGATCGCCAGGACCACCGGCACGCCGAGGAGGCCTACCGTCAGCAGCGCCCCGCGCCAGTCCATCACCCCGAGCAGCAGGGCGATGGCCGGCGGAGCGAGGGCGAAGCCAAGGTTCCCGGTGAAGGTGTGCAGCGCGAAGGCCCGCCCCATGAAGGACTTGTCCACGCTGCCCGTCAGGATCGCGTAGTCTGCCGGATGGATGACGCTGTTGCCGATGCCCGACAGGACGGCCAGCAGCAGGATCATCCAGAAGGCCGGCGCGAAGGCCATGGCGGAGACCGAGAGCGCCATCAGCAGCGTCCCGCCGACCAGGAAGGGCCGCGCGCCCCAGCGATCCACCCAGAAGCCCACGGGGGTCTGCAACACCGCCGTCGTCCCGCTCATCAGCGCGACCGACAGGCCGAGCATGGCATAGGAGACCCCGAACTCCGCCCGCCATTGCAGGAAGAGCGGCGGCAGGCAAAGCATGTAGAAATGCGACAGGAAATGCCCGGTGCCGATCAGCCCGACGATGCGCATGTCTCGGCCGCGGGCGGCGCCGGCTTCAGGTTCAGGCTGGCGGGTCATGGGCGGGCCCCGATCAGGTGACGCCGCGCCGTTCCGGGCGGCGCGGGCAGTGTCCGGCGCTTCCGGGTTAGCCTTCCGTCATGCCGCGTGCAACCGGCATCGGGCCGGTCCTGCTCGAGGAAAGGATCGCCGTCCGCTCCGCCCGGTGCGACACGGCTGCAGCGGAATACCGCGGGGCCCGCGCCCAGGGCCTGCCCGATGCCGGGGAGCTCTGCCACAGTGGCGGCGGTTTCTCCCGGCGAGGCGAGCCCTGGCGGGACGAAACCGCCCGCCCTGCCTCGACCGTCGCCGCGCTCGAGCAGCAGGGCGCGGCGACCCGCGGGATCGCGCAGAACGTCCAGCGCGCGGCGGAGGGGCGGCGCGAGGTCACCGGCACTACCGGCGCCGCCGGCGCCTTCCTGTCGGAGGTGAGGGCGGCGTGAGGCCCTGCGCGGGCGTCCGGCTCAGGCCGCCGCCGCCAGCCCTGGACCCTCCAGGCTCTCCCGGATGAAATGGACGAGCGGCTCGGCCAGCGGGTTCTGCCCCGCGGCATCGCCGAAGACGCACATCTCCGCCGTCCCGAGCGCCGGCAGGCCCGGCACCTCGACCAGGCCCGGCGGCATCCCGCTGCGCCCCAGCACGCTCAGCGCGAAGCCCGCCTGCGCCGCCGCGGCGACGCCGAGGAGGCTGGCCGAGACATAAACCACCTCGAAGCCCATCCCCGCCCGGGCCAGTGCCGCCAGCGCCCGGTCGCGGAACATGCAGCCCGGCGGCAGCATCGCCAGCGGCAGGGGGCGTCCGGCCGGCGCCACCCAGTCCGGGGCCGCGACCCAGACCACCGCCTCGGTCCAGATCGGCCGGCCCTCCGTCTCGCCATCCCGACGCTTGCCCAGCACCAGGTCGAGCGCGCCCCGCTCCTGCGCCGCGCGCAGCTCATGGCTGCGGCCGACCTCCACCTCGAGGGCGACCTCGGGATAGGTGCGGGCGAAGCGGGCGAGCAGCGGCGCCAGGTTGCGCGGCACGAAATGGTCGGCGACGCCGAGGCGGAGCCGCCCGGCCACCGGCGGCGCGACCATCCGCCGCACCGCCTCGTCATTGAGGGCCAGGATGCGCCGCGCATAGGCGAGCAGCGTCTCGCCATCCCGCGTGAGCACGACACTGCGGCTGGTGCGCTCGAGCACGCGGCGCTGCACCACCTCCTCCAGCCGCTTCACCTTCAGGCTGACGGCGGACTGGGTGAGGCCGAGCGCCGCCCCGGCGGCGGTGAAGCCACCGCGCTCCGCCACGGCGACGAAGCAGCGGAGCAGGTCGAGGTCAAGGTCCGGGATGCGCATGGGCCGAGCATCCCTCAGCCCATGCGCGGCATCAATCAGACCTCTTCGTCGTAGTCGCCGCCGGCATCGTCCATGCCGCCGGTGTCGTAGTTGCTGGCGCCCGTGTCGTAGCCGCCGCCCGTCGCGTCCTGGGTGGCGGCATGGTCCTGGCCGCCGCTGCCCCAGCCCTGGTCAGCCGCGGCCGCGCCGGGGTCGGTCCAGGGCGAGGAAGCCGGCACGGCCTCCTGCCCGAAGGCCCCGCCGCCGGTGGGGTCGGAGGCGGCTGCCGCGGCGCCGCCACTGCCGGAGAAGGAATTCATCAGCATGTTGCCGAGCACCATGCCGCCGGCGACGCCTGCCGCCGTGGTCAGCGCCGTGCCAAGGAAGCCGGAGCCCCCACGCTGCTGCAGCATCCCCGGGTTGTGGCCCGGCGGATAGACCGGCTGCGGCGGCGGCGTCATCTGCGGCTGCGGCCGGCTGGCGCCACCCCCACCGAACATGCCGCCGAACAACCCGCCGCTGCGCGGCTGCTGCGCCGCCTGGGCCTGGGCATGCGCATTCTGCACCTCCCATTCCAGCTGGCGGATGCGGTTCTGCGCCTCGACCAGCGCTGCCTCCTGCACGAAGGCGGTCTGGGTGATGCGGTAGCGCGCCTCCGGGTAGCGGGCGAAGAGGTCGGCGATCAGAGTATCCGCCTCGCGGTCGACCGGCGGCAGGGTCGGCCGCGACTGGGTCGCCGGCACGCTGCTGCCTCCCCAAGGCCCCGGCGCGGGTGCGGCCGGCGATGCGCCGGCGATCCGCTCCACGAACTGGCTGATGATGCGGCGTTCGTCGTCGTTCATGGTCCTCGTGTCTCCCTGGCCTCGCCCCAGCAGCCGCCGCCCTGTTCCCGGGCTGGTCCGGCCCTCGCGGCCATGCCGGCGAAGTGGCCCGGCACCCGAACCGTTTCAAGCGGCAGCGATGCGTCCCGGCAGGCCGAGCCGCCGCCATTCGATCACCGGGCAGCGATTCTGCACGAAGCGCAGCCCGGCCGCCCGCGCCCGCTCGCCGGCCGCGTCATCGCGCACGCCAAGCTGCAACCAGACGCTGCGGGCACCGAGGCGAATCGCCTCATCCACCACCGCCCCTGCCTCCTCGCTGCGGCGGAAGACATCGACCATGTCGAGCGGCCCCGCCGCCTCGAGGCTCGGCGCCACCGCCGCCCCATGCAGCACCCCGCCGGCGAGGCCGGGATTGACCGGCGTCACCACGTAGCCGCGCTCGACTAAAAAGCCGGCGACGCCATGGCTCGGCCGCTCCGGCCGCGCCGAGGCGCCGACCACGGCGATCCGTCGGGTGGTCAGCAGGATGTCGCGGATGTCCTCGTCGCTCATGGACCTTGCCTCCGATGCTTGCCTTCCGCCGCGCCGCCCGGCATTCCTCAGCGGGCGAGGGGCCTGTAGCTCAACGGTCAGAGCGGACCGCTCATAACGGTTTGGTTGCAGGTTCGAGTCCTGCCGGGCCCATCGCGCTCATTCGCCCATACTCACCGTGGCCGTTGGCCCCGGCAACAGCCGCACCCCCGGCGGCAGGCGGTTCGGAACCGCAGCCGGGCAGCCTCGGCTTCCGCAAGCCTTGCCGCGAAGGCCGATGCGGGGCCTCAGGCGCCGGGCGGCGATACGGTGCCTCGGCCGCGCCGCGGTGCCGGGGCGCATGCTCAGCGCCGCTCCTCCTCGGGCACCGGCACGTCGAAGCCGTTCAGCGTCACCGAGACCATGCAGTAGAGCCCGACCAGGTAGATCAGCTCCGCCGCGCCACGCTCGCCGAACTCCTGCACCGCCTGCCGGTAGCTCAGCGCCGGCAGCACCCCGCCATTCACCAGCGCCGAGGCGATGTCATAGGCGATGGCCTGGTCGCGCGGCAGGTCGCCCGGCCGCTGGCCGGCGACGATGGTCGCAAGGGTGTCGTCGGCGAGGCCGCGCTGTTCGGCGGCGATGACATGCGCGTAGATTTCATAGGCCGAGTGGAAATGCGCGCCCGTGACGAGGATGGCGATCTCCCGCACGGGCTTCGGCAGGCTCGGCGAGAAGGACATCGCCTTGGTCAGTTCCCAGATCGGCCCGCCGAATTGCGGCTGGTGCAGCCACGGGTTCCACGGGCCGAGCAGCGCGCCCTCGCCGTCGATCGTGGCGAAACCCTTGAAATTCTTCTCGATGCCGGCGCGCATGTCGGCATAGAGCGGCTTCTGCTCCTCGGTCAGCGCGTCTGGCTTGATCAGGGGAAGGCGCATGGCGGACTCCTCTTGGATGCTGCGCCTGATGGCGGCCGGGACCCTCAGCCGCATGGCATCGCGTTGATCGGCGCGCGGACCGTCCCATGCCCGGGCGGCGCTTTCAATCACCCGCCCCCTTCGCTAGAAACCAGGGCCAAACGCCCCCTCAGGACCGATGCCCATGGCCTCCTACCAGTACGCCTATGTGATGAAAGACCTGACCAAGTCCTATCCGGGCGGGCGCGAGGTCTTCAAAGGCATCACCCTCTCCTTCCTGCCCGATGTGAAGATCGGCGTGCTCGGCCCGAACGGCGCCGGCAAGTCGACCCTGATGCGCATCATGGCCGGGCAGGACAAGGAGTTCGGCGGCGAGGCCTGGGCGGCCGAGGGCGTGCGCGTCGGCTACCTGTCGCAGGAGCCGCATCTCGAGCCCGACCTGACCGTCGGCGAGAACGTCATGCTCGCCTTCCGCGACATGAAGGCGCATCTGGACCGCTTCAACGAGATCTCCCTCGCATTCGGCGAGGAGATGTCGGACGACAAGATGAACGACCTGCTCGCCGAGCAGGCCGACCTGCAGGAGAAGATCGACGCTGGAGGCGGCTGGGAGATCGACCGCACCGTCGAGATCGCGCTCGACGCGCTGCGCTGCCCGCCAGCCGAGAGCCCGGTGACCACCCTCTCGGGCGGCGAGCGGCGGCGCGTGGCACTCTGCCGCCTGCTGCTCGAGAAGCCGGAGATGCTGCTGCTCGACGAGCCGACCAACCACCTCGATGCCGAGAGCGTCTCCTGGCTCGAGAAGACGCTGCGCGACTATACCGGCGCCGTGCTGATCGTCACCCACGACCGCTACTTCCTCGACAACGTCACCAACTGGATCCTCGAGGTCGATCGCGGCCGGGGCATCCCCTACCAGGGCAACTACTCCGCCTACCTGGAGCAGAAGCGCAAGCGCCTCGCCCAGGAGGAGAAGGAGGAGAGCACCCGCCAGCGCCAGCTCGCCGAGGAGCAGGAGTGGATCGGCCGCAGCCCCTCCGCCCGCCAGGCGAAATCGAAGGCCCGCATCCAGGCCTATGAGGAGCTGCTGCTCCGCAGCCAGGACCGCGCCCCCGACCCGACCGAGATCCAGATCCCGCCCGCGCCGCGCCTCGGCAACACCGTCATCGTGGCGGACGCCATCCGCAAGGGCTTCGGCAACCGGCTGCTGATCGACGACCTGTCCTTCAAGCTGCCGCCGGGCGGCATCGTCGGCGTCATCGGCCCGAACGGCGCCGGCAAGACCACGCTGTTCAAGATGATCACCGGCGTCGACAAGCCCGACAGCGGCACCATGACCGTCGGTGAGAGCGTGCAACTCGGCTATGTCGACCAGAGCCGCGACAGCCTCGACGACAAGAAGACCGTCTGGCAGGAGATCTCCGGCGGCCAGGACCAGATCACCATGGGCAAGCGCACGGTGCCGAGCCGCGCCTACTGCGCCGCCTTCAACTTCAAGGGCGGCGACCAGCAGAAGCCCGTCGGCGTGCTCTCGGGCGGCGAGCGCAACCGCGTGCATCTCGCAAAGATGCTGAAGAACCCGCACAACGTGCTGCTGCTCGACGAGCCGACCAACGACCTCGACGTCGACACGCTCCGCGCGCTGGAGGAGGCGCTGGCCGACTTCGCCGGCTGCGCCGTCATCATCAGCCACGACCGCTGGTTCCTGGATCGCCTGGCGACCCACATCCTCGCCTTCGAAGGCGACAGCCATGTCGAGTGGTTCGAGGGCAACTTCCAGGCCTATGAGGCCGACAAGCGACGCCGCCTCGGCGCCGCGGCCGACCAGCCGCACCGGATCAAGTACCGCCCGCTCACCCGGTAGCCGGCGCATGGGCCATGCGCATCCCGTGCCCATGCCGGCACGGCTGGTCCGCACGGCGCGGCTGACCCTCGCGCCGCCGGGCAAGGAGAACCTGCCGGACCTTGTCCGGCTGAAGGGCGACACGCGCGTCTTCGAGCTGATGCTGCACGGCATCCGCACTCCGGCGATGACGCGGGCGGAGCTGGAGGACGACATCGCCTTCTGGTCGCAGCGCGGCTACGGCACCTGGTGCGTCTTCCATACCGAGAGCGGCGAGTTCCTCGGCATCTCCGGGCTGATGGAGCGGCCGGACGGGCGCGGCATCGCTCTCCGCTTCGCCCTCTGGCCGGAATGCCGCGGCCAAGGCTATGCGCGGGAGGCGGCGAGGGCGGGGCTCGAATTCGGCCACCGGGCCGGCCTTGCCCGCATCATCGCCGTCGCCTGGGAGCAGAACCATGCCTCCCGCCACGTGTTGAGCGACATCGGCATGGTGGAATGCGATGCCTTCGACTACCGCGGGCGCCATATGATCGTTTTCGAAAGCCTCGCGTGAGGCTGCTGCCACCGGGGCCCATCTGGCGCGCGGCGGCGGTGCTCGGCCTCCTCACCAGCAGCTTCTCGACGCTGGTCGCCCAGCTCCTGGCGGCGCGGATCGGGCGGGATGCGGCGGTGGACTGGATGGTCGTCGCCGCCATCCCGCTGCGCGACGGCGTGCTGCAGGCGGAGCCGGGATGGGGCACCCTGCTCGGCGGCATCCTCTTCCACCAATGGGCGGATTTCTCCTGGGCCGTGGTCTTCTTCGGCCTGCTCTGGCGCTGGACGGCGGGGCTCGGCCCCTGGACCATCCTGCTCATCGGCGTGCCTTGGGCGGTCTTCACCTCCGCCGTTGAATGGTTCGTGCTGGTGCCGCTGCTGCCCTTCTGGCAGCCGGTCTTCACCCTGAACCAGACCTATTGGATCGGGCTGCTGGTGCATCTCGGCTCGGCCTCGCTCTATCCGTTCTTTCCCTGGCTGCGGGAGCGCATGGCGGGGCGCGAGCCAGGGCCTGGCATCCGCCGCTTCACCCGGCTCTGGACCGGGCTGGCGGCCGTCGGGGTCTCAGGCCTCGCCGTGCTGGCCGTGCTGGGCAGCCAGGGGCGCGAGCTGCCGCATTGGGGCGGCGATGCGGCCTTCGACGCCGCCTATATGCGGCGGATGGCCGCCCATCATGCGCAGGGGCTGGAACTCGCCGCGCTCGGCACCGAGCGGGCCGCGGCGCCCCGCCTCCGCGCCCTCGCCGGGCTGATGGTGGCAGAGCAGCGCGGCGAGATCGCCGTCTTCGACCAATGGCACCGCAGCTGGTTCGGCACCGCCCTGCCGCCCGCGAGCCCCGAGGACCATGCCTCCATGCCGGGGATGCTCCCCGCCGCCACAGTCGCGTCGCTGCGCGCGGCCCCGGCCGGGGATTTCGATGCCGGCTTCGTCGCGGCGATGAGCTTCCACCACCGCGGCGCCGTCGCCATGGCCGAGGAGGCGCTGCGCCGCGCCGCCGACCCGCGCCTCCGGGTGATGGCGCATGCGATCCGCCATGAGCAGCGCGGCGAGATCGCCCTGATGCAGGGGGTGGAGGGCTGGGCCGCCGTCCGCATCGCCGTCGAGAACACGCTCCGCCCCGCCGGCGCGGCGGCAATGGACCAGCCTGGCCCGTCGCCGCCCGGGCTCGGGGCGCCTTAGAGCAAACTCCGATCAGACAGAGGCATCTGGTCGGAGTGGTCTGCCCGGCCAAACAACAGGCTGGACGGGGTGCGCTAGCCGGTGCGAGCGGAGGTCGCCCTACCGCCCCTGCTCGCGCTGGGCCAGCTGCTGGATCTGCCCGCGCATCGCCTGCAGCAGCGCGGGGATCGAGCCGTTGTTGCGCTGGATCACGCTGGAATACTCGCTCCGCTGGGTCAGCCGCAGCGAGGTCCCCTCGGCGATCACGTCGACGACCTTCGGCTGCCCGCCGATCTCCGCCACGCGCCAGTCGAGCGAGAAGGGCGCCGTGCTCGGCCGCTCGATGACCGTGTTCACCAGCACGTCGTCCTCGGTCCGCTGCTGCGTCCGGCCGAGCGCGAAGCGCACGCCCTGATACTCGCCGAAGCGGGCGGAGAGGTTGCGGATCAGCGTCTCCTCGAAGAGCTTCATGTATTCCTGCTGCTCCTGCGGCGAGGCCTGGCGCCACCAGCGGCCGAGAATGAAGCGGCCGACGCCCTCCACATCGACGGCCCGGCGCAGGATGGCGGCGACGCGCTGCCGGCGGACGGCGACGTCGCGGGTCTGGTCGTTGACCGCCGCCACCAGCTCCTGGCCGGTCGACTGGATGAAATTCGCGGCACGGCCGATATCCGCCTGGGCCAGCGCCGGCCCGGCGAAACCCGCCGTGGTGAGGAAGATGGCCGTGCCAAGGAGGGCGCGGCGGTCGAGGTCTTGCATGGTCATCTGTCTCCTGGACCGGCGTTACCTGCGCTGCTGGTCCATGCCGGTGCCAACTCCGAAGCCCGTGCTGCCGGCGGCTGCGGGCGCGACATCTCCCGCGTTGCTGATCTCGGCGGCCCGGCGCTGGCGGTAGGCGCTGCGCAGGGTGGAATAGGGGTCGAGCGAGGTGCGGTTCACGCTGTCGAGGGTCTCGATCAGGCCCTCCCGCGTGTCGACCACGGTCATCCCGGCACGGCCATAGACCAGCCCGTCCACCACCGCGCCCTGGCCGAACCAGCTCAGCGGGTCTGAGACGATGCCGAGGCCGAAGCCCACCAGGTCGCGCGGGTTGGTGGGGCCGAGCACGGGGATGAAGAGGAAGGGCCCTTCGCCGACACCCCAGCGCGCCAGGGTCTGGCCGTAATCCTCGGCATGGCCGCGCACGCCGAACCAGCTTTCCGCGACGTCGAAAATGCCGCCGACGCCGAGCGTCGAGTTGATGACGAACCGCCCGAGCGTGTCGCCGGCCCGGCGCGATTCGCCTTGCAACATGTCATTGGCGAGGATCACCGGCGTCCGCAGGTTGCCGAGCACGTTGCGGATGCCCGTCCGCACCGGCGGCGGCACCACCGCGCGGTAGCCGACCGCGACCGGCCGCAGCGCATACTGGTCGATCGTCTGGTGGACGGCGAAGAGCCGCCGGTTGGTCGGTTCCGCCGGGTCGTTGTTCTGGCGGTACTCGGCGACGGCATCCGGGTCCGAGGCCAGCGGCCGCGTCGCGCAGCCGGCCAGCAGGACGGCCGCGAGGAGAGGGGCCGCCAAAGGGGCGGCGAGAGCAGCCCGGGCGCCGGAAAGACGAAATCTGTTGAGCTGGCGCATCGGTCCGGTTGCCCTCATCAATCTTGGCATGGTTGCGTACAAGATAGGGATTCATCGGCAGGATGCCATGCATCCCCATGCCGCGCCGACAGGCCCACACCTCCCCCACTATAGCACTGGTCGGATGTAACCGATAATGCCCGGAACTGTTGCGCCGCGTGACGCTTGCGAAGGTGATCCCGGATGGGCAGATAGTCCGCCATGGACCATGCCCTTCCCGAAGTCCCGCCGCAGGGAACCCTGCAACGCTGGCTGACCGGCCCCCGTTTCGGCGGGCTGCCGAACTTCGCGGAGTTGCCGCCGCCCAAACTTTCCTTCGAGTTCTTCCCGCCGAAGACCGACGCGCTGGAGGCCCAGCTCTGGTCCTGCATCCGCCGGCTGGAGCCGCTCTGCCCGTGCTTCGTCTCCGTCACCTATGGTGCCGGCGGCACCACCCAGGCCCGCACCCACGCGACCGTCGCCCGCATCGTGAAGGAGACGAACCTGACGCCCGCCGCCCACCTCACCTGCGTCGGCGCCTCCCGCGCCGAGGTGGACGAGGTCGCCCGGCGCTACTGGGAGGCCGGCGTCCGCCACATCGTGGCACTCCGCGGCGACCCGCCCGCCGGCGCCGAGCGCTACGAGGCGCATCCGGAGGGCTATGCCTATGCCGCCGACCTGGTCGCCGGCCTCGCCCGCATCGCGCCCTTCGAGATCAGCGTCGCCGCCTATCCGGAAACCCACCCGACGGCGCTCTCCCACGATCACGACCTCGACAACCTGAAGCGGAAGATCGATGCCGGGGCGACGCGGGCGATCACCCAGTACTTCTTCGACAGCGAGGTCTATCTCCGCTTCCTCGACCGTTGCGCCGCGGCCGGCATCACCCTGCCGATCGTCCCCGGGATCATGCCGGTCTCGAACTTCAATCAGATGAAGAAATTCTCGGCCATGTGCGGCGCCGGCGTGCCGGGCTGGATGGGCCGGCTCTTCGAGGGGCTGGACGACGACCCGGAGACCCGGCGCATGGTCTCCGTCGTGCTGGCCGCCGAGCAGGTACGCCTGCTCCAGGCCAATGGCGTCGACGAGTTCCACTTCTACACGCTGAACCGGCCCGACCTCGTCTACGCCATCGCCCATATCCTGGGCGCCCGGCCGCAGCCCGTCACTCCACCCTGATGCCCTCGGCGCGGATGAGCTCCCCCATCCGCCTCCGCTGATCGGCGAAGAAGGCGGCGAAGTCGGCCGGGCTGCTGCCGACCGGGATCATGCCGATCTCGCCGAGCCGCCTCACCGCCTGCGGGTCCCGCATGCCGGCCGCGGCGGCCTCGGCCAGCCGCCCGATCGCCGGCTCCGGCGTCCCCCGCGGCACGTAGAAGCCGAGCCAGTCATAGACATCGAAGCCGGGGAAGCCCTGCTCCGCGACGGTTGCCACCCCCGGCAGGTTGGCCAGCCGCTCGATGGTGGTGACGGCGATGCCGCGCAGCCGCCCCTCCATCACCAGCGGCGCCGCCTGAGGCAGGGTGGAGAAGACGAATTCGGCATCCCCCGCCAGGATCCCCGCCACCGAGGCCGCGCCGCCCCGGTAGGAGACGTGGTTCGCCGTGACCTTCGCCTGGCGCAGCAGCATGGCCGGCGCCAGATGCGTCGCCGTCCCGGTGCCGGAGGAGGCATAGGGAATCTGCCCCGGCGCCGAGCGCAGCCGCGCCAGCAGCCCCTGCAGGTCATGCGCCGGATGGTCCGGCCGCACCACGCAGAGCAGCGGCGACTTCACCATCTGGCTCACCGGCACCAGCGCCGCGGCGAAGTCGTAGGGCAGGCCTGGGATCAGCAGGTTGTTGACCGCTCCCGCCGCGGTATCGGCGAGCGCGGTGTAGCCATCCGGCACCGCCTGCGCGACCACTCCGGCCCCGACCGAGCCGCTTGCCCCCGCCCGGTTCTCCAGCACCACCGGCTGGCCGAGCACTCGCTGCATGGCGGGCGCGGCCAGCCGCATCGGGATATCCGCCCCACCCCCCGGCGGCCAGGAGATGATGATCCGCACCGGCCGCGCCGGCCAGGCCTCGGCCCGGGCCAGTCGCGGCAGGGCGAGCGCCGCCGCCAGCATTGGTCGGCGGGGGATGGGGTTCGGCATGGCGGTACCTCCCTTTGGCTTTGGAGCCCATCCTGCCGCCCGGCGCCGCCGCCCGAAAGGCTTTGAGGCCCGGGCGCGGCCCGGCCTACAGTCCGCACAACGTCCAAGGAGGAAACGGCGATGCAGCAGCACGGCCCGCTGAGCGCGGAACAACTTCGCCAATTCGAGGAGGAGGGCTGGCTCTTCCTGCCCGAGACCTTCAACCCGGAGGAGGTCGCCGTCCTCGCCCGCGAGGCGGAGGCCATCTATGCCGAGAACCGCCCCGAGATCTGGCGCGAGAAGTCGGGTGCCCCGCGCACCGCCTTCGCCGCCCATACCTTCAACGAAGCCTTCCGCCTGCTCGGTGCCCATCCGCGGCTCACCGGCCCGGTGGAGCAGATCTTCGGCGAGCAGCTCTACATGCATCAGTTCAAGATCAACGCGAAGGCCGCCTTCACCGGCGATGTCTGGCAGTGGCACCAGGATTACGGCACCTGGGCCCGCGACGACGGCATGCCCGAGCCGCGCGCCATGAACATCGCGGTCTTCCTCGACGAGGTGATGCCGATCAACGGCCCCCTCATGCTCATCCCGCGCAGCCAGCGCCACGGTACGCTCGAGGCCGGCCACGACACCTCCACCACCTCCTACCCGCTCTGGACCCTCGATGACGCCATGGTGACGCGGCTGGTGCAGGAGGGCGGCATCGTCGCCCCGACCGGCAAGCCGGGCGGCGTGCTGATGTTCCACGGCAACCTCGTCCATGGCTCGGCGCCGAACATCACCCCCTATCCGCGGAAGATCGTCTACCTGACGCTCAACGCCGTCTCGAACCACATCCGCACGCCGACCCGGCCGGACTGGATCGCCCACCGCGACTTCACCCCGATCGAGCCGGTGCCGCCCGAGGCGCTCACCGACTACGCGCGGCGCTGGAAGCAGGCGGCCGACTAGGCATCCCGCGCGCCGCTCCGCCGTTCCTGCCCCAGCAAGAGGAGGCAGGAATGTCGGAATCCGGCGAGATTCGCCCGCATATGGAAGTGGTCGGCGCCGATGGCGTGCATGTCGGCACCGTGGACCGCATGGAGCGCGGCCACATCAAGCTGACCAGGCAGGATGACCCGGACGGCACCGGCCGGCACCACCACCACATCCCGCTCGGCGCCATCCGCATGATCGAGGGCGACCGGGTCTGGCTCACCATGCCGGCGCAGCAGGCCCGCGCCATGGCGGTCGGCGGCCAGCAGCCGGAGGATATGGAGGAGGGCAGCGCCGCGACCGACGAGGCCGGCATCGCCCGGCCCGACCGCACCGGCGTCTCGCCGATGGAGGGCGGCGCGACGGGCAACATCCATGGCGGCGGGCGGATGGCGCCGAATGGCGGCGGGGCAGGGGGCACGGCCGCCTATACGCAGGGCAGCGGCGGCGGCATCGCCCACGACCCGAACATGGACCCGAGCGGCCGCGGCGACCCGGATTTGTGACAAAGAGGGGCCGCCCGAGGGCGGCCCCGCCTCAAAGGCTAGCCGACCCAGTCATAGACCCGGACGAAGTCGACCATGATGTCGTAGCGGTTCGGCGCATCCGCCCCCGGCACGCCGCCGTACCAGGTATCGGCCGGCGCCCCGACATGGCCCTGCAGCCCGACCGTCATCTTGATGTGCGGGATGTTCTCCGTGAAAGTGTGCACCACTTGGCCATCGACGGTCATCGACACCCGGTCCGGCGTCCATTCCAGCCCGTAGACATGCCACTGGGTCAGGTCGATGTCGTAGATGTGGCTCTTGAAGACATCGCCGCCTGTCACCGGATCGGGCCAGTGCTGCGTGGCCATCCCGTCGCCCTTCGGGGTCTCGAGGATGTCGAGCTCCGGCGGCCAGACGCCCTGCGCCTCGGGCCAGAGCAGGAAGACCGGCCCCATCCCCGTCACCTCGGCGCTCATCTTCGCCATGATCTCCACCTTGCCGTAGGTGAAGGAGAAGCCCGGATGCCACTGGTTCGGCGTGGTCGCGAGCCCGCCCGTCACCCAGCTCCCGTCGGCCTGCTTGGTGATGCCGATCTTGGCCGCCCCGTCGCCGACGCTGACCTGCGAGTTGTCCCAGCGGAAGGCGCCGTTCCAGTAGGACGAGCCGCCATAGCTGATCGGCCACTTGGTCGGATCGATCCTGGTGCCGCTGAACTCGTCCTGGAAGACCAGGCTGCCGAACTCGCCCGTCTTCGCGGCTGCCGCATAGGTCCAGGTCGGGTCGACCAGCGTGTTCATCCAGGCGCCGCTGACGCCGGCCAGCATCACCGTGTCGCCCGTGCCAGGCCCGTAATGCACCAGCGTGCCGGTGACGCCGTTAACCGTTGCCGCCTCCTGCCAGACCGCGAAGGTCCCGTCGGTGGCGATGGAGAGGCGGTCCTCGCCCACCTTGAAGTCGGTGATGACATCGGCGCCGTCGCCCGGCTTGTAGACGAAGACGTCGGCGCCGGTGCCGCCGGTCAGGCGGTCGTTGCCGAGGCCGCCGGTGATGACGTCGTTGCCGCCGCCGCCGCTGATCGTGTCCGCGCCGAGCTTGCCGGTGAGCACGTCGTTGCCCGCCGTGCCGGTGAGGGTGAGGTTGTCGGAGGCCGGCGGCGCCTCGAAGAAGGAGAAGCTCTTGGTTCCCGTCGCGTTCAGGCTGAGGCTGGAATCCGCCACCTCCTTCCCGCCATAGGTGGCGCCGCCGACGTAGAGGTTACGGTCCTGCGCCAGCGACCCGCCCCAGCCGTCGTTCAGGAAGTTGACCTCGACCTTGTGGATGCCGGCCGCCCAGTCGCCCTTGAGCGTCAGCGTGTCGTACTGGCCGGAACTGCGCAGGGCGGATGCGGTGAAGGTCCCGCCGACCTGCACGCCATCGACCTTGACGGTGTATTGCGCGCTGCCGCTCCAGTGATCCTGGTTGACCCTTAGCACCAGGCTGTCCGACCCGCTGCCCGCGGTGAGCGTTTTTGGCGGGAAGGGATCCGCCGGCGGCTGCTCGGTGAAGGAGAAGCTTTGCGGCCCGGCCCGGCCGAGGCTCAGCGTGGCGCCGCTGACCGCGGCACCGGCATAGGTCGCGCTCTCGACATAGAGGTTGCGGTCCGTATCGGCCGTCCCACCCCAGCCGTCGTTGAGGAAGTTGACCTCGACCCTGTGGGTGCCCGCCGCCCAGTCGCCCCTCAGGGTCAGCGTGTCGGACTGCCCGGAGCCCCGGAGGGCGGAGGCGGTGAAGATGCCGCCGATCTGCACGCCGTCGACCCTCACGGTGTACTGGGCGTTGCCGTTCCAGTGGTCCTGGCTGATCTTCAGCACCAGGCTGTCCGGCCCGGTCCCGGCGGTGAGGCTGGCCGGGTTGAAGACCGTCTGCGCGACATTCGCCGCCGGGACCGTGGACGGGTTGGTCAGCCACTCGAGCTTCAGATTGGTCAGGCCGGGCAGGAAGATCGAGTCGCTCCAGGACCCGTTGTAGACGAGGCTGGTGCCATAGAGGCCGTTGACGGTCGTCTGGTACAACCACGGAGTGTAACCGCTGCTGCTGATCGACAACCGGTCCACCCCGAGCTGGAAATCGTTGACGATATCCCCGCCGTCGCCGGTCCTGAAGACGAACAGGTCTGCACCGGCCCCACCGGTCATCAGATCTGCCCCGGTGCCGCCGGTGATCGTGTCGATGCCGGCAGTTCCCTTCAACGTATCGTTGCCGGACATACCTGTAATGACGGGCATGATGTTCTCGCTTCTGACAACCGGGCGGTGCTGCCGGCCCCCGTATACAACTTAAAGTTGATAACATCGTCAAATCAAAACCCACATAAATTTGAATCAAACTACGTGAGTTACATCTGCCCGCTGCTCAACACGCCTGCAGCAGCCGCCGGTATGCTCGCCGTAGCAGGAAGGGGCTGAGAAACATCGGCACCTGGCCGAGTGCGAAGAAGAGCAGGACCCCGGGATCGGCCGCCGCCGGCAACACGGCGAGGAAGAGCGCCTGGTTGCGGTTCCCCGCCAGCAGCCCCGCCGCCAGGGCGAGCCGCACGCCGCCCGGCCAGAGCAGCAGCGCCGTCAGCGCGTTCAGGCCCAGATTGCCGGCGAGCGCCAGCGCCATCCCGCCCAGGACCCAGAGCGGCTCGGCGAGCAGCCGCGCCTGCACCCCGTCCATCACCCCGAAGGCGAAGACGACCAGCACCAGCACCGTCAGCCCATCCACCGAGCGCCCGGCCCGCGCCAGCCGCGCCGGGCCGAGCAGCCGGCGCAGCGCCACCGCCGCCAGCGCCGGCAGCCCGACCACCAGCCCCAGCCGCAGCATCAGCCCGGGCACGGAGATGGCAAGGTCGATCCCGAGCAGCCCCAAGGCCAGCGGCGGCGCGGTGAAAGGCACCAGCGCCGTCGTCACCAGCGCCACCAGCAGGCTGATCTCCGCATCCAGCCCGTTCAGCCGGGCGAAGGCCGGCGCCGTCGTCGCCGCGCAGCTTGCCGCCATCAGCACGAGGCCCGCGCCGAGCGGCCCATCCAACCCTGCCACCCGCGTCGCCCCATAGGCGATCAGCGGGCAGGCCAGCAACACCCAGGCCGAAAGCCCCGCCACCAGCCAGGGTCGCCGGACCCAGGCCAGGATCTGCGTGGGGTCGATCCTGAGCAGCACCAGCGTCATCAGCAGGGCGACCGCAGGGGTCACCACGCCGCGCATCGCCGTCGCCACCGGCCCGCAGGCGATCCCGGCGAGGATGCTCGCCGCCAGCAGCGCCGTGCCATGGCGCGCGAACCAATCGAGGAGGAAGGGCAGGGGGGTGCCGCCGCGGTTGGAGAGGCTCGCCCAAGGTTCTATAGCTAGGCGGGTGTCCGCACCACTCCCCCACCCCCCTTCGCCCGGCGATGACTACCTCGCCCGCCTCAACCCCGAGCAGCGGGAGGCGGTCGAGACCCTCGACGGCCCGGTGCTGATCCTGGCCGGCGCCGGCACCGGCAAGACCCGCGTGCTGACCACGCGCTTCGCCCACCTGCTGAAGACCGGCCGCGCCTGGCCCGGCCAGGTGCTGGCCGTCACCTTCACCAACAAGGCGGCGCGGGAGATGCGCGAGCGCGTCTCCGCCATCCTCGGCCAGCCCGCCGAGGGCCTCTGGCTCGGCACCTTCCACGCCCTCTGCGCCCGCATGCTGCGCCGCCATGCGGAGCTGGTGCGGCTGACCAGCGGCTTCACCATCCTCGACACGGACGACCAGATGCGCCTGCTGAAGCAGGTGATGGAAGCCGCCGGCATCGACCTGAAGCGCTGGCCCGCCCAGGGGCTGATGGGCCAGATCCAGCGCTGGAAGGACCGCGGCCTCTCGCCCGAGCGCGTCACCCCGGTGGAGGACACCGACTATGCCGGGGGCAAGGCACGCGGCCTCTACGCCGCCTACCAGTCCCGCCTCCGCGACCTCAATTGCTGCGACTTCGGCGACCTGATGCTCCACATGACGGAGATCTTCCGCACCCACCCCGAGGTGCTGGCCGACTGGAACCGCCGCCTGCGCTACATCCTGGTGGACGAGTACCAGGACACCAACCTGGTCCAGTACTACTGGCTCCGCCTGCTGGCGCAGTCGCACCGCAACATCTGCTGCGTCGGCGACGACGACCAGTCGATCTATTCCTGGCGCGGCGCCGAGATCGAGAACATCCTCCGCTTCGAGAAGGACTTCCCGACCGCCAAGGTCGTGCGCCTCGAGTCGAACTACCGCTCGACCAAGCCGATCCTCGCCGCCGCCTCCCACCTCATCGCCCACAACAGCGGCCGGCTCGGCAAGACGCTACGCACCGGCCGCAACGATGCCGAGGGCGACAAGGTCCGCGTCGTCTCCCTCTGGGATTCGGAGGAGGAGGCGCGGATGGTCGGCGAGCGGATCGAGGCCGCGAAGCGCAGCGGGCACAAGCTCGCCGAGATCGCCATCCTGGTCCGCGCCGGCTTCCAGACCCGCGCCTTCGAGGAGCGGCTGATCACCCTCGGCCTGCCCTACCGCGTCATCGGCGGCCTCAAATTCTACGAGCGCGCCGAGATCCGCGATGCCATGGCCTATCTCCGCGTCCTCGCCCAGCCGGCCGACGACCTCGCCTTCGAGCGCATCGTCAACACGCCGAAGCGCGGCCTCGGCGACACGGCGATGCGGCGCATGCACGAGCTTGCCCGCGCCGAGGGCATCCCGCTGACCTCAGCCGCCGCCCGCCTGCTGCCGAGCCTCACCACCAAGCCCCGCGCCGCGCTCTCCGAGCTGATGCACGGCTTTGCCCGCTGGCGCGAGGGCCTCGACAAGGAGGGCCATGTCGTCACCGCCGCGACGCTGCTCGACGAGAGCGGCTACACGGAGATGTGGAAGCAGGACAAGTCGCCCGAGGCGCCCGGCCGGCTCGAGAACCTGAAGGAGTTCATCCGCGCCCTTGGCGAATTCGAGAGCCTCGCCGGCTTCCTCGAGCACGTCGCGCTGGTGATGGAGAATGACGAGAACTCGGACGGCGACCGCCTTTCGCTGATGACGCTGCACGCCGCCAAGGGCCTCGAGTTCGACACCGTCTTCCTTCCCGGCTGGGAGGAGGGCCTCTTCCCCCATGCCCGGGCCATGGAGGAGGGCGGCGAGAAGGGCCTCGAGGAGGAGCGCCGCCTCGCCTATGTCGGCATCACCCGCGCGCGGAAGCAGGCGATCATCTCCGCCGCCGCCAACCGCCGCATCTACGGCAACTGGTCCGCCTCCGTCCCCAGCCGCTTCCTCGAGGAGCTGCCGGCCGCCCACATCCAGCGCGAGGGCAGCGCCAGCATGGCCCGGCAGCGCATGGCGGACATGCCTTCCGTCTTCGCCGGCCCCGGTGGCCTCCAGGCCCGCAAGCCCCGCGTCATCGAGGCCGGTGCCTGGGAGGTGCAGTCCCGCCCTTCCCATGCCGAGCCGCTGAAGCCCGGCGAGCGCGTCTTCCACAAGAAATTTGGCTATGGCCGGGTGACGGCGGTGGACGACAACCGCGTCGAGGTCGATTTCGAGAAATCCGACCCGAAGCGCGTGCTCGACAGCTTCCTGGAGCGCGCCTGATGCTCTCCCGCCGCCGCGCCGAGCCGCTGGAAGTGCTGGCGATCGAGGGCCTGCCCGAGGCGGCCCTTCCCGCCTTCGAGGCTGCCCTGCAGACCGTCTGCGCGACGGTCGCCTATTTCCGCGAGGAGCCGGCTGAGACCTGGCGGCTGGAGGGCGTCCGCGAGGCCGGCGCCGGCGATGACGCGCTGGAAGGCGCGCTGGCACTCGCCGCCCTCGTCTCCGGCATCGAGCCGCCCGCGCTAGTGGCCGGCCCGATCGAGGCCGAAGGCTGGCTCGCCCGCACCATCGAGAGCTTCCCCGAGGCCCCGATCGGCCGCCGCTTCCTGGTTCGCCCGACCCATTTGCCGAACCCGCCGGCCTATGGCCGCGTCGTCCTGCGCCTGGATGCCGGCCTCGCTTTCGGCAGCGGCGAGCATGCCTCCACCCAGGGCTGCCTGATGGCCTTCGAGGGCATGGCGCATCGCCGCCCGCGCCGCGTGCTCGACCTCGGCACCGGCTCGGCGATCCTCGCCCTCGCGGCGGCGAAGGTGCTGAAGCGCCCTGTCCTGGCGACGGATATCGACCCCTGGTCGGTGCGCGTCGCGGCGGAGAATGCGGCGCTGAACGGGCTGCAGCGCCTGCTGCATCCGCGCCTGGCGGATGGCTGGAGCAGCCGGGCCATGCAGGGCCGGCAGTACGACCTGATCTTCGCCAATATCCTGGCGCGGCCGCTCTGCGCCATGGCGCATGAGCTGGCCAAGCATCTGACGCCGGGTGGCACCGCCATCCTCGCCGGGCTGCTCGGCAGCCAGGCAAGGATGGTGCTGGCGGCGCATCGCCGCCAGGGTCTCAGGCTGGAGCGGCGCATCGCCATCGGCGCCTGGACCACGCTGGTCCTGCGCCGATAGCGATGCCCGTGGTCCTAGCGCTTCACGTCGCCGCGGACGACGCGGCCGAGATCGCTGCGGGTCAGGCCGATATCGGCCAGCTCGCGCTCGGAGAGCGCGGCCAGCTCGGCGCGCAGCCGGGCCCGGGCCGGCCAGCCGAGAATCGCATCGGCGATCCGCGCCAGGCCACGCAGCAGGGCCGCCTGGTTCGCGCGGCCGGCCGCCTCGCGCAGCGAGGCGATCTGCTCGGCGGCGGGGTTGCGGGGCAGGGGGAGCAGCAGGGCTGCCTCCGCCTTGGTCATGCGGGCGTCCATCGTCTGGGTTCCAATCCTTGCGGGGCGGGCTTTCCCGTCTCGCTTCGCACTGCAGCAATTAGGCTCGAAAGCCGATTGTTGCATGCGCGAAGAGCACAGCGGAGCCATGCGCAACATGCGGGGCTTTGCCACAATCCCTGCATTTTTGCTTTACCAATCCGTGAGGACTGCCGATGACCCCCGCCGACCGCCTCGCCGCCCTTCGCGCCGAACTCGCCCGCGCCGGGGTCGACGGCTTCCTTATCCCCCGGGCGGATGAGTATCTCGGCGAGTACGTCCCCCCCTCGGGCGAGCGGCTGGCCTGGCTCACCGGCTTCACCGGCAGCGCCGGCCTCGCCGTGGTGCTGATGGATCGCGCCGCCCTCTTCACCGATGGCCGCTACACCACCCAGGCCGCCCAGCAGAGCGACACCTCTCTCTGGGAGCAGCGCCACATCACCGAGCAGCCCGCCGCCGATTGGCTCGCCGAGCACGCGGCGGGCCGGCGCATCGGCTATGACCCCTGGCTCCATGCCGAGGCCGCGCTCACCCGCCTGGAGCGCCCGGGCCTCACCTTCGTCCCGCTCGCCGCCAACCCGCTCGATGCGGCCTGGGCCGACCGCCCCGCCCCGCCCATGGCCGAGGCCCGCCCGCACCCGCTGCGCTATGCCGGCGTCGCCGCCGCCGAGAAGCGCGCCAACGCCGCCGAGGCCCTGCGCGCCGCCGGCGAGGATGCCGCCGTGCTGGCCGACCCCCACTCCCTCGCCTGGCTGCTGAACATCCGCGGCGGCGACCTCGACCACACCCCGCTCGCCCTCGGCTTCGCCCTGCTGCGCGCCGATGCCTCCGCCGAGGTCTACATGGACCCGGCCAAGGTCCCCGCCGAGACGCGCACCCATCTCGGCAACGATGTGGTGGTCCGCCCTCGCGCCGAACTGCCTGCCGCCCTCGCGGGCCTGGCCGGGAAGACGGTCCGCCTCGACCCGGAGGCGACGCCCGCCTGGTTCGCCGCCCGCCTCCGCGAGGCCGGCGCCACCATAGCCCCGGGCGACGACCCCTGCCGCCTGCCGCGCGCCTGCAAGAACACGGTGGAGCGCGAGGGCGCCCGCAGCGCCCACAGGCGGGATGCGGTGGCGCTCGCCCGCTTCCTCGCCTGGTTCGCCGCCGCCGCGCCGACCGGCCGCGAGACGGAGATCAGCGCGGCCGAGCGCCTGCTCGCCTTCCGCCGGGAGGTGGCCCTCTTCCAGGCGGAAAGCTTCCCCGCCATCAGCGGCGCGGGCGAGAACGGCGCCATCGTCCATTACCGCGTGACGCCCGCGAGCAACCGCCCGATCCGTCCGGACGAGTGCTACCTGACCGACAGCGGCGGCCAGTACCTCGACGGCACCACCGACGTGACGCGCACCCTCTGGACCGGCCCGGGCCCGGCGCCGCAGACGCTCCGCGCTCGCTACACCCGCGTCCTCCAGGGCCATATCGGCCTCGCCACGCTGCGCTTCCCGAAGGGCGTCGCCGGCCCGCATATCGACGCCATCGCCCGCCACGCCCTGTGGCAGGCCGGGCTCGACTTCGACCACGGCACCGGCCACGGCGTCGGCAGCTTCCTCTCGGTGCATGAAGGCCCCGCTTCCATCAGCCGTGCCGCCAAGCCCGTGCCGCTGGCCGCCGGGATGATCCTCTCCGACGAGCCCGGCTACTACCTGCCCGGCCAGTACGGCATCCGCATCGAGAACCTCCTCCTCGTCCGCGAGTCCGAGCGGCAGCCCGACCAGACGAAGCCCTTCCTCGAATTCGAGACCCTCACCCTCGCCCCCTATGACCGCGCCCTGATCGAACCCGCCCTGCTCTCGCCCGCCGAGCGCAGCTGGGTCGATGCCTATCATGCCCGCCTGCTGGCCCTGGTCGCCCCCGGCTGCGACGGCGCCACCTCGGCATGGCTGGAGGAGGCCTGCCGCCCGCTCAGCTGATCCCTGCCAGGCTCCGCGTCCCGGCGAGGCTCCCCCCGCCCGCCCGGTCATCGAAGACGAAGCTCACCCGCCCCGGCGTGTAGTTGCGGATGGTAATCGAATCGCCCCGGCCCGGCAGGGTGAGGGTGAGGTCCGTGCCAGTGAGCGTCGCCGTCACGTCATCCAGCCTGAAGCCCTGCAGCACCAGCGCCGTATGGGCGCTGCCATGCCCCGGCTCGCCCGCCGCCGGCAGTGCCATGCTGAATCCGCCCCAATCCGCGATGCCGATCGCCTGCGCCTCGATCAGCCCGCTCTCGTCGCCGATCACCGGCCGCGAGCCGCCCTGCCGCACGCCGCTCTCGATCGGCGGCAAGGTGATCTCATCCGCCCCGTCGCCCGGCCGGTAGACCAGCGTCGAGAGCGCGGCATTGCCGAGATGGATCGTGTCCTTCCCCGTCCCCGCATCCACCCATTGCGCCCCGCTGATGGTGTCGGCCCCGGCGCCGGACACGACGGTCGTCCCCATCCCCTGCACCGCGATCACGTCGCTGCCCTTGCCGCTGCGGACCGTGCCGTAATGCCCGGTGATGGTCGCCATGTTGGCGCCGTCCCCGAGATCGATGTCGCTGAAGTCGCCGAAGCGCGCCGAAACCTGGTCGTCCCCCGCGCCTGCATCGAGGCTGAGCCGCCCCGTCGTCTCCGCCGCGATCAGGTCCTTGCCGCTGCCCGTGGTGATCCGCAGCGTGGCCGACTGCGCCCCGTCGGCCACCAGCGCATGGGCGCTGATCAGGTTGTCGCCCGCGCCTGCCGTGACCTCCGTCGCGGCGCCGCCCGCAGGGGTGATGGCGGCCGTCGAGGTGACGCTCCCCGTCGAGGCCGGATCGACCTGCGCGCCCGCGATCGCCGGCGGGCCGTTGCTGCCCGACACCGCCGCGACATGGCCTGCCCCGATGAGGGTCCCCGAGCCCGGCGCCGTCAGCCTGATCCCCGGCGGGCCATAGACCTGCGGCGCGGAGGGCCGTGCCTGCCCGCCATTCATCGCCTGGATGAGGCCGAGCAGCAGCCGCGCCTGCGGCGACAGCTCGACGCTGTCCTGCACCCCGCCGCCGCCCGCCGCCGGCACGGCCGGGCCGGCGGCACTGCCGCCCAGGGCCGGCGACGTCGCCTGGGTATAGGCCTGCCTGGCCCAGAAGCTGAGATCCGCTGCGGTGAGCATGGCCTTGTGGTGCGTTTTGCCCGCCCAGCATCGCCCGCGAGGGGTTAAGGAAGGGTTCCTACCCGAACCCCGCCATCTCCCGCCATTCCGCCTCGCTCAGCACCCGGAGGCCAAGCTCCGCCGCCTTCTTCGCCTTGCTGCCCGCATCCGCGCCGACCACGACGAAATCCGTCCGCGCCGAGACGCTTTTCGTCACCTTGGCGCCGAGCGTCTCCGCCCGCGCCTCCGCCTCCGGCCGCGTCATCGTCTCGAGCGTGCCGGTGAAGACCAGCACCTTGCCAGCAAAGGGGCTGTCCCCCGCCGCCGCACTTGCCACCGCCACGGGCGAGACCTCGCGCGCCAGCTCGTCGAGCGCGGCGAGGTTGCGCGGCTCGTCGAAGAAGTCGACCAGCTCCTGCGCGATCGCCGGCCCGATCCCCTGGATCGAGCCCAGCTCCTCCCGCGCCTCGGAGCCGATGACGCGCGCCGCCAGCATCCGCTCGCGCCAATCGGGCAGCGTGCCGTAGTGCCGCGCCAGCAGCTTCGCATTCGCCTCGCCGATGCGCCTGATGCCGAGCGCGAAGATGAAGCGGTCGAAGGGCGGCGCCCGCCGCGCCTCGATGGCGGCGAGCAGGTTCGTCACCTTCTTCGACTCCTCCGCCCGCTTGGAGCGTGCGCCCCAGCCCTCCCAGCCCCGCATCCGCTCGGCATGCTGCGCCAGGCGGAAGATGTCCGCCGGCCCGCGCACCAGCCCCTCGTCGTGGAGCTTCTGGATGTTCTCCTCGCCGAGCCCCTCGATATCCATCGCATTGCGGGCGACGAAATGCTTCAGCCGCTCCACCGTCTGCGCCGGGCAGATGAGCCCGCCCGTGCAGCGCTTCACCACCTCGCCCGGCGGCCGCACCGCATGGCTGCCGCAGGCCGGGCAGCGATCGGGGAAGGCGAAGGGCTTGGCTGCCTCGGGCCGCTTCTCCAGCACCACGGAGACGATCTGCGGGATGACGTCGCCCGCCCGCTGCAGCACGACGGTATCGCCGATCCGCACATCCTTGCGGGCGATCTCGTCCTCGTTGTGCAGCGTCGCATGCTGCACCATGACGCCGCCGACATTGACCGGCTGCATCACCGCCCGCGGCGTCAGCGCCCCGGTCCGCCCGACCTGGATCTGGATCTCCAGCAGGGTGGTGGTCGCCTGCTCCGCCGGGAATTTCCAGGCGATCGCCCAGCGCGGCGCCCGGCCGACGAAGCCGAGCCGCGACTGCCAGTCCAGCCGGTCGAGCTTGTAGACGACGCCGTCGATATCGTAGTCGAGCCCGGCCCGCTCCGCGCCCATCCGGGCCTGGAACTCGGCCGCCGCATGCTCGTCCGGCAGCAGCGCCGAGAGCGGATTGACGCGGAAGCCCCAGCGCTTCAGCGCCTCCAGATAGGCCGAATGCGTCTCCGCCACCGGCGTGCTCGACGTCCCCTGCGCATAGGCGAAGACCTGCAGCGGCCGCCGCGCCGTCACCTCCGGATCGAGCTGCCGCAGCGACCCGGCGGCCGCATTGCGCGGATTGGCCGGGATGCGGATCTCCGGCCCCACCTTCTCGCCCCGCTCGCGGCGCTGCTCGCGTTCCTCCGCCAGCCGCGCCTGCTCGTCGCGGAAGGCGATGAAATCCGCCTTCGCCATGAAGACCTCGCCGCGGATCTCGATCTGCGCCGGGGCATCCGGCCCGAGCCGCCGCGGCAGCTCGCCCTCGCGCAGCGTCTCGAGGTTGCGGGTGATGTCCTCGCCCTGGGCGCCGTCGCCCCGCGTCGCGCCGCGGACGAAGACGCCGTTCTCATAGGTCAGGTTGACCGAGAGCCCATCGATCTTCGGCTCGCCGACGAAGCGCAGCGCCTCCTCCTCCGGGATACGCAGGAAGCGCCGGATGGTGCGCGTGAACTCGGCGAATTCCTCCGGGTTGAAGACGTTGTCGAGGCTGAGCATCGGCGTGCCATGCCGCGCCTTGGCGAAGCCCGCCGCCGGCGCCGCGCCGGGCGGTGCCTCGCTCGGGCTGTCGCTGCGCTTCAGCTCGGGGAAGCGCGCCTCGATCGCCGCGTTGCGCCGCCGCAGCGCATCGTATTCGGCATCGGTGATCTCGGGTGCGTCGTTCTGGTGATAGGCAATGTCGGCTGCCGCGATCTCGGCCGCGAGCGCGGCGAGTTCGGCAGCGGCCTCCTCTTCCGTCAGGCTCTCCGGCGGACGAGCGCGGAGGCTCATTCCGAATCTCCTGCCGCCTTTGCGAAGGCATCGCCATCCAGCAGCCAGCCCGTCAGCGGCTCCGAGCCTGCGCCAAGCCCCCTGTAGAACGCCGCCGCGCCTCGATTGCCTGGCTTCGAGGTCCACAGCACCATGACGCCGCCCCGCCGCCTGGTCTCCGCCGCCACCGCCCGCACGACGCCCCGGCGCCGCTCCGCCGGCAGGACGAAAAGGTCGCCCATGTAGCTGCCCCGCAATGCCCGCGTCGGATCATAGCCGGGCAGGGCGGTCGCATAGCCGATGATGGCCCCATCCGCGCCCTCGGCCACCAGCGCGATGCCGGCCGGATTCGCGGACAGGAAATCCCGCTTGATCGTCTCCGCGGTGATGAAGCCGAGCGGCTCGTCATCCTCGATGTTCAACGCCTCGGCCAGGGCAGCCAGCGCCACCTCGTCGCCTGGCCGGGCCAGGCGGATCACAGCAACCCACCCGTCAGCAGGCTGTCCGCCGCCGCCCGCGCCGCGTCCGTCACCCGCTCGCCGGCCAGCATCCGCGCGATCTCCTCACGCCTCTCGCGCTTGTCGAGCGGCTCCACCACCGTCGTCGCCCGCTCGCCCTTCACCTGCTTCGCCACGCGCAGCTGCTGCGCCCCGCGCGCCGCGACCTGCGGGCTGTGCGTCACCACCAGCACCTGCAGCCGTTCGGAGACGCGCTCCAGCCGCTCGCCGACCGCCGCCGCCGTGGCGCCGCCGATACCCGCATCCACCTCGTCGAAGATCAGCGTCGGCACCGGCGAGCCGCGCGCCAGCACCACCTTCAGCGCCAGCATCAGCCGCGACAGCTCGCCGCCCGAGGCGATCTTCTGCAGATGTCCCGGCGTCTGGCCGGGATTGGTCGAGACGAGGAAGGTGACGCGGTCCATCCCATCCGCCGCCCAGCCGCCCTCCTCCCGCGCCGCGACCTCGACGAAGAAGCGCGCCCGGTCGAGCTTCAGCGGCGGCAGCTCCTTGGCGAGCGCCCGCTCCAGCCGCCCCGCCGCCTCGCGCCGCGCCGCCGACAGCGCCTCGCCCGCCGCCAGATAAGCCCGGCGCGCCTCGCCCGCCGCCTGCTCCAGCCGCGCCACCTGCCCGCTGCCCGCATCCAGCGCGCCGAGGCGCTCCTTCAGCGAGACCAGCAGCCCCGGCAATTCGACGACGGCCACGCCATGCTTGCGGGCCGCGGCGCGCAGGCCGAACAGCCTGTCCTCCAGCACCTCCAGCCGGCGCGGATCGGGCCCGTCCTCCAGCATCAGCCGTTGCAGCAGCGTCTCCGCCTCGGCGAGCGAGTCCTGCGCGGCGCCGAGCAGGGCGACGATGGCCTGCGCTTCTTCATTGGGCGGCGGCAGCCGCTCCAGCGAGCGGGCCGCGCTGCGCAGCGCCTCCGCCGGCCCGCCGCGCCGCCGGTCCTTCGGCTGCAACTCGGCCAGCGCGCTGGCGATGCTCTCGCCCCGCCGCTCGCCCTGCTGCAGGCGCTGCCGCTCCTGCGACAGCTCCTCCTCCTCGCCCTCCACCGGCGCCAGGTCGGAGAGCTCCTGCACCGCATGCCGCAGGAACTCCTCGTCCCGCTGCGCTGCCGCGATCGCCTCCCGCGCCGCGGCGAGGCCGCGCTCCGCCTCCCGCCAAGCCCGCCATGCCGCACCGGCCGCGTTGCGCCGCCCCTCAAGCCCGCCGAAGGCATCGAGCAGCCCCGCATGGGTCGCCGGATCGGCGAGCCCCACCTGGTCGTGCTGCCCCTGCACCTCGACCAGCGTCGAGGCCAGCCGCCTGAGCAGCCCGACCGAGACCGGCTGCCCGTTGACGAAGGCCCGGCTCCGCCCATCCGCCTGCACCGTGCGGCGGAGCACCAGCGTCTCCTCCGCCTCCATGTCCTGCTCGGCCAGGATGGCATGCGCCGGATGCCCCTCCGGCGGCACGAAGCCGGCGGCGACCGAGCATTGCTGCTGGCCGGTCCGCACCATGCCGGCCTCGGCCCGCTGCCCGCAGGCGAGGCCAAGGCTGTCGAGCAGGATCGATTTGCCGGCGCCCGTCTCGCCGGTCAGCACCGTCAGCCCGGCCCCGAAGGAAAGGTCGAGCCGTTCGATCAGCACCACATCACGGATCGCCAGGGAGGCGAGCATGCCTGGCTAGAAGATCCAGTTCCAGGCCCGCCGCGCGAAGCCCGGCCGGTCGCCCGGTGCCGGCGATGCCCCGTCCACCAGCAGCGCATAGCTGTCCTGGTACCAGGGGCTGCCGGGGAAGTTGTGGCCGAGCACCGCCGCCGTCTTCTTCGCCTCGTCGACCAGGCCGAGTGTCAGGTAGATCTCAGTCAGCCGGTGCAGCGCCTCGGGGACGTGGTTGGTGGTCTGGTAGTCCTCCACCACCTTCTTGAAGCGCCCGATGGCCGCGCCGTAGAGCTTCTGCCGCTGGTAGAAGCGGCCGATATTCATCTCCTTGCCTGCCAAGTGGTCGCGGCCGAGATCGAGCTTGAGCCGCGCATCCCGCGCATAGGCGCTGTCGGGGAAGCGGTTGACCACATCCTGCAGCGCCGCCATCGCCTGCTCCGTGGTGCGCTGGTCGCGATCCGCCTCGGCGATCTGCTCGTAGTAGCAGAGGGCCCGCAGGTAATAGGCATAGGCGATGTCGCGATGCGCCGGATGCAGCTGGACGAAGCGCTCGAGCGCGCCGAGCGCCTCGGTGTAGCGGTTGCGCATGTACTCGCCGTAGGCCGACATGATCTTCGCATTGGTCGCCCAGGCCGAGAGCGGATGGTCCCGCTCCACCTGGTCGAAGAGGTCCACCGCCGGCTGGTAGCGTCGCGCCTGCAGCGCCTCGATCCCCGCGGCGTAGAGGCCCTCGGGCGACCGGTCGACGACGTTGTTGGCCCGTGCCGTCGTCTGGCGCTCGGTCTCGAGGGTCGATTGCTTGCCGTCCCAGTTGCCGAAGAGCGAGCAGCCCGGCAACGCCGCGATCGCGAGCCAGAGGGAGAGCAGTGGGGTGAGGCGTCGGATCATCACGGACCGGTCGTAGGGAAGGGCCCGGCTGTATAGCACAGGGCCGCCCGGGTCCACAGGGACCCGGACAGCGGCGTCAGGCGACCGCCGCCGCCGGCAGCCGGGCCTGCACGAATTCCATCGCCGGCACCGGCGGCGCCTGCGGCAGGCTGAAGCCCGGCACCGCGCGCCAGTTGGCCGCATCGGCGAAGAGCGCCCGCAGCAGCCGGTTGTTCAGCCCATGGCCCGAGCGATGCCCGGTGAACCGCCCGCGGATCGGCGCGCCGGCGAGGGCCAGGTCACCCACCACGTCGAGCAGCTTGTGGCGGACGAACTCATCCGCCTGGCGCAGCCCGCCCGGGTTCAGCACCAGCGGCCCATCGACGACGACGGCGTTGGCGAGGCTGCCGCCCTGGGCGAGGCCCATGGAGCGCAGGCGCGCCACTTCCTCGGCCAGGGTGAAGGTGCGGGCCTCGGCCAGCTCCGCCCGGAACTCCCGTGGCGAGATCCGGGCCTCGAGCGACTGCCGGCCGATGGCCGTGCCGGGGAAGTCGATGGTGAGCGAGGCCTCCAGCCGGTCGCCGCCGGTCGGCTCCAGCATGGCCCAGGCCGCATTCGGGCCCTCGCCATCCTGCACCCGCACCGGCCGCAGCACCTCGATCGCCTCGGGCAGGCCGAGCCCGGCCTGGGCGACGAGCCCCGTGCAGTCGATCAGGAAGACGAAGGGCGCGGCGGAGCCGTCGAGGATCGGCACCTCCGGCCCGTCCAGCTCGACGATGGCGTCATCGACGCCGCAGCCGGCCAGCGCCGCCATCACATGCTCGACCGTGCCGACCCGCACCTCCGGCGCCCCGTTGCGGCCAAGGGCGGTGCAGAGGCGGGTGTCGACCACCTGGTCGTAAAGCGCCGGGATCTCGACCCCGATATCGGTTCGGCGGAAGCGGATGCCGGCTCCGGCCTCGGCTGGGCGCAGGGTCAGGCTCACGCGCTTGCCGCTGTGCAGGCCGATGCCGACGCAGCCGATGGCGGCCTTCAGCGTCCGGCGGCGGCCTGTCTCAAGCGGGAAGTATCCGTCCATGCCTACCCCTGTTTGAAACCCGACGCCCTATGGCGAGGCGGCCGGGAAGTCGTTGAGGCGTGTGCCCAGGCCAATACCTGGCACCGCCTCCGGGGTTGCGCGAGTCAAGGCTTATTACTTCATATTACGCCATAAACCATTGATTTAAAGAGCCTTTTGCGCCGCACATTGCAGGCGCAACCCGTGATGAGCGCGGATAAGAAACGGGCCGCCCCGGTCAGGGCGGCCCGCTCCAGGCGACGGATTCGGCTGCGGCGTCAGTTCGATTGGCGGCGCAGGAAGGTCGGAATCTCGAAATCCACCTGGCCCTGAGGCGGCTCGGCCGGGCGCTGCGGCGCAGGCTGATCGAGCCGTGGCGCGACCGGTGCCGGGGCCGGCTCCGGTAGCGTGCGCCGCATGCCGTTCTGCGCGGCGCCGGTCACGAGGCCGAACAACCCACGGAAACCACCCGATGCCGACCGCGCCGGAACGGCCGGCGCCTGCGGCACGCCAACCGGAACCACCGCCGGGGCCGCGGCCGCCGCGGCGACGGGCTCGTCCTCCGCCTGGACCATGACCTGCAGGTTCGGTGCCGGAGTGGCCTGGGCCGGAGCTGCCGCGGTGGGCGCCGCCGCGACCGCCGTCCGCAGCGCGCCGCCGCGCGCCGGCATGACGCGGGGCGCACCGAGCG
>CADCTD010000017.1 GCA_902805545.1 uncultured Craurococcus sp. | reverse complement strand
GAAAGGGCGTCGCGTCCTCGGTGCTGGCCGTGCTCGGAGGGTCCGATTCTGGGACGGACAAGGGCTCCGATCCGGTGGCGGGATCGGATGCCGGGGCGGGTGGTCCGGGGAAAAGCTCGACTGGCGGGGGCGACGGGACGTCGGTTGGGGCCGTGCTCGGTGGGTCCGATGTCGGGATGGGCAAAGGCTCCGATCCGGTGGCGGGATCGGACGCCGGGGCGGGTGGTCCGGGAAAAAGCTCGGCTGGCAAGGGCGACGGGGCCTCGGTTGGGGCTGTGCTCGGAGGGTCCGATTCTGGGGCGGACAGGGGCTCCGATCCGGTGGCGGGATCGGATGCCGGGGCGGATGGTCCGGGTAAGGGCTCGGCTGGCGCGGGCCACGGGGCCTCGGTTGAGGCTGTGCTCGGAGGGTCCAAGTCCAGGACGGGCCAGGGCTCCGACCCAGTGGCGGGATCGGATACCGGGGCGAATGGTCCGGGTAAGGGCTCGGCTGGCGGGGGCCATGGGACCTCCGTAGGTGACGTGCTGGGAGAGTCCGATGCCGGGACGGGCCAGCAGGGTGCTGATCCGGCGGCGGGAGCGGATGCCGGAGCGAGTGCTCCCGGGAAAGGTCCGGCTGCCGGGGGCAAAGGAGCGTCTGCCGGGGCCGTGCTCGGAGGGCTCGAGTCCGGGGCAGGTTCGGATATCGCGGCCGATGGCCCAGGACACGGGTCAGCCGGCTCCAAGCAAGGTGGTTCCGACGGTCCGGTTAAGGCGGTGCCGGGAGCGCTCGATCCGGAAACGGGGGCCGGCGCCGGACTGGGGAAACCGGTTGCGGATCCCGGCGGCCCGGGCGCAGGGGGCACCGTCGGTCCGACCACACCGGCGACGAATGCCGGGACCAAGACGTCGGGTGCGGACCATCTGGGATCAGCCGATCCGGTCGAGGTGGTGCAGGGCGCGCTCGATCCGGGACCGGGCCATGCGGCCGGTCCGGCCTCGCCGGCGGTAGGTGCCGGGACCGGGGCGCCGGTTGCGGAGCCGGCCGGGGGAGTGAAGGGCGCGCTCGGTCGGGAAGCCGGCGATGCTGCCCGTCCTGCCTTGCCGGCGGTGGAGGCCGGGACGGCGGTCGCCGGTCATGGGGCCACGGCCGATGCGGGGCCGGGCCAGGCCAGCAAACCTGCGACGCCGGCGGGATCGGCGGTCGGTGCCGGGAGCGCGTCGCTCGATCCTGCCGCAGGCCATGTGGCTGATCCGGTAACGCAGCGGGCGGATCACGCGGCGTCGGTCGAGCCGGCGGCCGGTTCGGAGGCCGGGGCCGGGTCGAGATCGGCGGGGGTGGATCGGGCGGGGGATGGCGCTGCTGTGCTGACGAAGCCGGGGAGCTTCCTCTTCCATGGCCGGGAGAGCGACACCACGGAGGTGCTGGTCGACCACACGGACTTTGCCCTGCGGGAGCCCGGGCTCGACCATGCGCTCGCCGTCGATGCCCTGCCGACGCACGACCCGTTGCCGGAGCATCCGGCGCTGACGGACTACAACTTCGTCTGAAGCAGGCTCCGATCGGGTAGGACGCCTGCTCGGAGTGGGTTGCCCGGCGAGGCAACCCGCCGGAGCCGCTTCCGCGAGCCGGAAGCGAAGGGAACCGCCCTAGGTGCCGCAGAAGGTCTGCAGGACGCGCTGCTCCGGCTCGGGCGGGGCGGCGTAGCGGGCGTGCCGGGGCTGGTCCTCGTAGGGGCGGGCGAGGACGGACAGCAACTCCTCGAACGGGGCGAAATCCTCGCGCTCGGTGGCGGCGGCGAGGGCGGCCTCGACCATGTGGTTGCGCGGGATGAAGGCCGGGTTCACGGCGCGCATGGCGGTGGCGCGGGCGGCCAGGGGTTCGGCGGCGAGGCGGGCGCGCCATTGGGCGGCCCAGGGGGCGTAGGCGCCGGTCGCGCCGAAGAGGGCGGCGAGGTCGGCATCGGCCGCCGGGTCTTCGGCCGCCTCGCCGAGCAGCCGGAAGGTCTGGGTGAAGTCGGCGCCGGCCTCCTGCATGGCGCCGAGCAGGCCGGCGATGAGGGCGGCATCCTCCTCGCGCGCCGTCGCAAGGCCGAGCTTGCGGCGCATGCCGTCGAGCCAGGCGGACTGGAATTGGGCGACGAAGCCGGTCAGGGACTCCTGGGCGAGATCGACGGCCTTCTGCTCGTCCTCGGCCAGCAGGGGGAGAAGGGCCTCGGCGAGGCGCGCGAGGTTCCACTGCAGGATGCGCGGCTGGTTGCCATAGGCGTAGCGGCCGGCATGGTCGATGGAGCTGAAGACGGTCGAGGGGTCGTAGTGGTCCATGAAGGCGCAGGGGCCGTAGTCGATCGTCTCGCCGGAGACCGTCGTGTTGTCGGTGTTCATCACGCCATGGATGAAGCCGACCAGCATCCATTGGGCGACGAGCCCCGCCTGGCGGGCGATGACGCCCTCGAGCAGGGCGCGGTAGGGCGCCTCGGCCGCGGCGGCCTCCGGGTAGTGGCGGGCGATGACGTGGTCGGCGAGGAGGCGGACGGCCTCCGCGTCGCCGCGGGCGGCGAAGAACTGGAAGGTGCCGACGCGGATATGGCTGGCGGCGACGCGCGTCAGCACGGCGCCGGGCAACGCCGCCTCGCGGAAGACCTGGTCGCCGGTCAGCACGGCGGCGAGCGACCGGGTGGTCGGGATGCCGAGGGCGAACATCGCCTCGCTGATGATGTACTCGCGCAGGACCGGGCCGATGGCGGCGCGGCCGTCGCCGCCGCGGGAGAAGGGGGTGCGGCCGGAGCCCTTGAGCTGGAGGTCGCGGCGCTGGCCGTCGCGGCCGACCACCTCGCCGAGCAGGATGGCGCGGCCATCGCCGAGTTGCGGGTTGAAATGGCCGAACTGGTGGCCCGCATAGGCCTGGGCGATGAAGGCCGCGCCCTCGGCGACGCGGTTGCCGGCGAGGATCTCGACGCCTTCCGGACTGGCCAGCGCCGCCGGGTCGAGGCCGAGCGCCTCGCAGAGCGGCAGGTTCAGCCTCACCAGGCGCGGGGCGCTGACCGCCTGGGGCGCCATGCGGACGAAGAAGCGCTCGGGGAGCCGGGCGTAGCTCGTGTCGAAGGGGATCTGGACGGGCATGGGGCGGGTTCCTCGGCCTGCCGCGCGGGCGGGCCTCTGCCGGTATAGCCCCGTTCAACGCGGGTGGGGGCTAGGGTTCCTCCGGCAGGCGGGGCGGAGGCAGGGCGTCGGGCGGCAGGTCGGGCTGATTGAGCGAGGGCGGGGCGTGGCGGCCCGGGTCGTAGAGCCAGCCGCCGCCGGGGCCGGTCTCCAGCACCAGGTCCTCGGCGCCCTCGATCAGCCGGGCGAGGGTGCCGGCACCGCCGAAGCGGCTGCGGCGTACCCAGCCGCCGAGCTCGAGATGGATGCGCTTGCCGAGCACGGGCAGGTGCAGCGGGGTCTCGGCGGTGGCGACCAGGCGGCGGAGGCTGGCGAGGATGGCGGCGCGCTGGGCGGCGGGGTCGACCGGGTCGGCGCTCGCGTCGTTGGAGGGGATGGGTGGGTCGGCTTCGGCGGGCACGGTGACCTCGGCGAAGTCGCCGAGGGGGATCACCCGGTCGGCGGCGGCGCGAAGGGCGGCGGCGGCGCTGTCCGGGGCGATCACCATGATGCGGCGGTCATGCTCGCGGAGGCGGTGCAGCAGAGGCGTGAAGTCGCTGTCGCCGGAGAGGATCAGCATCTCTTCGAAATGCGTCGGGTGGTCCAGCGCCTCGTGGATGTCGAGGGCCATGACGATGTCGGCGGCGTTCTTGAGGCGTGCGAGGCGGGGACAGTCCACCACGGTGAAGCCGGCGCGGACGAAATCGGCGCGGAAGCGGCTGTAGTAGAGGCGGGACTGGCCGAGCCAGCCGGCGAGCTCGCCATTCGGGTCCGGCTCCGTCCAGCCGGCGGGGTTCAGGTAGCAGCGGCGGACGAGGAGGCGGCGGGGGCCGCCGGGGGCGGCGTCCGCGAGCCAGCCGAGCCAGCGGCCGGGATGGGCGGCGAAATTCCAGGCAGCCCATTCGTCGATGGCGGCAAGGCCGGCGAAGACATTGTCGAAATCGAGGTAGAGCGCCGCCCGGCGCGGTTCCGTCACGTGGATTACCCCTGCATTAGGCGTGGGCGGAATAAGTGGGGGCTGTACGATAGGGGACAAGCACGGCGCTTGACGCGGGCGGGCGAGGCTGCCCATGGTCCGCCCCCTTTCCCTGAGGACATAGCCAGAGCCATGCCTGCGATCACCCTGCCCGACGGTTCCGTCCGCGCCTTCGATGGGCCGGTGACGGGGACTACCGTCGCGGCGGCGATCGGGCCGGGCCTCGCCAAGGCCGCGCTTGCCATGCAGGTCGATGGCGTGACGCGCGACCTCGCCATGTCGATCGAGCGGGATGCGGCGGTGCGCTTCATCACGCGGCGCGACCCCGAGGCGCTGGAGATGATCCGGCACGATGCGGCGCATGTGCTGGCGGAAGCCGTGCAGGCGCTCTACCCGGGCACGCAGGTGACGATCGGGCCCTCGATCGAGAACGGCTTCTACTACGACTTCGCCCGCAACGAGCCCTTCACGCCGGAGGATTTCGGCGCCATCGAGGCCAAGATGCGGGAGATCGTGGCGCGGAACTCGCCCTTCGTCCGCTCGGTGATGCCGCGGGAGGAGGCGATCGGCTTCTTCGAGGCGCGGGGCGAGAAGTACAAGGCGCAGCTGATCCGCGACCTGCCGGAGACGGAGGAGATCAGCCTCTATTCCCAGGGCGAGTGGATCGACCTCTGCCGCGGGCCGCATATGCGCGGCACGGGGGATGTCGGCACGGCCTTCAAGCTGACCAAGGTGGCCGGTGCCTATTGGCGGGGCGACCATCGCAACGCCATGCTGAGCCGCATCTACGGCACGGCCTGGCGCGACCAGAAGGAGCTGGACGCCTATCTCCACCAGATCGAGGAGGCGGAGAAGCGCGACCACCGCAAGATCGGCCGCGAGATGCACCTCTTCCACCTGCAGGAGGAGGCGGCGGGCAGCATCTTCTGGCATCCCAAGGGTTGGAAGCTCTACCGGGTGCTCGAGGACTACATGCGCCGGCGGCTGGATGCGACGCATTACCAGGAGGTGCGGACGCCGCAGCTGCTCGACCGGAAGCTCTGGGAGGCCTCGGGGCACTGGGAGAAGTTCCGCGAGGCGATGTTCATCGCGCGCGTCGAGGACGAGTCGGAAAAGGACCGCATCCTCGCGCTGAAGCCGATGAACTGCCCCTGCCATGTGCAGATCTTCAACCAGGGGCTGCGCAGCTACCGGGAGCTGCCGCTGCGCATGGCGGAGTTCGGCGCCTGCCACCGGTACGAGCCGTCGGGGGCGCTGCACGGCATCATGCGGGTGCGCGCCTTCACCCAGGACGACGCGCATATCTTTTGCACCGAGGAGCAGATCGCGGCCGAGACGGTCGAGTTCGTGGCGCTGCTCTCCTCGGTCTACCGCGACCTCGGCTTCGAGGAGTTCCGGGTGAAGTTCAGCGACCGGCCGGCGCTGCGGGCCGGCGCGGACGAGGTCTGGGACCAGGCGGAGGGGGCGCTGCGCGAGGCCTGCCGGACGGCGGGCGTCGAGTACACGCTCAATCCGGGTGAGGGCGCCTTCTACGGGCCGAAGCTGGAGTTCGTGCTGCGGGACGCGATCGGGCGGGACTGGCAGTGCGGCACGCTGCAGGTGGATTTCGTGCTGCCGGAGCGGCTGGGGGCGGAGTATGTGGCCGAGGAGGGCACCCGCCGCCGGCCGGTCATGCTGCACCGGGCGATCCTTGGGTCCTTCGAGCGGTTCATCGGCATCCTGATCGAGCAGCATGCCGGGCGCTTCCCGCTCTGGCTGGCCCCTGTCCAGGTGGTGGTGACGACCATCGTCTCGGACGCCGACGGCTATGCGCGGGAGGCGGCGGCGGCGCTGGCGAAGGCCGGGTTGCGCGTCGAACTCGATCTACGGAACGAGAAAATCAACCGCAAGGTCGTCGACCATATCGAGCAACGGGTGCCGGTGCTGGCCGTGGTCGGGCGGCGGGAGGCGGAGGAGCGGACGCTGGTTCTGCGCCGCCTGCCGGGCCGCGAGCAGCAGGCGCTGCCGCTCGAGGAGGCGGTTCGCCTGCTATCTGACGAGGCCTTGCCACCCGATCGTGCAGGGGCCGCGCCGATGGTTGCAGCGGCGTGAGACAAGCCCCATAAAGTGACGCCTTACCCTTCCACTGTTACAGGAGACGACCATAGCCAGAGGCCCCGTTTCAAACCAGCCGCCGACCCGTGACGGCCCGCGGGTGAATGAAGACATCCGCGTGCCCCAGGTGCGGCTCATCGACCAGGATGGCGAGATGATCGGCGTCATGTCCGCGCGCGACGCGCTGCTGCGGGCCTACGATGCCGGGCTCGATCTGCTCGAGATCAGCCCCAACGCCGTGCCGCCGGTCTGCAAGATCACCGACTACGGCAAGTTCAAGTACGAGCAGCAGAAGAAGGCGAACGAAGCCCGCAAGCGGCAGAAGGTCGTTGAGATCAAGGAAGTCAAGGTCCGCCCGAACATCGATGACCACGACTACGAGGTCAAGATGCGCCAGATGAAGGGCTTCATCGGCGAGGGCGACAAGGTGAAGGTCACGCTCCGCTTCCGCGGCCGCGAGATGGCGCACCAGGACCTCGGCATCAAGGTATTGGAGCGGATCCGCCTCGAGCTCGGCGAGACCATCAAGGTCGAGCAGATGCCGCGGCTGGAGAACCGCCAGATGATCATGGTTCTGGCGCCGAAATAGCCCGAGGCTTGACGCAGGGGGCGCAAGGCCTTACGGCTCCCGCCCTCGGGTCGCCCCGAACCAGACGGTCCCCTGCCGGGCAGGGGGCTCCGCCGCTCCGCGAAGACTCGCGCAGCGGCGCATTCTGTTTTGGGCGGACCGGATGTAAAGGGTGACCATGTTCGAGGCATTGTCCGGCAAGCTGAACGGGGTCTTCGACCGGCTGCGCCGCCGCGGCGCGCTGACCGAGGCCGACGTGACCGAGGCGCTGCGCGAGGTGCGCGTGGCGCTGCTGGAGGCCGACGTCGCGCTGCCGGTGGTGAAGGACCTCATCAACCGGGTCCGCGAGCGGGCGGTCGGCGTCGAGGTGCTGAAGAGCGTCTCGCCGGCGCAGCAGGTCGTCAAGATCGTCAACGACGCGCTGGTCGAGGCGCTGGGCGGGACCCCAGCGCGATCGCCGGGCGATCGCGCTGGAAACCCGGGCGGCGGCGAGGGGGATGGCGGGGCGCGCGGGCTCGACCTCAACGCGCCCTCCCCGGTGCCGATCCTGATGGTCGGGCTGCAGGGCTCCGGCAAGACCACGACCTCGGGCAAGATCGCGCTGCGGCTGAAGAACCGCGACAAGAAGAAGGTGCTGCTCGCCTCGCTCGACGTGCACCGGCCGGCGGCGCAGCTGCAGCTGGAGACGCTGGCGCGGCAGGTGGGCGTCGCCTCGCTGCCGATCGTGGCGGGCGAGACGCCCTTGCAGATCGCGGCGCGCGCCATGGATCTCGGGCGGCGCGAGCTGTTCGACGTGGTGGTGCTCGACACCGCGGGGCGGCTCGCCATCGACGAGGCGTTGATGGACGAGGTCGCGCAGGTCAAGGCGGCGACGCGGCCGCATGAGACGCTGCTCGTCGTCGACGCGATGACCGGCCAGGATGCCGTCAACACCGCGCGGGCCTTCCAGGAGAAGGTCGGCGTCAGCGGCATCGTCATGACGCGGATCGACGGCGATGCGCGCGGCGGCGCGGCGCTGTCGATGCGGGCGGTGACGGGCGCGCCGATCAAGCTGCTGGGCGCGGGCGAGAAGCTCGATGCGCTGGAGGACTTCCACCCCGACCGCATCGCCGGGCGCATCCTCGGGATGGGCGACATCGTCTCGCTCGTCGAGCGGGCGGCGGAGACCATCGACCAGGCGGAAGCCGAGAAGATGGCGGCCCGGATGCAGAAGGGCCAGTTCAACCTCGAGGACTACGCCAACCAGCTGAAGCAGATCGGCAAGATGGGCTCGCTCTCCGGCATCCTCGGCATGCTGCCGGGCATCGGCAAGATGAAGCAGCAGATCGAGGGCGCCAATCTCGACCAGACCATCCTCAAGCGGCAGGCGGCCATCATCGGCAGCATGACGCCGAAGGAGCGGCGGGCGCCCGACATCATCAAGGCCTCGCGCAAGCGGCGGATCGCCGCCGGCAGCGGCGCCACGGTGCAGGAGGTCAACCGCCTCCTCAAGCAGTTCGACGAGATGTCCGCGATGATGAAGCGGATGAACAAGCTCGGCCAGAAGGGGCTGATGCGGGGTGGCCTCGGCGCCCTGCTCCCCAAGGGGATGAACCTCCCCGGCGGCCGGAAGCCTTTCTAGACCTCACTCAGGAGCAGAAACAGGACCATGGGTCTCAAGATTCGCCTCGCCCGCGCCGGCGCCAAGAAGCGCCCCTACTACCACATCGTCGTGGCCGACAGCCGCAGCCCGCGCGACGGCCGCTTCATCGAGAAGGTCGGCAGCTACAACCCGATGCTGCCCTCCGACCATGCCGACCGCATCCGGCTCGAGGATGAGCGGATCAAGCATTGGCTCGGCGAGGGCGCCGTCGCCACCGACCGCGTCGCCAAGTTCCTCGGCAAGGCCGACCTGGCGCCGATGCCGGAATTCCGCGAGCAGCCGAAGCAGTCCGCGCCGAAGAAGAAGGCGCAGGAGCGCGCCGCCGCGGCAGCGGGCTGAGCAGGGGCTGATCCGTGTCCGGCAAGCGCATCCTGGTGGGGGAGATCGGCAGGCCGCACGGTGTGCGCGGCCTGGTGAAGCTGCGCAGCTTCACCGCCGACCCTGCCGCGATTGCCGGTTACGGGCCGCTGACGGATGAGGCGGGGGTGCGGCGCTTCGGCATCACGCTGCTGGCCGAAGGGCTGGCGCGGGTCGAGGGCGTCGCCGACCGGGATGCCGCGGCGCGGCTGACCGGGACCAAACTCTATGTCGAGCGGGAGCGGCTGCCGCCACCCGAGGAGGAGGAGTTCTACCTCGCCGACCTCATCGGCCTTCGGGCCGAGACCGAGGCGGGTGAGAGGCTCGGCCTCGTCCGCGAGGTGGAGGACCATGGCGCGGGGACCTTCCTCGTGCTGGAGGGGCCGCCCGAGCGGATGCTGCCCTTCACCCGGGCGGTGGTGCCGGTGGTCGATCTGGCGGGCGGGCGCATCGTCGTCGTGCTGCCGGATGAGGTCGTGGTGCCGCCCCAGGCGGAGGATGCGGCATGAGCTGGCAGGCTTCCGTCCTTACCCTCTTCCCCGAGATGTTCCCGGGGCCGCTCGGCCATTCCCTCGCCGGGCGGGCGCTGCGCGAGGGGCGCTGGGCGCTGGATGCCATCGACATCCGCGGCTTCGCCACGGACCGGCACCGCAGCGTGGACGACACGCCCTGCGGCGGCGGGGCGGGGATGGTGCTGCGGCCGGATGTGGTCGATGCGGCCTGCGCGGCGGCGCTGGCCTCGGGGCCGGGGCGGCCGCTGGTCGCGCTCACCCCGCGGGGGGTGCCGCTCGACCAGGGCATGGTCCGGCGCTTCGCCGAGGGGCCGGGGGTGGTCCTGCTCTGCGGGCGGTTCGAGGGCATCGACCAGCGCGTCATCGAGGCGCGGGGGATGCTCGAGGTCTCGATCGGCGACTATGTCCTCTCGGGCGGGGAGCCGGCGGCGCTGGTTCTGCTCGATGCCTGCGTGCGGCTGCTGCCCGGGGTGATGGGTGCCTCCGTGAGCGGGGAGGAGGAGAGCTTCTCCGCCGGCCTCCTCGAATATCCGCACTACACCAGACCGACCCAATGGAACGGCCTCGCCGTGCCGCCCGTGCTGCTCTCCGGCAACCATGCCGAGGTGGCGCGCTGGCGGCGGGAGCAGGCCGAGATGCTGACACGGACGCGCCGGCCCGACCTCTGGGCCCGGCATGGCTCCGACAACCCTATCGCGCTGGACGGCCAGGCCAGCGCCGCCTAGACATCGGATCGCAAAGGACAACGCATCATGAACCTGCTTCAGCAATTCGAGGCGGACCAGCTCGCCCGCCTCTCCGGCCTCCGCGGCGTGCCGCACTTCGGCCCGGGCGACACCGTGCGCGTCATGGTGCGTGTGGTCGAGGGCGAGCGCGTGCGCTCCCAGGCCTATGAGGGCGTGGTCATCGCCCGCAGCAACAAGGGCGTGAACAGCAACTTCACTGTCCGCAAGCTCTCCTATGGCGAGGGCGTGGAGCGCGTCTTCCCGCTCTATTCCCCCTCCGTGACGGAGATCGCGGTGGTGCGCCGCGGCAAGGTGCGGCGGGCGAAGCTCTATTACCTGCGTGGCCGGACCGGCAAGGCCGCCCGCATCATCGAGAAGCGCGAGGTCCGTCCGACGGCCGAGGCGCAAGGCTGAACCAACGGCGTCCCCGGGCCCGGGCGGCCCGGGGCGCCCATCAGAGAGAGCTTGGGGAACGCCATGTCAGCGCAGAAACCGCACACGGGATCCCAGGCGAGCGGCGCTCGCACGGGTGCCCGTACGCTGTTCGACAAGATCTGGGACGCCCATGTCGTCGAGACCCTGCCCGACGGCACCGCGCTTCTCTACATCGACCTGCACCTCACCCATGAGGTGACGACGCCCCAGGCCTTCGACGGGCTTCGCGCCGCCGGCCGCAAGGTCCGCCGGCCGGATGCGACGCTCGCCGTCATCGACCACAACATCGCCACCGATGCCAGCCGCTACACCGGGATCGTCGATCCCGAGAGCCGCCTGCAGGTCGAGACGCTCGAGAAGAATGTCGCCGAATTCGGCGTGCCCTTCATCCCGCTGCTGGATGACCGGCAGGGCATCGTCCATGTGATCGGGCCGGAGCTTGGCCGCTCGCTGCCCGGCATGACCATCGTCTGCGGCGACAGCCATACCTCGACGCATGGCGCCATGGGCGCGCTGGCCTTCGGCATCGGCACCTCCGAGGTGGAGCATGTGCTGGCGACGCAGACGCTGCTGCAGAAGCCGGCGAAGAACATGCAGGTCCTGGTCGAGGGCAACCTCGCGGTCGGCTGCTCGGCGAAGGACATCACCCTCGCCATCATCGGCAGGATCGGCACCGCCGGCGGCACCGGCCATGTCATCGAGTATGCGGGCGACGCCATCCGCGCGCTCGACATGGCGGGGCGGATGACGCTCTGCAACATGTCGATCGAGGGCGGGGCGCGGGCCGGCATGGTGGCGCCCGACCAGACCACCTTCGACTACATCGCCCGCACGCCGCAGGGGCCGAAGGGCGAGGCGCTGGAGCGGGCCATTGCCTGGTGGAAGACGCTGCCGACCGATGCGGGGGCGCATTTCGACCGCGTGGTGCGGCTCGCAGCCCATGAGATCGCGCCACAGGTCACCTGGGGGACCAGCCCCGAGGATGTGCTGCCGATCACCGCGACCGTGCCCGACCCGGAAACCGTCGAGGACGAGGCGCGGCGCGAGCAGTTCCGCCGCAAGATGCACTATATGGGGCTGACGCCGGGGCAGCGGCTGCAGGACCTGCCGGTCGACGTCGTCTTCATCGGCTCCTGCACCAACAGCCGGATCGAGGATATCCGCATCGCCGCCAGCATCGCCCGCGGCCGCAAGGTCGCCGACGGGGTGCGGGCGCTGGTGGTGCCGGGCTCGGGCCTGGTGAAGAAGCAGGCGGAGGCGGAGGGGCTGGACCGCATCCTCCAGGAGGCCGGCTTCGAGTGGCGCGAGGCGGGCTGCTCCATGTGCCTCGGCATGAATCCGGACAAGCTCAAGCCGGGCCAGCGCTCGGCCTCCACCTCGAACCGGAATTTCGAGGGGCGGCAGGGTCCGGGCGGGCGCACCCACCTCGTCTCGCCGGCCACGGCGGCGGCCAGTGCGCTGGCCGGGCGGCTGGCCGATGTGCGCGATTTCCAGCCGAAGGACGCCCGTTGATGGAAGCCTTCACGACCCTCACCGGCATCGCGGCGCCGATGCCGAAGGCCAATGTGGATACCGACCAGATCATTCCGGCGCGGTTCCTCAAGTCGATCAGCCGGACGGGCTTCGGCAAGAACCTGTTCGCGAATTTCCGCTACAGGGAGGACGGGTCTGAGAACCCCGACTTCGTCCTCAACCAGGAGCCCTACCGGCGCGCGGAAATCCTCATCGCCTTCGAGAATTTCGGCTGCGGCTCCTCCCGCGAGCATGCGCCCTGGGCCTTGCTGGACTACGGCATCCGCTGCGTCATCGCCCCCGACTTCGCCGACATCTTCCACAACAACAGCTTCAAGAACGGCGTGCTGCCGGTGAAGCTGCCGCGCGAGGTCTGCGCGCAGCTGATGGAAGACGCGAAGATGGGCGGCAATGCGCGCATCACCGTCGACCTGGAGCGGCAGGTGGTGGTGCGGCCCTCGGGCGAGGAGATCCCCTTCGAGATCGACCCGCTGCGCCGGCACCTGCTGCTCAACGGGCTCGACGATATCGGCCAGACCATGCAGCACGCCCCGGCCATCGACGGCTTCGAGGCGAAGCAGCGGGCGGCGCAGCCCTGGCTCTACGGCGCATAAGGCGAGGATAGTCGATGGCTGCGAACAAGACGCTGCTGGTGCTGCCGGGCGACGGCATCGGCCCCGAGGTGATGCACGAGGTCACCCGCGTCATCGACTGGATGGAGCGGCGGCGGAGCGTCAGCTTCCGCATCGAGGAGGGGCTGGTCGGCGGCGCCGCGATCGACGCGGCCGGCACGCCCTGCCCGGACGAGACGGTGGCCAAGGCGCGCGCCGCCGATGCTGTGCTGTTCGGCAGCGTCGGCGGGCCGAAATGGGACAGCCTGCCCTTCGAGCAGCGGCCGGAGCTTGGCATCCTGCGGCTCAGGAAGGATCTGGGGCTCTTCGCCAATCTCCGCCCGGCGCTGGTGATGGACCCGCTGGCCGAGGCCTCCTCGCTGAAGGCCGATATCGTCCGCGGCGTCGACATCATGGTGGTGCGCGAGACGGTCGGCGGCGTCTATTTCGGCGAGCCGCGCGGCGTGGAGAAGGCGCCCGATGGCCGCCGCCGGGGCTTCGACACCCAGGTCTATTTCGAGGACGAGATCGCCCGCGTGGCGCGCGTCGCCTTCGACCTGGCGCGGAAGCGCCGCAACAAGGTGACGAGCGTCGAGAAGGCGAATGTCATGCAGTCCGGCCGGCTCTGGCGGGCCGTGGTCGGCGAGGTGCACCAGGCCGAGTACCGGGACGTGCAGCTCGAGAACATGTATGCCGACAACTGCGCGATGCAGCTCTGCTCGCGGCCGAAGCAGTTCGACGTCATCCTCGGCGACAACCTCTTCGGCGACGTGCTGAGCGACCTGGCGGCGGCGCTGACCGGCTCGCTCGGGATGCTGCCCTCGGCGACGCTCGGTGCGGTCGATCCGACCAGCGGCAGACGCCATGCGCTCTATGAGCCGATTCATGGCTCGGCGCCGGACATCGCCGGGCGGGGCATCGCCAACCCCTGCGCGCAGATCCTCTCCTTCGCCATGCTGTTGCGCTGGTCCTTCGGCATGGAGGAGGATGCACGGCTGGTCGAGGCGGCGGTGGAGAAGGTGCTCGCCGGCGGGCTGCGCACGGCCGACATCATGCAGCCCGGCATGGCCCGGGTCGGCACCAGCGTGATGGGCGAGGCAGTGGTGCGGGAGCTCGAGAAGCTCTCCCTGTGATGGGCGGATAAGGGGGTTGCGCCGGGGCGCGGCCTCCGCTATTTCGCCTGCCTCGCCGCTTCGGCGGCTGCGCGCCCGTAGCTCAGCTGGATAGAGCACCAGACTACGAATCTGGGGGTCAGGAGTTCGAATCTCTTCGGGCGCGCCACTTTTTCCCTGCGGTTGCGATTTGCCGCGTCGGCTGAGCCGGGGCCGGCCCATGGTCCGCCCACGCTGGGGCAGGAAGGCGTGAGGGGCATGGGTCTGCTGTTCCGTCATCTGCTCGGGCTGGCCGCGATGCTCTGGCTGGCGGCGGCCCCGGCCCGTGCTGCCGATCCGTCTCCGCTCCAGGTCCGGATGATCGGCGGCTTCTCCGGCACCAGCCAGTTCGACCGCATCGAACAGCCCTTCTGGACGCGGCGGCTGCCTGCCCTCACCGGCGGGCGGATGGTGGTGACGCAGCAATCCTTCGCCCAGGCCGGCGTGGCGCCGGAGGAGATGCTGAACGTCATGCGCAGCGGCTTCGTGCTGTTCGGCACGGTGGAGGCCAATGCCGTCGCTCTCGACGAGGCGGAGCTGGCGGTGGCTGACCTGCCCCTGCTCGCCGAGGATACGGCGGCGCTGAAGCGGATGGTCGGGCTCTGGCTGCCACGGATCCGCATGATCCTCGCCGAGCAGTACTCGGCCGAGCTGCTGGCGGTCTTCATCCGGCCGCCGCAGGTGGCCTTCTGCAACAAGCCCTTCGCCGGGCTGCGGGACGTGGCCGGGTTGCGGGTGCGCGTCGCCTCGGTGAACCAGGCGGACCTGCTGCTGGCGCTCGGGGCGCAGCCGGTGGTGATGGCGTTCAACCGGATCGTCGCCGGGCTGCGCGAGGGGCTGTTCGATTGCGCCATCACCGGCGGGTTGCCGGGCAATGCGATCGGCCTGCACCGCGTCACCACCCATGTCTCCACCCTGCCGCTCGGCTGGGCGATGTCCTTCCTCACCGCGCACCGGCCGAGCTGGCAGGCGCTGCCCGCGGAGCTGCGGGAGGCGGTGCAGCGCGGCATCGCGGGACTGGAGGCGGAGATGTGGACGGCGGCGGAGGAGGACAGGGACCAGGGCGAGGCCTGCAACACCGGCGATGCGCGCTGCCGGCTCGGCGAGCGGGGGCGGCTGGTGGCGGTGCGGGAGAACCCGGCGCTGATGCGCCCGCTCCTCGCCTCGGCCGTGCTGCCGGGCTGGGCCAGGCGCTGCGGCATCCACTGCGTCGAGAGCTGGAATTCGGTGGCCGGCCCGGCGATGGGCGTCTTCGCCCGGTGGTAGCGGCGGTCAGGGCGCGTAGTGGGTCGGCAGGGCGGTGGTGTACTTGATCCGCTCCATGGAGAAGCCGGAGCTGACATCCAGCAGGTCCCCGATGCCGATGAGCTGCTTGTAGATGGCGTCATAGGCGGCGATGTCGGGGACGACGACGCGCAGCAGGTAGTCCACCGTGCCGCTCATGCGGTGGAATTCCACCACCTCGGGGATGGCCGAGACCAAGCGGCAGAAGCGCTCCGCCCAGGCGGCATTGTGCTGGCTGGTGCGGATGCCGACGAAGACGGTGACGCCGACGCGGAGCTTCTCGGCATCCAGCAGGGCGACGCGGCGGCGGATGATGCCCTCCTCCTCCAGCCGGCGGATGCGGCGCCAGCAGGGCGAGGGGGAGAGGCCGGCGCGCTCGGCGACCTCGGCGACGGGGAGGGTGGCATCCTCCTGCAGGGCGGTGAGGATGCTGCGGTCGATCCTGTCCAATTGGAATGCCATGCCGCGGTATCCGCCTGGATTGGAATGGAGTTGCGGAAGTCTCCGCCGCAGGGGGTGATTTTGCAACCTGCTTCCGGCGGCGGCGGGGGATGATCTCCCGGTCCCGAGAGGAAGCTGCCATGACCCGCTGGTCCTTCACCCGACACCCGGCCTCGGTCAACGAGACCTATCTGGAGCACATGGCGACGGCGGGCAGCTTCGGCTGGCGGTTGCTCGGGGCCTCGCTCGCCTGCTTCGCCCATGCGGTGCTGCCCTTCGCCTTCGAGAAGACGGGCTCGACGGCGATCCGCGAGCTGCATGAGCGGATGGTGACGAAGCGGGTGCGGCCGCCGGCGGGCGAGGCGCAGCGGGCGGGCTGATCGCGGCTTTCAGCCGGGCTTGTCTCCGGTCTAGCATCGCCTGGACGCGATGCCGGCCCGGAACGAAGGCCGGGTTGGAGGAGCGCAGCCCATGGATGGCATCCTGACCGGCCGGCCAGCCGAGGCCCTGGCCGAGACCTGGCTCGACGAATTCGCATCGGCGCTGGAAGCGGGGGAGCCGGCGCGCATCGCCGGGCTCTTCGCCGGGGAGTGCCATTGGCGGGACCTCCTCGCCTTCACCTGGGAGCTGCATACCGTCTCCGGGGCGGCGGCGATCGCCGCGCGGCTGCAGCCATGCCTCGCGCCGATGGCGCCGAGGGCGGTGCGGCTGGCCGAGGGGCGGACGCGGCCGAGGGTGGTGCGGCGCGCGGGCACCGAGGCCATCGAGGTGATCTTCCGCTTCGAGACGGTGGTGGGGCCGTGCAACGGCGTCGTCCGGCTGGTGCAGGAGGCGGGCGGGCCGCGGGCCTGGACGCTGATGACGGCGCTCGACGAGATCCGCGGCCATGAGGACCCGGCCAATGGCCGGCGCTGGCAGGATGTCGACTGGCGGCGGAATTTCGGCGGGGAGAACTGGCTCGACCGGCGGAACCGGGCGCGGGCCTATGCCGATCGGGACCCGGCGGTGCTGGTGGTGGGGGCGGCGCAGGCGGGGCTCTCCGTCGCGGCGCGGCTGGCGCTGCTCGGCGTCGATACGCTGGTGGTGGAGCGGGAGGGGCGCATCGGCGACAGCTGGCGGCGGCGCTACCACGCGCTGACGCTGCACAACGAGACGCGGGTCAACCACCTGCCCTACATGCCCTTCCCGAAGAGTTGGCCGGTCTTCATCCCGAAGGACATGCTGGCCAACTGGTTCGAGCTCTATGCCGAGGCGATGGAGCTGAATGTCTGGACCGGGACGGAGCTGGTCTCGGGCGAGTGGGACGAGGCGGCGCAGGCCTGGGATGTGCTGCTGCGCAAGGCCGACGGGACGGAACGGCGGATGCGGCCGCGGCACATCGTCTTCGCCAACGGCACGAGCACGACGCCGAAGATGCCGGACCTGCCGGGGCTGCGCGACTTCCGCGGCACGGTGACGCATTCGGGGCGGCATGGCAGCGGGCTCGACTGGCGGGGCAAGCGGGCGCTGGTGCTGGGCACCGGGACCTCGGGGCATGACGTGGCGCAGGACCTGGCCGTCTCGGGCGCGGCGGAGGTGACGCTGGTGCAGCGGCGGCCGACCCTCGTCGTCAGCCTGAAGGAGGCGCAGGCGCCCTACGCGCTCTACGACGAGGACATCCCCTTCGAGGACCTCGACCTGCTGGCGACCTCCTTCCCCTTCCCCGTCTACAAGCGGGCGCACCAGCTGATGACGGAGCGCAACCGGGAGGCCGACCGGGAGCTGCTGGAGGGACTGGAGCGCCGCGGCTTCCGCCTGCAATGGGGCGAGGACGGGAGCGGCTGGCAGATCATGTATCAGAGCCGCGGCGGCGGGTACTACTTCGATGCCGGCTGCTCGCAGATGATCGTCGAGGGGCGCGTCGGGCTGATGCAGTTCGACGACATCGAGCGCTTCGGGCCGGAGGGGGCGGTGCTGCGCGACGGCAGCGTGAAGCCGGCCGACCTCATCGTGCTGGCGACGGGGTATGAGGGGCAGGCGGAGGCGGCACGGCGCATCCTCGGCGAGGCGGTCGGGACGCGGATCGGGCGCGTCTGGGGCTATGACGCGGAGGGCGAGTTGCACGGCATGTGGCGGCCGACCGGGCAGCCGGGGCTGTGGTTCCATGCGGGCGGGCTGGCGCAGTGCCGGATCTTCTCGAAGGTGCTGGCCCTGCAGATCAAGGCGCGGGAGCTGGGGCTGCTGGCCAGCGGGTGATGCCGGGCGGGCCCGTGACGGGGCGCTCGATGAGGAGGCCGCCGCCTTCGGGCGGCAGCCAGGCGAACCAGTCGCGCACGGGGAGGCCGAGCAGGCGTCCGGCGAGGGCGGCGATGGGGCCGCCATGCGAGACGGCGATGACCGAGGCCTCGGCGGGAAGGGTGGCGAGCCAGGCGAGGGCGCGGGCGGCCAGCTCCTCCGTCGTCTCGCCGCCGCCGGGGCGGAAGCGGGCAGGGGCGTCGATCATGCCGTCCATGGCGCTGCCTTCGGCCTGCCAGATGGCCTCCCAGGACTGGCCTTCCCAGCTGCCGAAGTCGCGCTCCATCAGGCGGCGGTCCCAGCGGATGGGCAGGGCGAGGCGGCGGGCGAGCAGCCCGGCGAGCAGGGCGGCGCGGCGCGAGGGGGAGGCGTGCAGCGCGTCCACGCCGCCGGTCGGGAGGCAGGCGGCGAGGCGGTGGGCGGCGGCGCGGCCCTCGGCGCCGAGCGGGGCCTCGCTGCGGCCGTAGCAGCGCTGGCGCCAGGAGGCGCCGACCTTCGTATGGCGGAGGAGGAGCAGGCGCACCGGCTCAAGGCCCGGCGGCGAAGGCGAGGCTCGTCAGCACCAGCCCGGCATAGGCGGCGAAGCCGAAGCAGTCGCCGGTGCTGCCGCCGAGCCGCCGCAGCACCAGGCGGCGGAACCAGGCGAGGAAGAGGACGGCGGCGATGGCGGCGAGGAGCATCGCCCGCGCATCCCACCAGAGGCCGAGCAGGGGCACCGGCAGGGTGAGCAGCAGGGCGAGGGCGAGGCTGCGCGGCCCGGCCCGGGAGGCGACGCTGCCGCCGAGGCCGGCGCGGCCGGGCATCGGCGGGATGGCGAGCATCGCGGCGAGCATCAGCAGCCGGGCGGCCCAGCCGGAGACGACCAGCACGATGGCGGCCGAGGCGGCATCGGGCAGTGCCATCAGCCCACCGGCCCGCAGCGCCAGGGCGAAGGCGAGGCCGAGCAGGCCGAAGGCGCCGATGCGGCTGTCCTTCATGATGCGAAGCACCTCCTCCGCCGTGCGGCCGCCGCCGAGGCCGTCGCAGAGGTCGGCGACGGCGTCCTCATGCAGGGCGCCGGTGAGGCGGGCCTCCAGCGCGAGGGCCAGGAGGATGGCCAGCGGCAGGGGCCAGAGCATCGACGCCAGCCAGAGGGCCGCGGCGGCGAGTGCGCCGACCAGCGTGCCGGCCAGGGGAAAGAGGATGATGGCGCGGCCGATATCCGCCTCGAAGCGTGCCGGGTCGGCGCTGGCGCCGCCGGGGATGGGCAGGCGGGTCAGGAATTGCAGGGCGGTGGCGGCGGCGCGGAGCCAGTCGGAGATCATCCGCCGGTGATGTCGGCGAGCGTCGCCACATCGCGCAGCAGGGCGGCGGCGGCGTCGAGCAGGGGAAGCAGGAGGAGCGCCCCGCTGCCCTCGCCGAGGCGGAGCTGCCAGTCGAGGAAGGGCTCGAGGCCGAGCGCGGCCAGCACCGGCGCATGGCCCGGCTCCTCGCCGCGATGGGCGGCGATGGCGGTGCGGAGCGCACCGGGCTCCAGCGCGCGGGCGACGAGGGCGGCGGCGCCGGTGATGAAGCCGTCGAGCACCAGCGTGAGGCCGAGGCGTGCGGCGGCGGCGATGCAGCCGGCCATGGCGGCGATCTCGTAGCCGGCGAGGCCGGCAATGGCGCGGCGCGGGTCCGGCTCGGTGCGGGCGAGGGCGGCGGCGACGGCGGCGTGCTTGCGGGCGAGACTCTCCGGCGTGGCGCCGGCGCCGGGGCCGACCATCGCGGCGGGCTCGACGCCGGTCAGCAGGGCGGCGAGGCAGGCGGCGGCGGTGGTGTTGCCGATGCCCATCTCGCCGATGGCCAGGACGCGGATGCCCGCGGCGGCGGCCTCCTCGGCGGCGCGGGCGCCGAGGGCCCAGGCGGCGTCGAATTGGGCGACGGTCATGGCGGGTTCGCGGGCGAGGTTGGCGGTGCCCCGGGCGATGCGCCAGTCGCGGTAGCCGGGCTGCGGCGGGAAGGAGGGGGCCCCGGAGCCGGCATCGACCAGCAGGAATTCGGTGCCGGAGGCGCGGGCGAGGGCGGCGCAGGCGGAGCGGCCCTCGAGCATCAGCCGCATCATCGCCGCCGTCACCTCGGCAGGCCAGAGGCCGACGCCTTCCGCCACCACGCCATGGTCGCCGGCGAAGACGATGAGGCGGCGCGGGCGGGTTTCGGGCGCGAGGCTGCCCTGGGTCTCGGCGAGGCGGCGGGCGAGGCGTTCCAGCCGGCCGAGGCTGCCTTGGGGCTTGGCGAGGGCGTCGAGGCGCTGCTGCGCGGCGTCGGCGATCATGCGGGCATCTCTGCGGGGGCGATGAGGTGGAAGAAGCTGCCGCTCACCAGGCCGCGCCGGCCGCCGGCAGGGCCGAGCAACTCGCCCTCGGCGTTGTGCAACTCGGCGAAAGGCGGGTCGGCGGCAGCGTCGAGCACGGTCGCGTAGTGGAATTCGTGGCCGCGCCAGAGCGTGCCGGCGGGCCCGAGCGGGCCGTCGGCGAGGAGGCGGGCCTCGCGGTAGCCGAGATGCAGGCGGCGACGGGCGAAGCTGCTGGCATGGCCGAGCAGGCCGGCCATGGCGTGGCGGGCGCCCTCGGCATCCTCGATGCCCTGGCCGAGCACCATGTAGCCGCCGCATTCGCCATGCACCGGGCGGGTCGCGGCGAAGCGGCGGAGGCCGGTGAGGAAGCGATGCGCGGCGGCGAGGCGGGGGGCGTGCAGCTCCGGGTATCCGCCGGGGAGCCAGCAGGCGTCGCAATGCTCGGGCGGGGGCTCGTCGGCGAGGGGGGAGAAGGGGTGCAGCTCGGCGCCGGCGGCGCGCCAGGCGGCGAGGATATGGGCGTAGAGGAAGGAGAAGGCCTCGTCGCGGGCAAGGGCGATGCGCTGGCCGGGTGGCGCGAGGCGCAGCGGGGCCTCGGCGGAGGGGATGGGGCGGGCGAGGGCCTGGATGGCGCCGAGGTCGAGATGGCGTTCGGCGAGCGTGGCGAGGGCCGCGAGGGTCTCGGCGAGGGCCGGGTGCTCCTCCGCCTGGACCAGGCCGAGATGGCGCTCGGGCAGGGCGGGCGGCGCCGCGCGCGGGATGGCGCCGAGGACGGGGATGCCGAGGGGGGCGATGGCGGCTTCCACCATGCGGCGGTGGCGGTCGCTGCCGGTGCGGTTCAGCACCACGCCGGCGATGCGGGTGGCGGGGTCATGAAGAGCGAAGCCGCGCAGCAGGGCGGCGGCGGACTGGGCCTGGCCGGTGACGTCGAGCACCAGCAGCACGGGAAGGCCGAGGCGGGCGCAGAGGTCGGCGGCGGCGCCGGTGCGGCCGGGCAGGCCGGCGATGCCGTCGAACAGGCCCATGGCGCCTTCGACCAGCAGCAGGTCGGCGCCCGCGGCGGCCTCGGCGGCCAGCGCCGCGAGCAGCGGCGGCGGCATCGCCCAGCTGTCGAGGTTGAGGCCGGGGCGGCCGGTGGCGGCGGCGTGGAAAGCGGTGTCGATGTAGTCGGGGCCGGCCTTGGCCGCGCGGATGGCGAGGCCGCGGGCGCGCAGCGCGGCCAGCAGGGCGAGCGTCACCGTCGTCTTGCCAGCGCCGGAGCGGGGGGCGGCGATCAGCAGGCCGGGGGCGCTCATGGGCAGGACCGGTGACAGGGCGCGGCTTCCGCCCTAGGTCCTGTCCGCAGAGGGACCAGGGATGGATCGGCGAGGGATTGTTCGGGACGGCCAGGGCGGGGCGCAGCCCTGTCCGGGCGCGGCCTAGGCCTGGGGGGATGGATGCGCCCGCCCCCCTTCGCCGCGGCTGGACCACCGGCGCCTGCGCGACGGCGGCGGCGAAGGCGGCCTTCGCGGCGCTGCGCAGCGGGGCTTTCCCCGACCCGGTGACCATCGCCCTGCCGGGCGGCGGGCGGCCGGCCTTCGCCCTCGCGCGCAGCGAGTTCGTCGAGGGCGGGGCGATGGCAGGCGTCGTCAAGGATGCGGGGGACGACCCGGATGTGACGCATGGCGCGCTGGTGCTGGCGACGGTGCGGCCGTTGCCGAAGGGGAGCGGGGTGCGCTTCCGCGCCGGGCCGGGGGTCGGCACCGTGACGCGGCCGGGGCTGCCGCTGCCGCCGGGGGAGCCGGCCATCAACCCGGTGCCGCGGCGGATGATCCAGGAGGCGCTCGATGCGGTCGCGCCGCCCGGGGCGGATGCGGAGGTGGAGATCTCCATCCCCGGCGGCGAGATTCTGGCGGAGCGGACGCTGAACGGGCGGCTCGGGATCGTGGGCGGGCTGTCGATCCTCGGCACGACGGGGATCGTGGTGCCCTATTCCTGCGCGGCCTGGATCGACAGCATCCATCGCGGCATCGATGTCGCGCGGGCGAGCGGCATCGGGCATGTGGCGGGGGCGACGGGGGCGGCCTCCGAGGCGGCGGTGCGGGGGCTGCATGGGCTGCCCGATGTTGCGCTGATCGAGATGGGGGATTTTGTCGGCGGGATGCTGAAGTATCTGCGGCGGCATCCGGTGGCGCGGGTCAGCATCGCGGGCGGCGTCGCCAAGATGACCAAGCTGGCGCAAGGGATGCTCGACCTGCACTCGAAGCGCGGGACGGCGGATATGGCGGCGCTGGCGGCCTTGGTCGGGGAGCACGGACTCGCCGAGCGGGTGCGGGGGGCGAATACGGTGGCGGAGGCCTTCGCCCTGGCGCCGGGGCTCGGCGCGGCGATCGCGGCCGGGGCCTGGCAGGTGGCGGCGGGCGTGCTGGAGCATCCCGGCATCGCGCTCGAGGTGGTGGTCTTCGACCGCGAGGGGCGGCTGATGGGCCGGGCGGATTTTGCTCCGAGCGGTCATGCGCCCTCCAGCCCGCGGAAGCGGCGCTGATAGCCCTCGGAGTAGAGGGCGCTTTCGGTGGTGTGGGTGGCCAGCGCCGGGCCGATGAGGATGAGGGCCATGCGGTCCACCCCCGCCTCCGCCGTGCGGGGGGCGATGTCGGCGAGGGTGCCGCGGATGATCCGCTCGTCGGGCCAGCTGGCGCGGACGACGACGGCGGCGGGGCAGTCGGGGCCATAGAGCGGCACCAGCTCCTCGACGATGCGGGGAAGCTGCGGCACGGCGAGGTGGATGGCGAGCGTCGCGCCGGTGGCGCCGAAGGCGGCGAGCGTCTCGCCCGAGGGCATGGCGGAGGCGCGGCCGGGCATGCGGGTCAGCACCAGGCTCTGCGCGACTTCGGGCACGGTGAGCTCGCAGCCAAGGGCGGCGGCGGCGGCGGCGAAGGCGGGGACGCCGGGCGTCATCGTCACCGGGATGCCGTGGCGCTCGAGGCGGCGCCGCTGCTCGGCCAGCGCCGAGTAGATCGAGAGGTCGCCGGAATGCAGGCGGGCGACATCCTGCCCGGCGGCATGGGCGGCGAGGCATTCGGCCTCGATGGCGTCGAGGGAGAGCGGGGCGGTGTCGACCAGCCTGGCGCCGGGCGGGCAGTGCGCGAGCACGGCGGGGGCGACGACGGAGCCGGCATAGAGGCAGACCGGGCAGGCGGCGATGAGGTCCCGTGCGCGGAGGGTGATGAGGTCGGCGGCACCGGGGCCGGCGCCGATGAAATGCACGGTCATGGCGCGGGCTCCGTGGTGGCCAGGGCGCAGGTGGCGAGGCCCCCTGCTGACTGGCGCGGGCCGAGCAGGCGGGCGCCGGGGCCGGCGGCGGCGAGCGCCGCGGCCTCGGCGAGGGAGGGGAGGCCGGTCAGGGCCTGAACGCGGGGGGAGGTGGTGAGGCAGGCGGGGGCGGCGGCGGCGAGGGCGGCCTCGGGCAGTGGGGTCAGGGCAAGGCCGAGGGTGGCGGCGGTGGCGCGGAGGCCGGGCTCCTCGGCGGCGGCGGGGGAGCCGATCACTGCTTCGCTCATGGACGGCTCCCTCTGCGGTTTGCCGGATCGCGCGGCGTCGGTCCGATGCATGACAACGCTAGGACCGCGGCGACGGGCCTGGCAAATTGCCCGCGGCGGTGCATCCTGCCCGCTTCGGATGCACGGGGGCACGGCGTGGGCTTCGACCTGATAATCCGCGACGCGCGCCTGCCCCAAGCGGGTCGCGGCGGCCCGACGGTGGACATCGGCGTGGCAGACGGGCGCTTCGCCGCCGTGGCGCCGCGGCTCTCCGAAACGGCGGGGGAGGTGGTGGAGGCGGGCGGCCGGCTCGTCTCGCCGGGCTTCGTGGAAACGCACATCCACCTGGACAAGACCTGCATCATCGACCGCTGCGCCTGCGAGGAGGGCAGGGCGCACCGGGCGATGGAGCGCGTCTCGGCCGTGAAGCACACCTTCACGGTGGAGGACGTGGCGGACCGCGCGACCCGCACCCTGGAGAAGTGCATCACCCACGGCACCACCCTGATGCGGACGCACGCGGAGGTGGACCCGAAGGTGGGCCTGCGGGGATTCGAGGGCGTGCGGAGCCTGGTGAAGCGCTACGCTTGGGCAATCGACATAGAGATATGCGTGATGCCGCAGGAGGGGCTGACCAACAATCCCGGCACGGACGAGCTGATGGTGGCCGCCCTGGAGAACGGCGCGACCGTGGTGGGCGCGGCGCCGAGCTACGACACCGATCCTGCCGCGCAAATCCGGCGCGTCTTCGAACTGGCGC
>CADCTD010000016.1 GCA_902805545.1 uncultured Craurococcus sp. | reverse complement strand
GGCGCCGATCCCCAGCGTCATCAGCGCCGAGCCGAGGAGCGCGAGGGTAGCGACCGCGCCCACCTCGGCGGCGCCGAAGCCGAGCGCGACGAGGTAGGCGGGCAGCAGCACCGCGGCGAGGCCGTCGCCGAAGTCGCGCAGGCCCCGGGCGGCGAGGATGCGGCGGACGGGCTCGTGCGCCGTCGTGGTGCCGGCGGCGGCGGAAGGGGAAGCCGAAGGGCTCACCGAAGCCCCTCGGCCTCGAAGGCGTCGAAGTGGGTCAGGCTGTCGGCCTTGGTCCACAGCCCGACGCGCCCCGCCGCCGCGAAGGTGCGGTCCGTGGCGGAGAACAGCATCCGCCCGTCCAGCGACACCTCGAAGCGCTCGCCCTCGACCCGCAGCCCGAGCGTCTGCCAGCGCTCCCGCGGCACCCGAACGTCCACCCCCGCGAACTGCGTGCGCCGGCCGTCCACCACGCGGTAGAGCCGAACGTTGCCCTCAAGGGCGTTGGCGCGGGCGACATAGTAGTTGCGCGGGTCGCGCAGCCGCACCACGAGCCCCGCCGCTTGGTCCACGGTGCCGGAGACGGGCTTGAAGCGCACCGAGACCGCCACGTCGCGCGCCTCGAAGCCGTCCAAGATGGTGAGCGGGAAGCGGTCGCTGGTGCGGTCCTTGCTGACCTCGGCCAGCACCTTCGGCCCCGCCGGGGAGGACGGGTCTTCCAGCACGACCCAGCGCACCGGACCGCCGCCGCCGGTCAGCGCGGAGGAGAAGCCGGGCGGCGGCGCGCCCGCCGCCGCGTCCTCGAAGGTTCGGGCCACCTGCGGCGCCTGCGCCGCGGCGGTCGCGCCGAAGCCGGCGCAGCAGGCGGCGGCCAGGAGGGCCAGCCCGGCCGAGGCCGAGCGGCGAAAGGTCGCGTGCGTCATCGCCATCTCTCCGTCCCTGACGATTGCCTCCCTGCTGAGCCCATATCCTCAGCCGAGGGCGAGCTTGGCGACCAGCCCGACCACGGCCGTGACGCCCAAGGTGCGCAGCAGGCCGAGCTTGAGCCAGAACAGGCACGCCGCGGCGAGCGCCGCCAGCGCCAGGGCGAGCGGGTCCAGGCTTCCGAGGACCGGCACGTCGAGGCCGACCGGGCCGGCATCCACCCGCCGCACCTCGGCGAACAGCACCCGCAGGCCGAACCACAGCGCCAAGTTGGCGATCACGCCCACCACCGCCGCCGTGACCGCGGCGAGCGCCCCGGTGAGCGCCCGGTTGGCGTGCAGCCGCTCGACGTAGGGCGCGCCGAGGAAGATGAAGGCGAAGCACGGCGCGAAGGTGACCCACACCGTCAGCACGGAGGCCAGCACGCCCCAGGCGAGCCCGCCCGCGCCGTAGCCGGCCAGGAAGCCCACGAACTGCAACACGAGGATCAGCGGCCCGGGCGTGGTCTCGGCCAACCCGAGACCGACGAGCATCTGGTCCGGCGTCAGCCAGCCGTAGCCCTGCACCGCCTCCTGCGCCACGTAGGCGAGCACGGCGTAGGCGCCGCCGACCGTGACCACCGCCATCTTGGAGAAGAACCACGCCACGTCGGCGAACACGCCGCCCACCGCCAGCGCCAGCACCGCCACCGGCAGCAGCCACAGCGCCACCGCGACCCAGCCCGCGCGCCACGCCTGCCGGGGTCGGCGGCGCGCACCGCGTCCAGCACCGCGGGCGGGCCGTCCTTGGCCTCGCCGTGGCCGCCGCCGCGGAACGCCCCCGGGGCGAAGTAGCCGATCAGCGCAGCGCCCAGCACCACCACAGGGAAGGGCACGGAAAAGGCGTACAGCGCCACGAAGGCGGCCGCGGCCAGCGCCCACGCCCCGTTGGTCTTCAGCGCCCGCTTGGCCACCCGCAGCAGCGCCTCCACCACCAGCACCAGCACCGCGCATTTGAGGCCGAAGAACAGCGCGGCCACGACCGGCACCTCGCCCAGCGTGGCGTAGAGGACGGAAAGACCCAGCATCACCGCCATGCCCGGCAGCACGAACAGCGCCCCGGCCGCGACCCCGCCGCGCACCCCGTGCAGCAGCCAGCCCAGGTAGGTGGCGAGTTGCTGCGCCTCCGGCCCGGGCAGCAGGGTGCAGAAGTTCAGCGCGTGGAGGAAGCGCGCGTCCGACACCCATCGGCGCTCGTCCACCACCTCGCGGTGCAGCAGCGCGATCTGCCCGGCCGGGCCGCCGAAAGACAGGCAGCCGATCTTCAGCCAGACCCGCAACGCTTCGCCGAAGGAGGGCAGGCGCGCCGCGGCGGTGGCGGCCGCGCCTGCTGTCTGGTCGGCCCCCTCGACCGCGGCGCCGCTCACGCCGCCCCCACCGCGGCCCGGCCGCCCGCTGGCGCCGAGGAAGGCCAGTCGTGCGTCTCCGCCACCGCGTCGCGGCTCCACCGGTAGAAGGCGTCGTAGAGCGCCATGGCGGCGTCGAGTTGGGGGAGGTCGTCGCGGAACATGCGGGAAAACCCCAGGGAAGCGGCGAGCAGGCCGGCGGATTGCGGGGTGAGGTCGAGCCGCGCCGTGTCGGCGCCGCGCACGATCAGGGCCAGCCGGGCGAGCGCATCCGAGGAGCGCAGCCCGAACTCCTCGACCATTGTGTCGAAGGTGCAGCCCTCGCCCCGGTGGCTCCAGAACACGCCCTCGATGTCGAAGGGCGTGGCGCCGAAGCGCTCGGCGACAGCGGCCACCTCGGAGGGCGCCACGAACAGGAACACGGCGCCGGGGTCCACGAAGCGCCGGATCAGCCAGGGGCAGGCGATGCGGTCGATCTTCGGCCGGGAGCGCGTGACCCAAACGGTGCGCCCCTGCGGGTCGCGCGGCGGGATGCGGTCCGGGCGCAGCAGCGGGTTGCCGCCGCCCGCCGCCCAACCCTCGAAACCGCCTTCCAGCACCTCGGCTTGCGCGCCCGCGTGCCGCAGCCAAGCGGCCACGCCCTGGCTGAGCTTCAGGCCGCGCTGGCAGGAGACGACGACGGAGCGGCCGGCGTAGTCGCCCGCCCAAGAGGTCACGGAGCGGGCGTCGCGGCGGACGGAGGCGGGGAGCAGCCGGGGATCGGCCGCGTAGTCCTCGTCGGTGCGCACATCGAGGAGGACCGGCGCGTCGGGCAGGCCGACGAGCCGGGAGAGTTGCGGTGCGGTGATGGTGTCGGGCGCCGGCATGGAACGTCCCCTCCCTCAAGCGTGGAGTGTCGGACGCGATCCTTCAGCCGAAGCCTCACGG
>CADCTD010000015.1 GCA_902805545.1 uncultured Craurococcus sp. | reverse complement strand
GGCACCCGCCGCCTGGACGGGTAGTCGAAGCCAGGCGCGCCTCGCCTCGGGATGGCGCGCAAACAAGCGCGGACGGCGGTGGCAGTGGAATCGCGGCGGCTGGCGAGCCCGCAACCTCCTTGACCTCGGGTGTTGGCCGAGGAGCGTCAGGCCACCATTGGCGACATAGCGCTCATGAGCCTTGGACCCGCAAAGAACAGCGGCACGTCCGCCGCCGGCACGGCGCGGCCGAACAGATGGCCCTGCCCATCGACCAAACCTTCGGCCGCCAAGCGCGCCAGTTGCTCCTCCGTCTCGATGCCCTCGGCCGTGGCCGCCATGCCGAGGCTGCCGCAGAGGGTCGCCACGGCGCTGACGATCGCCGCGCAGTCGCCGCCGTCCGTCCCGAGCCCCCGCACGAAAGACTGGTCGATCTTCACCTTGTCGAAAGGGAAGCGGCGCAGGTAGCTGAGCGAGGAGTAGCCGGTGCCGAAGTCGTCCATCGCGATCGAAACGCCCAGCGCCTTGATGCGGCGGAGCGTCGCCAGTGTCTCTTCCGTGTCCTGCAGCACCACGCCTTCAGTTATCTCAATTTCCAGCCGCGCCGCCGCCAGTCCTGAAACCTGGAGCGCGCCGGTGATCGCGTCGATAAGCGCTCGCCCCGCCCGGAACTGCGCCGCCGAAAGGTTGACCGCGACCTTGAGCCCGTCCGGCCAAGCGGCCGCCTCGGCGCATGCGCGCCGGAGCACCCACTCGCCGATCGATCCGATCAGGCCGAGTTCCTCCGCGAGGGGGATGAACTCCGCCGGCCCGACGAAACCCCTCAAGGGGTGCCGCCAACGCACCAGCGCTTCGAAGCCCTTAATCCGGCGGGACCTGAGATCAACCAGAGGTTGGTAGTGCAACTCGAAATCGCCTGCGGCCGCGGCGTCGCGCAGGTCGAACTCCAGTAGCCGCCGGGTCAAAGTCCGCGCCTCCATCCCCGGCTCGAAGAGGCGCCACGCGGCCCGCCCGTCCGCCTTGGCTTGGTAGAGCGCGAGGTCGGCGTTCTTGAGCAGGTCGTCCGGGGAAGCGCCGTGCTCCGGCGCAAGGGCGATGCCCACGCTGACCCCGATCGCCACCGGGCGGCCCGCGACTTCGTAGGGCGCGCCGAGTTCCTCCACGAGGCGGCGCGCCAGCGCTTCGGCTTCGCGCGGCTGCTCGTGCGAGGCCTGCAGCACCACGAACTCGTCGCCTCCGAGCCGGGCGACGACGTCCCCCTCCCGCAAGGCGCCGGCCAAGCGCCCGGCCACGGCGCGGAGCAGCGCGTCGCCGCCCGGGTGGCCGAGCGTGTCGTTGACCGCCTTGAAGCGGTCCAGGTCGAGGCACAGCAAGGCGAAGCCTCCGCCGCGCCGCGAGCGGACGAGCGCCTCGTCCACCCTCTTGCGAAACAGGGCGCGGTTCGGCAGGCCCGTCAGCGTGTCGTGGTGCGCCATGTGCACGACTTGCGCCTCCGCGCGGCGGCGCTCGGTGGCGTCCTCGATCGTGAAGACGCAGCCGCCGCCCGCCATCGGCCGGGACGACACGGCCAGCACCTTGCCCGCGCGAATTTCCTCGAACTCGACGGCGACCGCCGCCTTCAAGGCCCTCCGGCGCTCGGCGTAGGCTTCGTTGGCCGTCCGGCCGGGGTAGTGGCCGGCCGCCACGCCGACGGCCATGGCCTCGCGGAAGGACATGCCCGACCGCAGGCTCCCGGGCGGGACACACGCAATCTCGCAAAGGCGGGCGTTGGCGACGACGAGCCTCTCCTCGCCGTCGAACATCGCCAGGCCCTGGGACATGTTGTTGAGCGCGGCGTCGAAGTGGAGGTTGGTCCGCTGCAGCTCGAGGGCGGTCGCGCGGAACACCTCCACCGCGGCGGCCATGGCGCCGATCTCGTCACGCCGCCCGCGCTCGGGCACCTCCACCGCGGCGACGTCGCCGCCGGCCAAGCGGGTCACGGTCGCGGTGAGGCGCTGCACCGGCAGGACCAGCCGGCGCAGGAGGACAACCAGCGCGACCGCCGCCGAGCGCAGCGCCGCCGCCGCGGCGGCGGCCGCCACCCACAAACGCGCCCGCGCCCCGGCGGCCAACGCCTCGCCGTGCGCCACCGCTTCGGCGATGGCGGCATCCCGCGCCGCGAGCGTCCCCGGCAGCGCTGCCACTGTCCAGCGGCGCCAATCGGGCAGGGCGAGGGGCGGCGCCCGCCCCGCGCGCGCGACCGCCACGAGTTCGCGGTATCTCGGCTCCGCACGGCGGAAAAAGCCTTCCTCTGTCGCGGCCACGGCGGCGACCAAGCGCGGCGGCGATCCCACCATCACCACTTGGCGGCGCAGGCGCTTCCAGGCGTGCTCGATCTGCCCCGTGAGGTGCATCGCCTCGTCCACCTGGCGCGGAGAGAGCGCGCGGCCGCCGACCCAGCCGCTGAGGTGGCTGCTGCGCCGCCCGGCGGCGCCGCGCATCTCGACCGCCAGGCTGCCGACCGCGACCAGGGCGCCCACCGAGGCGCTGGCCCGCGTGGCCGCCCCCTCCGCCGCCGCCACCGAGGCCTCCACCGCGTCCAGCCGCTCGTAGAGTTGCGCCATCATGGCCGGCACCAGGCCGGGGTCGCGCTGCGCCAGCGGCTTCTCCACCGCCCGGGCCACCTGGGCGCGCGCCGAGGCCAATCCCTCGCGCGCCTGCGCGACCGCCTCGTCGGGGAGGCCGGCCGCGCGCATGCCGCGTTGCGAGCGGTCGAGGAGCGCGTCGTTGCGGGTACTGATCTCCTGCAGGTCCTCCACTCCACTGTCGTCGGACAGCGCCCGTTCCTGCAGCGCGCCGCGCTCGACGGAGAGCGCCTCCACGAGGTGCAGCGCGTGGCCCATGGCTTCGGCCGCGCGCACTGCGGCGGCCGCGTCGGTCCAGGCCGACCAGGCCCGCACGGCGGTCCAGGCCGACCAGCCCAACGCCGGCAGGCTCGCGGCGGCGAAGCAGATCAGGAAGGCCGTCCTCAGCCGCATCCATGTGCTCCCCCGGTCCGCCCGCCGCCGTGGCGGCGCGTTGCTGCGGCCTCAGCCCCGGGGGCGGCACTAGGCGTGCGCTCCGATCTGACCGCGCGGGCACCGGTCAGGAACCCGCCGATCTCGGCCACGACGAGCGGCGCTGGGCGCACGCTTTCCATTTCGGCACCCCTTCTCCACGTTCGGAGCCAGCATTTCATTTTATAATTGATATAATATCAGAAACTGCATGTCCAGATCGCCGAGCCGTCGCGGAGGTGCGGAGTTGAGGCCGAGCC
>CADCTD010000014.1 GCA_902805545.1 uncultured Craurococcus sp. | reverse complement strand
CGCTGCTCCGCCCGGCGGCGCCGGCCGGCTGGGGCGCGCTCGCCGCCATGGCGACCTGCGCCCTCTGGCTCAGCCTCTCGCCGCCGCGGACCGCGCCGGAGGATCCCTTCGGCCCCTTGCAGACCTTGCCCCTCGCGGGAGATGCCTTTTGATGCGCCGACCATCCGGCCGGACCCTGATCACCGCGCTCTGCGGTGCCTCGCTGGTGCTCAACCTCGTCTTCGCCGGGCTGCTCTGGTGGCGGCCAACCCCGCCGCCGCGGGGCGGGCGCGGCTTCGACCGCATGGTCGGGCGGATCGAGGCGGCCCTGCCGGCGCCGGACCGGCCGCGCTTCCAGGCCGTGCTGGCCGCCGAGCGCGGCCGCTATGCCGGAAGCCTCGCCGCCATGCGCGCCGCCAGCGCCGAGGTCGATGCGGTGATGCGCCGCGACCCCTATGACCCAAACGCGTTGCGAGACGCCCTCGCCGTCTGGGCCGAGCGGATGGTCGCCTTCAACCGCGATTTCGGCGAGACCCTGGCGGAGGCGCTGGCCGTCGTCTCGCCCGAGGGCCGCGCCCAGGTCGCCGCCGCGCGCCGGCCAGGCGGCTGAGCATGGCGCGCTCCTCCCTCCGCCGCGCGGCGCCGGCCGCCGCGGCGCTGCTGCTCGGCGGCTGCTCTTCGCTCGGCAATTGGCTGACGCCGCCGGGCACCTCCTCCGGCATTCCCCTCCCCGGCCGGATGACGGCGGCCGATGCCACCCAGCCGGTTCAGTGGCCGAATCCCGACTGGTGGCGCGGCTTCGGCTCGCCCGAGCTCGATGGGTTGATGGCGGAGGCGATGGCGGCGAACAACGACATCGCCGCGGCCATCGCCCGCATCCGCCAGGCCGATGCGCAGATCCGCATCGCCGGCGCGACGCTGCTGCCGACCATCGACGTCACCGCGCGGGCCACGCGGCAGCAGAGCGGCAGCGCCTCGACCGCCTCCATCGCCGGCCTGGGCCGCGGGGGCAGCCGCATCCGCGTCAGTGCCAGCAACCAGCTCAGCCTTACGGCCAGCTACGAGATCGACTTCTGGGGCAAGAATCGCGGGCAGGTGGAGGCGGCCCAGCAATCCGCCTCGGCCACCCGCTTCGATGCGGGGACGGTGACCATCACCACCCAGGCCTCGGTGGCGAACACCTATTTCGCCATGCTGGCGGCGCAGGAGACGCTGGCGATCCAGCAGCAGAACCTGGATATCGCGCAGCGCGTGGTGCGGGTGATCCGCCAGCGGGTCGCGGTCGGCACGGCGACGGGGCTTGACCTCGCGCAGCAGGAGACGGTGGTCGCCCAGCAGCAGGCGCAGATCCCGCCGCTCGTGCAGGACCTCGAGCAGAACCGCAACTCGCTCGGCACGCTGGTCGCCCGGCCGCCGGAGACGCTGCGGCTCGAGGGCGGCAGCTTCAGCCGCCTCAACGTGCCGAGCGTGACGCCTGGCCTGCCGGCCGAGGTGCTCGCGCGGCGGCCGGACGTGCTGAATGCCGAGGCGACGCTCGCCGCGGCCAATGCCAATATCGTCGTCGCCCGCGCCCAGCTGCTGCCCTCGATCACGCTGACCGGCACCGGCGGCTTCACCAGCCTTGCGCTCGAGAACCTGCTGCGGCCGGGCTCCGTCGTCTTCAGCCTGGCGTCGGGGCTGGCGCAGCCCATCTTCCGCGGCGGCGCGCTCCGCGGGCAGATCGAGCTGAACGAGGGCCTGGCGCAGGAGCTGCTGGCGGCCTATCGCGGCGCCATCCTCGCCGCCCTGGTCGATGCCGAGAATGCGCTCGTCGCCCTCCGCCAGACCACCGAGCAGGAGGCGCTGCAGGCCAATGCAGTCCGGATGGCCGAGCGGGCCTATGGGATCAGCGAGGCGCAGCTGCAGGCCGGGACCATCGACCTCGTCACGCTGCTGAACACCCAGCAGACGCTCTTCACCGCCCGTACCAACCTCGCGAATGCGCGTCTGGTGCGGCTGCAGGCGGCCGTCGGATTGTTCCGGGCGCTGGGTGGCGGGTGGAACGGCATTTGAGGTTGCAGTTCGTCACCACAACCCCTCATGGGGATGGCCTGCCGTCGTCGTATCATCCGAGACCCTGGAACGAGGTTTCCGACAAGCCCCATGCGCCGCTTCCTGACCCTTCTGCTGACCCTCGGGCTGATCGGGGGCGCCGGCGCGGGCGCCTGGTACTACTGGCAGCAATCCCAGCAGCCGGCCGCCGAGGCCAAGGCCGGCCAGCGGCCTGGCGGTGGCGGCCCGGCGGCGCAGGGCCAGCGGCCGGGCGACGGGCAGGGCAGGCCCGGTCGCGGTGCCGGCGCTCCGGTGCCGGTGATGATCGCCACGGCGCAGCGGCAGGACGTGCCGATCATGCTCGACGCCATCGGCACGGTGCAGGCCTACAACACCATCACCGTGCGGGCGCAGGTCGATGGCCAGCTCGTCGAGATCGCCTTCCAGGAAGGCCAGATGGTGAAGCAGGGCGACCTGCTGGCGCGCATCGACCCGCGCAGCTACCAGGCGGCGCTCGACCAGGCCATCGCCAAGAAGGCGCAGGACGAGGCCCTGCTGGCCAATGCCCGGCTCGACCTGCAGCGCTACACGACGCTTGCCCGGAACGAGGGCGTCTCCCGCCAGCAGCAGGACACGCAGCGCTCGACCGTCGCGCAGTACGAGGCGCTTGTCGCTTCCGACCAGGCGGCGATCGACAGCGCGCGCACCCAGCTTTCCTTCACCACCATCCGCTCGCCGATCAACGGGCGGGTCGGGCTGCGCCTGGTCGATCAGGGCAACCTGGTGCGCTCCGGCGACGCGACGGGCATCGTCACCGTCTCGCAGATGCAGCCGATCGCCGTCACCTTCACCCTGCCGCAGCAGGAGCTCGGCCGGGTGGTCGATGCCCTGCAGCGCGGCACCGTGCCGGTGCAGGCGCTGCGCTCGGCGAGCGGCGGGGTGCCGCAGGCCCAGGGCCCGCCCTCGCCCGGCGCCCAGGGGCCGATCATGGGCGAGCTGCGCACGCTCGACAGCGCCGTCGATGCCTCGACCGGCACCATCAAGCTGAAGGCGGTCTTCCCTAACGAGGACATGCGCCTCTGGCCCGGCGCCTTCGTCAATGTCCGGCTGCGGATCGACACCGTGCCGGAAGCGGTGACGGTGCCGCTGGTCGCCGTGCAGCGAGGGCCGGACGGCGCCTTCGCCTATGTGCTGAAGGGCGACCAGACGGTGGAGCAGCGCAGCCTGCAGCTCGGCGTGCTGACGCCGACCGAGGCGGTGGTACGGCGCGGCGTCGAGGTCGGCGAGAAGGTCATCACCTCCGGTGCGCTGCGGCTGAGCCCCGGCGCGACGGTGATGGCGGTTGACGATACGGCGCCGGAGAATGCGCCCGCCCCGGGCGAGCGGCGCCTCCGCCCCCGGCAAGCGGCCGATGCGAGCCGCTGAGCGGTGAACATCTCCGCCCCTTTCATCGCCCGGCCGATCGCCACCATCCTGCTGGCGATCGCCGTGCTGCTCTGCGGCGGCTTCGGCTACATGCGCCTGCCGGTCTCCGCCCTGCCCGAAGTCGACTTCCCGACCATCGAGGTGACGACCAGCCTGCCGGGCGCGTCGCCCGAGACGGTGGCGCTGCTCGTCACCGCCTCGCCCGAGCGGCAGCTGGCGCAGATCGCCGGCCTCACCGACATCGTCTCGACCAGCGGGCCGGGGACGAGCCGGATCACCATGCAGTTCACCCTCGGCCGCAACATCGACGATGCGGCGCAGGACGTGCAGGCGGCGATCAACTCGGCCCGGGGCACGCTGCCCGTGAACCTCCCCTACCCGCCGACCTACGCGAAGGTGAACCCGGCCGACCCGCCGATCATCACCCTCGCCCTGACCTCGGACACGCTGCCGCTCCAGCGCCTCTCGGACGCCGCCGACACGCTGCTCGGCCAGCGGCTGAGCCAGGTGAGCGGCGTCGGCCGCGTCCTGGTGCAGGGCAACATGCGCCCGGCCGTGCGCATCCAGGCGGACCCGGTGCGGCTCGCAGCCTACGGCCTGTCGCTCGAGGATGTACGGACGGCGGTGGCCGCCAGCAATGTCAACACGCCGAAAGGCAGCGTCGACGGCCCGCGCCAGGCGAGCACGGTCATGGCGAACGACCAGATCGACCGGCCCGAAGCCTTCGCCAACCTGATCATCGCCTGGCGCAACGGCGCGCCCGTCCGCCTCAGGGATGTCGGCACCGCAATCCAGGATCTCGAGAACACGCTGACCGGCGCCTGGTACGATGGCGGCCCTGCCGTGCTGATCGACGTGCAGCGCCAGACGGGCGCCAATATCGTCCAGACCGTCGCCGACATCCGCGAGCAACTGCCCATGCTGGAGCAGGCGCTGCCGAGGGGCGCGCGGCTCGCCGTGGTCGCCGACCGGACGGGGACGATCAAGGCCTCGGTGCACGACGTGCAGTTCACCCTGGCACTGGCCGTGGTGCTGGTGATCGCGGTGATCTTCGTCTTCCTGCGCAGCCTGCGCGCCACCTTCATCCCGGGCGTCGCCCTGCCGCTCTCCATCATCGGCACCTTCGGGGTGATGGCGCTCTGCGGCTTCTCGCTCGACAACCTCTCGCTGATGGCACTGACCATCGCCACCGGCTTCGTCGTCGACGACGCCATCGTGATGATCGAGAACATCGTCCGCCTGATCGAGGAGGGGAAGCGCCCGCTCGAGGCCGCCTATGAGGGCGCGCAGCAGATCGGCTTCACCATCGTCTCGCTCACCGTCTCGCTGATCGCGGTCTTCATCCCGCTGCTCTTCATGCCGGGCGTGGTCGGGCGGCTCTTCCAGGAATTCGCGCTGACGCTGACCATCGCCGTGCTGGTCTCGATGGTCGTCTCCCTTACCTTGACGCCGATGATGTGCGCCTGGCTGCTGAAGCCGCATGAGGAGGCGAAACCGGGCCGCCTCGCCCGCGCCACCGAGCGCGTGCTGGATGCCTGCCGCGATGCCTATGGCCGTAGCCTGCACCGGGTGCTGAAGCACGAGGGGCTGATGCTGGTCCTGGCGACGCTGACCGTCGCCGGCACCGTCTGGCTCTATATCGACATGCCGAAGGGCTTCCTGCCGCAGCAGGATACCGGCCTGCTCGTCGCCAGCGTGGAGGCGCCGGACGACGTCTCCTTCAGCCGCATGTCCGCCCTCCAGCAGGAGGTGGCGGCGGTGATCCGCACCGACCCGGACGTCACCGGCGTCGCCTCCGTGGTCGGCGCCGGCATCGTGAACGCGGCGCAGAACACCGGACGGATCAGCATCGTCCTGCGCCCGCGTGAGGAGCGCGAGGCGGATGCGAAGGCGATCATCGCCCGGCTGCAGCCGCAGCTCGACGCGCTGCCGCAGGTGGTGGTCCACCTCCAGGCGGTGCAGGACATCCAGATCGGCGCCCGGGCGGGCAGCACCGCCTTCCAGTACACGCTGATGAACCCGGATGCGGCGGAGCTCGGCCGCTGGGCGCCGGTCCTGGAGCGGAAGCTGGCCAGCCTGCCGATCCTGCGCGACATCGCCTCGGACCAGCGGGACGGCGGCGTGCGCGTCACCGTCGACGTGGACCGCGACAAGGCCGGGCGCCTCGGCGTCACGATGCAGGCAGTGGACGACGTGCTCTACGACGCCTTCGGCCAGCGGCAGATCAGCACGATCTACGCCCAGAACAACCAGTACCGCGTGGTGCTGGAGGCCGATCCCGCCATCCGCGACGACCCGGAGAAGATCGGCCTGCTGCGCATACCCGCGACGGCCGGGCAGCAGACCACCGCCCAGGGGACGCCTGCGACCAGCACCGGGACGGTGCAGGTGCCGCTGTCGGAGCTTGCCCGCATCGGCCGCGCGGCGGGGCCGCTGACGGTGACGAAGCAGGGACAGTTCCCCGCCGTCACCATCGGCTTCGACCTCGCCCCGGGCGCCTCCCTCGGCGAGGCGGTGGCCGCGATCCGCGCGGCGGAGGCGGAGATCGGCATGCCCGACACCATCGTCGGCCGCTTCGCCGGCGATGCGGCGGAGTTCCAGCGCTCGCTCGCCGGCGAGCCCTGGCTCATCCTCGCCGCCATCGTCGTGATCTACATCGTGCTCGGCGTGCTCTACGAGAGCGTGATCCACCCGATCACCATCCTCTCGACCTTGCCCTCGGCGGGGATCGGCGCACTGCTCGCGCTCCGGCTCTGCGGCCTCGACCTCTCGGTCGTGGGGCTGATCGGCATCGTGCTGCTGATGGGCATCGTGAAGAAGAACGCCATCATGATGATCGACTTCGCCCTTGAGGCGCAGCGCGACCACGGCCGCGCGCCGCGCGAGGCGATCATCGAGGCCTCGATCAAGCGCTTCCGTCCGATCATGATGACGACGCTCGCCGCGCTGCTCGGCGCCCTGCCGCTGGTGCTGGAAAGCGGCACGGGCTCCGAGCTGCGGCTGCCGCTCGGCGTCTCCGTCATCGGCGGGCTGCTGCTGAGCCAGGTGATCACCCTCTACACCACGCCGGTGATCTACCTGGCGATGGAGGCGCTGCGGGAGCGGGCGATGCGGCTGGTGCGGCCGCGCCGCGCCGAACCGCAGCCGGCGGAATAGCGGATGTCGATCTCCGAGCCCTTCATCCGCCGGCCGATCGCCACCGCCCTGCTCGCGATCGGCATCGCGCTCGCCGGCATCGTCTCCTACTTCGCCCTCCCCGTTGCGCCGCTGCCGAGCATCGACCTGCCGACCATCGTCATCGGCGCCGGGCAACCGGGAGCGGACCCGGCGACCATGGCTTCCTCCGTCGCCGCGCCGCTGGAGCGAAGGCTCGGCGCCATCGCGGGCGTGACGGAGATGACCTCCACCTCCTCGCTCGGCGCCACCTCCATCGTCGTGCAGTTCGACCTCTCCCGCAGCGTCGAGGGCGCGGCGCGGGATGTGCAGGCGGCGATCAACGCGGCGGGCAGCGACCTGCCGGCAGCGCTCGCCATCCGGCCCTACTTCCGCAAGGCCAATCCGGGCGATGCGCCGGTGCTGATCATGTCCCTCGCCGCCGAGACGGTGACGCCGGGCGCGGTCTACGACGCCGCCGACAGCCTCGTCGGCCCGCGCATCGCCCAGGTGCCGGGCGTCGCGCAGGTGCTGATCGCGGGCGCCGAGCAGCCGGCCGTCCGCGTCACCGTCGACCCGGCCGCGGCCAAGGCGGCCGGGGTGGGGCTGGAGCAGATCCGCCTCGCCATCGCCAACAACAACGTGACGCAGGCGACCGGCCTGATCGACGGCTCCCATCAATCCGCCGCCATCTCGGTGAACGACCGGCTGAACACGCCGGAGGAATATGGCGCCATCGCGCTGAAATCGGCCAATGGCGCGCTCGTCCGCATCTCCTCCGTCGCCCGTGTGTCACTCGACGTGCGTGACCGGCGGCAGGGCGGCTCCGTCGACGGCCGGCCCGCGGTGCTGATGATCATCTTCAAGCAGCCGGACGCCAACGTCATCGAGGTGGTGAACGGCATCCAGCGCATGCTGCCGGAGGTGGAGCGCTGGCTGCCGGGCGGCGTGCATATCACCACCATCCGCGACCGGTCCGAGACGATCCGGGCAAGCGTCCATGACGTGCAGCTGACGCTGCTGATCTCGATCGTCCTCGTCATCGCCGTGGTCGCGCTCTTCCTCGGCCGCACCTCGGCCGTTGCGGCGGCCGGGGCGTCGGTGCCGCTCTCGCTGCTCGGCACGCTCGTGGTCATGTGGCTGGTCGGCTACTCGCTCGACAACCTCTCGCTGATGGCGCTGACCATCTCGGTCGGTTTCGTCGTCGACGACGCCATCGTCATGATCGAGAACATGGCGCGGCTGATGGAGCGCGGCATGAAGCCGCTGGAGGCCGCGCTCGTGGGCGCGCGGCAGATCGGCTTCACCGTCGTCTCCATCACCGTGTCCCTTATCGCGGTCTTCATCCCGCTGCTCTTCATGGGCGGCATCGTCGGGCGGCTGTTCCGGGAGTTCTCGGCGACGCTCGCCATCGCCGTCGCCATCTCGGGCGTCGTCTCCCTCACCGTCACGCCGATGATGGCGGGGCGGCTGGCACGCAGCGGCCCATATCGTCCCGGCCTTGCCATCCGCCTCGTCGATGCGGGGATGGAGCGGATGACGCGCGGCTACATCTGGTCGCTGCGGCATGTGCTGCGCATCCGCCGGACCATGCTGGTCTTCACCCTGGCGCTGATCGGCGTGACCGTCTGGCTCTATGTCATCGTCCCCAAGGACTTCTTCCCGGAGCAGGATACCGGCCTCATCATCGGCACCACGCGGGCGCCGCCCGATACCTCCTTCCAGGCCATGCAGGTGATGCAGGAGCGGGTGGTGCAGGTGCTGATGCGCGACCCGGCGGTGGCCAGCATCGCCTCGCAGATCGGCGGCGGCGGGGGCAATTCCTCCGGCAACCAGGGGCGCATCTTCGTCAGCCTGAAGCCGTTGGCGGAGCGGGACAACGCGTCCGCCGGCCAGGTGATCGAGCGGTTGCGGCGCCCGCTCAACACCATCCCCGGCATGCAGACTTTCCTCCGCTCGGTGCAGGACATCGGCATCGGCGGGCGGCCGGGGAATGCGCAGTTCCAGTTCGTGCTGCTCTCGCCCGACCTCGAGGGGCTGGAGACCTGGTCGGAGGTGCTGCTGCAGAAGCTGCGCACCATCCCCGGCATCACCGATGTCTCCTCCGACCAGCAGCGGGCGGGCCTGGTCACGCGGCTGGAGATCGACCGGGATGCGGCGGGGCGGCTCGGCGTCAGCGTCGCCGCCATCGCCTCGGCCCTCAACAGCGGCTTCGCCCAGCGCCAGGTCTCGATCATCTACCGCGCCCGCAACCAGTACCGCGTGGTGCTGGAGCTGGAGCCGGGGCTGCAGCAATTCCCGGAACAGGTCGACGACGTCTATGTCCCGGGCGCGGGCGGGACGCAGGTGCCGCTCTCAAGCCTCGTCCGGCTGACGCGGGCGACGGCGCCGCTGGCGGTGACGCATCAGGGCCAGTACCCGGCCTCGACCATCACCTTCAACCTGGCGGAGGGCATGTCGCTCGGCCAGGCGGCGGAGGCGGTGCAGCGGGCCTCGGAAGAGGTCGGCCTGCCCGACGGCATGCGGACGGAATTCGCCGGCAATGCCAAGGCCTTCCAGTCCTTCGCCCGGGACCAGCCGCTGCTGATCCTGGCGGCGCTGCTGACCATCTACATCGTCCTCGGCGTGCTCTACGAGCACCTGCTGCACCCGATCACCATCCTCTCCACCCTGCCGACGGCCGGCATCGGCGCGCTGCTGGCGCTGCTGGTGACGGACACGCCCTTCACCGTCATCGCCCTGATCGGCGTGATCCTGCTGATGGGTATCGTGAAGAAGAACGCCATCATGATGGTGGATTTCGCCCTCGAGCATGAGCGGAGCGAGGGAATCGGCGGGGTGGATGCGATCATGGCGGCCTGCCGGGAGCGGTTCCGGCCGATCCTGATGACGACCCTCGCCGCCGTCTTCGGCGCGGTTCCGCTGGCGATGGCCTCCGGCGCCGGGTCGGAGCTGCGGCACCCGCTCGGCATCACCATCATCGGCGGGCTGCTGCTTTCCCAGCTGCTGACGCTCTACACGACGCCGGTCGTCTACCTGTCGCTCGACGGAATCGGGCGGCGGAAGCGCCCGCAAGTGGCGGCGGCCGCGCCGGCGGAGTAGGAAGGGGGTTTCGGCGCCCGGCCCCGGCCTGCGCCGCAACCGCCGGAGTTACAGCATGTCCATGCCCACCGAGACGCCCGAGCGCCCGAGCCGCGCCGAGGCCGAGGATGCCGTCCGCACCCTGATCCGCTGGGCCTGCGACGACCCGACGCGGGAGGGGCTGCTCGACACGCCCGGCCGTGTCGTGCGGGCCTATGAGGAGCTCTTCCGCGGCTACCAGGTGGACCCGGTCGCGCTCCTCGAGCGGACCTTCGACGAGGTCGACGGGTATGACGAGATCGTCCTGCTCAAGAACATCCGGCTGGAGAGCTATTGCGAGCACCACATGGTGCCCATCATCGGCCATTGCCATGTCGCCTATCTGCCGGCCCGGCGCGTGGTCGGCATCAGCAAGCTGGCGCGGGTGGTGGAGGCCTATGGCAAGCGCCTGCAGATCCAGGAGAAGCTGACCGCGCAGATCGCCAATACAATCGACCGGGTGCTGCAGCCGCGCGGCGTCGCCGTCATCATCGAGAGTGCGCACCAGTGCATGACGACGCGGGGCGTGCACCAGACCGGGGTGACGATGGTCACCAGCCGGATGCTGGGCGCCTTCCGGGATAATTTCGACACCCGCCGCGAATTGCTGTCCCTGATCCAGGCACCGTCCTAGGCCCTTTGTCGGGCCGGGCCTCGCCTCGGGCATTGTCTCGGCAGCCGGGACAAGGTGGGCGACATGCTGAGGGGCGAGGCCCGTTCCTCGCGGATCATGCGCCCGTCATGAACCGACGCACCGGGAGGAGCGGCGGTCCGTCGCTGAGCGGCCGCCAGGGGCGGTGGGCGATGGAGGGCGGCCCCGGCGCGCAGCGCGCCGGTACGGTCATGCTCGACTTCCCCCGGACGGGCTGCGCTGCGCCGTGCGCCTCCCGGCCGTTCAGGGCTTGGCGTAGCTGACGCCCATGCCGGCCGAGGGGTCGTTCTGGATGCCATAGGGCGGGATGGGGTAGCGGAGGCCGTTCTTCGCCAGGGCCTTCATGCCGTCGACGGCGATGCGGAGATCGGCCGGCTTGAGCGCCATCAGCATCTCCTCGTCGGGGACGCCGCCGTAGCGGCGCTCGGCATAGCAGGGCAATGACAGGCTCGGCTCGCCGGTCTTGAGTGCGCGGCCCCAGCTGTCGGCGCAGGCGCTCTCGCCGGCGACGCTCCACTCGAATTTCCGGTAGTTGCGGTACTGGAGGCCGTTGATGAGGATGATCATCTGGCCGGGCGTCGCATAGACCAGCGCGATGTCCGGCTCGGCGATGCGGCCGGAGTCGAGGGGGCTCACGGCCATCGCCTGGTAGCGGCCGTGAGGGACGACATCGAGGGCTTCCTGCCGCGCCTGGGCATCCTCCTGCGTGCCGTGCCAGATCCCGACATACTTCTCGCCGCGGCGCCATTCCTCGTCCTGCGGGCCGAGGCCGATGACGGCGCGGCATTGCGAGCCGACGAGATCCTCGCCGGTGATGCCGACGGTCCAGCCCAGGCGGGAGGCCATGCTGACGATCTGGTCGGTCGCATGCACGGTCTTCGGCCGGCGGATGCGGGGGATCGCCTCCATCTCGGCGACCGTCCCGAACATCTTCATGCCGATGACGGTGGTCTTGAGGCGCAGCAGCGCATTCAGCTCGGCGACGAGGGCTTGCAGGTCCAGCATCGGCGTTTCCCCCCAGGTTCCCGGGAACGATAGCCCGAGCTGGCCTCGCCCCCAACCCGGGCCGGTCAGGCCCGGGTCCCGGCCTGGGGATGGGAGCGGCACCCGCCTCGGCTGGAGCAAGCTCCGATCGGGTAGAATCGCCTGATCGGAGGCTGCTCGACCGAACAACAGGCCAGATCGGGTTCCGTGAGCCAAGTCGAACGGAGACCGCTCTAGATCGACCGCGACAGCCCCGCGAAGAACCCCCGCCGCATCCCGTATTGCGGCGCGCCGACGCCGATGCCCGTCCCGTCGCGCAGCTGATAGGCCCGATCGAAGAGGTTGAGCACGTCGAAGCGCAGCGTCCAGGCACCGCCATCCGGCAGGGTCTGCCGCTGCGAGACGCCAAGATTGACGGTGAGGTAGGGCGTCGTCACCTCGCTTGTTGGCAAAGCCCTTCCGCAGGCCGCTGCCATAGACCAGGGAGGTGGAGAGGGTGCCGCCCTCCCAGGCCTGGCAGGCGGCGCCGGCCGAGCCGGTGAGCAGCTGGCCATGGTCGGTGCGGACCCAACTCCGGCGGGTCTGGGCGAGCTCGGCGGGCGACCAGAAATACTGGTTGGAGACGAGCCCCTTCCCCTCCGACCGGGAGATGGAGAGGTTGCCGTAGAGCCGCCAAGCCCCCTGCCGCCAGTCGGCCGTCAGCTCCGTGCCATAGACCCGGCCGCGCCGGTAGTTGTAGGCGAGAAGACATAGGCCCGGCCGAACTGCCCGAGAGCCTGCATGTCCTCGACCGAGCGGCCATAGGCCTCGATGCCGAGGGTCAGGCTCTCCGTCACCCGCCGGCGGATGCCGAGATCGAGGTAGTGCGCCCGCTCCGGCTGCACCGGATCGGCCTACTGGGTCGCGGGTGCAGGGTGGTGCCACGGTAGCGTGCGATGTCGATGGCGCCGACCAGCTCGGCCGGCGGCGGGGTGAAGTAGCGGGCATAGCCGAGGGCGACCGTCGTCGCCTCGTCCGGCGTCCAGACCAGGTTGGCGCGCGGGCTGAATTGCGAGGCTTCGACGATGCCGGAGACGGTGTCGAAGCGGCCGCCGGCATTGAGGGTCAGGCGATCGGTGATCCGCCACTCGTCCTGGAAGTAGAGGCCGAAGAGCGTCTGCCGCACCCGGCCCGACTCGCGCAGGCTGAAGGGCGCGTCGACAGCTTGGTCGAAGGCGTCGAGCGGCAGCAGCGTGCTGTCCTTCACGTTCCGCGTCGTGTCCTGGGACAGGAAGAAGCCCGCACGCAGCGTGTGCTCCGGGTGGAGGCGCCAGGCGGCATCGCCCTGCGTGCCGTGGGAGAGGCTCTCGCGCCCCACCGTGCTCGCCGCGCCGTCGAAGAGCAGGTCCCCGAGCCCGTCCGGCCGGTAGCGGATGGAGGAGCGGCGGATGAAGGCCGGGAGCTGGAGATCGGCCTCGCCGATGCTGTGCTGCCCGGCGAGGATGGCAACGCTGTTGCGCTGCACCTGCCGTGCGCGAAGACCGAAGCTGTCGAAGGCGGATTGCCCATAGGCGGTGAAGGCCGGCTGCAACCCCGGCGTGTTCGGCACCTGGCAGGTAGAGAGCATGCTGCCGGCGATGAGCGAGATGCGGCTGCGGTCGCCGACCGGCACGGCAGCATGGACCAGGCCGCGGATCTGCTTCGTGCGGTTGTGGATGGCGTCCGGTCTCCGCGTCGGGGTCTCGAAGCCGCGGTCGCTGCGGAGGCCGGAGAGACTACCGAAATACTCGACCGGCCTTGCCCCTCCCGCCATAGCTGGCGCCCGGCTGGATGGTGCCATAGACGCCGATGCTGCCGCCCGGATCCTCGAGGCCGCAGCGGAGCCGCATGTCGACGATGCCCGCGGTGCGGTAGCTGAATTGCGCCGGCAGCGCGCCGGTGATGAGCGCGACGTTGCGCAGCGCCCGTGCATCGAAGAGCTGGCTGAGGCCGCTGATCGCCTCCGGCAGCAGCACGCCGTTGACGCGGTACTGCAGGCTGCGATGGTCCCCGCGCACATGCAAATCCCCGAAGGCCTCCTGCACCACGCCGGGCGCCTGGAGCAGCACATCGGTGAGGCGGGCGTTGTCGCCCTGGGGGAGCTGCTGGATGGCCTGCCGGTCGATCTCGTAGCGGCTGGCGCCGAGGCTCGGGGCGATGGCGTTGCGCGCGACATCGAGGCGCCGCGACTGTACCACGAGGTCCGGCAGCTCGAAGACCTGGTCCTCCGCCCGCGCCGCCCCGGCCAGGAGGCGCGATGCAGCAGCGACAGTTCGACAGATATTGATCTCTGCATTATCCACTGCTGTTGATGTATTCAGGCATTTGTCCTTTAATTTCATCATGTTATATTGAGCGGACCGGATGGATGGCGCAAGCCGGCGCGTTGCGCGATGCTGGTGCACAGACCGAGGAGTCACCCCATGACCGGCACGCTGTTCCGCCACTTCCGGCTCTTCGATGGCCTCGCCGACCAGCTTGCCGAGGGGATGGAGCTGCTGGTCGAAGGCGAGCGGATCAAGGAAATCGCGGACAGACCGATCACCACGGCGACGGCGCGCGTCGTCGATTGCGGCGGGCGGACGCTGATGCCGGGGCTGATCGACGCCCATGTGCATGCCTATGGCAGCGAGGCTGATCTCGCACGGCTCGAGCGGATGCCGCGCAGCCTGCAGGCGCTGCAGGCGGCGGACCGGCTGCGGCAGTCGCTGCAGCGCGGCTTCACCACCATCCGCGATGCGGGCGGCGCCGATTGGGGCCTCGCCATCGCCTGCGAGACAGGGCTGATCGCCGGGCCGCGCCTGTTCTATCCGGGCCGGGCGCTCTCACCCACGGGCGGGCACGGCGACATGCGGCCCAACACCATGCTAGACCAGTTCTGCGGCTGCTGCGCCCCCGCCATGGCGCTCGGCGTCATCGCCGATGGCGTCGACGAGGTGCGGAAGGCGGTGCGCGGCGAGCTCAAGCGCGGGGCGCATGCCATCAAGATCATGGCGAGCGGCGGCGTCGCCTCGCCCTCCGACCCGATCTACGCCCTGCAATACAGCGACGAGGAGATCGCCTGCGCGGTCTGGGAGGCGAAGGCCTGGCGGAGCTACGTGCTTGCCCATGCCTATACGCCGGAAAGCATCCATCGCGCGGTGCGGCTCGGCGTGCGCTCCATCGAGCATGCCAACCTCATCGACGCCGAGACCGCCGCCTTCATGGCGGAGCGCGGCGCCTTCGCCGTGCCGACCCTCGTCACCTACGACGCGCTGGAGGAGGAAGGGCCGGCGCTCGGCCTGCCGCCCGAGAGCATGGCGAAGCTCGCCAGCGTGAAGGATGCCGGGCTCGGCAGCCTCGAGATCCTGGCGCGGGCCGGGGTGCGCATGGCGCTCGGGACCGACCTGCTCGGGGCGATGCACCGGCGGCAATCGGACGAGTTCGTCATCCGCCGCCAGGTGCTGCCGGCGGCGGAGGTGCTGCGCAGCGCGACCAGCGTCGCGGCCGCGCTGCTCAACCAGGAGGGCGCGCTCGGCGTGGTGGCGCCTGGGGCGCTGGCCGACCTCATCCTCGTCGATGGCGACCCGATCGCCGATATCGGCGTGCTCACCGGCCAGGGCGAGCGCATCCCCTTCGTCATGAAGGGCGGCGCAGCGATGATCGACCGGCTGGGCGCCTAGAGAAAACGCCGGTCTGGCGATCCCACCGGACCGGAGTTTGCTCGACCGGACCGGGCGCAGCGTCCCCGGGGAGGGAATCTCCCCCGCCGATTTCCGCAGGTTGAGCAGCTGGGTGGCCAGCGCCAGCACGCGAAGCGTCTGGTCCTCCGCCTCGTCCTGCGGCGCGACCTACCGGCACGCGCCGCGGTAGTCGACGGCGAGCGGCCTCCGTCTCCAGGTCAAGCACCTGATCCGGTCGAATGGATGAGGTCGTGGCCGAAGCCGGCGCGGAGGGTGAAGGCGGCATGGAGGGCGCCGGTGGTCGAGAAATGCAGCGGCACGTGATCCCGCGCGCGGGGCGGGTCGACCAAGAGCGGCACATCCATCGCCACCGACAGTGCGCCGTTTAGGCAATGCCGTTATCGGCGATGCCCCCGCCGAGGGAGCCTGCGGCAGGGCCGGGCAGCAGGGCGAAGGCCAGCAGGCGGCGGAGGCTCATCCGCGCCGCAGGCCCGAGCCGCCCCGCTTGGCTACCGGAACCGCGTTCAGCCGAGATGGACCTCGAAGCCCCGGGCCGTTGCCGGGCGCGCCATCATCCGCTCGTACCAGGCGGCGACATTGGGCAGGTCGTCGAAGGGCACCTGGTGCCGCTCATGCCGCCAGGCCCAGCCGAGGATGGCGAAGTCGGCGACGCTCGGCTCGCCCTCGGTCGCCACATAGTCCCGGCCAGCGAGCCGCCGCTCGAGCACGCCATAGAGGCGCTTCGTCTCCGTGTGGTAGCGGTTGAGGCCGTACTCCTTGGCCGGCCCGTCCGGCTGCATGAGGAAGTGGTGGACCTGGCCGGGCATGGGCCCGAATCCACCCATCTGCCACATCAGCCATTCCAGCACCGGCACCCGGTCGCGCAGCTCGCGGGGCATGAACCGGCCCGTCTTCTCGGCGAGGTAGAGGAGAATCGCGCCGCTCTCGAATACGGTGATGGGCCGGCCACCCGGCCCCTCCTGGTCGATGATCGCCGGGATACGGTTGTTCGGACTGAAGGCGAGGAAGGCCGTGTCGAATTGCTCGCCCTTGCTGATGTTCACGGTCTTCACCGTGTAGGGGAGGCCCATCTCCTCCAGCGCCACGCTGATCTTCCGCCCGTTCGGCGTGTTCCACGTATGCAGGTCGATCATGGGGTCCCCGTCCCGGATGCGGTGGCTGGAGCCTAGCGGAGGCGGTAGGGGCTGGCGAGCGCGGCGGAGTGTGGCATCGGCGCCACCTGTGGTCACGAACCCGCGTGCAGAACATGGTATTTACTTTCCAATCCTGGCGCCGTGCCGCAACCTGTGCGTGCAGTCCCGGCCAGGGGAAATGGTGGCGGCGCTGCGCTTTGGGGGATTGTCTTCATGCTCGGAATGTCGCTTCCGGCCGCGCGCCGAAAGTCGGTGACGCTTGCCTACCTGATCTGGGCCGCCTTCGGCCTGTTCGGCCTGCACCGCTTCTATCTCGGCCGGACGCTCTCGGCCGCGGGCATGGCCGCCATCACCGTCCTTTCCGTCCCGCTGATCTGGAGCGGCCTCGGCCTGCTCGGCTTCGTCGCCACAGGCACCTGGGCGCTCGCCGATGCGGTGCTCATCCCGGGCATGGCGAAGGCGCTCAACGACGCGGTGACCGCCGCCCCCTGACGAAGGGCGGCGCCCTCTCCCCCGCGAGGGCGCCGCTCAACTTTGGGTTGATAAGAGTGCTACCCCTCCTCAGGCGAGCTTCTGCTTCAGGACCTCATTGACCAGGGCCGGGTTGCCCTTGCCCTGCATGGCCTTCATCACCTGCCCGACGAAGAAGCCGAAGAGCTTCTCCTTGCCGCTGCGGTACTCGGCCACCTTGTCGGCATTGGCCGCCATCACCTGGTCGATCGCCGCCTCGATGGCACCGGTATCGACCACCTGGCGCAGCCCGCGCGCATCGACGATGGCGCCCGGCCGCTCCCCGGTCTCGAACATGATGGCCAGGACATCCTTGGCGATCTTGCCGTTGATCGTCTTGTCGGCGATCAGGTCCAGCAGCTCGCCGAGCGCCTCGGCCCCGACCGGGCTCTCCTCGATGCCAAGGCCGGTGCGGTTCAGGGCGGCGAAGAAGTCGCCCGTCACCCAGTTGGCGACCGTCTTGGCATCGCGCCTGCTGGCCACGGCCTCGAAGAAGGCCGCCGTCTCCCGCTCCAGCGTGAGGACATGGGCGTCATAGGGCGAGAGGCCCATGGCGACATAGCGCGCCCGCCGCTCATCCGGCAGCTCGGGCAGCGACGCCTTCAGGCTCTCGACCCAATCCGCCTCGAGGACGAGGGGCGGCAGGTCCGGGTCGGGGAAGTAGCGGTAGTCATGCGCATCCTCCTTGGAGCGCATGCTGCGCGTCACGCCACGGCCCGTATCGAAGAGGCGGGTCTCCTGCTCGACCGTGCCGCCCTCCTCCCAGACCTCGATCTGGCGGCGCGCCTCGGCCTCCACCGCCTGCATGACGAAGCGGATGGAGTTGACGTTCTTCACCTCGCAGCGGGTGCGAAACCCCTCCCCCGCCTTGCGGACGGAGACGTTGACATCGGCCCGCATCGAGCCCTCGTCCATGTTGCCGTCGCAGGTGCCGAGATAACGCACGATCTGCCGCAGCTTGGTAAGGTAGGCCCCCGCCTCCTCCGGCGAGCGCATGTCGGGCTCGGAGACGATCTCCATCAGCGCGACGCCGGAGCGGTTCAGGTCGATGAAGCTCTTCGACGGATGCTGGTCGTGCAGCGACTTCCCGGCATCCTGCTCGAGATGCAGCCGGGTGATGCCGATCGGCTTGGTGCTGCCATCGGCGAGCGTGATCTCGACCGTGCCCGTGCCGACGATCGGATGGGCGAACTGGCTGATCTGGTAGCCCTGCGGCAGGTCGGCATAGAAGTAGTTCTTCCGGTCGAAGCGCGACCAGAGATGGATCTCCGCCTTCAGCCCGAGCCCGGTGCGGACGGCCTGCGCCACGCATTCCTGGTTGATGACGGGCAGCATGCCGGGGAAGCCGGCATCGACGAAGGAGACCTGGCTGTTCGGCGCGGCGCCGAACTCGGTCGCCGCGCCGCTGAACAGCTTGGCCTGCGAGGTGACCTGGGCATGGACCTCGAGTCCGATGACGACTTCCCAGGGGCCGGTGCGGCCTTCGATTGTGTAAGTCATGGGCGTTTCTCCTCTGCCCAGGCGAATACGCGTTCCTGCTCCTCCGCCAGGAAGGCGGCGGCATCCGGGCCGACGATGCGGCCGCAGCGCTCGGCGGCGCGGGCAAAGCCGATCAACGGCCGGCCGCGCATGGCGCCATGCGGGAGGCTCGGCTGGTCCACCACCACGGCGGAGAGCAGCGGCCAGCCACGCTCCGTCGCCATGCGGCAGAGCGCATAGAGGTGCGGGTCCATCCGCCGCCGGGCCGCTGACCAGGGCTGGCCGCTCGCCGCCGCGACGGCGCCATAGCTGAGGCAGTGCCGGGCGGCGGCGGCCGCACGAATGGCGGCGAGGCTGCGCCCCATGTCGAGCTCGCCGCTCATGCGCCCGCCCTCAGCCGCGGCAGGGCGGTGAAATTCGCCGCCTGCTCGATCGCCGCGCCGACGGCAAAGACCGTCTCCTCGTCGAAGGACTTGCCGATCACCTGCAGGCCGAGGGGCAGCCCCTGGGCGTCGAGTCCGGCCGGCACCGCGATCCCCGGCAGGCCGGCGAGGTTCGCCGTCACGGTGAAGACGTCGTTGAGGTACATCTTCACCGGGTCGTCCTGCTTCTCGTCCATCCCGAAGGCGGCCGAGGGCGTCGCCGGCGTGACGATGGCGTCCACCTTGCCGAAGGCCTGGTCGAAGTCGCGCTTGATGAGGGCACGGATCTTCTGCGCCTTCAGGTAGTAGGCGTCGTAGTAGCCGGCGCTCAGCACATAGGTCCCGATCAGGATGCGCCGGCGCACCTCGGTGCCGAAGCCTGTCGCCCGCGTCCGTTCGTAGAGGTCGCGCAGGTCGCTGCCCGGCTCCGTGACGCGGAGGCCGAAGCGCACGCCATCGTAGCGGGCGAGGTTGGAGGAAGCCTCGGCCGGCGCGACGATGTAGTAGGTCGGCAGCGCGTATTTGGTGTGCGGCAGGCTGATCTCGACCGTCTCCGCCCCCTGCTCGCGCAGCCAGGCGAGACCCTGCTGCCAGAGTGCCTCGATCTCGGCCGGCATGCCGTCCAGCCGATACTCCTTCGGCACGCCGATGCGCAGCCCCTTCACCCCGCGGGCGCAGGCGGCGGCGAAATCAGGGACGGGGATGTCGGCGCTGGTGCTGTCCTTCGGGTCGTAGCCAGCCATGGAGCGCAGCAGGATGGCGCAATCCTCGACGGTGCGGGCCAGCGGCCCCGCCTGGTCGAGCGAGGAGGCGAAGGCGACGATGCCGAAGCGGCTGCACCGGCCGTAGGTCGGCTTCATGCCAGCGACCCCGCAAAGGGCCGCCGGCTGGCGGATCGACCCGCCGGTATCCGTCGCCGTCGCCCCGAGCGCCAGCCGCGCCGCAACGGCCGCCGCCGAGCCGCCGGAGGAGCCGCCGGGCACCAGGCGGGTATCCGGGTCGTTGGCGCGCGACCAGGGGTTCTCCACCGGCCCGAAGGCGCTGGTGGTGTTGGACGAGCCCATGGCGAACTCGTCGAGATTTGCCTTGCCGAGGAAGACCGCGCCATCCCGCAGCAGGTTGGCGGAGACGGTGCTCTCATAAGGCGGAGTGAAACTGGCCAAGATACGGCTGCCCGCCGTCGTCAGCGTCCCCGCCGTGCAGAACAGGTCCTTGATGGCGAGCGGCACGCCCTCAAGAGGGCCGGCGACGCCTTCCCTCCGGCGCGCATCGCTGGCGCGGGCCTGCTCCAGCGCACGCTCGCCGGTCACGGTGACATAGGCGTTGAGGCGGGGGTTCAGCGCCGCGATGGCATCCAGATGGGCCTGGGTCAGCTCGACCGAGCTGATGATGCCCTCGTTCAGCGCCTCGATGGCGCCGCGCAGGGTGAAATCGGTCGGGTGCATCTTATTCCACCACCTTCGGGACGCCGAAATACTCGCCCTGACGGTCGGGCGCATTGGCGAGGATCTTGTCGGCGATGCCGCCATCGGTCACCGCATCCGGCCGCGGGCGGAGCGCCACGGCGCCGCCGCCGGCCATGGGCTCCACACCCTCGGTGTTCACCGCCTGCAATTGCTCGATCCAGCCGAGGATGCCGTTCAGCTCCGCCTGGGCCTGGGCGAGCTCGCCTTCCTCCAGCCGGATTCGGGCCAGGGCGGCGATGCGCCGTACCGTCGGGATATCGAGGGACATGGGCCATTCCAGTCTGCACGAGAGAGGGGGCTATAAGGCCCCGCATGGCGCTCTTCAACCTGACCGACCTTCGCGCAGCCCTGCCCCGCGGCCAGCGCCTGCTGGGGCTGGACCCCGGGAGCAAGCTGGTGGGCCTCGCCCTCTCCGACGCCTCGCTGCTGCTGGCCAGCCCCTATGGCAGCCTGAAGCGCGGGAAGCTGGCGGCCAACGCGGCGGAGCTGCGGACGATCGTTGCGACGGAGGCGGTGGGAGGGCTGGTCGCCGGCCTGCCCCTCTCCATGGACGGCAGCTTCGGCCCGGCCGCCCAGGCGGCGAAGGACTGGGCCATGGCCCTCGCCGCCGCGGTCGGCCTACCGGTCGCCATGTGGGACGAGCGGCTCTCGAGCGCCGCGGTGAACCGGATGATGGTCGAGGCCGACCTCAGCCGGGCCAAGCGGGCGGCGGCGGTGGATGCCGCGGCGGCGGCCTATATGCTCCAGGCGGCCTTGGACGCCAGCCGCCCCGCCGCTAGTGTCCCGCCGATCTGAGAGTGGCGAATCCTGGATGTCCTTCTCCTTCCCCATCCTCCCCGATGGCCATCTCCTCGCCATCGAGGGGCTGGAGCCGCCGCATATCGGCGCCCTGCTCGACCTGGCCGAGAGCTACGCCCTCCTCAACCGCCAGGGGAAGACCCAGCGGGACCTGCTGAAGGGTCGGACCCTGATCAACCTCTTCTTCGAGGACAGCACCCGGACCCGCACCAGCTTCGAGCTGGCGGGCAAGCGGCTCGGGGCCGATGTGATCAACATGTCCGTCTCCAACTCGTCGGTGAACAAGGGCGAGACGCTGATCGACACGGCGACCACTCTGAATGCCATGCATTGCGACCTGCTGGTGGTGCGCCACGCCCAGTCCGGCGCCCCTGCCCTGCTGTCGCAGAAAGTGTCCGCGAGCGTGATCAATGCCGGCGACGGCACCCATGAGCACCCGACCCAGGCGCTGCTCGACGCGCTGACCATCCGCCGCCGCAAGGGCAGCCTCGAGGGGCTGGTGGTCGCCATCTGCGGCGACGTGCTGCACAGCCGCGTCGCCCGATCCAACATCCACCTGCTGACGGCGATGAACGCCCGCGTCCGCATCGTCGGCCCGCCGACCCTGATCCCCTCCGAGGCAATGCGGCTCGGCGTCGAGGTCTTCCACGACATGAAGGCAGGCCTCGCCGGCGCCGATGTCGTCATGATGCTCCGGCTGCAGAAGGAGCGGATGACGGGCGGCCTCGTCCCCTCCTCCCGCGAGTTCTTCCGCTTCTTCGGGCTGGACCGGGAGAAGCTCGGCTGGGCGAAGCCGGATGCCATCGTCATGCATCCCGGCCCGATGAACCGCGGCATCGAGATCGACAGCGCCATCGCCGACGACCCGGAACGGAGCGTGATCGGCGAGCAGGTGGAGATGGGCGTCGCCTGCCGCATGGCGGTGCTCGACGTGCTGGCGCGGGACCTTCGCCGCAATGCGTGACCTGATGATCGCGGGCGCCCGCCTGCTCGACCCCGCGACCGGCCTCGACGCACCGGGCGACCTCCTCATCCGGGGCGGCCTGATTCTGGACCATGGCTCCAACCTCACCCGCCCCGAGGGCGCCGAGATTGTGGACGCCGCCGGCGCCTGCCTCGCCCCAGGCCTCATCGACCTCCGCGCCGCCATTGGCGAGCCGGGCGCCGAGCACCGCGAGACGATTGCCTCCGCCGCCGCGGCCGCCGTCGCGGGGGGCATCACCACCCTCTGCGTCCTGCCCGATACGGAGCCGGCGCTCGACGATCCGGCCCTCGTCCAGTTCGTCCTCCGCCGCGGCGAGGCGACGGGCTGCATCAGCCTCCTCCCCTATGCCGCCGCAACCAAGCATTGCGAGGGGCGCGAGATCGCCGAGTACGGCTTGCTGATCGAGGCCGGGGCGGTGGCCTTCACCGATGGCAGGCGGGCGATCGGCCATGCGCGAACCATGCGCCTCGCCCTCTCCTATGCCCGCGCCTTCGGGCGGATGGTGGTGCAGCATCCGGAGGAGCCGGGCCTCGCCGCGGGCGGCGCCGCGACCGAGGGCGAGCTGGCGACGCGCCTCGGCCTGCCCGGCATCCCCGCCGCGGCGGAGGCGATGATGATCCAGCGCGACATCGCCCTGGCGCGCCTCACCGGCGGCCATGTGCATTTCGCCCATGTCAGCACGGCCGCGGCGCTCGACCTCATCCGCGCGGCGAAGGCGGAGGGGCTGGCCGTGACCTGCGACACCGCGCCGCCCTATTTCGACCTGAACGAGACGGCGATCGGCGACTGGCGCACCTATGCCAAGCTCTCCCCGCCGCTCCGGCCGGAAGCGGACCGGCTGGCGGTGGTCGCGGCGCTGCAGGACGGCACCATCGACGCCATCGCCTCAGACCACCAGCCGCATGACGCCGACGACAAGCGCCTGCCCTTCGCCCAGGCCGAGCCAGGCGGGACGGGGCTCGCGACGCTGCTCGGCGTCACCCTCGCCCGCGTCCATGGCGGGGACCTGCCGCTGCTCCAGGCCCTCGGCCTGCTGACGGCACGGCCCGCGGGGCTGCTCGGCCTGCCGATCGGGCGGCTCGCCAAGGGCGCGGCGGCCGACCTCGTGCTGTTCGAGCTCGACCGCGGCTGGCAGGTGAAGGCGGGCGCCTTGCCCGGCAAGGCGCAGAACTCGCCCTTCGATGGGCGGGCGCTGGAGGGCCGGGTGGTCGGCACCTGGAAATCCGGCCGGCGGGTCTACGGCGCATGAGCCTGCTGACCGGCCTGCTGCTGGGCTACCTGCTCGGCTCCATCCCCTGGGGCCTGGTGCTGACCCGCGCCGCCGGGCTCGGCGACATCCGCGCCATCGGCTCGGGCAATATCGGTGCGACCAATGTGCTGCGGACGGGGAACAAGCCGCTTGCCGCAACAACGCTGGCCCTCGACATCGGCAAGGGGGCGCTGGCCCTCTGGCTCGCCGGGCAGCTCTGGGGCGAGCAGGCGGGGCTGGCGGCCGGCTTCGGCGCCATGCTCGGCCATGCCTTCCCGGTCTGGCTCGGCTTCAAGGGCGGCAAGGGGGTGGCGACGGGCGGCGGCGTGCTGCTGGCGGCCGCCTGGTGGCTCGGCCTCGGTGCGGCGCTGGTCTGGCTGGTGATGGCCTTCACCACCCGCATCTCCTCGGCAAGCTCGCTCGCGGCCTGCATCGCGGCGCCGGTCCTGGCGCTTGTGGCGGGGCGGTACGACCTGGCGCTGTTCAGTGCCGGGATCGCCCTGCTCGTCGCCTTCCGGCATAGGACGAACATCGAGCGGCTGCTGGCAGGCACCGAACCGCGGATCGGTCGTAAATAGTACGAAACGAAAAGCTGGACTTCGGCAGGAGGCCATGGTTCCTGACCGGTGAACCATGGCTGCGCCGATGAACGCCGACACCCTTGCCCGCCTCCGCCTCGCCCGCACCGAAGGCCTAGGGCCGCAAATCTTCCAGCGGCTGCTCGCTCGCTTCGGCACAGCCCGGGCTGCGCTCGACGCCTTGCCGGATTTCAGCAAGGGCCGCCTTGCCCCGCCAGCGGCGAGCCTCGTCGAGCGCGAGATGGCGGCCGTCGCCAGGCTGGGCGGGCAGTTCCTCTTCCTCGGCCTGCCCGGCTACCCGCCGCTGCTGGAGACGCTCTATGACCCGCCGCCGGCCATCGCCCTGCTTGGCGATCCGTCGGTGCTCGCCCCGCGCGCCGTGGCGATCGTCGGCGCCCGCAGCGCCTCCACCGCCGGCCGACGCGTCGCCGATGCCATCGCGGCCGATCTGGCGAAAGCCGGCCTCGTCATCGCCTCCGGCATGGCACGCGGGATCGATGCCGCCGCCCATATCGGCGCGATGCGCGAGGGCCGCACCATCGCCGTCGTCGCCACTGGGCTCGACCGTCCCTACCCCGCCGAACATGCCGCGCTGCAGGCCCGCATCGCCGCCGAGGGTGGCGCCGTCCTGGCCGAGGCGCCTCTCGGCACCGCGCCGCTGGCCCAGCATTTCCCTCGCCGGAACCGAATCGTCGCCGCGCTCGCCATGGGCATCGTCGTGGTCGAGGCGGCGCAGCGCTCCGGCAGCCTGATCACCGCGCGCCTCGGCCTGGAGCTGGGCCGAGAGCTCTTCGCCGTGCCCGGCAATCCGCTCGACCTGCGCTGCCGCGGCTCCAACGACCTGATCCGCCAAGGCGCCCATCTCGCCGAGTCGGCCGAGGACGTGCTGCCGAACCTGCCCGAGGTGCCGCGTGCCGAGCCCGTCTTCACCCCTCGCCCGGAGCCCGAAGCCGCGCCCAG
>CADCTD010000013.1 GCA_902805545.1 uncultured Craurococcus sp. | reverse complement strand
GGGCGAGGCGGCAGCGGAGCTGGCAGGGGTGCTGCTCGCGGCGCTCGGCGCGGCCCTGCCGGCGGCGGCGGAGCGGCTGGCGCCGGAGAGTGCGGCCTGGCTCGCCGGGCGGCTGGCGCCGCTGCTGGAGGAGGGCGCCGCCGTCGCCCTCCATGTGGCGCCCGGCCTGGGCGAGGCTGTGGCGGCGCGCCTCGGCGACCCACGCCTGTCCATCGCCGAGGATGCAGCGCTGGCGCCCGGGGCGGTGCGGGCGAGCTGGCGGGGCGGCGGGGCGGCGTATTCGCCCGAGGCGCAGCGGGCGGCGATCGCCGACCTGCTGCGGAGCTTTGGGCTGGCATCCATGACGGAGGAGAAGTGAGCATGGCGGATCCCGCCGGTTTCGAGGCGATGAACCCGATGGAGGCCGCGGCGCCCCGTCCCTCCGGCAGCGGGCGGGACCTGGAGGCGGTCTACGACATCCCGGTGCAGGTGAGTGCCGTGCTCGGCCGCGCGACGATGCAGGTCTCGCAGCTGCTGAAGCTCGGCCGCGGGGCGGTGGTGGAGCTGGACCGCAAGCTTGGCGAGGCGGTCGACATCTACGTCAACAACCGCCTCGTCGCGCGCGGCGAGGTGGTGATGGTGGAGGACAACCGCCTCGGCGTGACCATGACCGAGATCGTCAAGGGCGACCGGGGGGTCTGAGCATGGCACGGCTCCTCATCATCGGCGCGCTGACGGCGGAGCTGGGCCTGGCGGCGCGCATGGCGGCCGCGAAGGGCGCGCGGCTGGCGCAGGCGGAGGGCGTCTCGTCCGGCCTCGAGCGCCTGCGGGCGGAAGGGGCCGACCTCATCCTCTGCGAGGTGACGCATGACATCGGCTGGCTGGTCGAGCAGCTCGCCGCCGAGCGCATCGCCTGCCCGGTGATCGCCTGCGGGCGGAATGCGGATGCGGCGGCCGCCGTGCGCGCCATCCGCGCGGGCGCCAAGGAATTCCTGCCGCTGCCGCCGGATGCGGAGCTGATCGCGGCCATGCTCGCCGCCGCCGCCGGGGAGGCGGAAGCGCCGGTGCACCGCGACCCGGCCATGGCGGCGCTGCTCGGGCGGGCGGCGCAGCTCGCGGTGGCGCAGGCGAGCATCCTCATCACCGGCGAGAGCGGCACGGGGAAGGAGGTGCTGGCGCGGCACATCCACCGCAGCAGCAGGCGGGCCCAGGGGCCCTTCGTCGCGCTGAACTGCGCGGCGCTGCCGGAGGCGCTGCTGGAGAGCGAGCTCTTCGGCCATGAGAAGGGCGCCTTCAGCGGCGCGGTCGCCGCGCGGCGCGGGAAGTTCGAGCAGGCGGATGGCGGGACGCTCCTGCTCGACGAGATAGGCGAGATGGACCCGCGGCTGCAGGCGAAGATCCTCCGCGTGATCCAGGAGCGGGAGGTGGACCGGCTCGGCGGCGGGGCGCCCGTCAAGGTCGATGTACGGCTGCTGGCGGCGACCAACCGCGATCTCGCGGCCGAAGTGCAGGCGGGGCGGTTCCGGGCCGACCTTTATTTCCGGCTCAACGTGCTCGGGCTGCACATTCCGCCGCTGCGGGAGCGGCCGCTCGACATCCTGGCCCTCTCCGCGCATTTCGCGCGCCGCTTCGCCGAGGCGAACGGCCTGCCGGTGCGGGCGCTGGCGCCGGCGGCGGAGGCGCTGCTGCTCCCGCATCCCTGGCCTGGGAATGTGCGGGAGCTCGAGAACACGCTGCACCGCGCGGTGCTGCTGGCGCAGGGGCCCGCGATCGGGCCGGAGGCGGTGGAGCTGACGCCGCTGCCGGCTGCCGCGCCATCGGCCGCCGTGGAGGCAAGGCCGGGCGCGGCGGCGCCGGCGGCGAGGGGGCTGAGCGGCCTCGTCGGGCGGAAGGTGGAGGAGGTGGAGCGGGACCTCATCCTCGAGACGCTCACCCACTGCCTCGGCAACCGGACGCGGGCGGCGGAGATCCTCGGCATCTCCATCCGCACGCTGCGCAACAAGCTGCACGAGTACCGGGCGCAGGGCGTCGCGGTGCCGGCCACGCATCCCGCCATGCACGCATCCATCCCTTGGGCCGTGGAGGGCTGACGCATGGGCGGCATCGCCATGCCGGCCTGGCTCGGGCGGCTGCAGCCGGGGGGCGACATCACCCTCGCGGTCGGCGTCGGGCTGCTGCTCGCGGTGCTGGTCGTGCCGCTGCCGACGCTGCTGCTCGATGCGGGGCTGGCGCTCTCCATCACCGTCTCGGTGCTGGTGCTGATGGTGGCGCTGTTCCTGCGCTCGCCGCTGGAATTCACCGCCTTCCCGCAATTGCTGCTGCTGACGACGCTGCTGCGCCTCGCGCTCAACGTGGCGACGACACGGACCATCCTCAGCCACGGGCATGAGGGGCCGGAGGCGGCGGGGCATGTGGTCGCGGCCTTCGGCAGCTTCCTGATGGGCGGGGACGTGATGGTCGGGATGATCGTCTTCGCCATCCTGCTCATCGTCAACTTCATGGTGGTGACCAAGGGCTCGGGCCGCATCGCCGAGGTGGCGGCGCGGTTCAGCCTGGATGCGATGCCGGGCAAGCAGATGGCGATCGATGCCGACCTCTCGGCCGGCCTCGTCGACGAGGCGGAAGCGAGGCGCCGGCGCAGCGAGCTGGAGCAGGAGAGCGCCTTCCACGGCGCGATGGACGGCGCGGCGAAATTCGTCCGCGGCGATGCCATCGCGGGGCTCATCGTCACCGTCGTCAACCTGCTTGGGGGCCTTGCGATCGGCGTGCTGCGGCATGGCATGCCGATCGGCGAGGCGGCGACGACCTTCGCGACGCTGACGGTGGGCGACGGGCTGATCAGCCAGATCCCGGCGCTGCTGATCTCGGTGGCGGCGGGCATCGTCGTCACCAAGGGCTCGGGCAAGGAGCGGGCGGACGAGGTGATGGGCCGGCAGCTCGGCGGCGGGTGGAAGCCGATGGCGCTGGCCTCCGGCGCCGCCGGCTTCCTCGCGCTGATGCCGGGGATGCCGCTGGCGCCCTTCCTTGCGCTCGCGGCGGGAGGCGGCGCGCTCGCCTGGAACCGGCGGCAGGCGGAGCTCAAGGCGGCCGAGGCGCCGCCGTCCCCTCCCCCGCCAGCCGGCGAGCCGCCGGTGGCCGAGTCCCTGCGGCTCGACCTGCTGCGGCTGGAGCTGGGCTACGGGCTGCTGTCGCTCGCCGCCGGGGAGGCGCCGCGGCTGACCGAGCAGATCAAGGGCCTCCGGCGCACCATGGCGAGCGAGATGGGCTTCGTCCTGCCGAGCGTGCGCATCCAGGACAACCTGGAGCTTCCGCCCGACGAGTATGTGCTGCGGGTGAAGGAGATCGAGGCGGCGCGCGGCCGGCTGCGGCCGCCGCTGCACCTCGCCATCGACCCCTCCGGCCAGGTGCCGGCGATGCCCGGGGAGCGGACCAGCGAGCCGACCTTCGGCCTGCCCGCGCTCTGGATCGAGGAGGCGCTGCGCGACGAGGCCCTGGCGCGCGGCTGCACCGTCGTCGACTGCGCGGGCGTGCTGGCGACGCATCTGACGGAGACGGTGCGGGACAACATGCCGGAGCTGCTCTCCTTCGCCGAGGCGCAGAAGCTGCTCGACGAGTTGCCGGGAGAGCACAAGAAGCTCGTCGCCGATGTCGTCCCGGGGCAGATCAGCCTCGGCGCGCTGCAGCGGGTGCTGCAGGCGCTGCTGGCGGAGCGCGTCTCGATCCGCGACCTGCCGACCATCCTCGAGGGGGTGCAGGAGGCGGTGTCGGGCGGGGCGCGGGGCATGGGGGCGATCCTCGCCACGGTGCGGGCGCGGCTGGCGCGGCAGCTCTCCGAGGCGGCGCGGGGGCCGCAGGGCTATGTGCCGCTGGTGCCGCTCTCGGCCGAATGGGAGCTCGCCTTCGCCGAGAGCCTGACCGGGCCGCCGGAGGAGCGGCAGCTCGCCATGGCGCCCTCGCAGCTGCAGGAGTTCATGCAGCGGGTGCGGGAGGTGCTGGACGGCGCCGCGGGCGAGGCGCCGGTGCTGGTCTGCTCGGCCGGCATCCGGGGGCATGTGCGGGCGATCGTCGAGCGCTTCCGCCCCGCGACGATGGTGCTGAGCCAGACGGAGATCCATCCGCGCTGCCGCATCCGCACCGTGGCGACGGTCTAGCCCATGCGGCTCAGGCTCTTTCAGGCGGCGGGGATGGCGGAGGCGATGGCGGCGGTGCGGGCCGAGCTGGGGCGGGATGCCGTCATCCTCGACAGCCGCCGCGTGAAGGGCGGGGTGGAGGTGACGGCGGCGCTCGATGCAGCGCCGGAGCCGGTGGTGGCGGCGCCGGCCGCGCCGCCTTCGCCCTCGCTCGCGCGGCACAACCTGCCGGCGGGGCTCGCGGCAAGGCTGGCCGGCGGCTCCCTGGCGGAGGGGCTCGCGGGTGCCCTGCGCTTCGCCCCGCTGCCGGATGGGCGCGGCAGGCCTCTGATGCTGGTTGGGCCGCCGGGGGCGGGGAAGACGCTGAGCTGCGCCAAGCTGGCGACGCGGGCGGTGCTCGGCGGGGCGGCGCCGCTGGTCGCCAGCACGGACGGGCTGCGGGCCGGGGCGGCGGAGCAGCTGGCGGCCTTCACCCGGCTGCTCGGCCTCTCCCTCGCCGTGGCGACGGAGCCTGAGGTGCTGGCGCGGGCGGTGGCGCAACGCAACCCGGCGCAGCCGGTGCTGGTCGACAGCGCGGGCTGCGACCCCTTCGACGCCGTGCAGGCGGCCTGGCTGCGGGGGATGGCGCTCGCCATCGGGGCGGAGATGGTGGTGGTGATGCCGGCCGGGCTCGACCCGGCGGAAGCGGCGGAGACGGCGGCCGCCTTCATGGCGCTCGGCGCGCGGCGCCTGCTGCCGACGCGGCTGGATGCGGCGCGGCGGCTCGGTGGCGTGCTGGCGGCCGCCGCGACGGGGCTGGCGCTCGGCGAGGCCGGCACGGGGCCGGGCGTCGCCGATGGGTTGACCCTGATGGATCCCGCCTGGCTGGCGCAGCGGCTGGCCGGGCCCTTCCGATTGGACAGCGTGGCATGAGTGGGAACGAGACCGGCCGGATCATCGCCATCGCCTCGGGCAAGGGGGGCGTCGGCAAGACCTGGCTCAGCATCAGCCTGGCCCAGGCGCTGGCCGAGGCGGGCCAGAGGGTGCTGCTGGTCGATGCGGATTTCGGCCTCGCCAATATCGACGTGCAGCTCGGCCTGCCGCCGGGGCCGGACCTCGGCGAGGTGCTGGCGGGGCGGAGCGGCCTCGGCCAGGCGGTGCGGCGGCACGCGGCGGGGTTCGACCTGCTGCCCGGGCGGTCGGGCTGCGGCAGCCTGGCGGGGCTCGGCGGGGCGGCGGCGGGCCAAGTTGGAGCGCTGCTGCGCGGGGCGGCGGCGCGGTGGGAGGTTGTGCTGCTCGATTGCGGGGCGGGGATCGACCCGGCGGTGCGCGGGCTGGCCGCGCTCGCCGACACGCTGCTGGTGGTGGCGACGGAGGAGCCGACCAGCCTCACCGATGCCTATGCGGTGCTGAAGCTGCACCGGCGCGACCGGCCGGGCGGCGACCAGCGGGTGGTGGTCAACCTGGCCGCGGACCGGGCGGCGGGGGAGCATGTGTGGCGCAGCCTCGACACCGCCTGCGGGCGCTTCCTCGGGGCGGGGGTGGCGCTCGCCGGCATCGTCCGGCGGGATGCGCGGGTGCCGGAGGCGATCCGGCGGCAGATGCCGCTGCTGACGCGGCATCCGATGGCCGCCTCGGCCGAGGATGTCCGCAGCCTCGCCGCGGGACTGAACGCTATCTCATCCGGCGCGAGAAATTGACCCGCCTTCGTTTGAAGTGCAACGCGATCAGGCTTAAGCGACAGCAGGAACCGTATCCGCTCCCCGGAGTCGTCGATGACCCTGCGTCAGTCCCTGCTCGCCACGGCCCTCCTGGCCGCGATCGCCATGCCGGTCGCCGCCCGGGCCCAGCCCGTCTCGGGCGTCTATGTCGGCGCCGGGGCGGGCCTCAACAACTGGCTCGACAACCGGAACCGCGGCATCCACGTCCATGACAACGACATCGGCGTGGCGGCGGTCGCCTCCATCGGCTGGGGCTTCGGCAACGGGCTGCGGGCGGAGGTCGAGGGCAACTACCGCCACCATGAGATCAAGCGGCTTTCGTTCAACGACGTCGCGGCCGGGCGCAGCGGCTACGTCAACCGCTACGGCGCCATGGCGAACCTGCTCTTCGACTTCGACCTCTCGAGCTTCGGCGTCCGGCCGGAGCGCTTCATGCCCTATCTCGGCGCCGGCGCGGGCTATGCCTGGACCGAGTACAGCCGGGCGAGCTTCGCCACGGGCGGCAGCCGCTACCTGATCGACGATACCGGCGGCGCCTTCGCCTGGCAGGCCATCCTCGGCGGCGCGGTGGGCATCACGCCGGGCCTCGCGCTGACGATGGAGTACCGCTACTTCAACGCGATGCAGCCGGACCTGCAGGTGGCGCGCACGGCCGGGCCGGGCGCCGCGGGCGTGCCGGGCAAGTACCGGCCGGAGGGCGAGAACCACAGCCTGCTCTTCGGCCTGCGCTACGCCTTCAACCAGCCTGCGCCGCCGCCGCCGGTCGCCCCTGTGCCGGTGGCGCCCACTCAGTCCGAGATGGCGCGGACCTATCTGATCTTCTTCGACTGGGACCGGGCGGACCTGACCGACCGCGCGCGGCAGGTCATCAACGAGGCGGCGGGCGCCGCGCGGCGCGTCGCCTCGACCCGGATCGAGGTGGCCGGCCACGCTGACCGCTCCGGCACGCCGCAGTACAACCAGCGCCTGTCGGAGCGACGCGCCCAGGCCGTCGCCGCGGAGCTGGTGCGGCAAGGCATCAGCCGGAACGAGATCGCCATCAGCGCCTTCGGCGAGAGCCGGCCGCTGGTGCCGACCGCCGATGGCGTGCGGGAGCCGCAGAACCGGCGCGTGGAGATCGTCCTGCGCTAGGCCGCGATCGCCCCGGGCAGAGCACCCGGGGCATGAAACCAACCATTCGTCGGGCGCATCCTGCGTTGCATCCGGCAGCCGGGCAGCGCAGGACTCGCCCATGATCGGCATCGACTGGGGCACCACCGCCTTCCGCGCCTACCGCCTGGGCCCGGGCGGCACCATCCTCGACCGGCGGGAGAGCGAGGGGGGCATCCTCTCCGTCCCCGCCGGCGGCTTCCCGGCAGCCCTTTCGGCCGCGATCGGGCCCTGGCTTGCGGAGGGCGAAAGCCTCGTCCTGCTCTGCGGGATGGTCGGCAGCCGGCAGGGCTGGGTGGAGGCGCCCTACCTCCCCTGCCCCGCCGGCCCCGGCGAGATCGCCGGGGCCCTCACCCCCCTTCCCTTCGAGGGCGCGCGCTGCCTGCTCGTCCCCGGCCTCACCACGCGGGATGCGGGCGGCGTGCCGGATGTGATGCGGGGTGAGGAGACCAAGCTCATCGGCCTGCTGGCGGAGTTCGGCCCGGCCGAGGCGCTGGCCTGCCTGCCGGGGACGCATGCCAAATGGGCGCGGCTCTCGGGCGGGCGCATCGCCGGCTTCGCCACGCAGATGACCGGCGAGGTGCGGGCCGTGCTGCTCGAGCACAGCATCCTCGGCCGGCTGGCGAAGGACGCGCCGCTGGACGAGGCGGCCTTCCTCCGCGGCGTGCAGCGCGCGCGCGAGGCGGGCGGCCTGCTCCACCACCTCTTCGGCACGCGGGGGCTCGGGCTGATGGGCGAGCTGACCGCAGAGGCGACGGGGAGCTACCTCTCCGGCCTCCTCATCGGGCATGAGGTGGCGGCGGCGCTGGCCGAGGGGGCGCCCGAGGGGCCCGTCCACCTGGCCGGGTCGGCAACCCTCACCCGGGCCTATGCGCTGGCCTTCGGCGCCTTCGGCCTCACCCACCGGCTGCACGACCCGGACCTCGCCCTGCGCGGCCTGGCGCTGATCGCGGAGACGCTGCAATGACGCTGAAAGACTGGCTCGCCCGCTGCCCGCTCGTCGCCATCCTCCGCGGCATCACCCCGGCGGAGGCGGTGCCGGTGGCCGAGGCGCTGATGGCGAACGGCATCACCATCCTCGAAGTGCCGCTGAACTCGCCGGAGCCGATCGAGAGCATCCGCCGCATGGCCGCCCATTGCGGCGACCGGGCGCTGGTCGGCGCGGGGACGGTGATGACCGAGGGGCAGCTCGCCGAGGTCGCCGCGGCCGGCGGCCGGCTGCTGGTGACGCCGCATGCGGATGTCGCGCTGGTGCGGCAGGCCAAGCGCCTCGGGATGCTGGCGGCGCCCGGCTTCTTCACCCCGACGGAAGCTTTCGCCCTGCTGGCCGCCGGCGCCGATGCGGTGAAGCTCTTCCCCGCCGAGGCGGCCTCGCCCGCGGTGCTGAAGGCGATGCTCGCCGTGCTGCCGAAGGGCACGGCGGTGCTGCCCGTGGGTGGCATGGGGGCGGAGACCATTCCCGCCTGGCGGGCGGCCGGGGCGGCGGGCTTCGGCATCGGCTCCTCCCTCTACAAGCCGGGGGATGCGGCCGGGCTGGTGGGGCAGCGGGCGGCCGCCCTGCGGGCCGCGATCGGCTGAGGGCGACGCGCACGGGGGCGTAATATCGGGGCTTCGGTTTCGGCGGAAAGCATGGCAAGGGTGGCGGGCCCGCCATATCGGCCAAGAACCGCGTCTCTGGGATACGTCCATGCTGCAACGCCGCCCGCTGGTCGCCGCCGCCCTCGCCCTGCCCGCCCTGCTGCGCCCCGGCGCGGCCCGCGCGCAGGAGGTGACGCTCAGGCTGCACCACTTCCTGCCTGCCGTCTCCAACGTGCACCGCTTCTTCATCATGCCCTGGGTGCAGAAGGTGCAGGCGGAGAGCCAGAACCGCATTCGCATCCAGGTCTTCCCGGCGATGCAGCTCGGCGGCGCGCCGCCGCAGCTCTACGACCAGGCGCGGGACGGCGTGGCCGACATCGTCTGGACGCTGCCGGGCAACACGCCCGGGCGCTTCCCGCGGATCGAGGTCTTCGAGCTGCCCTTCGTCCCGCATCGCCGCGCGGCGGTGAATGTGCAGGCGGTGCAGACCCTCTTCGAGCGGGAGATGCGGGCCGAGTTCGCCGACACGCAGATCATCACCGCCTGGGGGCATGATGCCGGCGTCATCCATACCCGGCGCGAGGTGCGGCGGATGGAGGACCTCAACGGCCTCAAGCTGCGCTTCCCGACGCGGCAGACGGGCGAGGCGCTGCGGGCGCTGGGCGCCGCGCCGGTCGGCATGCCCGTGCCGCAGATCCCGGAGGCGATGAGCCAGGGCGTCATCGACGGCGCCGTCGTGCCCTGGGAGGTGGTGCCAAGCATCCGCCTGCAGGAGATGGCGAGGTTCCACACTGAGATCACCGGCTCGCCGACGCTCTACATCGCCACCTTCGTGCTTGCGATGAACAAGGCGAAGTACGAGGGGCTGCCGGCCGACCTCCGCGCGGTGATCGACGCCAATAGCGGCATGGCGGCGGCGAGGATGGCGGCGCGGCCCTGGGACGAGGAAGGGCCGAAGGTCGAGGACACGGTCCGCAAGCGCGGCAACACCGTCATCGAGCTCCCCGAGGAGGAGCGGAACCGCTGGCAGCGGCAGACCGCGCCCGTCATCGATGCCTGGGTCGCCGCGATGAAGGAGCGGAACATCGACGGCGGCAAGCTCCTCGAGGAGGCGCGGGCACTGGTCGCGCAGTTCGGCCAAGGCGTGAGCTGAGGCGCGCATGGCCGGCCGGGGGGGCGTGGTCGCCAGGGTCGCCACCCTGGTCGCGGCGGCGGGCGGCCTCGTGCTGCTGGCGACGGCGCTGCTGACCTCCTTCAGCGTCGCGCGCCGCTGGGCCACCAGCCAGCCGGTGCAGGGGGATTTCGAGCTGGTCTCCCTCGGCTCCGGCCTCTCCGTGCTGGCCTTCCTTGCCTATGGCACGCTGAAGCGGGCCAACATCCTGGTCGACAGCTTCACCACCTGGCTCCCGCGGCGGCCGGCGCAGGTCATCGATGCCTTCTGGATGCTGGTCTGGGCCGCGGTCGCCGTGGTGCTGGCGGAGCGGCTCCTGGTCGGGGCGCGGGAGACGCTGCGCACCGGCACGACGACCATGGTGCTCGGCCTGCCGACCTGGTGGGCGGTCGGCTTCGGCGCCTGCGGCTTCGCGCTGACGGCGGTGGCGGCCCTGCTCTGGGTGGTGCGGCTGGCCCAGGGCAAGGAGTGATGGGAGGAGTGATGGCGCCGGAGTTCCTGCAGGCGGCGCTCGGCTTCGCCGCGCTGCTCGGGTTGATCGCGCTGCGCTGCCCGGTCGGGCTGGCGATGCTGCTGGTCGGGATGGGCGGCTACGTCACCATCGTCGATGCGGCGACGCTGCTGAACTACCTGAAGACGACGCCCTACTTCCTCTTCGCCAACTACACCCTCTCCGTCATCCCGCTCTTCATCCTGATGGGGGCGCTGGCGGAGCGGGGCGGGCTGGCCCGCGACCTCTTCGCCGCGGCCAATGCGCTGTTCGGGCACAAGCCGGGCGGGATGGCGATGGGCGTCATCGGCGCCTGCGCCTGCTTCGGCGCGGTCTGCGGCAGCAGCGTCGCGACCACGGCGACCTTCGGCCGCGCGGCGTTGCCGGAGCTGCGGCGCTACGGCTATGATCCGGGGCTGTCGACCGGGGCGATCGCGGTCGGCGGGACGCTCGGCATCCTCATCCCGCCCTCGGTGATCCTGGTCGTCTATGCGATCAGCACGGAGCAGAACATCGCCAAGCTGTTCATGGCGGCGCTGGTGCCCGGGCTGCTGGCGACCGGCTTCTACCTCCTCACGCTGGCGGTGCTGGCGCGGTTGCGGCCGGCGCTGATGCCGGCGGCCGCGAGCGTCTCGCCGGAGGTGAGGCGGGCCGCGCTGCTGAACGTCATCCCGGTGATGCTGATCGCCGTCGTCGTGGTGGGCGGCATCTATGGCGGCGTCTTCACCCCGACCGAGAGTGCCGCCGTCGGCTGCATCGCGACGCTGGCCGTGGGCCTTGCCCGGCGGACGCTCAGCCTGCGCCAGGCGGGCGAGGCGCTGCTGGCGACGGCCGAGACGACGGCGATGATCTTCGTCATCCTGCTCGGGGCGGAGGTGTTCAACGCTTTCCTCGCGCTCACCTCCGCGCCGGAGCTGCTGGCGCTCTGGATCTCGGAGCAGAACTACCCGGCCTATGGCGTGCTGGCGCTGCTGCTCTTCGCCTATATCCTGCTCGGCGCGGTGATGGACGAGCTGGCGATGATCCTGCTCACCCTGCCGATCTTCTTCCCCGTGGTGACGGCGCTCGACTTCGGCCTCGCCAGCACGGAGGAAACGGCGATCTGGTTCGGCATCCTGGTGCTGATCGTGGTCGGCATCGGGCTGACGGCGCCGCCGATCGGGCTCAATGTCTTCGTCGTGTCCTCGCTGGCGCGGGACGTGCCGATCGCGCGGACCTACAGGGGAGTGCTGCCCTTCCTGGCGACGGATGTCGTCAGGCTGGCGCTTTGTGTGCTCTTCCCGGCGCTCAGCCTGTGGCTGGTGCGGCTGTTGGCTTGAGGGCGGGCGTGATGGCCGGGACGGGCAGGCTGCGGAAGCCGGGGCGGGCGAAGAGGTAGCCCTGGAACAGGCCGATGCCCATCCCGCGGAGGGTCGCGCATTCCTCCTCGGTCTCGATGCCCTCGGCGATGACCTGCACGCCAAGCTCCCGGCAGGCGGCGACGATGCTGGCGAGGATGATCTGGCGGCGGCGATGCGTGTCGCAGCCGCGGACGAGGGCCATATCCAGCTTCACCAAGTCGACGGGCAGGTCGGCGAGCAATTCCAGCCCGGCATAGCCGGCGCCGAAATCGTCGATCGCCAGGGTGAAGCCCATCTCCCGGTAGGCCTGGAAGATGCGGAGGAGGTGGGACGGGTCCTGCACCCGCTCCCGCTCGCTGACCTCGAAGATCAGGCGGCTGGGCGGGAAGCCGGTGCGTTCCGCGGCGCCGAGCGTCGCCCGGATGCAGGCGACGGGGTTGTAGACCGCGTTCGGCAGGAAATTGATGGCGAGCTGGGCGCCGGTCTCGGCCAGGCGGAGGCGGCTCGCCTCCTCGATGGCTGCGATGCGGCAGGCCTGGTCGAAGGCATAGAGGCCCTCGGGCGAGACCTGGTCGATGACCCAGCCGGCACCCTGCCCCTCCGGCCCGCGGACGAGCGCCTCATGCGCCATGACCCGGCCGCCGCGATCGGCATCGAGGATCGGCTGGAAGGCCATGGCGAGGTGGAAATCAAGGCCCGTGCCCCTGCGGCAGCCGTCGCAGGTCGGCGCGGCTTTGAGGGCCTTCTCAGTCGGCATGGAAGTCGTCATGGGAAGGTCCATAGCGTGAGTATACTACCCGCTAGTTGAAAATCCGTTGCGATATTCCATCAAACTCACCCGGATGTGATGCCCATGGGCGGGGCCATTGACCGGCCTGAATGGGCGGGCGAGTCTCCGGCAGGGGAGAAAGGCAAGGCATGTTCATCCAGCTTGACGACATCGCCGTCCATGCCGAGGTCTCCGGCCCGGCCTCCGGCGCGCCGGTGCTGCTGCTGCACAGCCTCGGCACCAACCTGCACATGTGGGACCCACAGGCGGAGGCGCTGGCCAGGCGCCACCGCGTCATCCGCATGGACATGCGCGGCCATGGGCTGACCGAGGCGACGCCCGGCCCCACCACGATGGACCGGCTGGTGAAGGACGCGCTGGCGCTGCTGCATGCGCTCGACATCGGCGCGGCGCATGTGGGCGGCGTCTCGATCGGCGGGCATATCGCGCTGCGCATGGCGGCCGAGGCGCCGGAGCGGGTGCTCTCGGTGATGGCCTGCGACACGGCCCTCGATTTCGGCGGGCCGGCGAACTGGCAGGGGCGGATGGATGCGGTCGCCGCCGGCGGCATGGCGGCCGTCGCCGAGGCGACGCTCGGGCGCTGGGTGGTGGACCGCTCGCTCGCCTCCTCGCGCGGGCTGAGGCGGATGCTGCTGGCGACCGACCCGGCCGGCTGGCTCGGCTGCGCGGCGGCGCTGCGCGACCTCGCGCCGCGGGAGTGGCGCATCCATTGCCCGACGACGGTCATCGTCGGCGACCGCGACGAATCGACGCCGCTCGCGGCAGCCCAGGCGATCCATGCGGCGATCCCCGGCAGCAGGCTCGTCGTCATCGCCGAGGCCGGGCACATCCCCAATCTCGAGCGGGAGGAGGCGATGACGCGCGCCGTCCTCGCCCATATGAAGCTCGCCACCGCCCTGCCCGAGGCTGCCGCGGAGGCGGGGATGGCAGTGCGGCGGCGGGTGCTCGGCGATGCGCATGTCGACCGCTCGGAGGCAGGGCTGACGGCGCTCGACCTGCCCTTCCGCGACTTCATCCTCGAGGGCGTCTGGGGCCGGGTCTGGACGCGGCCGGGCCTCTCCCACCGCGACCGCAGCCTGCTCTGCCTCGGCATGCTCGCCGCACTCGGCCATCACGACGAGTTCCGGCTGCATGTGCGGGCGACGCGCAACACCGGCGTGACGCCGGAGGAGATCGGCGAGGTGCTGCTGCAGGTCGCCGCCTATGCCGGTGTGCCGACGGCCAACACCGCCCTCAAGCTCGCCAAGGACGCCCTGAAGGAGATGGAGGGATGAGCTACCGCCAGCCCGCCCCCGGCACCCAGCCGGCCTATGACGCGCCGGAATACGGCAGCACCCACAAGCGCCATCCGAAGCAGCCGCTGCTGCGCATCCCGCAGACCCTGACCGAGACCAGCGCGCCGCGCATGCGCCCCGCCCTCTACGAGACGACGCACAACCTGGCCAAGGGCCTGGGCTGGGAGGCGCAGGGCGAGCGCATCGCCGTCGCCGGGCGGGTGCTGGACGAGGATGGGCGGCCCATCCCCGGCGCCATGGTCGAGGTCTGGCAGGCCAATGCCGCCGGCCGCTACAACCACGAGCGGGACCAGCACGACGCGCCGCTCGACCCGAACTTCAAGGGCGAGGGCCGCGTCTTCACCGATGCGGAAGGCTGGTACCGCTACACGACGATCCGTCCCGGCGCCTACCCCTGGCGCAACCACCACAATGCCTGGCGGCCGGTGCACATCCATTACAGCCTGTTCGGCGCCGGCTTCGCGCAGCGGCTGATCACCCAGATGTACTTCCCGGGCGACCCGCTGCTGGCGCTCGACCCGATCTACAACTGCATCCCGGACGCGGCGGCGCGGGAGCGGCTGGTGGCTGCCTTCGACCTCGACGTCACCGAGCCCGAGCATGCGCTCGGCTACCGCTTCGACATCGTGCTGCGCGGGCGGGATGCGACGCCGATGGAGAACCCGGCATGAGCCAGGCCTCCGATGACCGGAGCGCCGAGAGGCAGGGAGGGCCAGATCTGCCGCCCATGAGTGCCACAGCCTCGCAGACCGCCGGCCCCTACTGGCACCTGATCGACTTCCCGGAATGGGCGGACCTGCTGCGCTCGAACGGGCCGAACGCCGCCATCGCCGGCGAGCGCATCGCCATCGAGGGAAGGGTCGCCGATGGCGACGGCGCGCCCTGCGCCGATGTCATGGTGGAGATCTGGCAGGCCGATCCGGCGGGCAGCTACGAGGGCGAATTCCATGGCTACGGCCGGTGCGCCACCGACAAGGCCGGGCGCTTCCGCTTCGTCACGCTGAAGCCGGGGCCGGTGCCGGCGGAGGGCAATGCCTTCCAGGCGCCGCATATCGCCATCTCGCTCTTCGCCCGCGGCCTGCTGAAGCAGCTCGTCACCCGGCTCTACTTCGCCGGGGAGCCGCTGAACGAGCAGGATGCGGTCCTCAACGCCATCCCGGCCGGCCGGCGCGGCACCGTCATCGCGCAACAGGCAGGGGATGGGGTGTGGCGGCTCGACCTGCGGCTGCAGGGCGAGGGCGAGACGGTATTCTTCGAGGTCTGAGATGGCGCTACGCCAGGTCCGCATCGCGGAGATCCCGCCCTTCGACTACGCCTTCGAGGACCCCATCCGCGGGCGCATGGCGGATGTCGGGCGCCGGCTCGGCAGCCAGGGCATCGGCCTCATCATCCAGACGGTGGCGCCGGGCTGCCGCTCCTCGCGCCGCCACCGGCATCTGTTCCAGGAGGAGATCCTGGTGGTGATGGCAGGCAGTGGCACCCTCCTGCACGGGGATGAGCGCATCCCGGTCCAGGCCGGCGACGCCTTCTGCTACCGCCCCGACGACCCGGAGCCGCATGCCTTCGAGAATGATGGCACGGCGGAGCTGGTGATCTGGGCCTTCGGCGACCGCAAGCCGCATGAGGTCTGCCTCTATCCCGACCAGGGCGTCGCCTTCGTCGAAGGGCTCGGGGCCGAGATGCCGCTCGAGGCCGCGCGGCCGAGCGACTGGACCGAGGAGCGCCGCCAGGCATGACCGTGAACCCGGCCGACAGCCCCGTCTTCGGCGCCCTCTACGGGACCGAGGCCATGCGGGCCTGCATGGGCGAGATGGCCCTCCTTCAGCACATGCTGGATGTGGAGGCGGCGCTGGCGCGGGCCCAGGCGCGGCTCGGCATCGTGCCGGCGGAGGCCGCCGAGGCGATCACGGCGGCGGCGCGGGCGGAGCGGCTGGACCTCGCGGCGCTGGCGGCGGCGACGCGCAACACCGGCTACCCGGTGGTCGGGCTGGTACGGCAGCTCAGCCGGTTCGCCGGGCCGGAGGCGGGGCGCTGGACGCATTGGGGCGCGACCACGCAGGACATCATGGACACCGCCGTGGTGCTGCAGATGCGCGCCGGGCTCGACCTCATCCGCGCCGAGCTGCTGGCGGTGAATGCGGGGCTGGCTGCGCTGGCGCGGCGGCATCGCAGCACGGTGATGGCAGGGCGGACCCATCTGCAGCACGCGCTGCCCGTCACCTTCGGCTACAAGGTGGCCGTCTGGCTCTCGCCGCTCGTCACCATGGTGGAGCGGGTGGACCAGCTCCGCCCGCGGCTGGAGCGGCTTCAATTCGGCGGCGCGGCGGGGACGCTCGCCTCGCTCGGCGCGCAGGGGCTCGCAGTGCAGGAGGAGCTCGCACGGGAGCTCGGCCTCGCCCTGCCGGACATCCCCTGGCATGTGGCGCGCGACGGGGTCGCCGAGGCGGTCTCCTTCCTCGGCCTGCTGTGCGGCGCGCTCTCGAAGATGGCGACCGACGTGATCCTGCTGATGCAGACCGAGGTGGCGGAGGTCGCCGAGCCGCATCAGGAGGGGCGCGGCGGGTCCTCGACCATGCCGCAGAAGCGCAACCCGATCTCCTGCGAGTACATCATCGCCCAGTCCCGCGGCGTCCAGGCCCTGGTGCCGCAGATGCAGGCGGCGATGGCGCAGGACCAGGAGCGCGGCACCGGGCCGTGGCAGGCGGAGCCGCTGGCGATCGGCCAGGCCTTCCTGCTGGCGCATGGCGCGCTGGCCCAGGCGCGCGTGCTGGCCGAGGGGCTGACCGTCGATGCCGCGCGCATGCGCCGCAACCTCGAGAGCACCGGCGGCCTCATCGTCGCCGAGGCGGTGATGATGGGGCTGGCGCCGGTGCTCGGGCGCGAGGCGGCGCATCATGCCGTCCACCATGCCTGCGATGCGGCGCTGGCTCAGGGCATCCCGCTCGCCGAGGCGTTGATGGCGGAGGAGGAGGTCAGGTCGCGGCTCTCCGCCGGGGAGGTGGCGCGGCTGACCGATCCCTCCGCCTATCTCGGCAGCGCCGAGGCCTTCATCGACCGGGCGCTGCGCCGCTTGGGCTGAGGCTCGCCTCTCCGTCATGTCATGGCGCCCGTGCGGGCGTGGCGAGTTGCCTCTCTCCGAAGCGGGAGAGGAATCACGCCATGATGCTGCAGGGCAGGATCGCCATCATTACCGGCGCCGATAGCGGGATCGGCCAGGCCGCGGCAGAGGCCTTCGCTCGAGCCGGGGCGGATGTCGCCATCGCCTATCACAGCGATGCCGATGGCGCCGGCGAGACGCGGCGGCGCGTCGAGGCCGCGGGCCGGCGCGCGCATGTCGCGCAGGCGGATGTGGGCGACCCGGCCTCCGTCCAGGCGCTATTCGAGGGCGCGGCGCGGGCGCTCGGCGTGCCGCATATCCTCTTCGCCAATGCGGGAACGGGGATGAGCGGCATGCCCGTCGCCGACATGGACGACGCCAAGATGGAGCAGGTGCTGCGGACCGACCTGATGGGCCCGCTCTACTGCGCCCGCGCCTTCATCCGCCAGCGCCGGGCCGATGGCGGGGCCGGGCGGATCGTCTTCACCGGCTCGGTCGCCGGGCACCTGCCGACCCCGGGCAGCGCGCCCTATGGCATGGCGAAGGCGGGGCTCAACTCGCTGGTCCGCAGCCTCTCGGTGGAGGTCGCGGGCGACCGGATCAACGTCAACGCCATCGCCCCCGGCCTGATCGAGACGCCGATGACGCAGAAGCGGATGGACGACCCGAAGGCGCGGGAGGAGAGCATGAAGGCCATCCCCTGGCGCCGCCCCGGCCGGCCGGAGGAGATCGCGGGGCTTGCCGTCTTCCTTGCCTCCGACGCGGCCGACTACGTCACCGGCCAGACCTGGGTGATGGATGGCGGGCTGACGATGAACTGGGGCGGCGCCTGACACGTTCGGGCCGCCGACACCCTTCAAGCGAGGCAATCCGCATGAACGACGACAATCCGATGTCGCGGCGGCAGGCCGTGAGCGCGGCCGGGATCGGCCTCGCCGTCGCCGCCGCCTCGGCCAGCGACACCGCGCGGGCGCAGCCGCAGGACACGGCCCAGCCGATGACCGACCCGACCACGCGCTATCCGAAGCCGCCCTTCCAGCGCCAGTCGCAGCCCTGGCCCGGCCTCGCCAGCCGGATGGAGCCGCGGCCGGATCATGGCGAGACAAGCTATCGCGGCTCCGGCCGGCTGGCCGGGCGGCGCGCGCTGATCACCGGCGGCGATTCCGGCATGGGGCGCGCCGCCGCCATCGCCTATGCCCGCGAGGGCGCCGATGTCGCCATCAACTACCTGCCCGACGAGGAGGCGGATGCGGGCGAGGTGATGGCGCTGATCAAGGCGGAGGGGCGGCTCGGCCTCGCCCTGCCGGGCGACCTGCAGGACGAGGCATTCTGCACCCGGCTGGTCGCCGATGCGGTGCGCGGGCTCGGCGGGCTCGACATCCTGGTCAGCAACGCGGCGCGCCAGCAGACGCGGGCTTCGATCCTCGATGTCAGCACCGAGGATTTCGACGCGACGATGAAGACCAACATCTACGCGCCCTTCTGGCTGATCAAGGCGGCGCTGCCGCATCTGCGGCCGGGCGCCTCCATCATCGCCACCACCTCCGTTCAGGCCAACGACCCATCGGCCGAGCTCTACGACTATGCGCAGACCAAGGCGGCGACGACGAGCTTCGTCAGGTCGCTGGCGAAGCAGCTCGGGCCGAAGGGGATCCGCGTCAACGGCGTCGCACCTGGGCCGATCTGGACACCGCTGCAGGTGAGCGGCGGGGCGACGATGGAAATGCTCGAGAAATTCGGCGGCATGACGCCCCTGGGCCGGCCGGGACAGCCGGCGGAGCTGGCATCCATCTACGTCCAGCTTGCCGCAGCCGATGCGAGCTATGCGACGGGCCAGGTCTACGGCGCCGCGGGCGGTTCCGGGCAGCCCTGAGCCGCGTCGCGCCGCCGGGCTTCGCCGACCACGGCGCCGCCGTCACCGGCGGCACGACCCGCTCGGTGAGGAGCTGCATTCGCCCGGGGTTCACAGTTTGCAAGCCGCGGCAATAGCCGGCACCGGCGTTGACGCCGCGCGCCGGGCATCCTTGCGGCAGCGTGCGGCGCAGCGCCTCTCGGTGGTTACCGGGGCAATGATGGCGCCGCGGCCAGCAATGCCTGACCGGAGCCGCGAGCCGCCAGGGCATTCCGACCCCTCCTCGCCCTGGCGGCGGAGGATACCGCGGCTGATGGGGCGGCGAAGGAGGCGACCTCCTCCCGGTCGGCCTCCTCCAACCTTTCGGGCCTGGCTACGGCAGGTTCCGCCGGTCGCGGCGGCGCGGGAAGACACTGCGCAGTTCGAGGCGCTGCAGCAGCACCAGCAGGATCGCTACGGCCAGCAAGACAAGAAGGGCGGTCAGCATGGCGAGGCTCCGTCATCAAGGGTGCCCTGGCCGAACGGGTGGCTGCCGCGCCAGTTGCCGTGGCCGGTGATCGCCGCGGCGGGACGGGGCGCAGGCCTCAGCCCATCCGCGCCCCGAGCAGGTTCAGCATCGGGGCCATCAGCTCCTCCTGCTTGCAGGGCTTCGGCGGCAGCTCGCATTCGCTCCGCGCCGGATGGTGGTCGAGGACGCCCTTGGCATGCCCCAAGACCAGCAGGACCGGCATCTCGGGTCAGCGGCGTTGGGCCTCCGGCGCCACGTCCACGCCGCCGAAGCCGCCCGCCAGCACCGCCCGGCGCAGCAAGGGCTGCACCTTCAACGGCTTTGGCGCTGGCCGATAGGAGCCCGATGAACGCAGAAAAGCCGCCGGCCCTGGAAAGGGCCGGCGGCTTTTCTGTATCCGTGTGATCCTGTTGGGTGGCCCGGCGGCGACCGACTCTCCCGCAGCTTGAGCTGCAGTACCATGGGCGCTGGGGTGTTTCACGGCCGAGTTCGGGATGGGATCGGGTGTATCATCCCCGCGATGACCACCGGGCCACCGAACAGGATCCTGGATGGGGTGATGGGATGGTTGGTTTGGGTATTGGGTTGTGTGTGGTGTGCGCGGCTTGGTGCTGCGTGCGGTGCTGATCCTTGTTGAGGGGATCGGCTGCTTGGTGGTGGTGTGGTGGAGATCTATCGGGCGATTAGGACCGCTCGGCTGCATGCATTGCTGCACTTCCACCTGCGGCCTATCGACGTGATGGTCTATCACGGCCCTCGAGGGAGACCTCGTTTGGAGGGGGGTTTCCTGCTTAGATGCCTTCAGCAGTTATCCCGTCCGTACTTAGCTACCCAGCGATGCTCCTGGCGGAACAACTGGTACACCAGAGGTACGTCCATCCCGGTCCTCTCGTACTAGGGACAGATCCTCGCAAGTCTCCTACACCCACGGCAGATAGGGACCGAACTGTCTCACGACGTTCTAAACCCAGCTCACGTACCGCTTTAATCGGCGAACAGCCGAACCCTTGGGACCTGCTCCAGCCCCGGGATGCGATGAGCCGACATCGAGGTGCCAAACCTCCCCGTCGATGTGGACTCTTGGGGGAGATCAGCCTGTTATCCCTAGAGTACCTTTTATCCGTTGAGCGATGGCCCTTCCACGCGGGGCCACCGGATCACTAAGGCCGACTTTCGTCTCTGCTCGCGCCGTCGCGCTCGCAGTCAGGCGGGCTTGTGCCTTTGCACTCAGCAGCCGATGTCCGACCGGCCTGAGCCCACCGTCGCGCGCCTCCGTTACGCTTTGGGAGGCGACCGCCCCAGTCAAACTGCCCGCCAGGCAGGGTTCCGGCCCCGGATCACGGGGCCCGGTTAGACGCCAGAAAGCGGCAGGGTGGTATTTCAAGGGCGCCTCCACGGAAGCTGGCGCCTCCGCTTCGCAGGCTCCCACCTATCCTACACAGCCCCTTCCTGGCGCCACTGCCAAGCTGCAGTAAAGGTTCATAGGGTCTTTCCGTCTGACCGCGGGTACCCCGCATCTTCACGGGGAGTTCAATTTCGCTGAGCCGATGCTGGAGACAGCGGGGAGGTCGTTACGCCATTCGTGCAGGTCGGAACTTACCCGACAAGGAATTTCGCTACCTTAGGACCGTTATAGTTACGGCCGCCGTTTACCGGGGCTTCGGTTCGGGGCTCTCACCCCTCCCCTTGACCTTCCGGCACCGGGCAGGCGTCAGGCCCTATACGTCGCCTCTCGGCTTCGCAGAGCCCTGTGTTTTTACTAAACAGTCGCCACCCCCTGGTCTGTGCCACCCACACCTGCTTGCGCAAGCATGGGTCTCGCTTATCCCGAAGTTACGCGAGCAATTTGCCTAGTTCCTTCAGCATCGTTCTCTCAAGCGCCTTGGTATGCTCTACCAGTCCACCTGTGTCGGTTTCGGGTACGGTCCATATCGCCAGCGCTGTTTCCCGAGCCGCTCCCCCAGCCGCCCCAATCCGATAAGGGGCGACACGGCTTCGCGGCTGTCACGTCTGGCGGGCCCAGGAATGTTGACCTGGTTCCCATCGACTACGGCTTTCGCCCTCGCCTTAGGGGCCGGCTCACCCTGCGCGGATTGGCCTTGCGCAGGAACCCTTGGACTTTCGGCGACAGGGGTTCTCACCCTGTTTGTCGCTACTCATGTCCGCATTCGCACTTCCCATGCCTCCACCGCACCTCGCGGTGCGGCTTCGCCGGCCTAGGGAACGCTCCGCTACCACGCGCCATCGCTGGCGCGTCCGCGGCTTCGGCAGATGGCTTGAGCCCCGTTACATTTTCGCCGCGGGACAGCTGTTAGACCAGTGAGCTATTACGCTTTCTTTAAAGGATGGCTGCTTCTAAGCCAACCTCCTGGTTGTTGTGGCCGTCCCACATGCTTTCCCACTTAGCCATCATTTGGGGGCCTTAGCCGGCGGTCTGGGCTGTTTCCCTCTCGACAATGGACCTTAGCACCCACTGTCTGTCTGCCGCCCTGCGCTCCCCGGCATTCGGAGTTCGGTAGGGTTTGGTAGGGCTTTGGGCCCCCCTAGCCCTTCCGGTGCTCTACCTCCGGGGGCGACCGGGCGACGATCTACCTCAATAGATTTCGCGGAGAACCAGCTATTTCCGGGTTTGATTGGCCTTTCACCCCTAGCCACAGCTCATCCCCGACTTTTTCAACAGGCGTGGGTTCGGCCCTCCAGTGCGTGTTACCGCACCTTCAGCCTGGCCATGGCTAGATCACCCGGTTTCGGGTCTTCTGCCGGCGACTGGGCGCCCTGTTCGGACTCGCTTTCGCTGCGCCTGCGCCTCGCGGCTTAAGCTCGCCGCCGACAGAAACTCGCGGACCCATTATACAAAAGGTACGCCGTCACCCCACGCGGGGGCTCCGACTGCTCGTAGGCGTCCGGTTTCAGGTCTGTTTCACTCCCCTCGTCGGGGTGCTTTTCACCTTTCCCTCACGGTACTCGTGCACTATCGGTCGCCGAGGAGTATTTAGGCTTGGAGGGTGGTCCCCCCATGTTCAGACAGGGTTTCACGTGCCCCGCCCTACTCGAGGACCCTTGCGAACACTACGCCTACGGGGCTGTCACCCGCTGCGGCGGACCTTTCCAGATCCTTCGGCTTCTTTCGCAAAGGCCACTGGCCTGCTCCGCTTTCGCTCGCCACTACTCGCGGAATCTCCGTTGATGTCTTTTCCTCCGGGTACTGAGATGTTTCAGTTCCCCGGGTTAGCCCCCCGCGCCTATGGATTCGGCCCGGGGTCTCCCAAAAGGGAGGGGTTTCCCCATTCGGACATCCGCGGATCAACGATCGCTCGCATCTCCCCGCGGCTTTTCGCAGCGTGCCACGTCCTTCATCGCCTCTCGGCGCCAAGGCATCCACCGGACGCCCTTATCACGCTCCGGATCGCAACCGCCACCGCCCGCACGCAGAACCGAGCCGCGCCCAACGAAGAGCACGCACCATCCCGCATGAGAGATTGTGGAAGCCGCACCATCCGCGCGCACTCACATTCTCAAAACTACACAACCAATTCCGGATTCACCTGTGAAAGAACAAAGGCCTCGCCGACGCATAGCACCGGCGAGGCCTGTCTTTTGGAAGCGGTCCCGGACGACGGGCGCACGGCCGAAGCCGAGCACCCCCATCCGGGGCATCCCGATGCGCGCCCGCATCGAACACCGGCCGAGCGCGCCTTGCGGCGCGCGCGGCGTGGGCAGGATGTCGGGGCATCGAGAGTGGAGAGCGGAGCCCAGCCGAGGACTTCGGTCGTCATCAGGATCGACCGCAACCGATGCGCATGCACGCACCGGATCGCGGCCTCATCCTTGAAAGGAGGTGATCCAGCCGCAGGTTCCCCTACGGCTACCTTGTTACGACTTCACCCCAGTCGCTGACCCCACCGTGGCCGCCTGCCCCCTTTCGGTTGGCGCAACGGCTTAAGGTGGAACCAACTCCCATGGTGTGACGGGCGGTGTGTACAAGGCCCGGGAACGTATTCACCGCGGCGTGCTGATCCGCGATTACTAGCGATTCCACCTTCACGCACCCGAGTTGCAGGGTGCGATCCGAACTGAGACGGCTTTTCGGGATCGGCGCGGCCTCGCGGCCTGGCGTCCCGCTGTCACCGCCATTGTAGCACGTGTGTGGCCCAGCCCATGAGGGCCATGAGGACTTGACGTCATCCCCACCTTCCTCCGGCTTGTCACCGGCAGTTCCTCCAGAGTGCCCGACCCTACTCGCTGGCAACTGGAGGCGAGGGTTGCGCTCGTTGCGGGACTTAACCCAACATCTCACGACACGAGCTGACGACAGCCATGCAGCACCTGTGCGGCCGGCCCCTCGCGGGGAAGGCGCGTCTCCGCGCCGGTCCGGCCCATGTCAAGGGCTGGTAAGGTTCTGCGCGTTGCTTCGAATTAAACCACATGCTCCACCGCTTGTGCGGGCCCCCGTCAATTCCTTTGAGTTTCAACCTTGCGGCCGTACTCCCCAGGCGGTGCGCTTACCGCGTTGGCTGCGGCACTGAGGGCCTAGGGCCCCCAACACCCAGCGCACATCGTTTACGGCGTGGACTACCAGGGTATCTAATCCTGTTTGCTCCCCACGCTGTCGCGCCTCAGCGTCAGTAATGGACCAGGCCGCCGCCTTCGCCACCGGTGTTCTTCCCAATATCTACGAATTTCACCTCTACACTGGGAATTCCGCGGCCCTCTTCCATCCTCTAGCACAGCCGTATCAAACGCAGTCCCCGGGTTGAGCCCGGGGGTTTCACGCCTGACTAGCTGCGCCGCCTACGCGCCCTTTACGCCCAATGATTCCGAGCAACGCTAGCCCCCTTCGTATTACCGCGGCTGCTGGCACGAAGTTGGCCGGGGCTTCTTCTGCGGGTACCGTCACCATCGTCCCCGCCGAAAGGGCTTTACAATCCGAAGACCTTCTTCACCCACGCGGCATTGCTGGGTCAGGCTTGCGCCCATTGCCCAATATTCCCCACTGCTGCCTCCCGTAGGAGTCTGGGCCGTGTCTCAGTCCCAGTGTGGCTGATCGTCCTCTCAGACCAGCTACCGATCGTCGCCTTGGTGGGCCGTTACCCCGCCAACAAGCTAATCGGACGCAGGCCACTCCAAAGGCGCCTTTCGGCTTTGGCCCTCGGGCCGTATGCGGTATTAGCCCCGGTTTCCCAGGGTTGTCCCCCACCTCTGGACATGTTCCTACGCGTTCCTCACCCGTCCGCCACTCCCCGTTGCCGGGGCGTGCGACTTGCATGTGTTAAGCATTCCGCCAGCGTTCGCTCTGAGCCAGGATCAAACTCTCAAGTTCATCACGCGCGACCGGGCCGAAACCCGGCCACGCAGACGCCTCTCGACCGGGCTCCGCTCACCACTCTCGATGCGAAGCGCTCCCTCAAACCCAAGCCACGCACCGACACCGCCCCTTCGCGGGACAGCACGGGCAGGCAAGGCCGAAAGCGAGCGCTCGCTTGCTTCCAAAAGACATATACGACTGTCAAAGATCGGCTCCCCCGAACGGCACAAAGCCGACGGAAAAGTAACCCCGCATCGCTGCGGGGAAAAGAACCGGCGCCCGAAGGCACAAAGATCATGATTTGCAGCCGCACGGCCCATCACTTCCAGACACCAACGGCGCGCCCGAAGGCGCCACCGACCAGTTCGGAAGGAGCAACCGCTCCGCTGCAGGGAACCCGACTTGGCGCCCAAGAGCGCCAGTTTCAAGGTTCCGTTGAAGCATCCCCAAAGG
>CADCTD010000012.1 GCA_902805545.1 uncultured Craurococcus sp. | reverse complement strand
CCGCCCTCGCCGCGGCGCTCGATGCCCTCGCCGCCGATCCCGCCCGCCGCGCCGCGCTGGGCCGCGCCGGCCGCCGGCAGGTCGAGCAGCGCTGGGACCGGCGCCTCCTCGCCGACCGCTTCTGCGCCCTGGTGGAAGCGGCTGCCTGATGGAACTGCACCTGGTCGCCGCCGCGCGGCCCAACCTGCCGAAGCTCGCCGCCCTCTGGCATGCGCTGGCCGAGGCCCGCCTGCCCCTCCGCCCGGTCCTCCTCCATACCGGCCAGCACCACGACGCCAACCTCTTCGGCGACCATCTCGCGGCGCTCGGCCTGCCGGAGCCGGCGATCAGCCTCGGCATCGCCGGCGGCGGGCATGCCGTGCTCACCGGCCGCACCATGATGGCGGCAGCCGGGTGCTGGCAGGCCCGCCGTCCCGCCGCCGTGGTCGTCGCCGGCGACGTCGATGGCGCCCTCGCCGCGGCGCTGGCCGCCCGCGAGCTCGGCCTGCCGCTGATCCACCTGGAGGCCGGGCTCCGCTGCGCCGATGCCGACATGCCGGAGGAGATCAACCGCCGCGCCATCGACGCCGTCGCCACCCTTCACTGGGCGCCGGACGAGGCGAGCGCCGCCCGCCTCCGCGCCGAGGGGCATGGCGAGGTCCGCGCCGTCGGCAATGCGATGATCGACACGCTGCTCCGCCAGCTCCCCGCTGCCCGCGCCCGGAGGCTGCCGGCCGGGCTTGCCGCGGACGGCTACGGCGTCGTCACCCTGCATCGCGCGGCCAATGTGGACGACCGCGCGGCTTTCGCGGCGCTGATCGACGGGCTTGGCGCCGCGGCACGGCGCCTGCCCCTTGCCTGGCCGATGCATCCCCGCGCCGCCGCCCGCCTCGCCGCCCATGGCCTTGCCCTGCCGCCCGGCATCGCGGTGCTGCCGCCGCTCGCCTATCCGGACTTCCTTGCCCTGCTCGCCGGCGCCCGATTGGTCGCCACGGACAGCGGCGGCGTGCAGGAGGAGGCGGCGGTGCTCGACCTGCCCTGCCTCACCCTCCGCCCGAGCACGGAGCGGCCGGTGACGCTGGAGGCCGGCTCCAGCCGCCTGGTCCCCGCCGCGGACCTGGCCGAGGCCGTCGCCATCGTCCTCGCCGGGGGCTGGCCGCGCGCCCGGCCGATCCCGCTCTGGGACGGCCGGGCCGGTGGCCGCATGGTCGACCATCTCGCCGAGCAGACCTGGTGCGCCGCATGATCCTGATGCTCTCCGCCGCCCACCCGCCGGACGATATCCGCGTGGTCCGGAAGGAGGCCGCGGCGCTGGCCGAGGCCGGCTGGCCGGTCTGCCACCTCGCCCCGGGCCCGGCGGATGCGCCGGCGCGGGTCGCCGGCGTCGCCATCGAGACCTATCGCCGCCCGCCCGGCTGGCGCGGACGCCTGCTCAACCTGCCCCGGCTCGCCCGCCGCGCGGCGGCGAGCGGCGCCCGCATCCTGCACGCCAGCGAGCCGGATGCCTGGCTCGCCGCGATCTGGGCCGCCCGCCGCAGCGGCGCCCGCGTCGTGCTCGACGTGCATGAGCACTACCCCTCCCGCCTCGATTCCCGCCTTCCTCGCCCCCTCCGCCCGCTCGCCCGCGCCGCGCTACGCCTCGGCTGCCGCCTCGCTGCCCGCGCCGCGGATGCGGTGGTGGTGGCGAAGGACGGGCTGGCCGAGGATTTCGCCGCCCCCCGCCGCACCATCGCAGTGCGGAACTATGCCCTTCCCGTCGCCCTCGCACCCCGCGAGCACCGGCCCGGCCCGCTCACCCTGGTCCATGCCGGGGCGATGACGCGGAGCCGCGGCTGGCCGCAGCTGCTCGCGGCCCTTGCGCTGCTGCCGGCCGATACGCGCCTCCGCCTCATCGGCCGCTTCACCGACGGCACGGAGGCGGCGTTCCTGGCCGAGGCCAGCCGCCTTGGCCTAGCCCACCGCATCGAATGCCTCGGCTGGCGTCCGCATGCCGAGGCGCTGGCGCTCATGGCGGAGGCCGACATCGCCCTCGTGCTGTTCCAGCCGGGCGAGACGAACCACCAACTCGCCCTGCCGCACAAGCTGTTCGACGCGATGCTGGCCGGGCTGCCGGTCATCGCCCCGTCCTTCGCCACCGAGGTCGCCGCCATCCTCCGCGAGTCGGGCTGCGGCAGGCTGGTGGAGACGGCCGACCCGCTGGCCATCGCCTCGGCCGTCCGCGACCTCGCCTGCCCGGAGCGGCGGGCGCGGCTCGGCGCCGCCGGCCGGCTCGCCGCCACGACCCGCTATGCCTGGCCGCCGGAGGCGGCACGGCTCGTCACCCTCTACCGGGCACTCGCTCGCCCAAGCGTCGATAGCCAAGCGGCGCCTGCCGGCCTATAGCGGCGCCATGGCCCGCCGCGCGCCGCACCGAATCCTGCTGAACCTGCTGCTCGACAGCCTGCTCGCCTGCCTTGCCCTGCCGGCGGCGATGCTGCTGGCCGCGCCCGGCGCCTGGCCGCCGGAGCCGGTCGCCCTGGCATGGTGGCTGCTGGCCCTGCCCGGGGCGGCGCTGGCGCTGCTCGCCGCCGGGCTGCCGGTGCGCCTGCCGCAGCAATACTGGCGCTATGCCGGCCTGCCGGACCTGCTCGGCATCGCCGGCGCGGCGGCGATGGGCGCCATCCTCTTCACCGGCGGGCTGCGCCTGCTGGAGGGCTGGGAGCCGCCGAACCCCGCCTTCCCGGCGATTCATGCCCTGACCCTCGGCCTGCTGCTCGGGGCGCCGCGGGTTGCCGGGCGGCTGCATCACGGCCGGCGCGGGCATGAGGGCGTCGGCACCGCCCAGCCCGTGCTGCTGGTCGGTGCGGGCGACGGCGCCAACCTCTTCATCCGCGGCCTGGCGCAGGAGCGGAGCCCGGGCTACCGCGTCGTCGGTATCCTTTCCATGCGCTCCCGCCAGGCGGGGCGGCGCATCCAGGGCCATCCGATCCTCGGCACGGCGGATGAGATCCCGGCGGTGCTCGACCGGATGCGCGACGAGAACCGCCTCCCGGCGCTGATCGTGCTGACCACCTCCCATGTGCAGGGCCTCGCCCTCGAGCGCCTGCTCGATGCGGCGGACCGCCATGGCGTGCCGGTCCGCCGCGCCCCCTCCATCACCAGCCTCGACCCCGCAGCCCGCCGCCTGGATGACCCGCTGCAGGCGAAGGAGGAGGCGCCCATCAAGCTCCGCCCCGTCCTCATCGAGGACCTGCTGGACCGGCCGCAGGTGCCGCTCGACCGCGAGGGCATGGCGCGGCTGATCCAGGGCCGCCGCGTCCTCGTCACCGGCGCCGGCGGCACGATCGGCGGCGAGCTGGCGCGGCAGGTGGCAGCCCTCGGCCCGGCGCAGCTCACCCTGCTCGACCATGGCGAGTTCGCCCTCTACGAGATCGACCTCGAGCTCCGCGAGCGCAACCCGGACGTGCCCCGCCGCGCGGTGCTGGCCGATATCCGCGACGAGCCGCGCATGCGCCGGCTGATGGAGGAGCTCCGCCCCGAGCTCGTCTTCCACGCCGCCGCGCTCAAGCACGTCCCGATGGTCGAGAACGACCCTCTGGAGGGGCTGCAGACCAACGCCCTCGGCACGCGGATCGTGGCCGATGCCGCCCGCTCCGTCGGGTGCAAGGCGATGGTCTTCATCTCCACCGACAAGGCGGTGAACCCGACCAGCGTGATGGGCGCCAGCAAGCGCCTCGCCGAGATGTACTGCCAGGCGCTGGAGCGCGAGGCCCGCGCCACGGGCGGCATGCGCTGCGTGACCGTCCGCTTCGGCAACGTGCTGGGCAGCACCGGCTCCGTCGTCCCGCTCTTCCGCCGCCAGCTGGAGCGTGGCGGGCCCTTGACCGTGACCCATCCCGACATGCGCCGCTACTTCATGACGGTGCGCGAGGCGGTCGGCCTCGTCCTGCAGGCCAGCGTCATCGGCGCCGAGGACCGCGACGACCAGCCGAAGGAACTGGCCGAGGGCGGCATCTTCGTCCTCGACATGGGCAAGCCGGTGAAGATCGTCGACCTGGCGCGCCGGATGATCCGCCTCGCCGGCCTCAGGCCGGAAGAGGATGTCGATATCCGCTTCACCGGCCTCCGCCCTGGCGAGAAGCTCTACGAGGAGCTGTTCCACGGCCAGGAGCCGCCGCGCCCGACCGATTTCCGCGGCCTGCTGATGGCGACGCCCCGCACCGCGGATCCGGCGCTGGTCGGCCGCGCCATCGACGAGATCGCCGCCAGCAGCCGGGCCGGCAACGCGCGGACGGCGCTGGCGCAGCTCGGGCGGCTGGTGCCGGAATTCACCCACAATGCCGAGGGGGAGGAGGCGCGGAAGGCGCAGTAGCCACCCGCGCCTGCCGGCCCGACGGGACGGTTCAGGCCTCCTCGAACCAGTTCATGTCGCCATCGTCGAGGTCGTAGCGGGCAGCGACGATCTTCAGCCGGCCGTCGCGCATCTGCTGCTGCACCATGGAGCTCTGCGTCCTGAGCCGCGTCGCCACGCGCTTGGCATTCGCCACCACCGCGTCGTTCAGATCGACCTCGCCGGAGGGGCGGCGGGCCGCGAGCACGGCGGGGATGATCGGCTGGATCATCTCGCCGATCACGCCGGGGAAGGTCGCGTTCCGCTGCACCACATCCACCGCGGCGGCCACGGCACCGCAGGCCTCATGCCCCAGCACCACGATCAGCGGGCAGCCGAGCACGCCGACGCCGTATTCGATGCTGCCGAGTGCCGCGGTGTCGACCGTGTTGCCGGCGTTGCGGACGATGAACAACTCGCCAAGGCCGCGGCCGAACAACAATTCGGGCGGCACCCGGCTGTCGGAACAGCCGACGAGCACGCAGAAGGGCGCCTGGCCGCGCGCCAGCTCCACCCGCCGCTCGCGGCCCTGGACGCTGCGGAAGGGCGCCTCCGTGCGGAACTGGTCGTTGCCGGCCTTCAGCAGGCGGAGGGCGGCATCCGGGGTGAGATCCGTCTTCGGCACCGGGTCCGCCGCCCGCGCAAGGCCGGGCGGCAGGGCCAGGCTGGCCAGCAGGGCGCCACCGGCCAGCATGGCGCGGCGCCCCCGGGTGGCAGGGCGATGGACCAAGCCACTGCAGCAGCCGCAGACATCATGAAACATGGAATTTCCTCCGGACCCGACGAACCCTCCCGCAAACGCGCGGGCAGGCCGGTCGGCCAAGGCGGATGATGCGACGCTCAGGCGCGCGGAGGCCCGGCCGCCAGGATCGCCTCCACCACCGCCTGCACCTCCAGCGCCTCACGCAGCGTCGCCAGGTGGTGCGCCTCGCCCCGCGTCATCGCCGCGACGCCGGCGAGCTGGTCCCGCAGCACCAGCGGCCGCATCCGCTCGTTCGGCAGCGCGTCCGGCGCCTGGGCCCAGCGGCCATCCGCCCCGAGCCGCTCGGCGAAGGACCAGTCGCGCAGCCGGATCGCCCCGTTCAGCGTCCAGGCATTGTGGTCGTCCTTCGCCGTGGTCCCGACGCTGCCCGCGAGCCGCACCGGCACGCCGCCCGCGCGCAGCCGGGCGCGGATCGCCGTCTCCGCCCCATCGCCCGGCGGGTAGTCGGCCGAGGCCTCCTCCAACGTCAGCGGCCCGAGCTGGCGACGGGTGAGGAAGAGGAAGTGCGAGACCACCTCCCGGGTGAAGCCGCCCTCCGCCCGGCGCGCGAGCCAGCTCGCTGCATCGCTCTGCCAACCGCGCGGCCAGGTGGCGAAGGCGACTTCGATCTCGAGCGACTCCGGCGCCAGTCCCTCGCGCCAGGCGGAGAGCTGGCGGACCGCCGGGGAGGAAGCCATCGGGAAATTCACCGCTGCACGCGTGCCCGCGGCCTCCGCCCGGGCGACGAAGCCTCGGGCCTCGGCGAGGTCGGTCGCCAGCGGCTTCTCGAGGAAGACCGACCGGCCGGCCGCAAGCGCCGCCCCAGCGAGCGGGATATGCGCGGCCGGCGGCGCGGCGATGTAGAGGCAGTCGCAGTCGGCGATCACCGCCTCGGCCGATGCGAGCATCGGCACCCCACCGGGCACCGCCGCCAGGCGTCCGCGCGCCGCCTCGCCCGGGTCCCAGACGCCGACCGGCCGTACGCTCTCCGCCGCATGGTCGAGCGCCGCGCGCAGCAGCCGCTCCCCCATGATGCCGAAGCCGATGATGCCGAGGGCGATGGGGGCGGGCATGGCGATGATCCTGGCTGTCGCGGGGGTGCCGCCCTCGCTCCGCATCGCCGAGGCTGTTGCGCAGCGTCAGCTCCGGCAGGCCGAGGACGAGCAGGAAGGCTGCCGTCATCACCACGCCGCTGAGCAGGAAGCAACCCGTCAGCGCCGAGCGATAGGCCGCCCCGACCGCTGCCTGCTGCACAGGGCTCATCCCTGCCATCGCCTCGATGCCGTGCTGGGTGAGCCGCGCCGGATCGAACCCGTCGCCGATTCCGGCCAGCGCCGCCGAGAGCCGCGAGGCCATGATCCTCCCCGAGGCCGCCACGCCGACCGCGCCGCCTAGCGAGCGGACGAAGGCCATCGCCCCCGTCGCCGCGCCGGGCTCGCGGTGGGCGACGGCATTCTGCACCGCCGTCGTCAGGTTCGGCATTCCCATGCCGAGGCCGAGCGCGCCCATCGAGACGAGGAAGGCCGCCGGCCCCGCCGCAATCCAGGCGAAGAGGGCAAGGCTGGCCAGCGCCACCGCCTCCAGCCCGAGGACGGCCATCAGGAAGGGCTTGTTCCGCCCGAGGCGGGAAACGATCCGCCCGACGATCACCGAGCTGAGCACCATGCCGACCACCTGCGGCAGCATTATCATGCCCGCGACCGCCGGCCATGGAGGTCGGAGCGCTTGCCGTATAGCGGGGTCGTCGTGGTGGAGGTCAGCATGAAGGCCGTGACCACCGAGGAGAGATGCGTCATCCCCCCGAGCTCGCTCACCATCCGCGGCAGGGCGGTGTTGACGAAGTTCTGGTCCAGCGCCGCCAGCATCATCGCCAGCAGGGCCCCGGCGAGGACGATCCGCAGCCGCGGCGCCGCCGCCTCCGGCACGGGGTCCGGCTGGGCGGCATCGGTGCAGGTTCGGGTGCTCACGCGCTCTCCTCGACCCGGGGGGCCATGGCCCCCCGGATAAGACGGACCGGCCAGGCCGGTCCCGGCCCTGCTGCCACGCGCGGGCCGGCGGCATCCCATGCCGCAGGGATGTTGCGCTTCGATACGCGCCTTGATTTGTCCGGCCTGCCCGACGGGTCTATCCCCCCGGCATGAGCACAGCCGCACCCCGCCCCATCGCCTTCTTCGACATGAAGGCCCAGCAGGCGCTGATCCGGGCCGAGATCGATGCCGGCATCGCCCGCATCCTCGACCATGGCCGCTTCATCCAGGGCCCCGAGGTCGACGCGATCGAGGCCGGGCTCGCCGCCTTTGCAGGCGCGAGCCATGCCGTCGGCGTCTCTTCCGGCACGGATGCGCTGCAGATCGCCATGATGGCCGAGGGCATCGGCCCGGGCGACGCGGTCTTCCTCCCTGCCTTCACCTATACCGCGACGGCCGAGGTGCCGCTGGTGCTCGGCGCCACGCCCGTCTTCGTCGATGTGGAGGAGGGCAGCTTCAACCTCGACCTCGCCGACCTCGAGCGCCGGCTGGAGCTGGTGCGGAAGGAGGGGCGCCTGCGTCCCCGTGCCGTCATCGGCGTCGACCTCTACGGGCTGCCGGCCGACTGGCCCGCGATCGAGGCGCTCTGCGCGAAGCATGGCATGTTCGCCCTCGACGATGCCGCCCAGGCCTTCGGCGGCGCGCTCGGCAACCGCCGGCTCGGCACCCATGCCCATGCCACGGCGCTGAGCTTCTACCCGACCAAGACGCTCGGCTGCTATGGCGATGGCGGCGCCATCCTCACCAACGATGCCGACCGGGCGGAGCTCTACCGCTCGCTCCGGACCCATGGCGAGGGCAAGACCCGCTACGAGGTGCAGCGCACGGGCATGAACGGGCGGCTCGATTCGATCCAGGCGGCGATCCTGCTGGCCAAGCTTCCGTTGCTCGAGGGCGAGCTCAAGGCGCGCGCGAGGGCCGCCGCCTGGTACGAATCGCATCTCGCCGGCCGGGTCCGCACGCCGCAGGTGGCGGCCGGGTCCAGCAGCGCCTGGGGCATCTACACGGTGGTCCTGCCCGATGCCGAGGCCCGCGCCCGCGTGCAGGACAGCATGAAGGCGGCCGGCATCCCGTCCGCCATCTACTACCCGAAGCCGCTGCACCACCAGCCGGCTTATGCCGGGGCCCATGCCGAGGGCATCGCCGGCGGCCCGCCGCCCCTGCCGGTCAGCGAGCGGCTCTGCCATCAGGTGCTGTCGCTGCCGATGCATCCCTACCTCGGCGAGGAGGATGTGGCCCGTGTCGCCGCGGCTGTGCTCGCCGGGCTGTAATCGTTCTGGTAGCGGTTCGTGCTTGAACCGCCGCCCCCGCCCGCGCTTCCATGACGGTCCAGCGTCAAGGAGGCGACTTTCGTGCCGTACTCCACCACCATTCGGCTCGGCCGTCGTGCCCTGCTCGCCGCGGCTGCCCTCCTGCCCGGGCGCGCGCGGGCCGAGGGCGAGCCGGTGGATGTGCTGCTCGTCCTCGCCGTCGACGTCTCCCGCTCGGTCGATGAGGACGAAGCCCGGCTCCAGCGCGAGGGCTACCGCAATGCCGTCTCCGACCCGGCGGTGATCGAGGCCATCCGCGGCGGCATGATTGGCGCCGTCGGCCTTGCCTATGTCGAGTGGGCCGGGGCCGAGTACCAGCGCCTGGTCCTTCCCTGGACCCGCATCGCCTCGGCCACCGACGCTCAGGGCTGGGCCGACCGCCTGGCCGAGGCGCCTCGGGCCTCGCTCTCCTGGACCTCGATCTCGGGCGCCCTCGACTTTTCGCTGAAGGTGCTGAACGACGCCCCTTTCGACGCGACGCGGCGGGTGATCGACGTCTCGGGCGACGGGGTGAACAACAGCGGCGGCCCGGTGGAGCTCGCCCGCGACCGGGTGGTGGCGGAGGGCATCACCATCAACGGCCTGCCCATCGTGAACGACCGCCCGACCTTCGGCCGCATGCCGCCGGTGCCGCTCGACGAGTACTACCGCGAGAATGTCATCGGCGGGCCCGGCGCCTTCGTCGTGGTCGCCGAGGATTTCCAGAGCTTCGGCAATGCGGTGAAGCGGAAGCTGATCCGCGAGATCGCCGCGCTGCCCGCGACGCCGAACCTTCTCTGACCGGCCCCAGTCAGGGCCGGGCGCGAGCCCCGCTACAGCAGCCGCGCGGGTCGGGCCCGCGCCTGGCTGCTACCGTTCGATATCCTCGATCGAGAGGCCGAAAGCCGCGACGCCCTCGGCGAGCAGGTCGCCCAGCATGTCCATTTGCAGGAGATAGGCGCCGGCGGCCATCTGCTCGTTCCGTTCATTGGCGAGGCGCACCGCCTCCTCCCAGTCTTCGGGCCCGTAGTCGCCGCGTCCGGTCCAGGCGAGGGCGATCAGCGCTGCCTGCTCGTCCTGGTTCAGCCCGTCGATGAAGGCGACGAGCGATTCCTCCGTCATGTCGTCCGGGTCTTCCTGCAGCAGCGCCGCCTCGCTGTCGTCATCCTCCGAGAGCTGCTCGGGGTCGGACTCCTCGGTGCCCTGCAAAGCCCTGGCGTGGTCGACGACCGTGGCCACGGTTTCCAGGCTGATGCCCAGATCGACCTCGTCGTCGTCAGTCGGTGGTGCCATCGCGCCTCGGTCCCCTCGCAGCCTGCCCCAGCCGATATGGCTGCGACGGACCCGATAAGAGCCGGGACCGGCATCGGTTCCCTCGCGCGGTGGCGAATGGGCACCACACCAATAAGAGATGGAACAGGGGCAGGATATCGACGTTTCGGGGATATGGCCGGAGTCGCTGAGACGGGCCTGCAATGGGAGCCCCCAACCCATGGATCTTAAACGCCTTGCTACGCTGCGGAAGGCCTTCCCCCTCGGCCTTCTCGCTGCCGGCCTTGCCCTCCCCACCCCCGGCAGCGCCGCGCCGCCGGAGATCGAAGCGCCTTCCCTCGTCTCACCGAGCCTCGGCTGCGGCGCCGCGCCGACCTCGACGGCGCTGCTCGGGCGTGTCGCCGCGCAGCGGCAGCAGCCGCAGCGGCGGGGTCGGCGCCAGCAGGCCGCCCCGGCGCCGGCGCCAGCGGTGGAATCCCTGCCGAGCCTCGCCCATGCCTTCTATACCTGCGCCACGATGCCGCTGACCGCCATGCCGGTCGGCACAGGCTGGCTGGCGGTCGGGCCGATCCGTCGGAGCTGAGATAGATCCGGGTTATGCTCCCCGGCATGACCCGGCTCCTGATCGTCAACAGCAACACCACCGAGAGCGTCACCACCCGGATCGCCGCGGCGGCACGGGCGGTGGCGCCGCCCTGCACCACCATCGAGGCGGTTTCCGCCCCCTTCGGCCTCCCGCTCATCGTAACGCGGGCGGACTGGCTCGTGGCGGGACCCGCGACGTTGGCCGCCCTCGCCGTACGCAGGGGAGAATATGACGCGGCGATCATCGCCTGCTTCGGCGATCCCGGCCTCGATGCGGCGAAGGAACTGCTCGACGTGCCGGTCCTCGGCATCTCCGAGGCGGCCTTCCATGCCGCCGCCATGCTCGGCCGACGCTTCGCGGTGGTGAGCTTCACCGCGGCGCTCCGCCCGATGTTCGAGGATTGCCTGGACCACCACGGCCTACGCGCCCGCTGCTGCGGCTTCCGCATGGGCCCGCCCTTCGGCGGCGACCCGGGCCTCGTGGCGGAGGAACGGCGGGAGTTGCTGGTCGAGCTCTGCCGCCAGTCGGTGGAGGAGGATGGCGCGGAGGTGGTGATCCTCGCCGGCGGGCCCTTGGCGGGCCTCGCCCCGGTGCTGCAGCCGCAGGTGGCGGTGCCGCTGGTCGACGGCACCCAGGCGGCGGTCCGCCTCGCCGTGGCGCTGGCCGGGCTGGCGCCGCTCGGCGTGCAGCGCCGTTCCCGCCCGCTCGCCGGCTATGATCCCGCCCTCACCCGCCTTTATGCGGGCGGGGCGTGATGGCGCTGCGCCTCCTGGCCGGCTGGGGAGCGCGGCCGCCTTACGGTTCTTCGGCGGCGCCTGGCTTGGTGCCTTCGGCGGCCCGCGGGCAGCCACGCTGCTCTTTGCCTGGCTGCTCGGCGTCACCACCTGCCTCGCCTCCGGCATGGGGCGGAGGAGCGCGCATCGGCCGGGCGAGCCCTGTGGCACGCTGGTCCTGACGCTCTCCGTCGTCGTCATCGAGGTGGCGCTGATCGCGGCCGTGATGCTCGGCCCGCAGGAGGCGCGGGCCCTTGGGTGCGACACGATCTTCGCCGTGCCGATGATCGTGCCGGACGGTATGGTCGGGCTCGGCCTGCTGCTCGGCGGATAGCGGCACCTGGAGCGGAGCCGCAACCTGCGCGGCGTGGCCGCCTCTTTCCCGGTCATCATCCCGCTCATGATCATCGCGCTGGTGTTGCCGAACCTCACCACCCTGACGCCGGTCGGCACGCCGACCCCGTTGCAGGCCGGCTTCGTCCCGATCTTCGCGCTGGCGCCCTGCGGCATCCTCATCATGCTGCAGACCGGGCGGCACCGCAGCAGGTCATGGGCCCGGAGGCGTGGGGCGTCCGGCGCTCTTCGCCATCTTCCTCGTCCTCATCGTCAATCCCTGAGGCGCGCGGGCTCCAGGCTGGCATAGACGTCGCCGCTATTGGCTTCGGCCGGCAGGACGGTGATCCAGCCCGCCATCGCCTCGGCGGCGATCGGCGCCGGATGGGCGAATTGCATGCCCTCGCCGAGGCAGGCGTTGAAGTGCCGGTAGCCGAGCGCGGCGAGCCGGTCGAGGCAGGCCAGCGCCACGTTGCGCTGGATGGTGGTGAACTCGAAGGAGAGGCCGCGGGGCGCCGAGGACAGCCCGGCCAGCGCCGCCGCCTCGTAGCCCTCCACGTCGATCTTGACGAATTCCGGGCGGCCGTGCCCGGCGATGAGCGCATCGAGCGTCGTCACCGGCAGGGTGAGCGCCGCATCCCAGCGCTGCCCTTCCCAGCCCGGCGCGCCATCGGCGGCGGCGATGAAATCCTCGCTCGCCGTGGCGACGGTCGGGTTGGCGCGGTTGAGCCGCAGCACCGCCTCCCCCTCGCGCTCGCCGACCAGCGCGGCGACGCGCGCCACGCCCGCATCCTGCCCGAAGAGCAGGCGCAGCAGCCGGGCGAGGCGCGGCTGCGGCTCGACGGCCACTGCCCGCGCGCCGAGCCGCCGGAAGCTCGCCACCCGGTCGCCGACATGCGCCCCGATATCGAAGCCGAGCTCCCCCTCGCCGAGGAAGCGGCGATGGAAGGCATCGAGCGCCGGCGCCCGCCCCGGCGCGAAATAGGTCCGGAGGCTCCGGCCGATGGGCGAGGTCATGGCTTCGGCGCGTGCGGCGGATTCTCGTACTTGTCGAGATGCCAGGCCTCCGGCTCGGCGGCGGCCTCGGCATACCAGCGCTCCACCAGCGGATGCGCGCGGACGGCCTCGACATAGTCCCACGCCTCCGCCCGCAGCTCGGGCCGCCAGGTGATGAAGCGCGTCACCACCGGCGCGTACATCGCATCCACCAGGCCGAACGATGCCCCGCCGAGGAAGGGCCCGCCGGAGAGCGACCGCGCCTCCCGCCACACCGCCTCAATGCGCGCGATATCGGCCAGCGCCTCCGGCGTCCGCCCACCGCCGGTGAAATCGCGGCCCAGATTCATCGGCATCGCCTGCCGAACCCCGCGGAAGCCGGCATGCATCTCGGCGGCGATGGCCCGCGCATGCGCCCGCAGCACCCGGTCCTCCGGCCAGAGCCCCGGCGTCTGCTCCGCGCAGTACTCCGCGATGGCGATGCTCTCCCAGACCTTCGCCCCGCGATGCTCCAGATAGGGCACGAGGCCGGTCGGCGTTGCCGCCTGGATCGCGGCCGAGGGCATTGCCTCGAGGGCGATCAGCACCTCCTCCACATCCAGTTCGGCAAGCTGCACGGCAAGCCAGCCGCGCAGGCTCCATGAGGAATAGCGCTTGCTGCCGATGACAAGGCGGCCTTCGGGCATAGGTCAATCCTTCGGGATGAGGCGGGCGGGGAGCGGATCGAGCGGCGTGGCCTCGTCCAGCGACCCGTCGGGGGTGAAGGGGCTGGCCTCCGGCGGGCCGTGCGGCGGATGGCCGGGCTTCCCGGCGGCATCCTCCGGCATCGCCGCCACCGGCAGCCTAGGCTTCGGCATCCGGCCCGGAAGGCTCGGCACTTCGTCGGCCGGCTCGCCTCGCCAAGCCTCTGCCTCGTCGATCAGGTCGGGCAGGCCGAGCCCCTCCGCCGGGTTCGGCCGCGCCGCCGCCTGTGCCTGGATCCAGGTGGTGAAATCCCGGTCGTAGGGGCTGCCATCCATGGCCTTTCGCTCCTCCCGGCCCGAGCCTAGCATAGGAGAGCCGCGCCCGGAGCCTGCCCGATGAACGAGATGAACGTGCCGCGTCCCAACAATCTGGACGCCTACTGGATGCCCTTTTCGGACAACCGCTACTTCAAGTCCAACCCGCGCCTGCTCGCCCGGGCCGAGGGCATGTTCTACACGACGGCCGACGGGCAGGAGATCCTCGACGGCACCGCCGGGCTCTGGTGCTGCAATGCGGGGCATGGCCGCCGCGAGATCAAGGAGGCGATCCAGCAGCAGGCCGCCATCCTCGACTACGCGCCCACCTTCCAGCTCGGCCACCCCATCGCCTTCGAGGCCGCCGCCCGCATCGCGGAACTGACGCCGGACGGCATGGACCGCGTCTTCTTCACCAACAGCGGATCGGAGAGCGCCGACACCGCCCTCAAGATCGCGCTGGCCTATCACAAGGCCCGTGGCGAGAGCAGCCGCGTGCGCCTGATCGGGCGGGAGCGCGGCTATCACGGCGTCGGCTTCGGCGGCATGTCGGTGGGCGGCATCGGCGGCAACCGCAAGCAGTTCGGCGCCCTGCTGCCCTATGTCGACCACCTGCCGCATACCCATGGCATCGAGGCCAACCTCTTCGCCCGCGGCCTGCCGGAGCATGGCGTGGAGCGGGCCGATGCGCTCGAGGCCCTGGTCGCCTTGCACGGCGCCGAGACCATCGCCGCCGTCATGGTCGAGCCCATCGCCGGCTCCACCGGCGTGCTGGTCCCGCCCAAGGGCTACCTCGAACGCCTCCGCGCGATCTGCGACAAGCATGGCATCCTGCTGATCTTCGACGAGGTCATCACCGGCTTCGGCCGCATCGGCACCAATTTCGGCGCCGAGCGGCTCGGCGTCACGCCTGACATCATGACCATGGCGAAGGGCCTCACCAATGCCGCGGTGCCGATGGGCGCCGTCGCAGTAAAGAACAGCATTTATGATGCGGTGGTGGACGGCGCCGCGGCCGGCATCGAGCTCTTCCACGGCTACACCTATTCGGGCCACCCACTCGCCGCCGCGGCCGCCATCGCCACCATGGAGCTGCACCGCGCCGAGGACCTGCCCGGCCGCGCACGGGCCATCGAGCCGCTCTGGCAGGAGGCGACGCATAGCCTGCGCGACCTGCCGAACGTCACCGACATCCGCGATTTCGGCCTGATCGCCGGCATCGAGCTGGCGCCGCGGCCCGGCAAGCCGGGCGCCCGCGGCACCGCCGTCTTCCGCCGCTGCTTCGATGCCGGGGTGCTGGTGCGCGTCACCGGGGACATCATCGCCCTCTCGCCGCCGCTCATCATCGAGCAGCCGCATGTCGAGCGGCTCTATGGCACGCTGGCGGATGCCATCCGGGCCGAGGCGGCCTAGCGTCATGGCCGCCGGTCCGGGCTTCCCCGTCCTCTCGGCCGCGGTCCTGGTCGATTTCGGCCGTGCCCGCGCAGGCGACCCGCGGATCCGGCCGCTCACCCTGCTGCTGGCCGGCACCGCCGCAGCCGATACGGCCCAGCTTCGCGAAGGGTTGGAGGAAGCCGGGCATCGCTGCCTGCTCGCCGCAGACTGGACGGAGGCGATGGGGACCGTCAGCCGCATCCCGATCGATGCGATGGTGCAGGACCTGGCCTGCCCCGGCGCCCGCCGCTTCGAGGGCGTGAAGCGCCTGCGCGGCTGGCCGCCGCCCATCTCCCGCCTGCTGATCGTCGCCCTCGCCGGCGAGAAGGAGCCGCGGCTGGAGACGGCCTGCCTCGAGGCCGGGTTCGATGCCATGATCTCCCGTCCCGTCGCGGCGGAAGTGCTGGAGGCCGCGCTCCGCCGGCTCGTCGTCGCCCACAGCCCGGCCGAGCCGCTCGATGCCGCCCGCCGCGCCGCCCTGCTGGAGGAACTCGGCGCCGAAGGCCGGCATGCGCGGGACGAGGCCGCGCTGGATGAGGCCGCTGCCTGCATCGCGGATATCCGTGCCCTGCCCGCCCTGCCCGATGTCCAGGCGGCGGCCGCGCGGGCGGCCGAAATCTTCGCCTCGGTCGGCGCCATCGCCGCCGCCGCCGCCGCCCAGGCCATCGAGGAGGAGCCGGACCGGCGCCCGGTGCTGCTGCAACCCCTCGTCTCGGCCGCCGTCGCCGCCAAGATGGCGCTGCGCCGGGGCTGAGCCCGGAACTGCCCGGCAGCGGCCGCCTCCGCCTCGCAGGAGGGCAAGGCGGGCGGAAGGCCGGGCGCCTTCCCGGTCCGCCACCCTTTGCCCTCCGTGGCCGCCCGCCCCATATTCCCCGGCCAAGTCCCCTCTCATTCCGCGGAGCCCCCGATGAGCGACGCCTCCCCCGTCCCCGTCACCGTGCTGACCGGCTATCTCGGCGCCGGCAAGACCACCCTGCTGAACCGCATCCTCAGCGAGAACCACGGCCGGAAATTCGCCGTGGTGATCAACGAGTTCGGCGAGCTCGGCGTGGACAACGACCTCGTCGTCGATGCCGACGAGGAAGTCTTCGAGATGAACAACGGCTGCATCTGCTGCACCGTGCGCGGCGACCTGATCCGCATCATCAACGGGCTGATGAAGCGCCGCGGCAGGTTCGACGGCATCATCGTCGAGACCACCGGCCTCGCCAACCCGGCCCCCGTCGCCCAGACCTTCTTCGCCGATGAGGACGTGAAGCGCGCGACGAAGCTCGACGCCATCGTCACCGTCGTCGATGCCAAGCACCTGTCCGCCCGGCTCGAGGACAGCACCGAGGCGGCAGAGCAGATCGCCTTCGCCGACATCGTCGTGCTGAACAAGATGGACCTGGTGAGCGAGGCGGAGGCCGCCGAGGTCGAGCGCCGCATCCGCACCATCAACCCCTATGCCGAGATCCGCCGCAGCACCAAGTCCGACGTGCCGATCGACAGCGTGATCGGGCGCGATGCCTTCAACCTCGCCCGCATCCTGGAGCGCGAGCCGGACTTCCTCTCGGGCGAGGACGAGCACGAGCATGACTCTGCGGTGAACTCGGTCTCTTTCGAGGTCTCGCGCCCGGTCGACCCGGAGCGTTTCAATGCCTGGATCACCCAACTCCTCGCCCAGAAGGGCCAGGACCTGCTGCGCACCAAGGGCATCCTCTACTATGCGGGCGAGGACCGACGCTTCGCCTTCCAGGCCGTGCACATGATCGCCGATGGCGACTATATCGGCCCGGTGAAGGAGGGCGACCCGCGCCGCTCCAAGATCGTCTTCATCGGCCGCGACCTGAACCGGCCCGTGCTCCGCCGCGGCTTCGAGGCCTGCCAGGTCGAGGACGGCGCCCGGGTGGATGCCGAGGTCGCCCGCTGGAGCCCGGCATGAGCGAGGCGAGCGACGCCGATTTCCTGCTTTCGGCCCGCGGCCGATCGCAGGAGCTCGGCGCCTGGGTCATCGGCCTCGCCTTCACGAAGGACGGGCGCTGCGGATTCGGCCTCGGCGACGGCACGCTGCGCATCGCCTCGCCCGGTGGCGACTGGCTGACGGCGGAGGCGCATGACGGCGCCGTGCTGTCGCTGGTCGCGGATGCCAGGGACGGCTTCCTCACCGGCGGCGATGATGGCCGCCTTGTCCGTACCGCCGCCGATGGCAGCATCGGCGAGATCGCCGCACTCGGCACGATGAAGTGGGTGGAGCATGTCGCCGCCCATGAGAGCGGGCTGCGGGCGGCCTCGGTCGGCAAGCAGCTCCATCTCTTCGACGGCCGCGGCGAGAAGCTCAAGGTGCTGACGCATCCGAGCTCCGTCGGCGGCATCGCCTTCGACGCCAAGGGCAAGCGCGTCGCGGCCAGCCATTACAACGGGGCGAGCCTCTGGTTCGTCGCGGCGAAGGAGGACAAGCCGCGGGTGCTGGAGTGGAAGGGCAGCCACGCCGCCATCGCCATCAGCCCGGACGGCACGCATGTGGTGACGGCGATGCAGGAGAATGCCCTGCATGGCTGGCGCCTGGCCGATGGCCAGCACATGCGCATGTCCGGCTACCCATCGAAGACGCGCTCGCTGAACTTCACCGCGCGCGGCCGGTGGCTGGCAACGAGCGGCGCCGACAGCGTCGTCATCTGGCCCTTCTTCGGCGGCGGCCCGATGGGCAAGGCGCCGACCGAGCTGGCGGGCGGAGACGGCGTGCTGTGCAGCGCCGTCGCCTGCCATCCGCAGCATGAGGTGGTGGCGGCAGGCTTCGCCGATGGCCTCGTGCTCATCGCCGAGATCGCCTCCGGCAAGGTCGTGCCGGTGGCGCCGCCCGGCCGCGGTGGCGTCTCCGCACTCGGCTGGAACGCGGCCGGCTCGATGCTCGCCTTCGGCACCGAGGAGGGCTTCGCCGGCCTGGTCGACCTCAGCCGGCGTTAGAGCAAACTCCGATCAGGTGGAGTCACCTGATCGGAGTAATTTGCTCGACCAAACAACAGGCCAGGGCGGGTTCCGTGAGCCAGGTCGAACGGAAACCGCTCGAGCGGGCTCAGAGCTCCCGCATCACCGCCCAGAGCGCCGACTTCGCCTCGAAGCCGATGCCCGGCACCTCGGGCATGCGGATGCGGCTGTCCCCGACCGGCGTGCTGTCCGCGAAGCCGCCGAAGGGCGCGAAGACCTCCGGATAGCTCTCATTGCCGCCGAGCCCGAGGCCGACCGCGATGTTCAGCGCGAACTGGTGCCCGCCATGCGGCACGCAGCGGCGCGGCGACCAGCCGTGCTCCTGCAGCATCGCCAGCGTCCGCAGGTACTCGACCAGCCCGTAGGACAGCACCGGGTCGAATTGCAGGACGTCGCGGTCCGGCCTCAGCCCGCCATGGCGGATGAGGTTGCGCGCATCCTGCATGGAGAAGAGGTTCTCGCCGGTCGCGATCGGCCCGCGATAGTGCTCGGCGAGCGTCGCATGCGTGGCGTAGTCGAGCGGGTCGAGCGGCTCCTCGTACCAGCGCAGGCGGTAGGGCTCCAGCGCCGCGCCATAGGCCAGCGCCGCGTGCAGGCCGAAGCGCCCGTTGACGTCGACGCAGAGCCGGGAGCCGTCGCCGCCGAGCAGCTTCAGCACCGCCTCGATGCGGCCGATATCCTCCTTGAGCGCATCGCGCAGCGGCGTGCCGGGCGCGCCGCCGATCTTCATCTTCACCACGCTGTAGCCGAGGTCGAGGTAGCGCTGCATCTCCTCGACCAGCGCCGCCTCGCCCTTGCCGGGGTAGTAGTAGCCGCCGGCCGCGTAGATCCAGGCGCTGCCGTCGGCCTCGCCGCCGCGATAGCGATCCGCCAGCAGCCGCCAGAGCGGGACGCCCTGCAGCTTGGCCGCCGCATCCCAGAGCGCCATGTCGAGCGTGCCGACGGCGACGCTGCGGTCGCCATGCCCGCCCGGCTTCTCGTTCCGCATCATCGCCGCCCAGGCACCCGCCGGCTCCAGCCCGCCATCGGCATGGGCGAGCGCCGCTTCCGGCGCCTCCAGCAGGCGGGGGATGAAGCGCTCGCGCAGCAGGCCGGGCTGGGCGTAGCGGCCGTTGCTGTTGAAGCCGTAGCCCGTGGCGCTGCGCCCCGCGCCATCCTCGACGGTGACGGCGACGATGGAGGCCGTCATCTTCGAGAAGTCGATATAGGCATTGGCGATGGCGCTGCTCATCGGCGCCACGGCATCGCGGACGGAGGTGATGCGCATCAGACCGCTCCCTTCTCGCGCAGCGCCGCAAGCTCAGCTTCGCTCACGCCGAACTCGGCCAGCACCTCCGCCGTATGCTCGCCACGTTCCGGCGTCGGCCGGCGCGGCGGGGCGACGCCCTCGAGGTTCATCGGCGCCCGCACCAGCTTCAGCTCGCCGAGCGCCGGGTGCTGCACCGTCCATTCGATACCGAGATGCTGCACCTGCGGATCGGCGAAGACCTGATCCATCGCATAGACCGGCCCGCTCGGCACGCCCGCCTTGTTCAGCCGCTCGATCCAGTTGGCGCTGGTGTCCTCGAGCAGCGCCTTCTGCAGCAGCGCATTCGTCTCCGCACGGTTGGCCGCCCGCGACTTGTCGGTGGCGAAATCGGGGTCCTTCGCCGCCTCCTCGATGCCGAGCGTCACGACGATGCGGCGCCACATCTCCTGCCCGCCACCCGCCAGGTTCATCATGCCGTCCTTGGTATGGAACAGCCCCGTCGGCACCGTCGTCGGATGGTCGTTGCCCGCCTGCTGCGGCACCTCGTGCCTCATCGTCCAGCGCGTCGCCTGGAAGTCCATCATGGCGACCATCGCCTCGAGCAGGCTGGTGTGCACCCAGCGTCCCCTGCCCGTGTGCTCCCGCTCCAGCAGCGCCACCAGGATGCCGATCGCCGTGTAGAGACCCGCCGTCAGGTCGGCGACGGGGATGCCGACGCGCACCGGCCCTTGCCCCGGCAGGCCGGTGACGCTCATCAGCCCGCCCATGCCCTGCGCGATCTGGTCGAAGCCCGGCCGCTTCGCGTAGGGCCCCGTCTGGCCGAAGCCGCTGATGGAGCCGAGCACGATGCGCGGGTTGACCGCCGCCAGCGCCTCATAGCCGATGCCGAGGCGGTCCTTCACATCCGGCCGGTAATTCTCGACGACCACATCGGCCCGCTCGACCATGCGCTTGAACAGCGCCAGCCCGTCCGGGTGCTTCAGGTTGATCGTCACGCCGCGCTTGTTGCGATGGACATGCTGGAAGTCCGGCCCGTGCCGCTCGCCGCCCATCCCCTTGCCCGTATCGATCTCGTCCGGCGCCTCGATCTTGATGACATTCGCCCCCCAGTCGGCGAGCTGCCGCACGCAGGTCGGGCCGGAACGGACGCGGGTAAGGTCGAGCACGGTGAAGCGCGCAAGCGGCAGCATGGTTGGAGGCTCCTCCTGATGCGGATAGCCTTGCCCCGAACCCACGGGGAGGCAAGGCCATGGATGAACTGCTCTACGAGCGCCGCGACGGCATCGGCTTCGTTACGCTGAACCGGCCGCAGGCGCGCAACGCCCTCACCTTCCCCATGTATGAGCGCCTGCGCGAGATCGCCCTCGGTGCCGCCGACGACGCCGAGTTGCGCGCCATCGTCATCACCGGCGCGGGCGAGAAGGCCTTCGCCGCCGGCACCGACATCTCCCAGTTCCGGGAATTCCGCTCGCCCGAGGATGCCCTCGCCTATGAGGAGCGCATCGACCGCGTCCTCACAGCGCTCGAGGAATGCCCGAAGCCGACCATCGCCGCCATCGCCGGCGCGGCGACCGGGGGCGGGGCCGCCATCGCCGCGGTCTGCGACCTGCGCATCGCGGCCAGCAATGCCCGCATCGGCTTCCCCATTGCAAAGACGCTCGGCAACTGCCTGTCGATGGCGAATTACGGCCGCCTCGCCGCGCTGATCGGCCCCGCCCGCGTGCTCGACCTCATCTACACGGCGCGGCTCATCGAAGCGGAGGAGGCAAAGGCGATCGGCCTTGTCTCCGAGATCCTGCCCGACCATGCCGCGCTGCAATCCCGCGCGGAGGCCTTGGCGCGGACCATCGCCGGCCATGCCCCGCTGACCCTTCGCGCGACCAAGGAGGCGATGCGCCGCCTTCGCCTCGCCGCCCGTCAGGTCGACGGCAACGACCTGGTGACGATGTGCTTCACCAGCAGCGATTTCCATGAAGGTGTCGAAAGCTTCCTTGCCCGGCGTCCGGCGCAATGGACGGGACGCTAGTGCTGTTTAGTATTCTGTATATCGAGTCTGTGAAATGAACCGGAAGGGCCCCATTGCGCTGTCTCCATGACAACAAGATCATGAGGAGAGACCGCATGCGACGCATCGCCATACTTACGGCGGCTTTGGCCGGCCTCGCCACAGTCGGCGTCGTCGACGCCCAGGCTCAGACCGCGACCAATCCCCAGGTCACCACCAACCCGAATGCCGTGCCGAATGCGCCCGGCACGCTCCCGCAGCCGAGCGGCGGCGTCAGCAGCGGTGCAGGCGCACCGAGCAGCGCCGGTGACGGTGTCATGCCGTCCGGCCGCGGCGCCCCGGCTCCGGGTCGTACCGCGCCAATGGGCCTCGGCTCCGGCACCGGCGGTAGCGAGCTGACCCCCGGCGGCGCCATCCGGCCCGGCAGCCCCAGCCTTGGCGGCGGGACCGGCGGCAGCAACGACTCCGGCGGCGGCTCGGGTTCGGGCGGCAGCGGCGGCGGCAGCGGCGGCGCCGGTGGCGGCTGACGTCCACCGCCTAGTCAGGCTGCACTGAGTTTTCGGCGCCACCCGGGCATCTCGCCCGGGTGGCGTTCCTTTGTCTTCGGATGATTTTACCGGTCGGACCGTCCCGGCCCTCGCCTCCCCTGCGCTGCCGTGCAGAGATGGTCGCTGCGGGAAGGCTTCGCTTCCCGCGGGCTAACACTCGAGCGGAGTGGAGGAGACGAGAATGCTCACGCGCCGAGGCTTTTTGGCCGCCTCCCTTGCCTTTCCCGCCCTCGGCTCCGCCCGCGCCCAGCCGGGCTGGGAGCCTGGCCGCCCTGTCACGCTCCTGGTCGGCTTCGCCCCGGGTGGCGGCACGGACATCATCGCCCGCCTGCTCTCCCCGGTCCTGCAGCAGAGCCTCGGCGTCCCCATCGCCGTGGAGAACCGCCCGGGCGCCAGCGGCACCATTGCCGCACAGGCGAACAGCCGCGCCGCGCCGGACGGCCATACCGTGCTGATGAGCACCGTCAGCGCCTCCGCCGTCGTCCCGCCGCAGATGACGCCGCCCCCCTTCGACATCCACCGCGACCAGACGGCGATCGCCCTCGCGGCAACCGTCCCGCTGGTGGCCGTGGTGCCGACCTCCTCCCCCGCGCGCGACCTTGCCGGCCTCATCGCCCGTGCCCGGGAGAACCCCGGCGGGCTGAACTACGCCTCCTCCGGCGTCGCCACCCAGCAGCATCTGGCGGCCGAGCTGCTGTCCATGGCTGCCGGCATCCGCATGACCCATGTCCCCTTCCGCGGCACCGGCCAGGCGGTGAACGAGATCCTCGCCGGCCGCATCGACCTCGCCATCGACACCTTCCCGACCTACCTGCCGCATATCCGCGGCGAGCGGGTCCGGGCGCTCGCCACCACGACGCCGGGGCGGATCGACTGGCTGCCGGATCTGCCGACCGTCGCGGAGAGCGGCTTCCCCGGCTTCGACGCCAATGTCTGGTACATGGTGATGGGCCCCGCCGGCCTGCCCGCGCCGATCCGGGACCGCTGGGCCGCCGCCCTCAACGCCGCCCTGGCTGACCCGGTGCTCCGCCCGCGCATCCGCGAGGCGGGTTTCCTCCCGGGCGGCGGCACCAGCGCCGAGGCCAGTGCCCTGCTGGCGCGCGACGCCGAGCGCTACGGCGCCCTTATACGCCAGGCCGGCATCCGGATCGAGTAGGCCGGCTCCGGGCCGTCCCCGCCCCGGTCACGGCTTCGCCCGGCCGGACCTGACCTGCTTCGCCGGCACCGCGTCCGGCGCCTCCTCGGGCCCGGCCATCCTGCGGACCACCAGCAGCACCGCAGCCTTGGCGCTGAACTCGAGCTTCCGATAGGCCCGCAGCAACCCCTCCTCGTCGCCCGCCAGCAGGCCGAGGGAGCCCTGCTCCTCCTCCAGCCACTCGGCTGGCGGCGGCACGTCCGGGTCCAACCCGACGAGATAGGAGACGGAGGTGGAGAGTGCCTCCGCCAGCCGGCGCAAACGTTCGCCACGCGGCACCGGCACCCGTCCTTCGCGGAGCCGGTCGAGGAAATCGGGCGCGAGCCCCGCTGCGCGGCTCGCCTGCTCCGGGGTGAGGCCAAGGCGTTCGAGGCGCCCCTCGATCAGCTCGACCATGGGCGGTGCGGCATCATCCTCCATGCGCAGCCGACGCGCGGGGCGGCCGGTGGTTTCCCGGCATCCTTGCCGTTTCGCACCGGCTCACCCCGGCAGGGTCGCCAGCGCCACCAGCCCGCCGGCCTCGCGGTTCCGCAGCACCACATCGCCGCCATGCGCGCGGAAGATGTTCCGCGCGATCGGCAGGCCGAGCCCTGTCCCGCCGGTCTCCCGGTTGCGGCTCGCCTCCAGACGGCGGAAGGGCTGGAACACCGCCTCCAGCTCGTCGACCGGAATGCCCGGCCCTTCGTCCTCCACCGCCAACCCGACCGGCCCGCCCGGACCCTCGGGCGCAGTCAGCACCAGCCGCGCCGCACCGCCATAGGCCAGCGCATTGCCGACGAGATTGGCGAGCGCCCGCTTCAGCGCCACAGGCCGCGCCTGCACCACCAGCCGCTCGGGCCCCTGATAGCCGATCGCCTCGGCAAGACCGGGCCGCGCATCCGCCGCCTCGTCCAGCACCGTGCGGCACAGCGCGGCGAGGTCGAGCGCGACCGTCGGCTCGCCGGCCGACTCGTCACGCGCGAAGGCGAGGGTCGCCGCCACCATCGCCTCCATCTCGTCGAGATCGGCCAGCATCTTCCGCCGTTGCTCGTCGTCGTCCATGAACTCGGCGCGCAGCCGAAGCCGGGTGATCGGCGTCCGCAGGTCATGGCCGATGGCCGCCAGCATCTGCGTCCGGTCGCCGACGAAGCGACGGATGCGCTCGGCCATGGTGTTGAAGGCGTGCGCTGCCTTGGCGACCTCGGTCGGCCCCCGCTCCGGCATCGGCGGGGCGTTGACGTCGCGCCCCAGCCGCTCCGCCGCCTCGGCCAGCAGACGCACCGGCCGGGTCAGCCGCCGCACCGCCCAATTGATCAGCAGCCCCGCCGCCAGCGTCATGGCGAAGAAGGCGATGAGGAAAGTCTCGGAATGCCAGGGCCGCGGCGGCGGCAGGCTGACGCGGAGGTTCAGCCACTCCCCGCTCGGCAGGCGCAGGCTGACCAGGAAGACCGGCCCGCGCCCGCTCCAGGCGGTCAGCACCTCGCGCGGGCGGAAGCGCGGCGGCCCGCCGCCGAGCAGGTCGAGCCGCAGCATCCGCGCGATCGGCGGCGGGATCGGCGGCTGCTCGAGGCGCGCCAGCGGCGCGTCGTCGAGCGTCGCCTCGAGCCCCTGCGGCAGCTCCAGCTCGGCCAGCATCTGCCCCCGCCGGTCCCCCGGCGCGAGGATGACGGTGCGCCAGGCGCTGATGGCGCGGGCCGAGATCTCCCGCGCATGGGCGAAGCGCTGCAGATCGACGCGGTCGAGCGCATGGATGGTAAGGCCAGCGGCCTGCACGGCCGTGAGCGCCAGCAGGAGGACGAGCGCCGTCCGCCCGGCAAGGCTCTGCGGCCAGAAGCGCCAGGGAGCGGTCGGCCTCGCGGCGCTCAACTGCGCTCCACCGTGGCGGCGAGCACATAGCCGCCGCCGCGCACCGTCTTGATGAGGCTGGGGTTGCGCCCGTCATCCTCGAGCTTGCGGCGGAGGCGGGAGACGGCGACGTCGATCGCCCGGTCGAAAGGCCCCGCCTGGCGGCCGCGCAGCAAATCCATCAGCATGTCGCGGGTCAGAACGCGGTTCGGCCGCTCCACCAGCACCTGCAGCAGCTCGTACTCACCGCCCGTCAGCGGCACCTCGGCGCCGTCGGGGTTGAGCAGGCGGCGGCGTGCCGGCTCCAGCGTCCAGCCGCCGAAGCGGACGGCCTTGGCGGGCGGCTCCTTCGGCCCCCCCGCCTCGCCTGAGGCGCGGCGCAGCACGGCGCGGACGCGGGCCAACAGCTCCCGCGGGTTGAAGGGCTTGCTCAGATAGTCGTCGGCGCCGAGTTCGAGGCCGACGATGCGGTCCGTCTCGTCGGCCATGGCGGTCAGCATGACGATCGGCACCTCGCCCTGGCTGCGAAGCCACTTGGCGAAATCGAGCCCGCTCTCGCCGGGCAGCATGAGGTCGAGCACCACCAGGTGGTAGCGGCCGAGCGGCCAGAGGCGGCGGGCCTCCTTCGCATCCCGGGCGGCGGCGACACGCATGCCCTGGCGCTCGAGGAATTTCGAAAGGAGGTCGCGGATCTCGCGGTCGTCGTCGACGACCAGGATATGGGGCTGGGGTTCCATGGCCTCTGTAACATAGCGCGCCGCGCGCCATTTCGCTCTGGATGTTGTTGCACCAGGTTGCGGACGCCGCCGGCGTTGCAGGCCGTTTCAATTCGCCACGCCCAGGGGCTTCCGGCGGCAACATCGGCGCCTCAGCTTAACGACACCCAAGGCGGCCGACTTCCCCATCCGGGCCGTCGATGGGCTATAGGCGGCGGGGATGGCCCTCCCCTCCTTCCCGTCCTCGCCGCCGCCTTTTCCCGCCCCACCCCCCTGGGCGCGGGAGGGGCTTGCGGCGCTGGCCGTCGCCGACCCGCGCCTCGGCGCGATCGAGGCGGCGGCCGGGCCGCTTCCCTGGCGGAGGCGCGAGCCCGGCTTCCCCGGTCTGCTGCGCGCCATCTGCGGCCAGCAGATCAGCAACCAAGCCGCCGCGGCCATCTGGCGGCGGCTCGCCGGCCTGCCCGGCGCGCTCGACCCCGCCGGGCTCCTGGCGATGGACGACGCGACGCTCTGCGGCGTGGCCGGCCTGTCCCGCCCGAAGGCGGCGCATGCCCGCTCGCTCGCCACCGCCTGCCTCGAAGGCCGGCTCGATTTCGCGGCCATGCCAGGCATGAGCGACGCGGTAGCCGTCGCGCATATCGCCGCGGTGAAGGGGCTCGGCCCCTGGACGGCGCAGGTCCACCTCCTCTTCGCCGAGCAGAGGCCGGACATCTTCCCAATCGGCGACCTGGCGCTGGCCGCAAGCGCCGCGCACCTCCTCGGCCTGCCGGCGCGGCCCGGGCCCAGGGCGCTCGCCCTGCTGGCGGAGGGCTGGGCGCCCTGGCGGTCGCTGGCAGCGCGGCTGCTCTGGCACCACTGGCGCTTCGTAACCGGCCGGCCCGCGGTGGAGGACGGCTGAGCGCGTCACCGCACGGCTCATCCCGCTTCGCTCAGGATCCGACCCGATTTGACGCATCGGCGTCCCGGATGGCTGGAGTCCTCCACTGCTTCCTGGGCCGGCGGGGCCGCAATTGCGACTCGGCTTCAACGACTGAGTCAGGGCTCCATCAGGATCTGATCCAGCGGCCAGGGGATGGGCTCGTCCTCAACGAGGAAGACGACCTCCCGCTCATCCTCGCCGTCCCAGGCGCGGGCGAGCGCCAGGCCGATGACGGCGAGCCAGCCGGAGGCGCCGAGGGCGGCACTGCAATGTGCTTCCAGCCGGCCGCGCTCGTCATGCAGGCGGATGACATGGGCGGCCCAGATGCGCTCGCCCTCACTGCCCTCGCCCACCGGCGATTCGCTGGTCAATATCCGCAGCAGCTCGCGGACCCGGCCATCGGTGCGGATGAGGCGGACGATGCGCCAGGGCTCCTCGACCGCGTTGTAGGCGGTGTAGTCGGGCTCGGCGGGAATCATGAGAGCGGGGCGGCGTCGAAGCCGTCCGCGAGCATGCCGCGCGGGGCGATGAAGTCGTAGGGGCCGCGGGGCAGGAATCGGCCGGTGCCGGGCTCGGCCTGAACGACGCCGTCGCGCATCACCACCTCGCCCCGGCGGATCGTCGCCACCGGCCAGCCGGTGACCTCCAGCCCCTCATAGGGGGTGTAGTCGATGGCGTGCTGCATCAGCGGATTGGCGATGGTCACCCGCTTCTTCGGATCCCAGAGGGCGAGGTCGGCATCGGCGCCGATGGCGATGACGCCCTTGCGCGGGGCAAGGCCCATCAGCCGGGCCGGGTTGGTCGCGGTCAGCCGGACGAAATGGTCGAGGGTGATGCGCCCCTTGGAGACGCCCTCGCTGAACAGGATGGGCAGCCGCGCGGCGAGGCCGGGGATGCCGTTCGGGATGTCGCGGAAGGCGGCGTCGCGGCCGCTCGTGGCCTTGCCGGTCTCGGTGCCCATGGAGAAGCCGCAATGGTCGGAGGAGACGATATCGAGCGTCCCGCGCCGGATCATCTCCCAGACGCGGCCCTGCTCCTCCACCGTGCGGGGACTCGGCGAGCACATGTAGGCGGCGCCCTCGAAGCCGGGCCGGTCCATGTCGGCCGCCGTCAGCGTCAGGTATTGCGGGCAGGTCTCGCCCCAGACCCTGAGGCCGCGGTGCTGGGCGCGCGCGATCTCCTCCGCCGCCTCGGCGCAACTGACGTGGAAGACCTGGATGGGCTGGTCGACAAGCTCGGCCAGCGCGATGGCGCGGTGCGTCGCCTCCCGCTCGACGACGACGGGGCGCGACCAGGCATGGTATTTCGGCGCGGTCATGCCCGCCTTGATCAGCATCTCGGTGCGCCACTTGATGGCGGCGTAGTTCTCGCAATGCACGGTCACGAGGCAGCCATGGCGGCGGGCCGTCACCAGCACCCTGAGGAATTGCTCGTCGCTGAGATGCAGCGGCTCGTAGGTGAGGAAGACCTTGAGGCTGCGGATGCCCCGGGCGACGATCTGCGGCACCTCGCGCTCCAGCACCTCGTCGGTCGGGTCGCTGATGATCTGGTGGAAGCTGTAGTCGAGCATCCCCTTCGCCGCGCGGCCCTCGTAATCGGCGAGGCGGGGGAGGATGCCCTCGCCCTTCCATTGCGGGACGAAGCAGACGACGCTGGTGGTGCCGCCGGCGAAGGCGGAGGTGCTGGCGGTGTGGAAGCTCTCCTCGTTCACCGTCACCGCGAGGTCGCCGCCGGTGCCGACATAGCCGCCGCGGGCGGGCTCCTCGATATGGCAGTGGCTGTCGACGCCGCCGGGCAGGACCAGCAGGCCACCGGCATCGAGCGTCGCGGCGCCGCCGGTGATGCTCTCGGCGAGCGCCACGATGCGGCCGCCGCGGATGCCGATGTCGCAGCGCATGGTGCCGAAGCCGGCGGCGACCTGCCCGCCGCGCACCACCAGGTCATAGTCAGCCATCCGCCATCTCCCCGCCTGTCCCGCTGCTCGCACAGTCTATGGCGACAGGAGGGGGTCGGGCAGCCGCAATTCGCGCGCTAGGCGCTGCCCGCGGCTGGCAGGCCGGCGAGGTCGCCGGGGGCGAGGGCGCGGAGGAAATCCTCGCCCCAGCCTTCGGGCGAGGCACCGGCGATAGCCTCCCAGGCGGACTGCCACCGCTCCTGGCGCTCGGCGCGGGGCATGTCGAGCGCGCGATGCAGCGCCTCCGCCATGCCCTCGGCATCGTGCGGATTGACCAGCAGCGCGGAGGACAGCTGGGCCGCGGCGCCGGCGAAGCGGGAGAGGAGGAGCACGCCCGGGTCGTTCGGGTCCTGGGCGGCGATGAACTCCTTGGCGACGAGGTTCATGCCGTCGCGGATCGGCGTCACCATGCAGACCTGGGCGAGGCGCATGAAGCCGGCCACCGTGTCGCGCGCCTGCGGCCGGGCGAGGAGGCGCAGCGGCAGCCAGTCCGGCTCGCCGAACTCGCTGTTGATGGCGCCGGCGGCGCTGTCGACCTCCTGGCGGAGGCGGCGATAGGCCAGCACGTCCTCGCGCGAGGGCGCGGCGATCTGCAGCATGGTGGCGCTGCGGGCCGGCCGGCGGGCGATGACGCGGCGGAAGGCCTCGAGCCGCTCCGGCAGGCCCTTGGTCGGGTCGAGCCGGTCGACACCGAGGACCAGCGCCTGGCCCTGGAGCGAGCGGGCGAGCAGCCGCGCCGGCTCCAGCGCTGCCTGCGTGGCGGCGGTCGCGGCGAATTCGCGCGCCGCGATCTCGGCGGGGAAGACCCCGAGGCGGATCGGCCGGCCGCCGAGTTCCAGCACATGGTCGCCGGTGCGGACGGCGCCGGCGAATTCGGTGGCGGTCGAGGCGAAATTCTCGCGGTCGCTGGCGGTCTGGAAGCCGAGCAGGTCGGAGGCCAGCACATCCTGGACCAGGCCGCGGATCCCGGGCGCGACGGCCGCCGCATCCGGCGCCGGGAAAGGCACATGGAGGAAGAAGCCGGTCGGGTTCCGCACCCCCTGGCTGCGCAGCGCGCCGGGCAGGGAGAAGAGGTGGTAGTCATGCACCCAGATGCGGTCGTCCCCCTCCAGCAGCGGCGCCAGGCTATGGGCGAAGCGCTGGTTGACGCGGCGATAGGTGTCGAGGTCCTGGCGGCGGAAGGCCATCAGATGCGGCAGGGAATGCAGCATCGGCCAGAGCACGCCGTTGGAATAGCCCGTGTAGTAGCCGCGATGCTCGGCCTCGGTCAGGTCGAGCGTCGCATAGCCGACGGCGCCGCGCTGGGCGAAGGCGGGCGGGCCCGTCTCCTCGGTGACGGCACCGCTCCAGCCGAACCAAAGCCCGCCACGGCGCTGCATCAGCCCCAGCAGCGCGACGGCCAGCCCCCCGGCATGCCCGGCATTCCCGGCCGGGACGGGCACTCGGTTGGAGACGACGACGATGCGGCTCATCCCACCTCCAGCAACGCGACCGGCAGGCGGGCGAGGATGTCGGCCAGGGGCAGGCGATCCCCCGTCTCCCCCCCAGGCGCGCCGAGGACCGCCTCGGTCAGCGCATCCCGCCAACGGTGTTCCACCATGGGACGCGGCAAGACGAGTTCGGTTCCGCGCCATTCCTCAGGCGGGACGAGCGGCAGGGCCGCCGCCCCCATCAGCGTCGCGGGGAGGCGGGTGGCGACCGCGATCACCGTGCGGCCCTTATGGCTGCGGGCGAAGGCGAGGACATGGGCGGAGCGTGGCCCCTCGACGGTAAGCGGCTGGTAGTCGCCCTCGGCGAAAACTCCCGGCTGGGCGGCGCGGAGGGCCAGCGCCCGGGCGAGGACCGCCTGCTTCACCCGCCCGTCCTGCCAGTGCTCGAGCAGCGTTGCGGGCGGGGCGGCGGCCTCCAGCGCTTCCCGCCGCGCGGGCCAGTCGACGGGCCGGCGGTTGTCGGGGTCGACCAGGCTGAGGTCCCAGAACTCCGTGCCCTGGTAGAGGTCGGGCACGCCGGGCGCGGTGCAGCGCAGGAGAAGCTGGGCGAGGCCATTGACCGCCCCGGCCGGGGCGATGCGGCCCGCGAAGCCGGCGATCTCCTCCCGCAGGTGGCTGGCGCGGTCGGGCGCCATGCAGGCGGTGATGAAGTCGCGGCAGGCGGCCTCGTACTCGGCATTGGGCACGGCCCATTCGGTGCGGCGCTTGGCCTCGCGCAGCGCCTTCTCCTGCCAGGCGGCGACGCGGTCGAGGAAGGCCGAGACCCCCGCCTCGTCATCCGCTGCGAGGCCGAGCGGCCAGGCGCCGACCAGCGTCTGGTAGAGCATGAGCTGGGCACTCATCCCCGGCGCGGCGCCGTCGTCGAGCGTCTTGCGCAGCGGGGCGTTGAGCCGGGTCCAGCGCTGCACGGCGCCCGACCACTCGGCCGGGATCTCGGAGAGGACGGCGAGGCGGGCGCGGACATCCTCGCCGCGCTTGTGGTCATGCGTCGCCGTCGTCAGCAGCGCGCGCGGGAAGTGCTTCGCCCGCGCGCGGGCCGTTGCGTGGAAGCCGGCCGGGGTCACGGCGAAGCGCCCAGGATCCGACCCAACCTCGTTGCGGGAGATGAGGCGGCCATAACGGTAGAAGGCGGTGTCCTCCACGCTCTTCGCCGTCGCCGGGGCGGAAAGCTGCTGGAAGCGGACGGCGGCCGAGAGACGCTCGCGCCGCTGGTTCGGTGGCAGGCTGCGCGGCGGCTCGCCGCCAAGCCAGCCATCGAGCAGCTCGAGCAGTGGCCGCTCGGTGGCGCGAACGGTGCGGCGGGCGCCGGCGATGGCCCAGTCGAGGATGCGCTTGTCCTCGGCGCTGCGGCCGCCGGAGCTGATGTAGAGCCGGTAGATCGGGAAGTGGACCAGCACCTCCGCCAGCGCGCGGCGCAGCGCCGTCAGGGTGAAGTCGCGGGTGACGAGGTCCCGCACGGCGACGCGCTTCAGGGCAGCGGCGGTCGCGTTCAGCTCGGAAGCGAGGTTGTCGCGGAGGATCTGCCGCTTGGCCTCGCGCACCTCGGTCTCGAATTCCGGGGCGCGGCGGGTCTGCTCGGTCCAGAGCTCGGTGAGCGGCCCCTCCCCCGCCGGGTCGTGCAGGACGCCGCTGGCCTCGTCCATGAAGTCGTAGCCGGTGGTGCCGTCGACCATCCAGTCGGTGCGCAGCGTCTCGAAGGGGGCGAGGATCTTCTCCACCCAGATCAGCGGCGCCTGGCCCGGGCGGGCCGTCTGCATGCGGCGATGCAGCTTGCGGCAATAGCCGCGCGGGTCGGCGAGGCCGTCGACATGGTCGATGCGGACGCCGTCGATGGTGCCCTCGGCGTATAGGTTCAGCACCAGCTCATGCGTCGCGTCGAACACCTCGGGCAGCTCGACGCGCAAGCCGGCGAGCGAGGTGATGTCGAAGAAGCGGCGCCAGTTGATCTCATCGGCCGCGGCGCGCCACCAGGCCAGGCGGTAATGCTGGCGCTCCAGCAGCCGGTGCAGGGCAAGGCGGCCGGCCTCGTCCTTCGCATCGAAGGCGGCGAGCGCATGGGCGATGCCGGCGTGGCCGGCCTCGGTCGCCGCGGCCTCGGCGAGGCGGGCGCGGCAGGCCGAGGCCTCGCGCCGCGACAGGCCGCGGTCGCGCTGGTGCAGGCCGATGCGGCCGAAATCAACGGCGAGTTCCTGCAGCCCCGGCTCCCTCGAGGCCTGGAGGATATGGTGGTAGTGCTGCGGCGCGATCGGGAAGCGATGCTCGTAGTACTGCGCGTGGAAGCGGCCGGTCGCTGCCTCGAACTGCAGCACGAGGTTGCCGGAGGCCAGCACCTCGCCATAGGGGTCGCCGAGGAAGGGGGCGAGCAGGCGGTTGGAGAGCGAGCGGTCCGGCGGCTCCCAGTCGATGTCGAAATAGGGGGCGAAGGGGCTCTGCCGGCCCCATTCGAGGACATCGAGCCACCATTCGTTGTCGGCGCCGCCGATGCCCATGTGGTTCGGCACGATGTCGAGGATGAGGCCGAGCCCCGCCTCCTTCAGCGCGGCGGAGAGGCGGCGCAGCGCCGGCTCGCCGCCGAGCTCCGGGTTGATCTGGCGGTGGTCGACGATGTCATAGCCGTGGGTGGAGCCGGGCCGCGCCTTCAGGATGGGCGATGCGTAGAGATGGCTGATGCCGAGCCGGGCGAGATAGGGCACCAGCGGCACGGCATCGTCGAGGGTGAAACCGGCGTGGAATTGGAGCCGGGCCGTCGCCCTCAGTGGAATTGGCACGAGTGCTAGTCTCCTTTGGGCCGGGCGCGGGCGAGGATATCGATGCGGCGGGCGACGGCGGGGTCGTCCAGCAGATGGGCGGCGTCGCCGGGCATGCGGCGCTGCCAGTTCGGGTGGCCCTCGGTCGTGCCAGGAAGGTTGGGTTGCTCCGGCAGGGCGAGCGCATCCTCGATCGGCAGGATGGCGAGGGTGCAGGCGGCGCCGGCGGTATGGGCGATGGCGGCGTCGACTACCGGCTCGGCCGCGTCGGGCGCGGGCTCGTCGCCGGTCGCGGCGCCGCTCTCGAGGAAGGCGCGCCAGAGGGCGCTGCGATCCTCGGCGCGGCGGGCATGCTCCTTCTGCGCGGTATCGGCCTCGGGGAAGAGGCCGAGGCGGGCGCGCCAGTCGATGTCGAGGCCGCGCCACCAGCCGGTGATGGTCGGCAGGTCATGCGTCGTGGTCATCGCCGCCGCATCGGGTGACCAGCCATGCGGCGGCCGGAAGCTGCTGTCCTGCTCCTGCTCGAACCAGAGCACCCGCATGCCGAGGATGCCGGCGCGCGCCATCGCGCCATGGAAGCCCTCCGGCAGCGTGCCGAGATCCTCGCCGATGACGATGGCCTGGTGGCGGTGCGATTCGAGGGCGAGCAGGCGCAGCAGGTCCTGCATCGGGTAGTGGAGGTAGGCGCCGGCCTGCGGGCCGAGCCCCTGCGGCACCACCCAGAGCCGGGCAAGGCCCATCGCATGGTCGACGCGCAGACCGCCGGCATGCCGGAAGGTCGCCTTCAGCAATTCGATGAAGGCGCCGAAGCCGCCGAGCCGCATCTCGAGCGGAGAGAAGGCGGTGAGGCCCCAATCCTGGCCGAGCGGCGAGAAGACGTCGGGCGGGGCGCCGACCGAGAGGCCGGGCAAGATTTCCCGCTGGCGCGACCAGGCATGGCTGCCGCCGCCATCCGTGCCGACGGCGAGGTCGGCGATCAGGCCGACCGGCATCCCCGCGTCGCGCGCCGCCTGCTGCGCCGCGCCGCGGGAGGCATCGGCGAGCCATTGGCAGAAGGCGTGGAAGGCGACCTCGCGCGGGTTGTCACGGGCGAAGCGCTGGACTCCGGGGCTCTGCGGCGTGCGGAACTCCTCCGGCCAGTTGCGCCAGTGCCAGAGCTCGGGGGACTGGCCATAGAAATGCGCGTGCAGTGCCTCGAAGCGGGCGTGGTCCTCGAGGGCCGGGCCGGCATCGCGGCGGTACTCGACGAAGCCCTCATGGTCGGCGGCGGCGTCGAAGAGCAGGCGGAATTGGGCGAGCTTGGCCACCGTCGCCCCCGGCCAGTCGACCAGCGGCGCATCCTCGGCCGGCAGAACGGAGGCGGTGCCGAGCGCGGCCGCCGGGTCGGCATGCAGCACGTTCAGCATGATGCGGCTGGAGGGGGCGTAAGGGCCGTACTTGTTCGGATCGGCGCTGAACAGCGCATGGGCCGGGCTGACCGCGAGCGCCGTGGCGCCACGGCGCCCGGCGGCATGGGCGAGCGCCGCCACGCCGCCGAAATCGCCGATGCCGCCATCGCCCTGGCGGCGGAGCGAGTAGATCTGCGCCGCCAGCGCCCAGGGCGCGGCGCCGTTGTGGATCTCGGCGTCGAGGTCGTTCAGCGTCACGCAGCGCGGCGGGGCGGCGGCGATCGTGGTATGGGCACCATCGAGCGTGAGCCGGTGGTAGCCGGGGGTGGATATCGGGGGCAGCCGCGCCTCGCCGGCCCAGCCCGTCTCCAGCTGGCCCTCGATGCGGTCGCCGCCCTCGATCTGGAGGGTGAAGCGATGGCCGGGCGAGGTGCCGGGGATGGCGATGCCGTCCGGCCCGATGGTCATGGTCAGCAGCGGCGGCAAGCGTGCATCCAGCTCGCGGAGGATGTGGCGTGCCTCGCGCGCGTCCTCGGGCAGGCCGAGGGCGGCAAGCACGGCGCGCATCGTCTCCGGGGCGATGGTCTGGGTCTGGCCATGCACGTCACGCCAGGTGGTGGCGATGCCGGCAGCGGCCGCCAGCTCCCGCAGGTCCTCATCGGCACTCATCGCGTCATCCTTGGCTGAGCAGCGCGACCGTACAACGCGGCGGCATCTCACCGGTGGCGAGCGTGCCGGCGGCGCCGGGCATGCTCTCGAACAATACCTCGCCCTGGGCAGCGGCGCGGGCGGCCTCCGCGCCGAGATTGCAGGCGATGGTCAGGGTGCTGCCATCGCCGAGCCGCCAGCGCGCAAGCACGGCCCCCTCCCCTACCGCATGCGCGCCGAGCGCCGCCGCGCCCGGCAGATGCGGCATGATCCGCTCCCGCCGCAGCGCCAGCAGGCGGCGATGCAGCGCGAGCACGGCATCATGCGGCGAGCGCGTCGCCTCCCCGGGATCCGGGATGGAGCTTCGGAAGGTGCCCTCGGCATTCGGGTCGGGGATGGTCTCGCGCTTCGCCGGGTCCTGGAAGGCGGCGAATTTGGCGAACTCCTTCCGCCTTCCCTGGGTGACGAGCGGAGCAAGCTCGGCATTGTGGTCGGTGAAGAAAAGGAAGGGCGCAGTCGCGCCCCATTCCTCGCCCATGAAGAGCATCGGGATCTGCGGGCAGAGCAGCAGCAGCGCCGTCGCCGCCTGGAGGGCGCGCGGGTCGGCCAGGGCCGGGAGGCGCTCGCCGAAGGCGCGGTTGCCGACCTGGTCGTGGTTCTGCAGGAAAAGGACGAAGGCGGTGGGCGGCAGGCCGGCGGTCGGCTCGCCGCGCGGGGCACCGAGATGGCCGGAGAGCTGGCCCTGGAAGAGGAAGCCCTCGCCGAGAACCTTCGCGAGCTTCTCCGCCCCGTTGTCGCAGAAATCCTCGTAGTAGCCCTCGCGCTCGCCGGTCAGCAGCGGGTGGAGGATGTTGTGGCCGTCATCGTTCCACTGCGCGTCAAATCCGCCCTTGGGGCGGAGATGGCGGGCGGCGTTGCGCTCGTTCTCCAGCACCAGGTGGATGTGGCGGTCGGGCAGCTCCCGGCGGATGCGGGCGGCCAGCACGTCGAGCCAGTCCGCTTCGGAGATGGCGTGGACGGCATCGAAGCGCAGACCGTCGATCCGGTAGTCGCGCAGCCAATGCAGCGCATTCTCCTCGAAGAAGGCCCGGACGGGCGGCTGCTTGAAGTCGATGGCGGCGCCCCAGGGCGTGTGGATGCCCTCGTCGAAGAAGCGCTTGGCATAGACGTGGAGATAGGCGCCGTCCGGGCCGAAATGGTTGTAGACGACGTCGAGGAAGACCATCAGCCCGAGGCCGTGCGCGGCATCCACGAGGGAGCGCAGCTCGTCCGGCGTGCCGAGGGCGGTATCGGGCGCATAGGGCAGGACGCCGTCATAGCCCCAGTTCCAGCGGCCGGGGAAATCATTGACCGGCATCAGCTCGATGGCGGTGACGCCGAGCTCCTTCAGCCGCGGCAGCGCGGCCTCGACGCCGGCGAAACCGCCCATGGCGCCGGCATGCACCTCGTAGAGGACGGTCTCGTGCCAGGGGCGGCCACGCCAGTCCGCGTTGCGCCAGGCAAAAGCGGCAGGTTCGACCACCACCGAGGCATCATGCACGTCGCCCGCCTGGAGGCGGGAGGCGGGGTCGGGCACGGCGAGGTCGGGACTGACGCGGAAGCGGTAGCGGGTTCCGGCACCGACCGGCGCCTCCGCCTCGAACCACCCCTCACCCGTCGCCTGCATCGGCTGGCGGGGGCGGCCCTCGATCTCGAGACCGACTTCGTTCGCATCGGGCGCCCAGAGGCGGAAGCGGGTGCGGTCGGGGGCGACAAGCGTGGTGCCCCAGCTACTGTTCAAGCTCATGTGGCGGGAAGCCTCGTCGCAAGCAGCACGACGGAATGGGCGGCAACGGGCACGCTCTCGCCCTCGGCGCGATATTCCTCGGCCTCGGGGTCGGCGGTGTCGAGCACGATGGTCCAGTCCATGGCGGGTGCCGGCAGGGTGAAGTCATGCGCGGCACCATCGGCGTTGAGCAGCAGCAGCGTGGCATCGACGCTGCCGTCCTCGGCCCCGGTGGCACGGCGGAGTGTCAGCGTCCGGGCCTCGGGCTCGTTCCATGCGTCCGGCGTCATCGCCTGGCCGAACTGGTCGAACCAGGCGATATCGGCAAGGCCCGGGGAGACCTCGGCGCCGCCATGGAGGAAGATAGCCGGGCGGAGCGGCGGCAGGCGGTGGCGCAGCGCGATGCAGCGGGCGGTGAAGCGCTGCAGCGCCTTCGCCTCCTCGGTCGCCGCCCGGGTCCAGTCGAACCAACTGATCTCGTTGTCCTGGCAATAGGCGTTGTTGTTGCCGCCCTGGGTGCGGGCCAGCTCGTCGCCGCCGAGCAGCATGGGCGTGCCGGCCGAGGCGAAGAGCGTCGCCAGCATGGCGCGCACCACCGACTGGCGGGTGGCGATGATGCCGGAGTCGTCCGTCTCGCCCTCGGCGCCCCAATTGTTGCTGTGGTTGTCGGAATGGCCGTCGCGGTTGTCCTCGCCATTCGCCTCGTTGTGGCGCTGCTCATAGGCGTTGAGGTCGTGCAGCGTGTAGCCGTCATGGCTCGACAGGAAGTTGACGCTGGCCCAGGGGCGGCGGCGGCGACGGTCGAAGAGCTCGGCGGAGCCGGTGAGGCGGGCCGCAAGGTCGCTGCGCATGCCGCTGTCGCCACGCCAGAATTTGCGCACGCCGTCTCGGTAGCGGTCGTTCCACTCGCCCCAGCCCGGCGGATGGTTGCCGACCTGGTAGCCGCCCGGGCCGATGTCCCAGGGCTCCGAGATCAGCTTCACCCGCGACAGCACCGGATCCTGGCGGATGGCATCGAAGAAGCCGCTGCCGGGGTCGAAGCCGCCCGGCTCCCGCCCGAGGATCGTGCCGAGGTCGAAGCGGAAGCCGTCGACATGGTACTGCTCGACCCAGTAGCGCAGGCTGTCCATCACCATCTGCAGCACGCGCGGATGGCTGATGTTGATGGTGTTGCCGGTGCCCGTATCGTTGATGAGGTAGCGCGGCTCGTCCGGCATCGCCCGGTAGTAGGACGCATTGTCGAAGCCGCGCCAGGACAGCGTCGGCCCCATCTCGCTGCCTTCGCAGGTGTGGTTGTAGACCACATCCAGGATGACCTCGATGCCGGCGGCATGCAGGCGCCGCACCGCCACCTTCAGCTCGTTCCGCATCCAAGGCTCGATCAGGTAGCGCGGCTCGGGGGCGAAGAAGCCGAGCGTCGAATAGCCCCAGTAGTTCTTCAGCCCCTTCGAGACCAGGAAGCGGTCCTGCAGGAAAGCATGGATCGGCAGCAGCTCCAGCGCGGTGATGCCGAGGCGCTGGAGATGGTCGATGAAGCGCGGATCGGCGAGGGCGGCGAAGGTGCCGCGCTCGCGGGGCGCGATGTCCTCGCGCAGCATGGTGAGGCCGCGGACATGCGCCTCGTAGATCACCGTGCGCTCCCAGGGGACGCAGGGCGGGCGGTCGTCGCCCCAGTGGAAGCTGTCGTCGACGACAACCGACTTCGGCATGGCCGGCGCGCTGTCCCGCCGGTCGAAGGTCAGGTCGGCGCGGCCGGCGCCGACGCGGTAGCCGAACAGCACGTCCGACCAGCGCAACTCGCCGGAAATCTGCCGCGCATAGGGGTCGAGCAGCAGCTTGTGCGGGTTGAAGCGATGGCCATGGCGCGGCTCGTAGGGGCCGAAGGCGCGATAGCCGTAGAGCTGGCCGGGCCGCGCCTCGGGCAGATAGCCGTGCCACACCTCGTCGGTGCATTCCGGCATCGGCAGGCGGGCAACCTCGCGCCGCCCGGCGGCATCGAAGAGGCAAAGCTCGATGCGCTCGGCATGAGCGGAGAAGACCGCGAAATTGACGCCCAGCCCATCCCAATGCGCCCCCAGCGGATTGGGCCGGCCGGGGAGCAGACGAGTCGGTATGGGAGGCATGTTACCCCTGGTGCGTAAGGACGATGACCGCGAGTGGCGGGAGGAAGAGCGGGAGCGACTGGCCGAAGCCATGGCTCTCGACTGTTTCGGCACGAACCGAACCGCCGTTGCCGGTGTTCGTTCCGCCATACGCCGCGCCGTCAGTATTCACGACCTCGTGCCAGGTGCCGGGTGCCGGGACGCCGATGCGGTAGGCGTAGCGCGGCACCGGCGTCATGTTGCAGACGACGAGTGCCGGGGCATCGCCCTCCGCGCCGATACGGAGCCAGGCGAAGATGCTCTGCGCGCTGTCGCCGCCGACAACCCAGCGGAAGCCCTCCGGCGAGGCATCCTGCCGGTGCAGGGCAGGCACGACGCGGTAGGCGGCGTTCAGGTCATGCAGCAGGCGCTGGATACCGCGGTGGCGCGCGTCGTCGAGCAGGCCCCAGGACAAGGCGGCATCGTGGTTCCACTCGCTCGGCTGGGCGATCTCGCCACCCATGAAGAGCAGCTTCTTGCCTGGGTGCATCCACATGAAGGCGAGATAGGCGCGCAGGTTGGCGAATTTCTGCCAGGGGTCGCCCGGCATCTTCCCGATCAGCGACCCCTTGCCATAGACCACCTCGTCATGGCTGAGCGGCAGGATGAATTTCTCGCTCCACGCATAGACCAGGCCGAAGGTCATGCTGTCATGGTGGTAGCGGCGGTTGATGGGGTCCTCCTCCATGTAGTGGAGGGTGTCGTGCATCCAGCCCATGTTCCACTTGTAGTGGAAGCCGAGGCCGCCCTCGCTGGTCGGGCGCGTCACGCCGGGCCAGGCGGTGCTCTCCTCGGCGATCATCACCGCGCCGCGGCAGCGTTCCTCGACGATGGCGTTCAGTTCCTGCAGGAAGGCGACGGCCTCGAGATTCTCGCGGCCGCCATGCCGGTTCGGGATCCATTCGCCCGCAGGGCGCGAATAGTCGCGGTAGAGCATGGAGGCGACGGCATCCACGCGCAGCCCATCGACATGGTAGTGCTCCAGCCAGTGCATGGCGCTGGCGAGGAGGAAGCCGCGCACCTCGTTGCGGCCGAAATTGTAGATCGCGGTGTTCCAGTCGCGGTGGAAGCCCTCGCGCGGGTCGGCATGCTCGTAGAGCGCGGTGCCGTCGAAGCGGTAGAGGCCATGCGCATCGGTCGGGAAATGTGCCGGCACCCAATCGAGGATGATGCCGATCTTCGCCGCATGCGCACGGTCGACGAAGCGGGCGAAGCCCATCGGCGAGCCGAAGCGCGCGCTGGGCGCGAACATGCCGAGCGGCTGGTAGCCCCAGGAGCCGCCGAAGGGATGCTCCATCACCGGCAGGAACTCGATATGGGTGAAGCCCATGCCCTGCGCATAGGGGATCAGCCGGTCCGCGAGGCGATCCCAGTCCGGCGCCTCGCCATCGGCATCGCGCCACCAGGAGCCGGGATGCACCTCATAGACCGAGATCGGCGCGTCGGCGGCCTGCCGCGCGGCACGCTCCTCCATCCAGGCCTGGTCGGTCCAGAGGAAGGGCGTCGGGTCGGGGATGCGGGAGGCGGTGGCGGGCGGCATCTCGGTCGCCACCGCGACCGGATCGGCCTTCAGCGGCAGCACGCTGCCATCGGCGCCGATGAGCTCATACTTGTAGGGAGCGCCGGGCCGGAGGCGCGGGATGAACAGCTCCCACACGCCCGCCTCGCGCCGCAGCCGCATCGGGTGGCGGCGGCCGTCCCAGCCGTTGAAGTCGCCGACGACGGAGACGCGCTGCGCATTCGGCGCCCAGAGGGCGAAGCGCACGCCGGCCACGCCATCGACCGACATCGCCTGCGCGCCAAAGACCTTGGCGAGATCGAAATGCCGCCCCTCGGCGAAGAGATGCAGGTCGAGCGGGCCGAGCAGCAGACCGAAGCTGTACGGGTCCTCCGTTTCCTGCACGGAGCCCGGCCAATCGACGCGCAGCCGGTATGGCACCTGGCGCGACACCCGGCCGGAGAACAGCCCGGCGGGATGGATCTGCTCCAGCCGCCCGAGTTCCTCGCCGCCCTCGCGGGCGAGCACGGTGACGCCGCGCGCGCCGGGCTGCAAGCTGCGCAGCTCCTCGCCATGCGGGCCGAGGATGGCGAAGGGATCGCCGTGCCGGCCGGCGACCAGGGAATCAGCCCCGGGAATCATGCCGTGATCCTTTCCGCAAGAGTAGCAAGGCCGCGGAGCGGCACGCCGATCCAGGCCGGCCGGTTGGCCGCCTCGTAGCGCACCTCGTAGGCGGCCTTCTCGAGCAGGAAGAGGTCGAGCAGCGCAGCCTCGGCGCCGGCGGGCACCCAGGGATTCTCCGCCGCATGCTCGACCGCGCGATAGGCATCGAGGAAAGCGGTGGAGGCCTCGCGCTGCCAGCGCTGGAAGAGCGCGGCGCGGCGCTCGGCCGGCGCTGCGGTGGCGGCGCCGGAGGCCTCGCTCGCCGTTGCGACGGATGCGGCGTAGTCGAGGCTGCGCAGCAGGCCGGCGACGTCGCGGAGCGGGCTTCCCTTGGCGCGACGCTCATCGAGCGAGCGCGCCGGCTCGCCCTCGAAATCGACGATCACCGCATCGCCCTGGGCGACGAGCACCTGGCCGAGATGGAAGTCCCCGTGCACGCGCGTCTTCAGCGCGCCGTCGGCGGATTGCGCGAGCCGGTGTGCGGCCTCATGCAGCGCCCCACGCTTCGCCACCAGCGCGGCGGCGAGCGGGGCGACATCCTCGGCGAGGCCGCCGCGGCCCAACAGCTCGAGCGCCGGGTCGAGCTGCTCCAGCGCGCCGCGTGCCCAGGCCGAGCGATCCGCCTCGGTCGCCGGCTCCGGGCTGAAGTCCGGGTTGTCGGTCGGACGGGCGAGCACGGCATGCAGCTCGCCGAGGCGGCGGCCCAGTGCCTCGGCAAAGGCAAGGTAGCCGGCGAAGGCATCCTCCGGCGCCTCCTCCGTCAGCGCCGCCTCATCGACCGCGCGATGCAGCCAGTCCTGGCTCCAGCCCCAGCCATCGCCCTGGTTGCGGACAAAGCCCTGGGCCAGCATCAAGGTATGCGGCGTGCCGTCCTCGCCGATGCGCACCACCTCGCCGAGCAGCGGCGCGGTGTTGCCGAAGCCGGCCTCGGTCAGGTAGCGCGTGACCTCCGCCTCCGGGTGGATGCCGGGATTGATGCGGCGGATGATCTTGAGGACGATCTGCTCGCCATAGATCAGCGAGGAGTTCGACTGCTCGGCCGAAAGCCTGCGGATCTGCGGCTCCTCGGGCAGCGGCACCTCGGCGAGCCGGGCGGTCGCGAGGAAGCGGATCTCGCCGTCCTCGGTCGCCAGGCCCATGCCCTTCTGCAGCGCGTGCAGCACGGCGGCAGGCAGGCGGTCATCGGCGAAGGCGTCGGTGAGGAAGCCGACGCGGCGGACCTGGCGCAGCCGCGACAGGGCGAGCTGCGCAGCAAGCGGGCCGGCGCCTTCCACGTCCTCCACGCCGGCGAGCGGCAGGGCGTAGCGCTCCGTCCGGCCAGCGAGGCCGACCTCCACCTCGGCCATGACGACGGCGCCGTTGGCCTCCGGCAGGCTGGCGATGGCGCCGAGGCGCAGGGATTCGATCGCCTCGCCCTTGCTGGCGAACCAGCGGCGCTTCGGCAGGTATTCGGGGAGGACGAGCTGCTCCAGCTCACGCCTCACGGCGGCTCCGAGAAGTTCTTTCACGTCGGCCTTCAGGACAAGGGTACGGAGGTCGGGCAGCGGCTCGGGGGAGGGCTGGTGCCACGGCGGCAGCGCCTTCTCGGTCGCCAGCACGAACCAATAGAAGCCGTAGGGCGGCAGCGTCAGCAGATAGGGGAGCTGGCCGATCGGCGGGAAGCTGGTGCCGCCCAGCATCTCCACCGGCACCCGGCCGGCGCAGCCGGAAAGGTCGAGTTCCACCGCCTGCGCGGCGCGGGAGAGGTTGAAGACGCAGAGGATGGTGTCGTCCTCGAATTCCCGCACATAGGCGAGGACCTTGCGGTTCGCGGGGTAGAGCAGCCGCATGCTGCCGCGGCCGAAGGCGCTGCTCCGCTTGCGGACGGCGAGCATGCGCCGCATCCAGTTGAGCAGGCTGTGCGGGTCGCGCGACTGGGCTTCGACATTGACCGCCTGGAAGCCGTAGATCGGATCCTGCAGCGGCGGCAGGATCAGTGCCGCCGGATCGGCCCTGCTGAAGCCGCCGTTGCGGTCGGGCGACCACTGCATCGGCGTCCGCACGCCGTCGCGGTCCTTCAGGAAGATGTTGTCGCCCATGCCGATCTCGTCGCCGTAGTAGATGACGGGCGTGCCGGGCATGGAGAGCAGCAGGCCGTTCATCAGCTCGATCCGCCGCCGGTCCCGCTGCAGCAGCGGGGCGAGGCGGCGGCGGATGCCGAGGTTGATGCGCGCGCGCTTGTCGGCGGCATAGGTGGACCAGAGATAGTCGCGCTCCTTGTCCGTCACCATCTCGAGCGTCAGCTCGTCGTGGTTGCGGAGGAAGATGGCCCACTGGCATCCCTCCGGGATGTCCGGCGTCTGGCGCAGGATATCGGTGATCGGGAAGCGGTCCTCCTGCGCGATGCCCATGTACATCCGCGGCATCAGCGGGAAGTGGAAGGCCATGTGGCATTCGTCGCCCTGGCCGAAATACTGCTGCGTGTCCTCCGGCCACTGGTTGGCCTCGGCGAGCAGCATGCGCCCCTGGAAGGTCTGGTCGAGCTTGCCGCGGATGGTCTTCAGGACGGCATGGGTCTCCGAGAGGTTCTCGTTGTTGGTGCCCTCGCGCTCGACGAGATAGGGCACGGCATCGAGGCGGAGGCCATCCACGCCGATGTCGAGCCAGAACTTCATCACGTTCAGGACGTCGGCCAGGACCCGCGGATTGTCGAAATTCAGGTCGGGCTGATGGCTGTAGAAGCGGTGCCAGAAATAGGCCTTGGCCTCCGGGTCCCAGGTCCAGTTCGACTTCTCGGTGTCGATGAAGATGATCCGCGTGTCCTGGTACTTCTGGTCGGTGTCGGACCAGACATAGTACTCGCGCGCCGCGGAGCCGGGCTTCGCGGCGCGGGCGCGCTGGAACCAGGGGTGCTGGTCGCTGGTGTGGTTGATGACCAGCTCGGTGATGACGCGCAGGCCCCGCGCATGCGCCTCGCGCACGAAGCGACGGACATCGTGCAGCGAGCCGTAGCTCGAATTGACGGAGCGGTAGTCGGCGATGTCGTAGCCGTCGTCGCGCAGCGGGCTCGGGTAGAAGGGCAGCAGCCAGAGCGTGTCGACGCCGAGTTCGGCGATGTAGTCAAGCTTCTGCAGCAGCCCGGCGAAATCGCCGATGCCATCGTCATTGGCGTCGAAGAAGCTCTTCACATGCAGTTGGTAGATGACCGCGTCGCGGTACCAGTGCGGATCCTCGGGCAAGCCCATCTAGATGCCCCCTGCCGGGCGGACCCGCCAGATGCCGAAGGGAAGTTCGCCAGGATCGAGCCGTATCGTCTGCATCTTGCCCTGCCAGGTAAAGCGGTGTCCGCGCATCAGATCCTCTGCCTCCAGCGACGCATGGTCGGGCAGCCCCCATTCCCAGAGCGGCAGCTCGACGCTCGCCTGCTGGACATTATGCGGATCGAGGCTGACCGCGACGAGGATGCAATTGTCCCGCGCCGGGGTCGCCTTGCGGTACCAGAGGATGTTGTCGTTGAAGGCATTGTGGAAGGCGAGGCCGAGCTGCGTCTGCAAGGCCGGGTTGGCGCGGCGGATGGCGTTCAGCCGCGTGACCTCATCGACGATGTCGCCGGGCGCACGGTCGGGCCAGGCGCGGATCTGGTACTTCTCGGAGTCGAGGTACTCCTCCTTGCCAGGCATGGCACGCGCCTCGCAGAACTCGTAGCCCTGCACCATGCCCCATAGGCCAGAGAGCGTCGTCGCCAGCGCGGCGCGGATCAGGAAGCCCGGCCGGCCGGAGCCCTGCAGGAAGAGCGGGTTGATGTCCGGCGTGTTGACGAAGAAATGCGGCCGGAAGAAATCCCTCGGCGCCGTCGTCGTCAACTCCTCCAGGTACTCCGTGATCTCGCGCTTCTCGTTGCGCCAGGTGAAGTAGGTGTAGGACTGGCTGAACCCAAGCTTCGCCAGCCGGTACATCACCTTCGGCCGGGTGAAGGCCTCGGCGAGGAAGACGGAATCCGGGTAGCGGGCGCGGATGTCAGCGATCAGCCACTCCCAGAAGGGGAAGGGCTTGGTATGCGGGTTGTCGACCCGGAACAGGCGGACGCCCTGCTCGCACCAGAAGCGGACGACGTCGCGCAGGGCGATCCACAGCGAGGGGACGGCGCCCTCGTTGTAGAAGTCGACATTGACGATGTCCTCGTACTTCTTCGGCGGATTCTCGGCGTAGCGGAGCGAGCCGTCCGGCCGCCAGTCGAACCATTCCTTGTGCTCGCGCAGCCAGGGATGGTCCGGGCTGCACTGGATGGCGAAGTCGAGCGCCAGCTCCAGCCCATGCTCGGCGGCGGCCTTCACCAGCCCGCGGAAGTCCTCCAGCGTGCCGAGCTCGGGATGCAGCGCGTCATGCCCGCCATCCTCGGAGCCGATGGCGTAGGGGCTGCCCGGATCATCCGGCGCCGGGGTCAGGGTGTTGTTGCGGCCCTTGCGGTTCTTCTGGCCGATCGGGTGGATCGGCGGGAAGTAGAGCACGTCGAAGCCCATGCGACGGATGCGCGGCAGCTGCCGGATGACGTCGTCGAAGGTGCCGTGGCGCGTCGGGTCGCCCGACTGGCTGCGCGGAAAGAGCTCGTACCAGCTGGCGAAGCGGGCACCGGTGCGCTCCGCCTCCAGCGGAATCTCGGCGCTGCGGATGCGGAAGGGGCGGTCATCCGCCTCCGCCATGAGCGTCGCGGTCTCCGGGGCGAGCAGGAGGGCGAGGCGCTCCCCCTCCCCCGCGCCCGCGAGGCGCGCAGCCAGCTCGGCGACGGCGCCCCCGGCGCGGCCACCCGCCGCCTCGACCAGCAGCCGCCCTTCCTCCAGCTCCAGCGTCACGGGAACGCCGGCATTGTGCTTCTTCTGCAACTCGTCGGTGAAGGTGGCGAAGGCGTCGCGCCAAGCCTCGACGGCGAACACGTAGCGGCCCATGCGCTCGAGCGGGAAGCTTGCCGCCCAGCGGTCGTTGCCGAGCGGGCGGAGGCGGGTCTCGCGCCAGGTATCCTCGTCGGCGGCGCGCCAGAGCAGGGCGGCGGCGAGCTTGTCGTGCCCGTCGCAGACCACGTCGCAGCGCACCTCGATCACCTCGCCGACGCTGCGCTTCACCGGGAAGCGGCCGTCATCGACCATCGGCTCGATCTTCTCGATGCCGAGGCGCGGGGCGCGTGCGGCGGCCTCCGCGCTGGGTTCGACGGCGGGGCGGATCGGGCGGGGCGGGATGGCCTCGAGGATGCGCACCTCGCCCGGATGCAGCAGCAGCGTACCGCCGGGCTCGAGGGCAGCGCCGTCATCGGGCAGGCAGGGGGTGAAGCGGGTAAAGATGCCGCCCGTCGCCGGCAGGAGCGCCGTCGCCGTCACGCTGGCGGGGCGATGCAGGTCGGGATTGGCAAGCACCAGCGAGGCGCTGCGGGCCGTGCGCACATCGGGCCCGGCGGCGCGCAGCAGGGCGGTGGCCGGTGCGCCCGGCCCGGCGAGCGGGCGGAGATCAGCCGGTGCGAGCGCCCGGCTGGCGAGCATGGCATTGGTGGTACGGATCGCCTCCGACAGGTCGAAGGGCGCGTGGCGGATGATCCAGTCCCAGTCGCCCGGGCGGTCGCGCGCCGGGTCGAGCGGGCGGCGGGCACCGTATTCGAAGCCCATCGGCACCAGCAGCCCGGCGCCGATGCCTGCGGCGAGGCGGAGGTGGCGCAGCGCGGCGCGCTCGGCCATGGCCGGGTCCGGGTCGCGGGCGGCGAGGCGCGGGCCGAAGGGAGCCTCCACGGTTGCGATCGGCGGGGCGACGGCGGCGAGGCGCACCGCCTCCTCCACCAGCCAGCCCTCGCGCAGGTCCCACCAGGCGAGGCTGTCGAAGGTCGCGGCGAAGCCGGCCTCGGCGAGGCCGGGCAGGGCCTCGGCCGGCAGGCCGATGGTCCAGGCGAGAAAGCGCGCCTCCGGGATGGCTGCCGTCAGCCGGCGCCAGACGCGGCCGGGCACCCGCGCCGGCGCGTCGCAGCGGAAGCCGGTGACGCCAGCGGCCGTGAAGCGGCGCAGGCGCTCCTCCCACCAGGCGCCAAGGCCGGCGACCACGTCCGGCTCGTCCCACCGGGCGCGGAGCGTGTCCCAGTCCGGCGGGTCGAGGCGCGGATCGGGCGTGGCGAGCGGTGCGAGGGGGGCGAACCAGCCCGGCTGCTCGCGGGCGAGGCGGCCGTCGGCGGCGACGCGGTCGAGCACCAGGTCGATATAGAGGTCGAGCCCCTGCGCCCGCGCCCTGGCAGCCAGCGCCTCGACCGCCGCGGCGCTGTCGCCGGGTGCCTCGAGCGCCGGGTGCGGCGCATCCGGATCGCCGATCTGGTAGAGATGGCCGCTTCCGCCCGTGGCGAAGGGCGGCGGGATCAGCACGCCGCTGAAGCCGAGCGCCGCGGCGCGCTCGAAGGCGGCGTCCCAGGCCGGCAGCGGGCCCACGAGCAAGGGGTGCAGGAGGTAGAGGCGCGGCACCATCGGGCCGGTCCAACCCGGCTCCGGCTCGGGCTCTGGCGGGGTAATGACGGCGGGCAGGGCGGGGACGATCGCTGGCGGAGCCTCGGTTGCCTTGCGCTTCGCGGCCGGGGCCGCTCGTTTCGCCGGCTTCGGCTTGTCGGTGCGTCGCTCCGCCATCCAATCCCCCAACTCCATCTCAGCGGCGCAACGCCGAATGGGCGCAATGGTCTGACACCCCTTCGATCACCGATGCGCGAGCGAGGCGGGCTGGCCGGCGCGGAAGCTGCATGAAACGATGCACCCGTCTTTGCCAGGAGGCGCCCCGATGCTCGACCCGGACCGTTTCGATCCTGCCGCCCATGTGGCTGCCGCCGCGCCGGCCGTGGGCCTCGCCCTCGATGCCGCGCGCGAGGCACGGGTGGCGGCCGCCTTCGCCCTGATCGCGCGCATCGCCGCGCCGGCGCTCGCCGTGCCGCTGACCGAGGCAGAGGAGCCAGCACCGGTGTACCGGCCATGAGCGGCCCGGCGCTCGCCATCGCCGCGCGGGTGCGGTCGGGCGAGGTCCCGGCGCGCTCGGTGGCGGAGGCGGCGCTCGCCCGCATCGGAGCGCGCGGCGCGGAGGTGAATGCCTTCACCGCCCTGCTTGCCGAACGGGCATTGGCCGCGGCCGATGCCGTGGACGCGCGCATCGCCGCCGGACAGGATCCCGGACCGCTGGCCGGCGTGCCCTATGCGGCGAAGAACCTCTTCGACCTCGCCGGCATCCCGACCCTGGCGGGCAGCCGCATCCGCCGCGACGCGCCGGCCGCGACGCGCGATGCCTTCCTCGTCCGGCGGATGGAGGCGGCGGGGGCCGTCTGCGTCGGCGCGCTCAACTTGGACGAGTTCGCCTATGGATTCACCACCGAGAACAGTCATGACGGGCCCTGCCGCAACCCGCATGACCTCGCGCGCATCGCCGGCGGCTCCTCCGGCGGCTCGGGCGCGGCAGTGGCGGCGGGGCTGGTGCCGATCACCCTCGGGACGGACACCAACGGCTCGATCCGGGTGCCGGCCTCGCTGAACGGCATCTTCGGGATGAAGCCGACCTACGGGCGGCTCTCGCGCCATGGTGCCTTTCCCTTCGTCTATTCGCTCGACCATGTCGGCCCCTTCGCCCGCAGCGTCGCGGACCTCGCCGCCGCCTATGATGCTTTGCAGGGGATCGACCCGGAAGACAGCCACCAGGCGCCGCAGCCGCCGGAGCCGGTGACGCCGCTGCTCGGCGCCGGGCTCGGCGGGCTGCGGGTGGCGCGGCTCGGCGGCTGGTTCGGGCGGATGCAGTCCGAGGCGGCACGGCGCGCGGTGGCAGCCGTGGCCGGGGGGCTGGGCGCGACAGCGGAGGTCGAGTGGGCGATGGCGGAGGCGAGCCGCTCGGCCGCCTTCATCATCACCGCCTCCGAGGGCGGCGCGCTGCACCTGCCGACGCTCCGCACCCGGCTCGAGGAGTATGAGCCGCTGATCCAGGACCGGCTGCTGGCGGGCGCGCTGATGCCGGCGGCCTGGGTCGCCCATGCGCAGCGCGTCCGGGCCAGGGCGCGGGATTCGATGCGGGCGCTGATGGCAGAGTGGGACATCCTGCTCGCCCCGGCGACGCCCGTGCCCGCGACGCCGATCGGCCAGGAGACCCTGGTGCTGGACGGGCTGGAGCTGCCGCTCAGGCCCTCGATGGGGCTCTTCACCCAGCCGATCAGCGGCATCGGCCTGCCGGTGCTGACCGTGCCGGTGCCGCGGGCGGAGGGCGCGCTGCCGATCGGCGTGCAGCTCATCGGCAAGCCCTGGACGGAGGGGCTGCTCTTCCGCGCCGCGGCGGCGCTCGAGCGGTCCGGGCTCTGTGCCGCGTCGGTGGCGCCCGCCTTCGCCGAGGGGGCGGTCTGAGCCCGGCGCCGCGCTGCGGCCGCATCGGGGAGGGGTTCGCCGCGCCGGCCGAGGATGGCGGGCGGATCGCCCCGCGCGGCCAGGCTTCGCCGGTGGCGGCGAGCGGGCGCCCATGCCGGACGACCGGGCGGTGATCCCGGCCGGCTGCCGCCACCGCCTCGCCTGGACCGGTCCGGCGCGGGGGAGGCTGTGGCTCGCGCTGCACCTCCCACTCACTTGACGCGACTTTGTTACGACGAGCCGGAACCCAAGCGTGAGCGTTGCGGGTGTAGTCTGCCGCCGATGCGTTGGATCCGCCCTTCCCTGCCGATTCTGCTCGCGGCCGGCTGCGCGGGCGGCGCGGCGCTGGCCATGCTGCTGCCGGCACCGGTCGCCGTGCTGGCCGTGGCGGCGCTGGCCGGCGGCGGCTGGCTCGCCGGACGCAGCCTCGAGCGGCGGGGGGAGGCGCTGCAGCGCTTCCGCCGGGCGCAGCAGGCCGGGCTGGTCGGCAGCTATGACTGGGACATCGTCACCGGGCTGTGCAACTCGTCGCCCGAGTGCGCCGGCCTCTACGGCGCGCCGCTCCCGCCCCCGAACGAGGAGCTGGTCACCGGCTTCGGCGAATGGCTGGACCGGATCCTCCCGGAGGATCGCCCTGCCGTCACCGCCGCCCTCGACGAGGCGATCCGTTGCTGCGGCTCCTACAGCCTCGAATTCCGCATCCGCCTGCCGGACGGGGCCACCCGCTGGCTCGGCGACCGGGGCGAGGTGATCCCGGGCGCCGATGGCCGGGCCTGGCGCGGCGCCGGCACGGTGCGCGACATCACCCAGCGCCGCGTCGCGGAGCACGCGCTGCGCGAGAGCGAGGCGCGGCTGCGGCTGGCACAGGAGGCGGCCGGCCTCGGTTCCTGGGAGGTCGACCTCGCCAGCGGGCGGCAGGTCTGGTCGCCGCAGCAATATGCGCTTTTCGGCTTCGACCCGGCCGGCCCGCCGCCCGACCAGGCACGCTGGCTTGCGATGATCGAGCCCGGGGACCGGGCCAGGCTGGTCGCGGCGCGGGAGGCGGTGGCGGGGACCACGCCGGCCGTCTTCCAGGCCGAGTTCCGCATCCGCCGCGCCGACGACGGGGCGGAACGCTGGATCGCCGGGACCGGCCGGATCGAATCGGATGCCATGGGTCGGCCGGTCCGCATCATCGGCATCGACCACGACATCACCGAGCAGCGCCATCATGCGGAGGAGCTGGCGCAGCGCGAGGCGGCGTTGCGCGCCATGCTGGAGGCCAACCCGATCGGCGTGCTGCGCGGCGACGTGCATGGCCGCATCCACGATGCCAACGACGCCCTGCTGCGCATCATCGGCCGCAGCCGGGCGGAGCTGGCGGCCGGGCTGCTGCGCTGGGACGGGCTGACGCCGCCGGAATGGCTCCCCGCCGATGCCGCCGCCATCGCCGAGGTGCAGGCGACCGGGCGCTGCACGCCGTACGAGAAGGAGTACCAGCGCCCGGATGGCAGCCGCGTGCCGGTGCTGATCGGCTTCACCATCATCGGCGAGCGGCAGGAGGAGACGATCGCCTTCATCCTCGACCTCACCGAACGCAAGCGGGCCGAGGCCGGGCTGCTGCGCGCCAAGGCGGAGCTGGAGCAGCGCGTGGCCGAGCGCACGACGGAGCTCAGCCGGATCTATGACCGCACCCCGGCTGCCTTCCATTCCTGCGATGGGGCGGGGCGGATCGTCGAGGTCAGCGCCGAATGGCTCGACTTCCTCGGCTATGCCCGGGAGGAGGTGCTGGGGCGCCGCATCCCGGACTTCATGACGCCGGCAAGCGCGGTGCGATGGGAGGCGGCGGCCGTCGCGTTGCGCGAGGGCGGCGACGCGGTGCGGGAGGTGGAGTACCGCATGCGCCGGCGGGACGGCGCGCTGGTCGACGTACTGCTGCGCGCCCGGGCGGAGCGGGATGCGGCGGGCGCCTTCCTCCGCAGCTATGCCGTCATCGTCGACATCACCGCGCGCAACCAGGCGGAAGCCCGGCTGCGCGAGGCGCAGAAGCTGGAGGCGCTGGGCCGCATCGCCGGCGGCATCGCGCATGACTTCAACAATATCCTCCAGGTGATGACGGGCGCGCTGCGGCTGATGGAGAACCAGCCGGAGGATGCCGCCCGGGTGCGCCGCTACACGCGGGCGGCGCTGGAGGCGGCTGAGCGCGGCGCCGGCGTCACCCGGCGGATGCTGGCCTTCGCCCGGCGCGACGAGCTGCAATCCGGCCCGGTGGCGCCGGCGGCGGTGCTGGAGGGGCTGGCCTCGCTCCTGCACGGGCCGCTCGGCCCGGATATCCGGCTGGAGATCGATGCGCCGCCCGGCCTGCCGCCGCTCGAAGCGGACCGGATGCAGCTCGACCTCGTGCTGTTCAACCTGGCCCTCAATGCGCGGGATGCGATGCCGCGCGGCGGGCTGCTGCGGCTGGAGGCGGCGGCGGAGAGGGTTGAGCCGGGCGGGGGGCGCGGGCTGGCGCCCGGGCGCTACCTGCGGCTCAGCCTGCGCGACACCGGCGAGGGCATGGATGCGCCAACGCTGGCCCGCGCCACGGAACCCTTCTTCACCACCAAGGAAGTCGGCAAGGGCACCGGGCTCGGCCTCGCCATGGCGCATGGCTTCGCGGCGCAATCGGGCGGGGCGCTGGGGATCGAGAGTGCGCCGGGCCATGGCACCACCGTCACCCTCTGGCTGCCCGAGGCGGCGGCGGAAGCGGACCCGGCCCTCGCCCCTCCCCCGGCCGGGACGCGGGCGCTGGCGGTGTTGCTGGTGGAGGACGAGGCGCCGCTGCGCGGGGTGATGGCCGCGGCGCTGCGGGAGGAGGGGCTGGCGGTCACCGAGGCAGGAAGCGCGGCTGCGGCGCTGGCCCTGATCGAGGCCGGCGGCCGGTTCGACCTCGTGCTGACCGACCACGCGATGCCGGCGATGACCGGCGGCATGCTGGCAGCGGAGGTCGCGCGGCGCTGGCCTGGCCTGCCGGTGGTCATCCTCACCGGGAACACGGAGACCGGGGAGCTCGACATGGCTCCGGGCACCCCGGTGCTGCGCAAGCCGCTCGGGCCGGCCGAGCTGGCCCTGCGGCTGCGGGCGCTGGCCACGGCGCCGGCCGGAGCGTGACCGCCGATGGCGCTCCGCCGGCTGCCCGGCTAGCCGATCAATTGCAGAGGCGGCCGAGCGCGCTCGTCAGGTCGTCCGGATCATAGGGTTTCGCCAGGACCGGCACGTCGGCATGGCCGGGCGGCAGGCCATCCGCGCCATAGCCGGTGGCGACGACGAAGGGCACGCCGCGGGCGGCGAGCGCATCGGCGACAGGCGTCGAGGTCTCGCCGGCCAGGTTGAGGTCGAGCACGGCGACATCGGGCAGGTCCCGCTCGAGCAGCGCGATCGCCTCGGCGACCGTCGCGACCGGGCCGATGACCAGGGCCCCGGCATCGAGCAACGCGTCCTCCACCAGCATCGCGACCAGCGCCTCGTCCTCCACCACCAGAACGCGCCGCCCGTTGAGCCTGGTCATTCCGTCTGTTCCCTCGCAAGAAGCGATGTAGCCGGCCCAAGCACAACCAGCTGAGCGGCCAGGCTTCCGAGCTGTCCGTAACACAGCATAGACCAAACCCGGCAGGGGCGTGAAAGATGCCCCGGTGTGATGCCCCGGTGTCCGGCCCGCTCGCGGCCGGCTTTCTGCCAGCCGGCGGAGCCGGTGCCGCCTCACTTTTCCGTGCCAACCCTGGCGGTCAGGCCGCCGCGCCATGGATGGCGCGCCAGACCCGCTCCGGAGTCGCGGGCATGTCGATATGGGTGATGCCGTAGCCCGACAGCGCATCGACCACGGCGTTCATCACCGCAGGCAGCGATCCGGCGCAGCCCGCCTCGCCGCAGCCCTTGGCGCCGACCGGGTTCGTCGTGCAGGGGCTTGGATGGCTCTCGAAGGCGAAGTTCGGCAGGTCCCCGGCACGGGGCAGGCAGTAATCCTGGTAGCTGCCGGAGAGGAGCTGGCCCTCCTCCGAATAGGCGACGTTCTCGTAGAGCGCCTGGCCGATGCCCTGGACGATGCCGCCATGCGCCTGGCCCTCGACCATCAGCGGATTCACGATAACGCCGAAGTCGTTCACCGAGAGGTAGCGCACCACCTCGACGATGCCGGTCTCCGGCTCGACCTCGACCTCGCAGATGTGGCAGCCATTGGGGTAGGCCATCGGCGCCTCGCCGAAGACATGGCGGACATCGAGGCTCTCCGGCATGTCGGGCGGCGGGCTGTTGGCGGTGCGGATCCGCTGCGCCAGCTCCATGATGCCGATGGAGCGGTCCGTGCCGGCGATGGCGAAGCGGCCGAGGCCCTCCGCATCGCGCTCGAACTCGATATCGGCGACGGCGGCTTCCAGCATATGCGCCGCCGCCACCCGGCCCTTCTCGATAACGAGCTGCGCCGCCTCCATGATGGCGGCGCCCGAGGCCATCAGCGACTTGGAGCCGCCGGTGCCGCCGCCCGCGACCAGCAGGTCAGAATCGCCCTGGACGAGGCGGATGCTCTCGAAGGGCACGCCGAGCGACTGGTGCAGCACCTGGGCGAAGGGAGTCCAATGGCCCTGGCCGTAGTCGAGGGTGCCGGTGATGATCGTCACCGTGCCGTCCTCGTCGAAGCGGATCTCGCCCTGCTCCTTCATCGGCGGCGCGGTGCATTCGAGGAAATTGCCGATGCCCCTGCCGCGCAGCCGGCCGCGCGCCTTGCTCTCGGCCTTGCGCGCCGCGAAGCCCTCCCAGTCGGCGGCCTCGAGCGCCTTCTCCAGCACGGCGGTGAAGTCGCCGCTGTCATAGACCGAGCCGGTGGAGGCCTGGAAGGGGAAGGCATCCGGCTTGATGTGGTTGAGGCGGCGCAGCTCGATGGCGCTGCGTCCCGTCTCCTGCGCCGCCTGCTCCAGCAGGCGCTCGAAGAAGTAGTTGCCCTCCGGCCGGCCGGCGCCGCGATAGGCCGAGACCGGCGTGGTGTTGGTGACGAGGCAGCGGGTGTTCACCTCGATCAGCGGCGTCGCATAGTTGGACTGGACGTTCTTGACGAAATTGCCGGTGCCCATCAGCGGCGCCACCGTCGCCAGGTAGCCGCCCATGTTGGCGAAGGCGGTCAGCCGCACGGCGAGGGCCCGGCCCTCCGCATCGAGGGCGAGTTCCGCCTCCACCTCATGGTCGCGGCCATGCTGGTCGGAGAGGAAGGAGCCGGTGCGGTCATCGGTCCATTTCACCGGCCGGCCGAGCAGCTTCGCCGCGTGCAGGATGCAGGGATATTCCGGGTAGCAGCTCGCTTTCATGCCGAAGCTGCCGCCGACATTGCCGGTGAGGATGCGCACCTTGTCGGTCGGCGCCTTCAGGATGTCCGCCATCTGCGCGCGCAGGCCGAAGACGCCCTGGCTGCCGACATGCAGGGTGTAGCGGCCCGTCTCCGCCTCGTACTCGCCGATGGCACTCCGCGGCTCCATGGCGCAGACGACGACGCGGTTGTTGCGGATGGAGAGCTTCGTCACATGCGCGGCGGCAGTGAAGGCCGCAGCGACCTTCTCGCTGTCGCCGTAGTGGAAATCGAGGACCTGGTTGCCGGGGATGTGGTCGTAGAGCTGCGGCGCGTCGGGTGCGGCGGCGGCCGAGGCCTCCGTCACGGCGGGCAGGATGTCGATGTCGAGGAAGACCGCCTCCGCCCCGTCCCGCGCCGCCATCCGCGTCTCGGCGACGACGAAGGCGACCGGGTCGCCGACGAAGCGGACCTTGTCCATGGCCAGCGGCGGGCGATCGATATTGGTGAGCGGGCTGCCGTCGCGGTTCTTCAGCGGCAGGACGCAGCGCATGGCGCCATAGCCGGCCTCGGCCAGGTCGGCCCCCGTGTAGACGCCGAGGACGCCCGGCACCGCCTTCGCCGCCTCCGTCTCGATGTCGCGGAGGATGCCATGGGCATAGGGGCTGCGGACCATGACGGCGTAGAGCTGGCCGGGCAGGTCGATATCGTCCGTGTAGCGGCCGAGGCCCTGCAACAGCACCGGGTCCTCATTGCGGGGCACCGGCTGGCCGACGCCGAATTTGAGCCGTGTGGTGTCGGGCAGGACGGAATCGGGCATGGGTCTCGCTCTCGGCGGTTGTCGTAGCTGAAATCGAGGCTAGGCCAGGATTGGCAAGGGCGCGACCCCTCAGCCGGTGGGTGGCAGGTGCAGGGCGACCACGTCGCCCCCCTGCCCTTCCACGGCCGGGAAGCGGCTGCGGACCTCCGGGTCATGGCCGGGGATCACCCGCGTCTCGTCGCCCCCGGCCAGGCGGCGGGCGATGCGCCAGCCCTGGGTCATCGCGCCGAGGTCGAAGATGATCGGAAAGGGATTGCCCTGCCGGTCATTGGCATAGAAGTGCAGCGCATCCGAGGCGATGACCACCGGCCCGCGCGTGGTCTGCACCCGCACCACCTGCAGCCCGTCGGAATGCCCGCCGACGCGGTGGACGGTGACGCCCGGCGCCACCTCGCCCTCGCCGTCATGGAAGACGACCTTGTCGGCGAAGAGGGCACGGACCATGGAGACGACGTGGTCCGCCTCGAAGGGCAGGCGGATGCAGGCCGTGCACATGTGCCGTCCCGTGGCGAAGGCCATCTCCCGCTCCTGGATATGGATCTTCGCGCCCGTGAAAAGCTCGACGCTGCCGGCATGGTCGTAGTGCAGGTGGGTGACGACCACATCCCGCACCCGGGCCGGGTCGCTGCCCATCGCCCTGAGGCTGTCGCCGACCGAGCGGCTCAGCCTACGGCCGCGCCGCTCGGCGCAGGCGGCGTCGAAGCCGGTATCGACGAGGATCTCATGCCCGTCCGGCGCTCGCAGCAGCCATACATAGTAGTCGAGCGGCATCGCCTCGTGCGGGTCCTGCACCGGCAGCAGGAAATTGGACTGGGCCGGCCGATCGTGCCGACCGTATCGGATCGCATAGGCCTCCCAGATCATCCTATTTGTTCCCCCCAAGGATCTCGCCTGCCAGCTTCTCCGGAAGCTGCGCCGCGGCGGTGTGGTTGTTGCCAGGCCCGAGCGAGGCGAGCGCTGCCGCCCACAGCTCGCGGGCCAGCGCCGCGAGCGGCGTCGGCGTCGCGGTCTGACGCCCGACCTCGAGGGCGATGCCGAGATCCTTCACCATCAGCTCCAGCGCGAAACCGTCGTCGAAACGCCGGCTGAGGACGAATTGGCGGAACTTCCGCTGGCTGCTGTCCGACATGCCGGAGGAGGCGTTGAGCACATCGACCATCTTCGAGGGATCGAGGCCGAAGCGCTGGCCGATCAGCATCACCTCCACGCCGAGCATGAAATTGCCGGCGGAGGCGAGGTTGTTCAGCGCCTTCATCGCTTGGCCGGCGCCGATGCCGCCGCAGCGGTGCAGGCTGGCGCCCATGGCCTTCAGCACCGGCTCCGCCCGGTCGAGCAGCGTCTCCTCCCCGCCGAGCATGATGGCGAGGCTGCCATTCTGCGCCCTTGGCACGCCGCCGGAGACGGGCGCGTCGATCATGCCGATGCCGCGCTGCGACAGCGTCGCCGCGATTTCCCGCGTCGTCCCGGGCTGGCCGCTGGTCATGTCGATGACGAGGGCGCCGGAGGCAAGGGCGGGCGCGAGCGAGGCCGCAACCTCCGCCACCTGCTGGCTGGTCGGCAGGATGGTGACGACGGCATCCGCCTCCCGCGCCGCCCCGGCGGGGTCCTCGGCCGGCCGGCCGCCGATCTCCCCGGCGAATTGCGCGGCCCGGCCGGGCACCGCATCGCAGACCGTGACCTCGAAGCCGGCCTTGACCAGGTTCGCCGCCATCGGCCAGCCCATGTTGCCGATGCCGACGAAGCCGATGCGGCGGATCGGTCCGCTCACTTGAGCGCGCCTTCCTTCACCAGCACCTCATGCGCCGCCTTGAAGGCGTCGAGCCCGGCCGGGATGCCGCAATAGGCGGTGGCATGCAGCAGCGCGGCCTTGATCTCCTCGACCGTGACGCCGTTGTTCAGCGCGCCCTTGACGTGCAGCTTGATCTCCGGCGCGCGGTTCAGCGCCGTCAGCATGGCGAGGTTGATGAGGCTCCGCGTCTTGCGGTCCAGCGTGGGATCGCCCCAGGCCCAACCCCAGGCGATGGCGGTGGTGGCGCGCTGGAAGGACATCATGAAGTCGTCGGCCTTGGCCATCGACGCATCGACATAGTCGGCACCGAGCACCTCGCGGCGGATCGGCAGCCCCTTGTCGAACAGGGCGCTATCCTCGGACATGGGCTTCCTCCGTTTCCCTCGGCGGGAAGGCTCGCCCGTGCAGGCGCGCCGGTCAACCGGCCCGCCCGACCTTTCGGGCGCGTGGCGGCGCGGCGGCAACCCGGGGCCTGCCCCGCTGTTCCAGCCGCCGGGCAGGAGGGCTGGCGCGATGCAGGACGGGGCGGGCGGGAACGAGGCCAGGGGCGGCACCCACCGCATCGCCCATCTGTCCGACCTGCATTTCGGCGCCGAGATCCCCGAGGTGGTCGAAGCCCTCGTCGATACGCTGAATCGCGACCCGCCGGACCTCATCGCCATCAGCGGCGACCTCACCATGCGCGCCCGCACCGCGGAATTCGAGGCCGCCCGGGCCTTCATGGGCCGGCTGCGGGCACCGATCCTGGCGGTGCCCGGCAACCACGACATCGTCGGCTACCTGATGGCCGAGCGCTTCCTCGACCCCTTCGCCCGCTGGCGCCGCTTCGTCGGGCCGGAGACGGAGCCGGTCTTCCAGGATGGGCGGATCGGCGTCGTCGGGCTGAATACGGCGCGGCGGGCGGGCTTCTACCTCGACTGGTCGCGCGGCCGGGTCGGCCAGGGGCGGCTGGCGCGCTGCCTGGCGCGGCTGGAGGCGCTGCCGCCCGGGCTGGTCCGCATCGTCGTCGCCCATCATCCCTTCCTGCCGCCGCGGGCGGCGCCCGAATCGCGGCTGGTAGGCGGCGCGGCGCGGGCGCTGGAGGGCTTTGCCCGGCAGGGGGTGCGGCTGGTGCTTTCCGGCCATCTTCATGTCGGCGACGTGGCGGAGCCAGCGGCGATGGTGCCCGACGATGCGGCGAAGGGGCAGCTCACGGTGGTGCTCTCCGCCACCAGCACGTCGCGCCGGCTACGCGGCGAGCCGAATGCCTATAACGAGATCCGCATCGGCCCGGATCGCCGGGTCGAGATCCTGGCCCGGAGCTGGGACGGCTCGAGCTGGGCCATTGCCAGGCCGCAACGGACGGATGCGGCGCCGGCGGAGATCCTGGCGCCCAGCGGCTGATCGCCGCAGACTGGCACCCGGGAGGGATGCCGATGGTCTTCGAGGGCTTCACGCTGGAATACCGCGAGGCCAATGGCCAGCGCATCCGCCTCCGTCGCGGCGGCAGCGGGCCGCCCCTGCTGCTGTTGCACGGCAATCCGCAGACGCATGTGATGTGGCACAGGATCGCGCCGGCACTGGCGCGGCGCTTCACCGTCATCGCGCCCGATATCCGCGGCTACGGCTTCTCGCAGAAGCCCCCTGCCCTGCCGGACAGCGCCGCCATGGCGAAGCGGGCGATGGCGGAGGACCTGGTCGCGCTGATGACCGGGCTCGGGCATGAGCGCTTCGCCGTCGTCAGCCATGACCGCGGCGCCCGCGTCGCGCATCGCCTGGCGCTCGACCATCCGGGACGGGTCGAGCGGCTCTGCACCATGGACATCATCCCGACGCTCGCGCATTTCGAACGCACCGACATGGCCTTCGCCCTCGGCTACTACCACTGGTTCTTCCTCGCCCAGCCGCATGACAAGCCGGAGCGGATGATCCTGCGCGACGTGGAGGACTGGTTCGACCTGCATACCTCGCGCGAGCCGAAGGACCGCGGCTTCTTCCATCCCGAGGCGCGGGCGGACTACCTGGCGGCGCTCGGGGAGGAGGGAACGGTGCGCGCCATCTGCGAGGATTACCGCGCGGCGACCGGCATCGACCTCGAGCATGACCGCGCCAGCCGCGCGGCCGGGCAGAAGGTGCAGTGCCCGTTGCTGGCGCTCTGGGGCGCCAAGGGCTCCATCCCCAAATGGTACGACCCGCTCGCCATCTGGCGCGATTATGCCTCCGGCACGGTGACGGGCGGCGGCGTCCGGAGCGGCCACTACCTCGCCGAGGAGGCGCCGGAAGAGGTGCTGATCTGGCTCGGCCGCTTCCTCAGCTGAGCGCCAGGTCAACCTCCAGCCGGTTGCGCCCGGCCGCCGTGCGGCCGTAGCGCAGCGCCAGGGCACTGCGCCGGACGAGGGCGAGGCCAAGACCGCCGACCCGCGCCTCCCCCAGCGAGGCGGCCGCCAGCGGCAGCGCGCCGGCGGTCGGGTCGAAAAGCGGGCCGGCATCCTCCAGCACCAGGGTACAGAGCCTCCCGGCGATGGCGGCCTCCACCACCACCTCCGGCGCGCCGCCATGGCGCTGTGCGTTCAGCACCAGCTCCTCCAGCACGATCTCGGCGCGGGCGATGCCGCCCGGGCTGGCGCCGGCCGCGCGCAGCCAGCCCGCCAGAGCCGCCTGTGCCGCCGAGACCTCGGCCGCACCACCGGCGATCCGATGGCGGAAGCTCACCTGGCGAGGCGGGCCCGCGCCTCCGCCTCGGTGGCGACGATCGGGATCATCTGGTCGAGGGCGATGGTCTCGAAAACGTCCATCACCTGCGGCTGCGCGCCGAAGAGGATCATCTGCGCGCCGCGCCGCTGCAGCACCCGCGCGGTCGAGATGAACATGCGCAGGCCGAGCGAGGCGACGAAGCTCACCTCGGTCAGGTCCACCAGCGCATTCCGGGCCACGCTGCCGACGGCGGCGGAGAAGCGCCGATCGATCGACTCCGCACCCGCCGCGTCGAGCCGGCCGGTCAGGGACACGCGGTTGGTGCCGGAGTCGAGTTCGGTCAGCACGAAATCCATCGGGTCATCCTCGTGGCCAGGGCGCGGGAGGCTTCAACGTACCGTCACGCAAAGTCCAGGGACAGTATGGAGACATCGTCCTCGAAAGGACCGGGCCGGCACAGCGAGCGGGCGGCCTGCAGCAACCGCTCCGCGGCGCCCGCGGCCGGCGGGGCGGCGAGCGGGAGGTGCGGCAGGAGATCCCCGAGGCCGAGCTGGCGGCCATCCGGCGCGCGGGTCTCGAAGGCGCCGTCGCTGAAGAGCAGCAGCCGCGCCCCGGGCGGCAGCGGCGCGCTGCCGGTGCGGAAAGCGATGCCCGGCACCATCCCGACCGGCGGATTGCGGATGCCGAGCGCCTCCGGCGCCGCGCCGGGGGACAGCAGGTAGCCCGCATGATGCCCGGCGGCGGCAAAGTCGATCCGCCGCGCAGCGAGATCCGCGACACCATACCAGATGGTGAAGAAGAGGCCGCCCTGCTGCTCCATCTGGAAGGCCGCATTGAGCCCGGCGAGCGCCGCGGCCGGGTCGCTCTCGACGCCGGCGCGCAGCATGTTCATCACCGAGGCGGCAAGCAGCGAGGAGCCGGCACCATGCCCCGCCACGTCGAGGACGAAGACGGCGAAGCGGTCCGCATCGAGCCAGCGATAGCCGAAGGCATCGCCGCCGATGCTGGCCGAGGGCAGGAAGCTCCATTCGGCCCGCACCCGCCCCTCCGGGATCGGCGGGGGCAGCAGCGCCTGCACGTAGCGGAAGGCGCGCTCCATCTCCCGCTCCAGCTCGGCGGCGCGCTCCATCTCCCGCTGGCGGCCGCGCTGGTACTGCAGGGCGAAGGGGCCGATGGCGAGCCGCGCCCCCGGCGCCAGCGCCGCGCTGCCGCCGAGCCGCTCGCCCTCCAGCCAGGTGCCGTTGGTGGAGCCGAGATCGGCGAGGCTCGCCCCATCCCCCATCACCGTCAGCACCGCATGGCTGCGCGAGACCTCCGGCGCCGGCAGCACCAGGTCGTTGCCCGCGACCCGGCCGATGCGGAAGGGCGCCGGGCCGAGCGGGATCCGGCGGGTCCCGCCGCCCTCCTCGGCCAGGACCAGGACATGCAGCATCGGCTCCGGCGCCTCGGTGAGGCGCGGGCTCCGCCGCATCATGGTTTCCTCGTTATCGGCCGGCGGCGCTGTCACCGGGCTGTCCTCGACCTGATGGCAGACCGTCACCCATTCCGTTCATCGAGGCAACCGCACTGTCGGGATTCATGACAAACCGGGCCGTGTTGGCAGAAGGCCGAGCGCCTCGAGGTCGACCACCCAGGGCAGGTCCGTCGCCGCCGGGCGGATGCCGGCCTGGGTGATCAGCACATGCGCCTGGCCGCGGTGATGGGTCTGGTGGTTGAAGAAATGCGTCAGCGTCACGGCCCGCGGCGAGGCCATCCGCTGCTGCGAGGCGCCGCTGAACCAGTGCAGCGTGCCGGCCAGCCAGTCCTCGGTGAGGGTGGCGGCCCAGGCCTCGATTCCCATATCAGCCTCGGCGCGGGCGGCGCGGAGCGCGGCCCAGTCCTCGACCAGCCGCGGGCTGTTCGGGATGCCAGGCGGTGGTGGCTCCCACCCGGCGAAGCGGCTCATCCATTGTCGGTCGCCCCAGAGCAGGTGGCAGAGCGTGCCATGGATGGAGCCGAACCAGGCGCCGCGATCCTCGTGCCGCGCCGCATCGGGGAGCTGGTCGGCGGCGGCGTAGAGGCGGCGGTTCATCTCGCTGTTGTAGGCCGCCATCATGCGGCACCAGTCGGGTGAGACCATCCCCTCAGACCTCCCTCCAGAAGATGACGGTGGCATGGGCGGCGCCGGCCGCATCCAGGGCATAGCCGGGAATGCGCCCCGCCTCCTGCCAGCCAAGGCTGCGGTAGAGCGCCTCTCCCGCATCGTCGGCCTGGGTGTCGAGCACCAGCAGCCGGCGGCGGAGGCGCTGGGCCGCCTGCTCCGCCCGGCGCATCAGCGCCCGGCCGACGCCGCGGCGGCGGACGGCCGGATCGACCAGCAGCTTGGCGAGATCGGCCCGATGCGGCTGGTTCTGCGGCATGTCGAGGTCGAGCTGCACGGTGCCGACCAGCGCGCCGTCGAGCCAGGCGGCGAGCAGCACGCGGCGATTGGCCGCGACATCGGCCGCGACCTTCTTCCAGAAACCGAGCGCGACATCGAGCGACAGCGGCTTCAGGAAGGAGACCGCCGCGCCGTCCGCGACGCAGGCGACGAGGATCTCGGCCAGGCGCCGCTCCGCGCTCGCCGCGGCGGCGGCATCCAGCGCCTCCACCACGAGCCCGGCCGCCGGCTTGGCATAGCGGAACTCGAGGGATTTCGAGATGTCGTCGAGGATGCGGATGGCGCCCTGCCGGACATAGCCGCGCTTCTCGTAGAAGCGGTGCGCGGCATCGAAGCGCGTATCGGTCCAGAGGACGAGGCGCTGGGCGCCTGCGGCGCGGGCATGGGCCTCTGCCGCATCCAGCAGCCGCTGAGCGAGGCCGGTGCCGCGCTCTGGCGCCGCGACATACATGCGACAGATCTCATAGGCCTGGTCGCTGTTGAGCGGCCGGGTGCCCACCATGCCGACCAGCGCGCCATCCCGCTCCGCCGCCCAGAGCGCCCCGCCCGCCGCCGCGAAGTAGCTGGCGAGCGCGCGGAGCTCCGGCGCCTCGCCGTCCACATCGAGGATGCAGTTCGGGAATTCCGCCCAGCACTCGCCGATCAGGCGGATGAAGCCCTCCGCGTCCTCGTCGCGGCCCGGCCTGATCATCGAAGCTCCCGGCAGAACTCCTGGATTCGGCTGCAGGCCTCGGCGAGGCTGGCACTGTCGGTCGCGTAGGAGATGCGCATATAGGGGCTCATCCCATAGGCCGTGCCCTGGACGGCGCCGACGCGCTTCTCCTCGAGCAGCGCCATGACGAAGTCGGTATCCGTCTCGATCCGCACGCCGCCCCTGGTGGTCTTGCCGAGGCAGCCGGCGATGTTCGGGAAGACGTAGAAGGCGCCCTCCGGCTTGTGGCAGGTGATGCCGGGGCAGGCATTCAGCATCTCGACCACCATGTCGCGGCGCTGGCGGTAGGACTCGGCGTTTTGCTTGACGAAATCCTGCGGCCCGTCGAGCGCCGCCACGGCCGCGGCCTGGCTGATGGTGGAGACGCCGGCCGTCGCCTGGCCCTGCATGTTGAACATGGCCTTGATCAGCGAGGCCGGCCCGCCGCCGAAGCCGACGCGCCAGCCCGTCATCGCATAGGTCTTGGAGCAGCCGTTGACCGTCAGCGTGCGGTCGCGGAGCCCGGGCTCGACGGCGGCGATGGTGTGGTACTCGAAGCCGTCATAGAGCAGGTGCTCATACATGTCGTCGGTCATGACCCAGACATGCGGGTGCCGCAGCAGCACGTCGGCGAGGGCCTGCATCTCGGCGCGCGAGGGCACCGCGCCGGTCGGGTTGCCGGGGAAGTTCAGCAGCACCCACTTCGTCCGCGGCGTGATCGCGGCCTCGAGGTCCTCGGGGCGCGGCTTGAAGCCGTTGTTCTGCGGGCAGGCGACGGTGACGGGCACGCCGCCGGCGACCTTCGCCATGTCGGCATAGCTGATCCAGAAGGGCGAGGGGATCACTACCTCGTCGCCCGGGTCGAGCGTCGCCATGAAGGCGTTGAAGATCACCTGCTTGCCGCCATTGCCGACGATGATCTCGTCCGCCTTGTAGTCGAGGCCGTTGTCGCGCTTGAACTTGCGCGCGATGGCCGCCTTCAGCGCCGGCGTGCCGCCCTGCGGCGGATACTTGGTATCCCCCTGCAGCGCCGCCTGGTGCGCCGCCTCGACCGCATGCGGCGGCGAGTCGAAGTCGGGCTCACCATTGGCGAGGCTGATGACCTCGATGCCCTCGTCGCGCAGCTCCCGCGCGCGCTGGGTCATGACGGCGGAAGCGGAGACCTTCACCTCCGCGAGGCGCTGCGCGAGTCCGGGCATGGCGGCTACCGCATCCCTTCGCAGAAGCGCCGGATGCGCTGGCAGGCATCCTTGAGCACCTCGTCGCCGGTCGCGTAGCTGATGCGGAAATGGCCGGGATACATGAAGGCGGTGCCATGGACGCAGGCAACGCCCTCCTCCTCCAGCAGCGCCGTGCAGAAATCCTCGTCGGTCTCGATCCGCTTGCCGCCCTTCGTCGTCTTGCCGATGCAGCCCTGCATGCTCGGGAAGACGTAGAAGGCGCCCTCCGGCTTGTGGCAGTGGAGGCCCGGCGCGGCGTTCAGCTCCTCCACCATCATGTCGCGGCGGCGCTTGTAGGCCACGCGCATGACGTCGATGCTGTCCTGCGGCCCGGTCAGCGCCTCGACCGCCGCCGCCTGGCTGATGCTGCTGGTGTTCGAGGTCGACTGACTCTGCAGCTTGTCCATCTGCTTGATGAGATGGACGGGCGCCGCGGCATAGCCGATGCGCCAGCCGGTCATCGCATAGGCCTTGGAGCAGCCGTTCATCGTCACCGTGCGGTCGCGCAGCCGCGGCTCGACCTCGAGCACGGTCGCCGGCCTGAAGCCGTCATAGGCGAGCTTCTCGTAGATGTCGTCGGTGAAGACCCAGACATCCGGGTGGCGCATCAGCACATCCGTCAGCGCCTTCAGCTCCTCCGCATTGTAGGCGGCGCCGGTCGGGTTGCAGGGGTTGTTGAGGATGAACCACTTGGTCTTCGGGGTGATCGCCGCCTCGAGTTGCTCCGGCCGCAGCTTGAAGCCGCTGTTCTGGTCGCAGGCGACGATGACCGGCTTGCCCTCGGCCAGCTCGACGATGTCCGGGTAGCTCACCCAGCAGGGCGCCGGGATGATGGCCTCGTCGCCCGGCCCGATGGTGGCGAGCAGCGCGTCGAAGATCACCTGCTTGCCGCCGGTGGCGATCAGGATCTCCTCCGGCTTGAAGTCGAGGCCGTGATCGGCCTTGAAGCGTGCGCAGACGGCCTGGCGCAGCGCCGGCGTGCCGGCAACGTCGGTGTACTTGGTCTCGCCGCGCTCGATGGCGGCGATCGCCGCATCCTTCACGTTGCGCGGGGTGTCGAAATCCGGCTCGCCCGCGGAGAGGCCGACGACATCCTTCCCCGCCGCCTTCAGCGCCCGGGCCTTGCTGGTCATCGCAATGGTCAGCGAGGGGGAGATGCGGTCGAGGCGGTCGGCGATGAGCTTCATGGGGTCGGGGCCCTGGTCCTGGCGAGGCCGTGAAACTACCCCCCACCCCCCGCCGCTTCAACCCGCGCCATTCGCCCGCCGGGCCAGAATCAGCCCGGCCAGGCCCGCCGCCAGGGCCGCGACGGCCAGGACCAGGGCCGAAAGCGCGTTGATCTCCGGCGTCAGCCCGACCTTGAGGGCGGAGAAGACCAGCATCGGCAAAGTCGTCCCGGCCGGGCCGGAGACGAAGCTCGCCACCACGACGTCGTCGAGCGAGAGGGTGAAGGCGAGCAGCCAGCCGGCGGCGAGGCTCGGGGCGATCAGCGGCAGGGTAACGGTGCGGAAGACGGTGATTGGCGCAGCGCCGAGACCCGCCGCCGCCTCCTCGAGGCTCGGGTCGAATGCCGCCAGCCGCGCCTGCACGACGACCGCGACATAGGCGAGGCCGATCGTCGCATGGGCGAGCAGGATGGTCGCCGCCCCGCGCCCGGGCGACCAGCCGAGCCAGGCCTCCGCCGCACCCTGCGCCAGGACGAAGAGCAGCAGCAGCGAGAGGCCCGTCACCACCTCCGGCAGCACCAGCGGCGCCCCCGCCAGCGCGCCGAGCAGCGCCCTGCCCCTGAACGGCCCGAACCGCGCCAGCGCCCAGCCCGCAAGGCCGCCAAGCAGCGTCGCCAGCGTCGCCGCCCCGGCCGCGATGCGGAGCGAGAGGAAGGCCGCCTCCCGCATCCGCTCATTGGCCGCGAGCGCCACGAACCAGCGCAGCGAGACCCCGCCCCACTGGAAGGGGATGCGGTCGGCGCTGAAGGCATAGAGCACCATCAGCAGGATCGGCGCCCACAGGAACAGCAGGCCGCAGGCCAGGCCGACCCGCCTCATCCCCGCCGCCCCAGGCGCTGGAAGAGCAGGATCGGCGGCAGCAGCACCACCAGCAGGGCGAGCGCCAGGGCCGCGGCCAGCGGCCAGTCCCGGTTCTGGAAGAACTCGCCCCAGAGCACCCGTCCCACGAGCTGCGCCTCCGGCGGGCCGAGCAGCTCGGGGATGACGAACTCCCCCGCGGCCGGGATGAAGACCAGCAGGAAGGCCGAGGCCGCCGCCGGCAGCGACAGCGGCAAGGTGACGCTGCGGAAGACGGTGAAGGGCGTCGCCCCCAGATCGGCCGCCGCCTCCTCCAGCGAGAGGTCGCGCCGCAGCAGCGCCGTGGCGAGCGGCAGCACGGCGAATGGCAGGTAGGCATGCACCATGCCGAGATAGAGCGCCAGGTCGCTGTAGAGCAGCCGCAACGGCCCGACCCCGGCGAGGCCGAGCACGCCGTTCACCCAGCCGCCGTCGCGCAGCAGCCCGATCCAGGCGCCGACCCGCGGCAGGAAGCCCGTCAGGAAGGGCAGCAGCACCAGCAGCAGCAAGGGCAGCCGCCAGGATGGCCGGGCGCCGGCAATGCCGAGCGCCATCGGATAGGCCAGCAGCAGGCAGAGCGCGGCGGTGAGGAAGGCGGTCAGCAGGGAGCGGAGGAAGGACTCCAGGTAATAGGCATCGGCCAGCAGCATCCCAAGGCTTTCCAGGCTGCCCTGCCAGACCGGCCCGCCCGCCCAGCCGACGGGGGGGAGGAAGGGCGGCACCCCCGGCCCCGCCTCGGCGAAGGCGATGAGGCCGAGGATCAGCAGCGGCGCCGCCACCAGCAGCAGGAGCCAGCCGAGCGGCGGCAGCAGGATGAGCAGCCGCCGCATCACGCGCGGAGCGGCACCAGCGCCTCGGCCGACCAGCCGAGGAGGAGGCGGGATCCCGGCTCTGGCGGCGCGGCACCGGCCGGCAGGGCGACGCGCAGCTCCGCCCCGTCCGGCAGGGCGACCAGCGCCATCCACCCGTCACCGCGATAGGCGAGGTCGCGCAGCACCCCGGCCACGGCATTGGCCGCAGCCGGCGGGCCGGGCAGCAGGCGGATGCGCTCCGGCCGCAACGCCACGGCAAGGGCCTCCCCCGGCGCGGCGTCGTGCCGCAGGGCGAGGCGGCAGGCGCCCGCCTCCACCACACCATCCGCGCCGACCCTGCCCTCCAGCACATTGGCCGCACCGAGGAAGCGGGCGACGAAGCGCGTCGCCGGCCGGTCATAGAGCTCGGCGGGCGGGCCGCACTGGGCGAGGCGCCCCGCCTCCAGCACGGCGATCCGGTCGGCCAGCGCCAGCGCCTCCGCCTGGTCATGCGTCACCATGACGAAGCCGGCGCCAGTGCGCCGCTGCAGCGCCCGCAGCTCGAGCCCGGTGCGCTCGCGCAGCCCGGCATCGAGGGCGGCGAGCGGCTCATCGAGCAGCAGCAGCCGCGGCCGCTTCACCAGCGACCGCACCAGCGCCACCCGCTGCCGCTGCCCGCCCGAGAGCTGGTGCGGCTTGCGCCCCGCCATCGCCTCGAGCCCGACCATGGCCAGCGCCTCGCCGACGCGCTGGCTGATCTCCGCCGGCGCCACCCTCTCCCGCCGGAGTCCGTAGGCCACGTTGTCGAAGACGGAGAGATGCGGGAACAGCGCGTAGCTTTGGAACATCATGCCGACGGGCCGCGCATGCGGCGGCAGGCCGGCAAGGTCGCGCCCCTCCAGCAGGATGCGGCCTGCATCCGGCGCCTCGAACCCCGCCACCAGCCGCAGCAGCGTCGACTTGCCGGAGCCGGAGCCGCCGAGCAGCGCCAGGAATTCGCCACGCCGCACCTCGAGACCCAGCCCGTCCAGGGCGAGCGCCGTCCCGAAGCGCTTGGTCAGCCCCTCGACCGCAAGCAGGGCCAAGTTCAGCGACCCGCCCGGACGCGGCTCCAGAGCCGGCTGCGCAGCCGCTCCGCCTGCGGCGTTGGCGTGCCGGCAACGAAGGCCTGGGCCAGCACCGCCTCGGGCGGGTAGACATTCGGGTCCTCCCGCACCGCCTGGCTGATCAGCGGCCGGCTGGCGGGCACCGCATTCGGGTAGCGCACATGGCTGCTGACGGCAGCGATGTTCTCGGGCCGCAGCAGGAAGTCGATGAAGGCGTGCGCCGCATCCGGGTTCGGCGCATCGGCCGGAATCGCCAGCATGTCGAAGAAGAGATGCGGCCCGGCGGCGGGCGCCACATAGCCGATCTCGACGCCGCGCCCCGCCTCGCGCGCCCGCGCCGCGGCCTGGATGACGTCGCCGCTATAGGCCAGCGCGACGCAGACCTCGCCGGTCGCCAGCATGTCGAGCAACGCGCCGGAGCCGGGGATGGCGCGAAGCTGCGGGCGGATGGCGAGCAGCGCCGCCTCGGCCGCGCGCAGGTCGCCGGCCTCGGCGCTGTCCGGGTCGCGCCCGAGCCAGCGCAGCACGGAGGGCAGCACATCCGTCGCGCTGTCCATCACCGCGAGGCCGCAGCCGGCCAGCCGCTTCGCGTTCTCCGGCTTCAGCAGCACGTCGAGCCCGTCGAGCGCGAGATCGGGCGCGATCGCCCTGATCCGGTCGAGCCGGAGGCCGAGCCCGACCGTGCCCCAGAGATAGATCGCCCCATGGGTGTTGCCCGGATCGGCCTGCGCCGCGCGCGCCATCAGCCCCGCGTCGAGGTTGCGCCAGTTGAGGATCCTCGCCCGGTCCAGCGGCCGCAGCGCCCCGGCGCGGACCAGGCGGGCGAAGGTTGGCTCGCTGGTCGGGACGACGAGGTCGTAGCCGCTGCGCCCGGCGGAGAGCTTTCCCTCCAGCGTCTCCAGGCTGTCGAAGACATCGTAGCGGATGCGGATGCCTGTCTCCTGCTGGAAGCGCTGAACGACATCGGGGTCGATGTAGTCGGTCCAGTTGTAAACATTCAGCACCGGCTGCGCCCAGGCCAGGCACGGGGCGGCGAACAGCAGGGCGGCGATCAGGGCAAGGCGGCGCATCCGGCCTCCGCGAGGTTCAGGCGGCGCAGACTAGGGCCAAAGCCGCCTTTGTCGAACTAGGATGTTTTTCCTTGACGACAGGAGAACGTTCCGGTACTCCAGCCCTCGCCGACGGCCGAACTGCGCCCGGCACTCCCCCTGCCACTCCCCGCGTCCACCGCCCGCCGGAAGCCCCGCTTCCCGGGGCACGGCGCCTGTTGAGACGGAGACCCCCGTGCCCTTCAGCTCGGCCAATCTCGTAGCCCTGATCCAGGGCAGCACCTTCACCCTCTGGCAATACCGCACCGCCGACAGCCGTGCCCTGGTCACCGCCGCCGGCTATTTCGCCGCCGTCGCAGGCAGCCTCCGGGCGGGTGACCTGATGGTGCTGCAGACCAGCGATTCGATGGCGCTGCTGCCGGTCCGCAGCGGCCCCACCCTCGGCACCGGCGTCACGCTTGATGGTGCGGTCGGGCCGATCAACACGGCCCGCAGCGTCGCCCAGCGATTCGGCATCGGCCAGGCGGCGGCGGCGGTGGTGCGCACCATCATCCTCGCCCCCTTCGCCGCCGGCATCGTCGCCGGCACTTCGATCCCGGTCTCGGCGACGGTGCTCGGCCCGGTCAGCCAGGTGGTGTTCAGCCTGCGCGACGGCAGCGGCGCCATCCTCCCGCCGGTGCAGGTGGTGCCGGTGGTCGGCGGCGGCGCCTCGGCCAGCTTCCCGACGCCCGCCATCGGCACCGGCTACCGCATCCGCGTCGAGGATGCGGCGGACCCGGCGCTCGGCGTGCTCTCGCCCAGCTTCAATGTCGGCCCCGACCTCAAGCTGATCCTCACCGAGGGCGACGGCCGCCTGCTGAGCGAGGCCGGCAGCGTCCTGAGGCAGTAGTCGGCCCGCCCCCCTCCCCTGCCCTTCCCCATCCCACACCGCAGGCGGCCCCCGCCGACTGCCCATCCGGACCGGAGCCCGATGCCCGACGCAAGGATCAGCGAGCTGCCCCTGGCCAGCACCCTCGGCGATACCGACATCGCCCCGCTGGTGCAGACGAGCGGCAGCACCACCGAGACCCGGCGCGCCACCCTCGCGCAGCTGCGCGGCGCGGTGCTCACCGACCGCGGCGCCCATGTGCGCGACTACGGCGCCAGGGGCGACGGCAGCACCGACGACGGTCCCGCCTTCCAGGCCGCCGTCGACGACCTCAGGACGAAGGGCGGCGGCACGCTCTTCCTCGGCCCGAGGGTGTACCGCATCGCCTCGCCGGTGGTGCTGGACGGCGCGACCATCCGGTTGCAGGGCACGGGCTTCACCGAGGGGCCCGGCGGCGGCCAGGGCACCTGGCTGCGGATCAACACCACGGGCTTCACCCCCTTCACCTTCACCGGGGTGAACAGCCGCGGCGCCGGGCTCCGCGACATCGCCGTGCAGCAGACGCACGGCGCGGCGCAGGCGAGTGGCTGGGCGCCGACCGCCTATGACTACGTCTTCCGCGTCGAGGACTGCCTCGGCGGGATCGATTTCGACAATGTCTTCCTCTGCAACGTCAACAAGGGGATCTACTGCCGCAACTCCGGCCGGCTCGACATCCGCCGGCTGCGCGGCCAGGTGCTGACGACGGGCGTCGAGATCGACCAGTGCTACGACGTCCCACGCATCCACAGCCTGCATTTCTGGACCTTCTGGACCTCCAACGCCTTCGTCCTGGCCTGGCAGCAGGCCAATGCGGATGCGCTGGTCTTCCGCCGCAGCGACGGCGTCTTCATCGACCAGGCCTTCGTCCTCGGCTATCGCAGCATGTTCCGCTTCGCCAGCTCGGACGCCGGGGTGACGACGAAATTCTACATCGGCCAGGCCTATGCGGATTTCGTGAAGTACGGGCTTTGGATCGAGGGCTCGGGCACGGACGGCCAGATCGCCAACTTCACCTCGCACAACGAGATCTTCGATGCCGCGGGCGCGCCCCTGCCCGGCTCCTCGGCGATCCAGGTGGACGGCTCGAACACGCGGGTGCAGGTCGGCAACCTCCGCGTCGATGCGGTGGAGGACAGCCCGATCCGGGTGAACGGGACCGGCAACCGGCTCGACCTCTTCGCGCTCCGCTGCACGCGCTTCAACACGCGCGGCAACGGCGCCCCGGCCATCCAGGTCGCCGACAGCGGCGCGGCCACGCCGAACGCCGTCTATGTCGGCACCCCGCCGCTGCTCGAGGGCGGCGGCCTCGTCGTCAATCCCGGGACGAATGCGGTCTTCGCCAGCGGCACGCCCGCCGGCCAGGCGGCGCGCCCCGGCCTCGCGGTCGGCAGCGTCGACACCGGCCTCTTCCTCGCCGCGACCGGCACGCTGGCCGCCGCGGCCGGTGGCGCCGAGGTGCTGCGGGCGACGGCCGCGGGCAGCCTCACCCTCGGCGGCGCCCCCGGCAGCCATGCGCTGGAAGTCGCGGCGCCGGCCGGCACGGTGAACCGGCTGCGGGTCGGCGGCGGCGGCGCCGGCGGCGCCGTCACGGCCCAGGCGCAGGGTGCCGATGCGAATATCGGCCTCCAGCTCGCCGCCAAGGGCACCGGGACGGTCGCGCTGCAGGCCAATGGGGCGACGGCGCTCGCGGTCGGCAATGCGGCGGCGCCGGCGGTGAACTGGCTGCGCGCCGATGGCGGCATCGCCGGCGGCGCGGTGACGCTCTCCGCCCAGGGCAGCGATGCGGCGATCGGCATCACCCTCGCGCCGAAGGGCAGCGGGCTGGTGCGGGTGCCGACGCCGGCAAGCTCGGACAACTCGACCGCGGTCGCCACCACCGCCTTCGTCAGGGGGCAGAACTACACGGTGGCCGGCGCGGTGGCGAGCATCGCCGACGGCACCGCCGCGGCCCCCGGCCTTGGCTTCGCCGGCAATGCGGCGACCGGCCTGTCGCGCGCCGCGACGGGGGCGCTGTCGCTCTCGGTCAACGGGCTCGAGACGGTGCGGGTCGCGCCCATCGGCGGCGCCGTGAACCGGCTCGGCCTCCATGGCAGCGCGACCGGCACGGCCGTGGCGCTGCTCGCGGAAGGGAGCGACACGAATATCGGCGTCGTGCTCGGGCCGAAGGGCGCCGGCGCGATCGCTGCCGCGATCCCGGACAACGCGGTGACCGGCGGCAATGCGCGCGGCGCCAATGCAGTCGACTGGCAGGCCAGCCGCACCGCGGCGACGCAGGTGGCGAGCGGCGCGCAGTCGGTCGTCGGCGGCGGGCTGAACAACACCGCCGCGGGCACCGCGGCGACGGCCGCCGGCGGCAGCTCGAACTCGGCGGGCGGCGGCAACAGCGTCGTCTCCGGCGGCAACTCCAACGCCGCATCCGGCACGGGCTCGGCCATCGGCGGCGGCAGCACCAATGCCGCGAGCGGCACCAATGGCTGGGTCCCGGGCGGCGCCAATGCCACGGACCGCGGGAATCCCGGCCGCGGCGCCTGGGCTTCCGGCCGCTTCTCGACAAACGGCGATGCGCAGGCGGGCGAGTTCGTGCTCCGCCGGCAGACCGCCGATGCCACGGCGGCGCGCCTCACCGCGGATGCCGCCGCTCCCGGCAGCACGAACACGGTGAACCTGCCGGCCAATGCCAGCTACCGCCTGAAGCTGCTCGTCGTCGCCCGCCAGGTCGGCGGCACCGCGGGCACGGCCGGCGACACGGCGAGCTGGGAGGCGAGCCTCGTGATCCGCCGCGGCGCCACCGCCGCGACGACGGTGCTGGTGGGCGGCGTCGCGCTCGGCAGCGGCGCGGCGCTCGCGGCCATCACCGCCGGCACCGGCCTCGCGCCCGGCCTCAACGATGCCGCCGCCGCCGCCTGGCGGCTGATCCTCGATGCCGACACCGCCACTGGCGGCCTCGCCATCAGCGGCACCGGCGAGGCGAGCAAGACCATCAACTGGGTCGCCCGCCTGCTCTCCATCGAGGCCGCAGGCTGAGGCCCGCGCGCATCGCCCCCCTTCCTTACCCCCAAGGAGCATCCCATGGCTGACCTGACCGATTACGCGAAGAACCTGCTCGGCCGCGCGCTTTGCGCCCGCGGCCCGGCCCTGCCGAGCCAGGTTTTCCTCGGCCTCGGCACCGGCGGCAGCGACCCGACCGGGCTGACCGGCGAGCCGGTCGGCAACGGCTATGCCCGGCAGAGGGTGACCTTCAGCGGCACCGGCGCGCAGCAGAACACCGATGCCATCCGCTTCACCTTCACCGCCGCGGCCGGCACGCTGACCCATGTCGGGCTGTTCGACGCCGCGAACGGCGGCAACCCTTTGACCTGGTCGCCGCTCGCCAGCGCCGCGGCGGTGACGGGCGCCGGGACGGTGACGATCAACGCCGCCGGCCTGGTGCTGACGCCGAACTGAGACTGCGAGAGGGGCTCCGCCGTCGCTGAGCCCCCGCCTGCCGCCCTATTGCAGGCTGCCCCAGCGCGGCACCGCCGGTTCGGCCGCCGCCCATTTCCAGGTCTCGCCCTGGCGGCAGGCGGTGGCGAGGAACCACTGCCGCTCGCCCTCGTCCTCCACCGAGAACAGCGCCTCGCGGCAGGGCGCGAGGGCGTTGTCGATCTCCCGCACCAGCCGCACTTCGCCTGCCTCGTTGCCGAGGGGGATGGTGTGGCGGATGCGCCAGCGCCGTACCTCGCCCGGGGCGAGGCTGCCGATCACCGCCGCCACCTCGTCCTGCGCGGCGCCCTGGCGGATGCGGACCACGTAGCGGATGCCCGCCGCGGTCACCGTCCGCACGCCGATGCCGACGCCGATCGCCAGCGCCGGGTTGCCGCTGGTCAGCGCCGCGCCGCCGCCGGCGACCGCGCCCACCACATCCGCTGCCTGGTTGCAGGCGCCGAAAGCGAGCGGCAGCAGTAGCACCAGCGCCAGCCGCCTCACTGCAGCGAGCCCCAGCGCGCCGTCGCCGGTTCGGCGCTGGCCCAGCGCCAGGTTTCGGCATCGCGGCAGATGGTGGCGGTATAGAAGCCGCGCGCCTGCTTCCGCTCGACCGAGAAGACGATCTCCTTGCAGTCGAGCTCACCGGCGCCGATCAGCCGCGCGACCGTGACCTCCCCCGCCTCGTCGGGCTCGATCGGCAGGGTATGGCGAATGGACCAGCGCGCGACGCCGCCGACCGGCAGCGGCCCAGCGGCGCGGGCGATGCCGTCCTGCGCCGCGGCATGCGCCCGGCGCTGCGCATATTGCATCCCGGCCCGCCCGGCGGCCTGGACGCCGAGGCCGATCGCCGTGGTTGCCGCCGCATTGGCGCCGATCGCATCCGAGACGCCGGCGCCGGTGACGCCGGCCGCGGTGCTCGCGCTCTCGGTTATCAGCGCGGCGCAGCCGGGGAGGCCGGCCATCAGGGCGAGGGGCAGGAGAAAGCGGGCAGCGCGATGGAGCGAGGCAGGCATCGCACTGCCATGCCGCGCCCCGGCAGGGGCGGCAAGCAGCGATGGTATACGTTTTCGTGGGCAGACGAAGCTCGAGGAGTTGGCCGGCCGCCGGCTCGCCCCTGGCGCCGGGCCGGCCATGTCAGCGCCGGCTGAGGACCGGATCGCGGCGCTGCTCTGCCGCAGGCTCTCCGCCCTGATCCTCGCCCCCCGCGGGTCTCGCACCATGCCATTGTGCTGAAGCGAGGATGGCGCTGCGTCGGTCCACCCGCTACGCCATTGCCTGCGGATAAACCGCCCTATCTGCTCAGCGGCCCGCCGCGCCCGCGTGGACGCGGCATATCCGTTGCCCTAAGCCGGCATCTTCCCGTCGGGAGTATACTTATCGACCGCATTAGGCAGCTCGCGGGTGAGACGCGCGACAAGCTCCTCGCGGGACAGGCCCGTCTGCTTTGCCAGTGCGTCCAACGTGTCAGCACCTATCGCGCTCTCCAGGTGCTGGGGCGCAACCTCGCGGTTGGGTCCGTGCGCCACCCAAGAATCCGCCGCCTCGCCGTGCCCGGCCTGGCGAAACCGGTCAACAACATTGCGAATGCCGTCTGTCAAAATCGCCCCGATGCTGCCGTCATTGGACGCGCCGCCAGGGCTTGTACCCGCCTTCGCCGGTTCCACCGCACCAGGGGCACGTGCAGTACCGCCGGTAACTCCCCCCAAAAGTTCTGCCAGCTTATCGCGGTTCTGGTACCCAGCAACCGCGAGTACACCCAGCAGGGCTGTCATAGAAGGAAAGCCGCGGCTCATATCATGTCTCCTGTGGTTTCGGCCTATTCAAACCCTCGCCTTCGCATCCAGTTCCAGGGTTGGCCATCTGCTGTCCTTTTTGCGTCGTGATTCTGAGCGGATATTCAACCATTCAGCCGTAACCGCTTTCACGTCAGCCTGTGAGTTTGGATGCCTGCTTGCCCAAATGCACTAATGCGGAGCTCCGCCGTAGCCTCCATACAGGCCACCTCAGCTCAGGCGAGAGGAATGGCGTTAGCCAAAGGGAGAAGGCCAGGGGCGCTGTTCTTTATTGCGACCTCTCGGGGAGGCAGGGTGCGGGCGCCTGCCTGTTGCATGGCGAGAGCGGCAGCGTGATGGGCCTCAATCCCGGGCCACAGCATCGGCCGGCCGGGCCTTGGCCTCTGCCGGGTCTTTCGTCCCAAGGCTCACGATCCATTCGCGCCGACCAGCGACAGTCCGCAACGGTTCGGGCAGAGCCTTGCGCACGCGGTAAATGCCGGTTTGAGGAAGCTTTGCCGGTCGGAGCATCGGCAGGGCCACGTCGGGAGACCCCATTGTAGCACTGGACGCCTGCGAGGTGATTGATCCTGCCGAAATTCTACCGAATCAACGCGGTAGGATGGTGCTGCCAGAGAGGATTGAACTCTCGACCTCTCCCTTACCAAGGGAGTGCTCTACCACTGAGCTACGGCAGCAGGCCGGCGCTTCCTAACGGGTCGGGACCCAGGCTGCAACCCCTTCGACGGGCTTTGCCACCGCCGTAACTTTCATCTTCCGTTCAGACCTTCAGCGGCAGCTTGCCGGCACCGGCGGCGTAGCCGCTGCGGCACGAATCCGCGCTGGTTCTTGCGATCACCGCGGGCGTTGGGTAACCCACGGTAGAAAATGCTGCGGCGCAGCGGCACATAATGGAAGCGAAACGGAAAGCGCTATGTCATGATCGCCAGATAACGCCGGCCCTGCCTCGGCACGAGCCAGGACCGGTCATTCGCCACTCTCGCCGCAGGCGGAAAAGTCTTGTATACTATCCTTGATGTGTCCCGCCTGATCTCCTGCGTCCGGCGCAACTCACCTTCCGGTATCGATCGCGTCGAGATGGCCTATGCCAAGCGGTGGCTTGGGGAGCCGCCAGCCGCCTGCAGCTTTGCCGCGCAGAGTGTCTGGGGTTGGTTCGGCCTCGTTCCACGCGAGCTGGTTGCGGCGCTGGTCTCGGCGCTCGACCTGACCTGGATGCATGGGCCGGAGGCCGAAGGCGCGCTCGGCCGCGCCCGGCGGATCGCCGCCAGGCTGCATGCCCGGCTCGCCGGCGGGGCAGGCCGCGCCGCCCTGCACGCCGAGCTCGAGGCGCATCGCCACGCCGTCTTCCTCTTGGTCTCCCACCGCTCGCTCGAGCGCGGGGCGCCGATCGCCGCGCTGCGCCGCGCCGGTGCCCGCTTCGTGCCGCTGATCCATGACCTGATCCCGCTGACCCATCCCGAATACTCGCGCAGCCGGCAGGTCGCCCATCATGCCGCGCGGGTGGCGACGACGGCGGCGCAGGCCGACGGGATTATCGTCAACTCCGCCTTCACCGCCTCGACCCTCCTGCCACGCCTCGCCCGGCACGGCCGGGCGGCACCGCCGCTCGCCATCGCCCCGCTCGGCGTCGACCTGCCGGACACGCCTCCCCCCCTTCTGCCTCCCGAGCCCTATTTCGTCGGCCTCGGCACCATCGAGCCGCGCAAGAACCATCTGCTGCTGCTGCATGTCTGGCGGGAGATGGCCGCCCGCGCCAGCGCTCTCCCCGGCACCCCGCCGCCGCCGAAGCTCCTGCTGCTCGGTCGCCGCGGCTGGGAGAACGAGAATGTCGTCGACCTGCTCGAGCGCTGCGAGCTGCTGCGCGGCGCGGTGCAGGAACTCGGCACCCCGCCCGACGCCGAGGTCGCCCGCCTGGTCGCCAATGCCTCTGCCCTGCTCTTCCCAAGCTTCGTCGAGGGCTACGGCCTGCCGGTCGCCGAGGCGCTCTCCCTCGGCACGCCGGTGATCTGCTCGGACACCGCCCCGCTCCGCGAGGTCGGCGGCGATGCGCCCGACTATCTCGACCCGCTCGACGGCCCCGCCTGGATGGCGCGGATCGAGGCCTATGCCGCGCCGGATTCGGGGGCCCGGGCCGCGCAATGCGCCCGCCTGCGGTACTGGTCGCGCCCGCTCTGGAGCGACCATTTCGACGCGGTGGATTCGCTGCTCGAGCAGGTTGTCGGCCTGCCCCGCCCCGCCCTCCAGCCCCTGCCCCATCCGCTGCCGAACCGGGAGCCCAGCCTGGCATGAGCCGGCCCATGGAGCCGAAGGCCAGGCGACGCCCGGACGGCGCCATCGCGATCCTGGGCGCCGCCTGCCGGCTGCCCGGCGCCCCCGATCTCGACGCCTTCTGGAGCCTGCTCGCCGAGGGCCGGGACGCCGTCACCAGCATCCCCGCCGATCGCTTCACCCGCGGCGCCTTCGCCCATCCACGCCGCGGCGAACCGGGCAAGTCCTACAGCTTCGCAGCAGGCGTGCTGGACGACGTGACCGGCTTCGACGCCGGCGCCTTCGGCATCTCCCCGCGCGAGGCGGCGGAGATGGACCCGCAGCAGCGCCTCCTCCTCGAACTCGCGGCCGAGGCGCTGGAGGATGCGGGCCTGCCCGCCTCGCGCCTGGCCGGCAGCGGCACCGGCATCTTCATCGGCGGCTCGCTGACCGACTACGCCGATCTCCGCCTGCCCGACCCGGCGGGCGGCGACCGCTACTTCATGACCGGCAGCGCGCTGTCGATCCTCGCCAACCGCCTGGGCAATGTCTTCGACCTGCGCGGCCCGGCGCAAACCATCGACACCGCCTGCTCCTCCGCCCTGGTCGCCCTGCACTGGGCCTGCGAGGCGCTGCGCGCCGGCCGCATCCCCGCGGCGCTGGTCGGCGGGGTGAACATGCTGCTCTCGCCCTTCCCCTTCCTCGGCTTCGCCCGGGCGGGGATGCTCTCGCCGACCGGTCGCTGCCATGCCTTCGACGCCAGGGCCGACGGCTATGTCCGCGCCGAGGGCGGCGGCATAGTGCTGCTGAAGCGCCTCGAGGATGCGCTGGCCGACGGCGATGCGATCCGCGCCGTCATCCTCGGCTCCGGCGTGAATGCCGCCGGCCGCACCCTTGGCCTGTCGCTCCCGAGCAGCCAAGCCCAGGCCCGGTTGATCGAGCAGGTCCTGTCCGAATCCGGGGTGGCCCCCGACCGCATCGGCTATTTCGAGGCGCATGGCACCGGCACCGCCGCGGGCGACCCGCTGGAGGCCGGCGCGATCGGCGCCGCCATCGGCCGCCACCGGGCGGAGAGGCTGCCGATCGGCTCGGCCAAGACCAATATCGGCCATACCGAGCCCGCGGCCGGCATCGTCGGCCTGCTGAAGGCCATGCTGATGCTCGAGCGCGGCCGCATCCCGCCCTCGCTCCACCACGAGACGCCGAACCCGCATATCGACTTCGACGGCCTCGGCCTGCGCGTGCCCGTCATGGCGGAGCCGCTGCGCCGCCGGCAGCGTGCGGTGATCGGGGTGAACAGCTTCGGCTTCGGCGGCACCAACGCCTGCGCCCTGCTCGCCGCCGCGCCCACGGCGCAGGACCGGCCGGAGCCGGAGGCGCCGGAAGCGCCCCTGCCGCCGCTGCTGCTCTCGGCCCGCAGCGCGGCCGGGCTGAAGGCGCTCGCTGGCCGCTGGCAGGCCCAGCTCGCCACCACCCCCGCCCCTGCCCTTCCCGGCCTGCTCCGCGGCGCCGCCC
>CADCTD010000011.1 GCA_902805545.1 uncultured Craurococcus sp. | reverse complement strand
CCGTGGGCGCCGCCGCTGTTCGCGGGATCTTTGCCGTCGGAACCCGCGGGGTTGCGAGGGGCCGGCTTGCGCAGTCGGGCCGAAGCTGCGGGTTCCGGCCGGAGACAAGCATGTCGGTCGCTTCGGAGTGCCGTGCCGAACGCCGGCTCGACCGCTGCTCCCTCGGGGACGCGACGATCGGCGCGTGAGATGGGATCATGCAACGGGGAAACGCACCATGGAGCGGCCTGACGGCAGATGGGAGGCGCTGATGGCGCAGGCGCAGGCCGGCGATGCCAGCGCCTACGACGCGCTGCTGCGCGAGGTCCTGCCGTTCCTGCGCGCGGTTTGCGGCCGCCGGCTCGGCCCTTTCGCGGAGGTCGAAGAGGCGGTGCAGGACGCGCTGCTCACGCTCCACCGCCTCCGTCATACTTACGATCCGACGCGGTCGCTGCGGGCTTGGCTCGCCACGATCGCCGACCGCCGCGCGGTGGACCGGCTGCGCCGCCACGGCCGCCACGCGGGGCGCGAAACATTGTTGGAGCCGCTGGCCGGAACCCTGGCCGCGCCCTCGGCCGGCGGGTGGGACCACGCGGGCGTGGAACGCCTCGCGGCGAAGCAGCTGCGCGACGCGGTGACCGAACTTCCGACGAGCCAGCGCCGGGCGTTGACGCTGACCAAGCTGCAGGGGCTGTCTCTGGCGGAGGCGAGCGCCCGTTCCGGCCGCTCGGTGGGCGCGTTGAAAGTGGCGACCCACCGGGCGGTCCGTACGCTGCGCGCCCGGCTGGCCACGGGTGGATGAGCCGGCCGGACGGGGAGCTGTTGGCCGGCCTGATCGCCGCCCTGCGGCCGGTGCGGCGGCTCCGCGCGCCGGGCTCGCGGGCCGCTGTCGGTCGCTTGGCCGCGGCGGCCGGGGGCGCGGCTGCGGTGTGCATGGAGGCCGGAAATCCGGCCCGCGAGCCGCGCCCGGCCACGCCGGTCTGGCGCAGTCCCTTCGCGCGGCGCTCAACACGGATCTGCTTCAAGGCCGCGCTGCCGGACACGAGCCCTGAGCAATCGCCGTGACCGCGCATTTCTGCGCGGCCATCGCTCAGGAACGCTCCTAGCCTGGACGGGCGGATGAGGCGCATGGTCCCGCCATGCAGCCGAACTCCTGCCTAGCCGCCGTCGAGCCGACTGGCACGCGCGAGAACCTGTTTTCTTCACCACGGCTCGGCGGGCTGAGCTCGCCCAACCGGCTGGTGGTCGCTCCGGTGGCTCGCGTCGCGGCTGCCGATGGCTGGCGCGCGGCATCTCCCACGGTTGCTCACTACCGTGCGTTCTACGGGAGCGGCTTCGGACCCGTGCCCACCGAGAGCATCCATGCCGAGCGCGCGTATGCTCAAAGCTGCCGCAAGCAGCCCAGGTCGGCCATGGCGGTTCAGGCCGAGGTTTGGCGAGTTGCGGTCGGTGAGGTCCGTGGCGCCGGTGGCCAGGTCGCCGCGCGGCTCATCCACCCGGGCGCGCTGGCGCGCCAGCGCGAGAGGCTTTGAATGACGCCGATCCAACTCGGGAGCCGCGCAAACGCGGCACCCACTCCGTTCGAGCGGACCGCCGGGCAGCTGTTGCGGTTCGGCATGGTCCTGCTCTTCCTGTCGTTCGGCGCGCACAAATTCAGCGCCTACGAGGCGGAGGGGATCGCGCCGTTCGTCAGCAACAGTCCGCTCACCTCCTGGCTGAACGCGTTGGGCACGCAAGGCGCGAGCATCGTCGTAGGGGTGGCCGAGTTGACGTTCGGGTCGCTGCTCGCGGTGGGCTTCTGGCGGCCGGGGGCCCGTCTCGCGGTTGCCGGAGCGGTCGGTTCAGTCATCACCTACCTGACGACGCTCAGCTTCATGCTGACGACGCCGGGCCTGTTCGGGCCAGACGGGCCACCGATCCTGTCCGGGGCTGTCGGCCAGTTCCTCATCAAGGATGTGGCCCTCCTCGCCGCGTCGATCCTGCTGCTGGCGCAGGGCTTGGCGCGGCAACAAAGTGGTCACCAACTCCCGCACTCGATCCGAGCCGTCGAGGCGTCCGCCGGATTCCCGCGCTGACCAGGCTCCGGACTCCGTTCAACACGAAGGCAGAGCGGCGCTGCGGTCGCTCGGCGCCCGGGCATCGAGCTGACGATGAAGCCGCACACGACGCGCGCGGGCGGCTGGACATCGTCACCAACGCCGCCTTTGGGCAGTCCAATCTCGAAAAGAACAGGAGACACACCATGCGCAAGACCCTGACCGCCCTGACGCTCGCCTTCGCCGCTGTCGGCGGTGCCGCGCCGGCTCTGGCCCAGTCCACCACCCCCGCCGCGCTGCCGATGCAGATCGGGCAGCCCGTCCAGCTCGGGAACATGATGGGCGAGCGCATCGTGCGCGAAGTCATGATCAGCCAGGGCGGCGGCGGCCTCACGGTGATCTACGACATGGCGCCCGGGCAGCCGGAGTCGAAGCGCGTGCTGCGGTTCGAGAACGTCAACGGCATGCTCGAAGTGATCTACGACCAGGCGATGCCGAGCCAGATGGCGCTGGGCAGCGGCGGCACCCCGCGCCTCGTGCAAGGCGGCGGCGGCATGTACAGCGTCGAATACGGCAACCCTCGCTGATTCGACTCCGCTCAGCTCCCCTGGCGAAGGCCGGGGTGACGCGGCCGCCGTTGTCGGCCAGCACGTGGGCGAGGCGGAAAGGGAAGGCGGCCGTGGCTTCGCGCGGGGAGGCGACGGCGCTCCTCTCGGTTTCGTCGTCCTTGGCGGCCAGGTGCATGGAGCGGGAGCGCTGGTCGACGGCGACCGCGAGGTGGCGCTCGCGCCGGTCGCGGTCCTCGGCTCGCCACTTGCGGATGGTCGCGGTGCCGATGCCGTAGCGCTGGGCCAGGACGCCGGCGGGTTCGGCCGAGCGGGCGGTCCCGGCGAGGACAGTGGGGACGATGCGGCATTCGGGTGGATCCGGAGCTCGGCTCACCCCCTCTCGTCCAACCGCGTGGGCGCGCAGGCGCTCGAAGCGGTTGGCATATTCTACGACAGCGAACCTGACCGCGCCCCAACAACGCCGCTGCCAAACAGGGACATGCATCGTGCCGCATCGCTTCCCTGCTCACGGCCCCACTTGCCGTTTGGAGCGGGGGGGCCCTCAGGGCTCAGCTTTGGCGGCGTTCCCCTCCGCCCGGCGCTCAGGACGCCAAGTCTCGTCGAGGCCGTTGTTCACGAAGAACTCGTCGCGCGGGAACATGTCGGTCAGCGGCGCGGGCACGCGCGCGTCCCCCGGGCCCCAAACGGCCGCCGGTTCGCCGGCGACCAGCGGAACGAGGTCCCCGGACCCGGCGCCGACTCC
>CADCTD010000010.1 GCA_902805545.1 uncultured Craurococcus sp. | reverse complement strand
CTGCCGCCGGCCTCGCCCGCGGCAGCCGGCACCCGCTGGCGCGCGCCCTGCTGGCCGCCTGCCCGGAGGCACCGCTGCGCCCGGGCCTGGTCGAGCATCCCGGCCAGGGGATGGCCGCCGGCGCCGCCCGGCTCGGCAGCGCCCGCTTCTGCGGCGTCGCGGCGGGGAGCGATACGCCCGTGCTCTGGTTCACCGAGGCCGGCTCGGCGCCCGTCGCCTTCCGCTTCGCCGATGTGCTGCGGCCGGATGCGCGGGCCGCGGTCGAGGCGCTGCGCGAGCTGGGTCTTGAGGTCGAGATTCTCTCCGGCGATGCGCCCGGCGCCGTCGCCCGCATCGCCGGCGAGCTCGGCATCGTCGACTGGCGGGGCGGCGCGATCCCCGAGGCGAAGCATGCCCGCATCGCCGAGCTGCGCGCCCGCGGCCGCCACCCGCTGATGGTGGGCGACGGGATCAACGATGCCGGGGCGCTCGCCCTCGCCCATGCCGCGGTCGCGGCGCCCGGGGCGCAGGACCTGGCGCAGGGGGCGGCCGACCTCGCGCTCCGCGGCGAGGCGCTGCTCGCCCTGCCGGAGGCGATCCGTGCCGCCCGCCGCGCCCAGGCGCTGGCCGGGCAGAACATCGCCTTCAGCCTCGCCTACAACCTCGTGGCGGTGCCGGCGGCCGTCGCCGGGCTGGTGACGCCGCTCGGCGCGGCGGCGGTGATGGCCAGCTCCTCCCTCGCCGTGATCCTCAATGCGCTGCGTGCGGAAAGGCCCGGCCGATGGACGCGCTGATCTACCTCGTTCCCGTGGCCCTGGCGCTCGGGCTGATCGGGCTGCTCGGCTTCCTCTGGGCGCTGCGCAACGGCCAGTACGAGGATCTCGATGGCGCCGGCGCCCGCATCCTCTTCGACGACACCAAACCCAACGAAAGGCACCCCCGATGATTGCGAGCCGCGTCTTCTTCCTCGTCCTCGCCGTGCTGATCGCCCTGACCGGGCTCTTCGCCGCGGCGGCGGCGCATGACTACCTGCAGGCTTTCGGCCTCGGGCTGTTCGGCTTCGGCACCCTCTTCGCGCTCGGCTGCATCAAGCGGCATTTCGACGAGATCGAGGCGGCGCGCTGAGGCGTCAGTGCGCGCCCTCGCCATTGGCCAGCGCCTCGAGGCCCGGCATCCCGAGCAGTCGGACCTCGCCGCGCGAGGGCTCGCGCAGCAGCCCGCTGCGGCGGAAGGCGGCGAAGACCCGGCTGACGCTCTCAATCGTCAGGCCGAGATAGTCGCCGATATCCGCCCGCGTCATCGGCAGGGCGAGGTCGAGGCCGGAGGCGCCGTTGCGCCGCGCGGCATCGCGCAGCAGGAGCAGGAAGGCGGCGACCCGGCCCTCCGCGCTGCGCTGCGCCATGGCGGCGAGCTGCTCCTGCGCCGCCGCCAGGTCCTCGGCGCAGAGCTCGAGCAGGCGGTGGCTGATGCCGGAGCAGCCGCGGCTCATCGCCTCCAGCTTGCGGCGGTCGACCCGGCAGACGGTCGCCTCGCAGACCAGCTCGGCATCGCAGGGGTAGCGCCCGCGGGCGGTGAAGCCGATGAGGTCGCCGGGGAAGCGGAAGCCGATGATCTGCTGCCGGCCGTCCGGCAGGGTGCGGAGCAGCTTCGCCGCGCCATCGGCGAGGGTGAAGACCGCATTCGCCTCGTCGCCCTCGCGGAACACCGCGCTCCGCGCCGGCAGCTTCACCAGGGATGAGGCCTCGGAGAGGGCCCGCTGGTCCTCATCCTCCAGGCCATGGCAGAGCCCGCGCATGGCGCCGGCGCAATGGCCGCAGAAGGCGGCCTGGGTCTGCCGCGCAGCGAGGGGCGCAGGACTGGCCAAGAGGGAACTCCTGAGTACGGGCTCCGACTTTGGCGCCTTGCCTCGCCGGTTTCAAGAACGGTTTCGTGAGCGCAGCGACCCCGATGCCTTTCCGACCGGAGGCGCTTGGCAAGATCGGCCGGGCCGCCTCAGTCGTCGTCCAGCAGGGCGGCGAGCTTCATCGCCACGCCCTTCGAGCCCTCGACCCGCAGTCGCCCGGTGGCGAAGGCGAGCATCGGGCTGAGCCGCCCCTCGATCAGCTTCAGCAGGTCGGCTGATGAGAGCTGCAGCGCCGAATCTGCCTCCTCGTCCGGCTCCACCGCGCGCAGCTCGGCGGCGGTGCCGCGGCCGTCGAGGAGGATCGAGCCCTCCCCATCCTCGAGGTCGAAGCGCACGCGGTAGCCCAGCCCGCGCAGTGCTGCGCCGCGCGCCTGCATCGCCGCCATCAGCTCGTCCCTGTCCGGCATGCCCCAATCCTTCCGCATGAGTGACGTTAAGAGAAGGTAGTTGACGCTTACGTCACGCAACAGGCAAGGTCCGGGTGACCGGAAAAATCCGGCAACTCTGGAGGAAACGGGAACGGTGACTACAACCCGATACCGGATGGGAATGGCGGGCGGTGCGGCGATTGCGGCACTGCTCGGGGCGCAGGCGGCCGAGGCCGCCGGCTACGCGGTACGCGAGCAGAGCGCCGTGGCGCAGGGCAACTCGCAGGCCGGCGCCGCGGCGCGCGGCGACGACCCCTCGATGATGCACTTCAACCCGGCCGCGCTCGGCTGGCTGAACGGCACGCAGGTCGTCTCGATCGGCAGCGGGATCTTCCCGAGCCCCGAGGCGCGCTCCGGCTCGGCCAACCGGGCCGCGGTGCTGGGCGGCAGCGTGATCGGCGGCTCGCTCGGCGGGGATGCGGGGGTAGATGCCTTCGTGCCGGCCTTCTATGCCAGCACGGAGCTGAGCGACCAGTGGCGGCTCGGCCTCGCGGTCACCTCGCCCTGGGGCCTCGTGACCAAGTATCCGGAGGACTATATCGGCCGCTACCATGCGCTGACCTCCTCGCTGCGCACGATCAACATCGCCCCGACGCTGGCCTGGCGGCCGCTGCCCAATCTCAGCATCGGCGTCGGGTTGCAGATTCAGTACGCGACGGCGCGGCTCTCCAACGCGGTTGATTTCGGCTCGGTCGGGGCGCTCAACCCGGCGCTCTTCGCGGCCGGCTTCCGGCCGGGCCGCTTCGACGGCCGGGCCACTATTTCCGGCGACTCGACCGATATCGGCTGGCAGATCGGCGCGCAGTGGGAGCCGATGTCCGGCACGCGGCTGGGCCTGTCCTTCCGCTCGGCCATCTTCCAGCGGCTTGAGGGCGATGCCAGCTTCGAGGGCGTGCCGGGGCCGCTGGCGCTCTCGCCGAACTTCCAGAACACCGGCGCCACGGCCAAGCTGACGACGCCGGAGGTGCTGAACTTCGGCGTGACGCAGCGGATCGACCCGCGCTGGACGGTGATGGCGGGCGCCGAGTGGACGAACTGGTCGCGCTTCCGCGACCTCACCATCGACTTCGCCAATGGCCGCGCGCCCTCCGTCACCGAGGAGCGGTGGCGCGACAGCGTCTTCCTCTCCGCCGGCGCCGAGTACCGGGCGACGGAGACGGTGACGCTGCGCACCGGCTTCGCCTGGGACCAGTCGCCGGTGCCGAACAGCACGCGCACGCCGCGCATCCCGGATTCGGACCGCTACTGGCTCTCGGTCGGCGCGACCTGGCAGGCGCTGCCCAACCTCGCGCTCACCGCGGCCTACACCCATGTCTTCGTCAACGACACCACGGTGGACCTGCGTGACCGCGGGCCCTCCGACAGCAACTTCCTGCGCGGCGACCTGCGGGCGAATTATCGCGCCTCGGTCGACATCGTCGCCCTGCAGGCCCGGTTCACCTTCTGACGAGGCGGGAGGCGCAAGCATGGCCACCCATCCCTGGACGGCGGCCTATCCGGCGGGCATCGCCTGGGACCGGGAGATCCCGCCGGAGACCCTGCCGGCGATCCTGGACCAGGCCGTGCGTCGCTTCGGCAACCGCCCGGCGCTGGAGTTCCTCGGCCGGCGCTGGAGCTATGCCGAGCTTGGCCGCATGGTCGACCGGGCGGCGGAGGGGCTGCGGCGCCTCGGCGCCGGGCCGGGGCGGCGGGTCGGGCTGCATCTGCCCAACTCGCCCTTCTTCGTCGTTGCCTATTTCGCGGCGCTGAAGGCCGGGGCCACCGTCACCAGCTTCAGCCCGCTGCATGTCGAGGCGGAGATGGCGGCGCAGGCGGTCGATGCCGATTGCCGCCTGCTCGTCACCCTCGACCTCGACCCGCTGCTGCCGCGCGCCATGGCGCTGCTGGAGCGGGCCGATGTGCCGGTGGAGCGCCTGGTCGTCGCGCGCTTCGCCGATGCCCTGCCCTGGGCCAAGGGCGTCGCCTTCCGCCTGCTGAAGGCACGGCGCGGCGCCAAGGCCCCGGCCGAGGATGTGCGCATCACCCCCTATGAGGACCTGCTCGCCTCGCCGCCGATCGCGCAGGCGCCGGAGCTGCAGCCGGAGGACCTGGCCGTGCTGCAGTATACCGGCGGGACCACGGGCGTGCCGAAGGGAGCGATGCTCACCCACCGCAACCTCTGCGCCAACCTCCGCCAGGTGAATGCCTGGTTCATCGGCTGCCGCGAGGGCGAGGAGCGGACGCTCGCCGTCATTCCCTTCTTCCACGTCTTCGCCATGACGGTGGCGATGAACGCTGCCTTGGCCCGCGGCTCCGAGATCGTGATGCTGCCGCGCTTCGAGTGGACGCTGCTGCGCCGGACGCTCCGCCGCACGCGCCCGACCGTCTTCCCCGGCGTGCCGACGCTGTTCAAGGCGGTGCTCGACCAGGGCGGGACGGCGGAGGAGCTGGGCTCGGTGAAGGCCTGCATCTCCGGCGGCGCGCCGCTGCCGGCACAGGTGAAGGCGGAGTTCGAGCGGCTGGCCGGCTGCACCCTGGTCGAGGGCTACGGGCTGACCGAGGCGGCCCCGGTCTGCTTCTGCAACCCGCTGGTCGGCGAGAACCGGACCGGCACGATCGGCCTGCCCCTGCCGGGCGTGGAGGCGGAGATCCGTGCCCTCGACGAGCCCGGCCGGACGCTGCCGCCCGGCGAGCGGGGCGAGCTCTGCCTGCGCGGGCCGAATGTCATGGCCGGCTACTGGCGGCGGCCGGAGGACACGGCGGCGGTGCTGGGCGCGGACGGCTTCCTCCGCACCGGCGATGTCGGGATCATGGACGGGGACGGCTATGTCACCCTGGTCGACCGCATCAAGGACCTGATCCTCGTCTCCGGTTTCAACGTCTATCCCCGGGTGATCGAGGAGGCGATCTACCACCACCCGGACGTGGCGGCGGCGACGGTCCTCGGCATGCCCGACCCCTATCGCGGCGAGAGCCCGGCCGCCTTCGTCCAGCCCAGGCCGGGCAGCAGGCTGACCGCGGAGGCGCTGCGCGACTTCCTGAAGGACCGCCTCTCGCCGGTCGAGATGCCCCGGCATATCGAGCTGCGCGAGGAGTTGCCGCGGACCGTGGTAGGGAAGCTCTCGCGGAAGGAGCTGCGCGCGGAGCTGCTCCAGAAAACCGGCGAGGGCTGAATGGACGACGAGGCGCTGCTGACGGTGAACGAGCTGGCCGAGGCGCTGGAGGTCACGCCGCGGACCATCCGCTTCTACGAGCAGAAGGGGCTGATCCAGCCGCGCCGGGCCGGGACCGTGCGCGTCTTCACCCGGCGCGACCGCGCGCGGCTGCTGCTGATCCTGCGCGGCAAGCGCCTCGGCTTCTCGCTGCGCGACATCCGCGAGTATCTCGACCTCTACGACGCCGACCCGATGCAGCGCGAGCAGGTGCGGCTGCTGCTCGGCAAGGTGCGGGCGCGGATCGCAGCCCTCGAGCGGCAGCGCCGCGACATTGAGCAGGCGACGGCGGAGCTGCGGGACATCGAAAGCCAGGCCGAGGCGGCGCTGGCGCAACACCGGGCCGCCACCGGCCGGGACATCAGGGACGGAACCAAGCGATGACCGATATCGTGATCGCGGCCTATCGCCGCTCGCCCTTCCACTTCGCCCACAAGGGCGCGCTGCAGAAGCTCCGCCCGGACGAGATGGCGGCGCAGGTGGTCCGCGCCCTGGTGGAGCAGACGGGCGTCGACCCGGAGACGATCGAGGACCTCGTCCTCGGCTGCGCCTTCCCCGAGGGCGAGCAGGGGCTGAACGTCGCGCGCCTGGTCGGCTTCCTCGCCGGCCTGCCGGAGGGCGTCGCCGGCGCGACGGTGAACCGCTTCTGCGGCTCCTCCATGCAGTCGGTGCACCAGGCGGCGGGCGCCATCAAGCTCGGCGCGGGCGAGGCCTTCCTCTGCGCCGGCGTCGAGAGCATGAGCCGGGTGCCGATGATGGGCTTCAACCCCATGCCGCATCCGGGCCTCGCCGAGCGCTACCCGCAGGCCTACATGTCGATGGGCGAGACGGCGGAGAATGTCGCGCGCCGCCACCAGGTGACGCGGGCCGACCAGGAGGCCTTCGCCGTCGAGAGCCACAAGCGCGCCGCCGCCGCCCAGGCCGAGGGGCGGCTGCGCGACGAGATCGCGCCGGTCACGGTCGGCAGCACGACGGTCGCCGAGGATGGATGCATTCGCGCCGACGCCTCGCCCGAGGGCCTCGCCGCGCTGAAGCCGGCCTTCCGCCAGGACGGCACGGTGACGGCCGGCACCTCCTCGCCGCTCACCGACGGTGCGGCGGCGCTGCTGGTCTGCACGGCGGAGTATGCGAAGCGCCACGGGCTGGAGCCGCTGGCCAAGATCCGTGCCGTTGCGGTGGCCGGCTGCGCGCCGGAGGTGATGGGCATGGGCCCGGTCGGCGCCTCGCAGAAGGCGCTGGCGCGGGCCGGCATCGCCGCGCGCGACCTCGACGTGGTGGAGCTGAACGAGGCCTTCGCCAGCCAGGCGCTCGCCTGCATGCGCGAGCTCGGCCTCGACGAGGCGAAGGTCAATCTCGATGGCGGGGCGATCGCGCTCGGCCATCCGCTCGGCGCGACGGGCGCGCGCATCGTCGGCAAGGCGGCGCAGCTGCTCAAGCGCGAGGGCGGCCGCTATGCGCTGGCGAGCCAGTGCATCGGCGGCGGCCAGGGCATCGCCACGGTGCTGGAGGCGGTGTGATGGGGACGACAACGGGCGCGCCGATGATCGAGACGGAGGCGCGGGCCATCACGGCGCCGGCCGGCAAGGCGGCGCAGGGCGCCGGGCCGATCCGCAAGGTCGGCGTCATCGGCGCCGGCGTGATGGGCGCCGGCATCGCCGCGCATTGTGCCAATGCCGGCGTGCCGGTGGTGCTGCTCGACATCGTCCCGGGCGGCGCGGCGCGGGCGGTGCAGGCGATGCTGAAGGCGGAGCCGGCGCCCTTCATGCACAAGGGCGCGGCGCGGCTGGTCACGCCCGGCGATCTCGGCAGCCAGGCCGCGTTGCTGGCCGATTGCGACTGGATCGTCGAGGCGATCGTCGAGCGGCTGGATGCCAAGCGCGAGCTCTATGCGACGCTCGACGCGGTGCGGAAGCCGGGCTCCATCCTCTCGTCCAACACCTCGACCATCCCGCTCGCGGCGCTGACCGAGGGGGCGGGCTTCGCGCGTGACTTCCTCATCACCCACTTCTTCAACCCGCCGCGCTACATGCGGCTGCTGGAGGTGGTGCAGGGGCCGGAGACGCGTCCCGAGGCCGTCGCCGCGATCACCGAATTCGCCGACCGCGCGCTCGGCAAGACCGTCATCCCCTGCAAGGATCGGCCGGGCTTCATCGCCAACCGCATCGGCGGGCTGTGGATGCAGAGCGCGATGAACCATGCGGTCGACCTGCGCCTGTCCGTCGAGGAGGCGGATGCGGTGATGGGCGCGCCGCTCGGCATCCCTAAGACGGGCGTCTTCGGTCTGCTCGACCTGGTCGGACTCGACCTGATGCCGCATGTCGCCGCCAGCATGAAGGCAAGCCTGCCGGCCGAGGATGCCTATGTGCTCGGGCTGCGCGAGCATGCGCTGGTCACCCGCCTGATCGCCGAGGGGCGTACCGGCCGCAAGGGCGGCAAGGGCGGCTTCTACACCCGCGCCAAGGATGCCGAGGGCAACAGCCTGAAGCGCGCCATCGACCTCTGGACCGGCGAGGACCGGGCGAGCGAGAAGCCGGCGCTCGAGAGCCTCGAGGCGGGGCGGCGCGATCTGCGCAAGCTGGTGGAGCACCCCGACCGTGGCGGGCGCTATGCGCGCGCGGTGCTGCTCGACACGCTGGCCTATGCCATCGGCTTGGTGCCGGAGGTGGCGGACAGCATCGAGAGCGTCGATGCGGCCATGCGCCTCGGCTACAACTGGCGCTGGGGTCCCTTCGAGCTGGCCGACCGGCTCGGCCCGGCCTGGCTCGCCGCGGCGCTGCGCGAGGCGGGCCGGCCGGTGCCGCCGCTGCTGGAGCGCTTAGGCGAGGGCAGCTTCTACCGCACCGAGGCCGGGCGGCTGCAGGCCTTCGGTCTCGACGGCGCCTACCACGATGTCGAGCGGCCGGAGGGCGTGCTGCTGCTGGCCGATGTGAAGCGGCGCTCCCAGCCGCTCGCGCGCAATGGCGGCGCCTCGCTCTGGGATATCGGGGATGGCGTGGCCTGCCTCGAATTCCACACCAAGATGAACGCGCTCGACCCCGACGTGCTCGGCATGATCGGCAAGGCCGTCGCCATGGGCACGAAGGGTGGCTTCCGTGCCCTCGTGATCCACAATGAGGGCGAGAATTTCTCGGTCGGCGCCAATATCGGCCTCGCCCTCTTCGCGGCCAACATCGCCGCCTGGGGCGAGATCGAGGGCATGGTCGAGCAGGGGCAGAAGGCCATGCGGGCGCTGCGCAACGCGCCCTTCCCGGTGGTCGGCGCGCCCTCCGGCATGGCGCTCGGCGGCGGCTGCGAGGTGTTGCTGCACTGCGACGCCATCGAGGCCCATGCCGAGACCTATATGGGCCTCGTCGAGGCCGGCGTCGGGCTGGTGCCGGCCTGGGGCGGCTGCACCGCCATGCTGCGCCGCTGGAGCGAGGCGCCGAAGCTGCCGCGCGGCCCCATGCCGCCCGTCGCCAAGGCCTTCGAGATGATCTCGACCGCGCAGGTGGCGAAATCCGCCTTCGAGGCGCGGGAGCTGATGCTGCTCCGCCCGACGGACGGCATCACCATGAACCGCGACCGGCTGCTGGCCGGGGCCAAGGCGCGGGCCCTCGCCCTCGCCGAGGGCTACAAGCCGCCCGAGGCCAGGCCGCTGCGCCTGCCCGGCGCCTCCGGCCGCGCCGCGCTGGCCATGGCGGTGGAGCAGCAGGCGGCGCTCGGCCGCGCCACGCCGCATGACATCGTCGTCTGCGGGGAGCTCGCCAAGGCGCTCACCGGCGGCCGGCGCGACCCGACCGAGGAGACGGCGGAGGAGGAGGTGCTGAAGCTCGAGCGGCAGTCCTTCATGGCCCTGCTCCGGACGCCCGCCACCCTCGCCCGGGTCGAGCACATGCTCGAGACCGGGCGCCCGCTGCGCAACTGAGGGGACACGACCCATGCCCGCCTACCACGCGCCGCTGCGCGACATGCGCTTCCTGCTGAACGAGTTCGCCGACCCGGCCCGGCTCCGCGCCCTGCCGGGCTGCGAGGAGATGACGCCCGACCTCGTGGACCCGATCCTCGAGGAGGCGGCGAAGCTCTGCCAGGAGGTGCTCTTCCCGCTCAACCGGCCGGGCGACGAGGAGGGATGTGCCCTCGAGAACGGCGTGGTCCGCACCCCCCGCGGCTTCCCCGAGGCCTATGCCGCCTTCCGCGACGGCGGCTGGGCGGCGCTGGCCTGCGACCCGGACTATGGCGGCCAGGGCCTGCCGAAATCCGTCTCGCTGCTGTTCGAGGAGATGATGTGCTCCGCGAACCTCTCCTTCGGCATGTATCCGGGCCTGTCGCACGGCGCCTATTCCGCGCTGAGCAAGCACGGCACGGATGAGCTGAAGGCGCGCTACCTGCCGAAGCTCGTCTCGGGCGAGTGGACCGGGACGATGTGCCTGACCGAGCCGCAATGCGGCACCGATCTCGGCCTGATCCGCACCCGCGCCGTGCCGCAGGAGGACGGCTCCTACGCCGTCACCGGCAACAAGATCTTCATCTCGGCCGGCGAGCACGACCTGGCGGAGAACATCCTCCACCTCGTGCTCGCGAAGCTGCCGGATGCGCCGGTGGGCACGCGCGGCATCAGCCTCTTCCTCGTGCCGAAGTACCTGCCGGGCGAGGATGGGCGGCCGGGGCCGCGGAACGCCGTCACCTGCACCTCCATCGAGCACAAGATGGGCATCAAGGCCTCGGCAACCTGCGCCATGGCCTTCGACGGGGCCACGGGCTGGCTGGTCGGGCGGCCGCACAAGGGGCTGTCGGCCATGTTCACCATGATGAACGCGGCGCGGCTCTCGGTCGGCGTGCAGGGCCTCGGCCTCGCCGAAGTCAGCTACCAGAACGCCGTCGCCTACGCGAAGGATCGGCTGCAGGGCCGCGCCCTCGGCGGCGCGGCGGAGCCCGACAAGCCGGCCGACCCCATCCTCGTCCACCCCGACGTGCGGCGCATGCTGCTGACCATGCGGGCGCAGATCGAGGGCTGCCGGGCGCTGGCGATGCTGACCGCGCTGGAGCAGGACGTCGCCACCCGCCACCCCGACGCGGCCGAGCGCCAGGCCGCGGACGACTTCGTCCAGCTCATGACGCCGGTGATCAAGGCCTACCTCACCGACATGGGCTGGGAGACGACGGCGACCGGCATGCAGGTGCTGGGCGGCCACGGCTACATCCGCGAATGGGGGATGGAGCAGTATGTGCGCGATGCCCGCATCGCGCAGATCTACGAGGGCACCAACGGCATCCAGGCGCTCGACCTGGTCGGCCGCAAGATGGGCGCGCATGCCGGGCGCTACCTCCGCCGCTTCTTCCACCCCGTCCTCGCCTTCATCGAGGCGAAGTCCGAGGATCCGGCGATGGGCGAGTTCGTCCTGCCGCTCTCCAAGGCCTTCGGCCGGCTGCAGCAGGCGACGGCGGAGCTGGCCCGGCGTGGCCTCTCCGACCCCTTCGAGGCCGGGGCAGGGGCCTCGGACTATCTTCGCCTCTTCGGCCTCACGGCGCTCGCCTATGTCTGGGCACGCATGGCGGAGGTGGCGCTGGCGAAGCAGGAGGATGATCCGACCGGCTTCTACCGCGCCAAGCTGACCACGGCGCGCTTCTTCATGCAGCGGCTGCTGCCGCAGGCCGGGCCGCATCTGCAGGCGGTGCTGGCCGGCGGGGCGGTATTGAAGGAGATGGAGGACGCGGCCTTCTGACCGCGCCGCCGGTCATCGCGGCGTGGCGGCGGTGCGGTCGGGCGCCACGCCGGCCGGCCGCATGGCGCGCCTCCTTGGCCGCAGCCGCCGCGGCGAGGCGGAAAGCATCCGATCGGGCCGGGCGCATGCAACGGAGCCGGACCTCCCCTGTTTGACCAGGGCGCCGCGGCGCCAGCGCCATGAGGTCGGAACCATGCACGCATCGAGTGACGGAGACATCGTGGCGGATCGCGCCGCCCTCTTCGCGGACCTGCAGGACCTGCTTCAGCTCGAACAGGATGCCCTGCCGGCCTATGCCGCCGCCATCGCGGCGCTGCGCAGCCGGGAGCTGCGCGAACAGCTCGAGGTCTACCGCAAGGAGCATGAGCGGCATGTCAAGGCCCTCTCGGCGGAGATCGAGGCGCTGGGCGGCATCCCGCTGCCGGTGCCGCACCTGCCGACCGGGCTGTTCAAGCTCGCGGTCCAGCTGCTCGGCCTGCCTGGGGGTGACCGCGCCATCCTGCTGGCCTTCGTCTCGAACGAATGGCAGTCGCGGGAGAAATACGCCCGCTACGCCGCCCGGCCCTATCCGCCGCGGCTGTCCGCGCTGCTGAACCGGCATGCCGAGGACGAGGCGCGGCACTACGACTGGGCACTCGATGCGCTCGAGGGGCTGGGCTGCGGCGCGGGGACGGCGGTCGGCCAGGCGACGCGGCTCTTCGCCCGCTTCCATGGCACCACCGCCGATGTGGTGGAGGCGATCGGGCGGAGCGGGCTGGAGGCGGGCGCCCGGCTGCTGCGGCCCCGCTGAGGCCGGCCATGGCGCTATACCGCGAGACGACCTATCGCAACCCGCTGATCGAGGAGGTCTGGGCGGACCCGGCGGTGGCGGGGCCGGATGCGGAGGGTTTCTACTGGTCCTACGCCACCGATGACGACCATGAGCCCCTGCCGCGCCGCCTGTTCAAGGTCGCCCGGTCCCGCGACCTGGTGCGGTGGGAGACCCATCCGTCCGGTGCGGAGGGCGGCGCCTTCGCCGGGACCATCCCGAATTACGGCCGCTACCGGGCTGCCTGGGCGCCGGATGTGCGCTGCCTCGGCGCCGATGGCTGGCGCTTCTACGGGACGCTGAAATTCGACGACCATGAGGATGCCGGGCCTGGCGGGCATGGCATCTTCGTCGCCCGCTCGGAGCGGCCTGCGGGCTTCGGCGAGGCGACGGTGCTGCAGCGCGGCCCGGGCTTCACCGTCATCGATCCGTGCTTCTTCCGCTCAAGCCGGCTCGGGCGGAACTTCCTCTACTGGGGCTCCGGCCATGCGCCCATCCTCGGGCAGGAGCTGGGGGAGGACGGGCTGGGCTTCGCGCCGGGCTCGGCGCCGCGGGCGGTGCTCGCCCCAACGCCGGGCGACTGGTCGGACCGGCTCTGGGAGGGCGTGCATGTGATCGAGAACCCGGTGACCGGGGAGCCGGTCATGCTCGCCTCCAAGGTCGATACCTGGACCGGCCCGTACCAGGCCTTCGCCTTCCGCGGCGGCGCGCATCCGCTCGATCCCTTCACGCCGGCGCCCGGCCCGGCGCCGCTGCTGGCCGAGAACGCGGAGTGGAACCGCTGCGGCCAGGTCTTCGTCCAAACGGATGCCATCGGCCAGAGCTGGCTCTTCTACCACGCGGTGCGCGGCGACCAGGTCATCCCCGGCACCGAGGCGCTGGAGGCGAACGGGCGGCGCGGCATCCCGCTGCGGCAGATGTGCATGGAGCGGCTGCTCTTCGACAGTGCCGGCTTCCCCTATGTGGAGGGCGGCGGCCCGTCCTCCACGCTGCAGGCCGGGCCGGTGGTGCTGCGCGAGGCCTGATCAGGCGAGCGGCGGCGCCATCGGCGCCTGCTGCCGGGCGAGCTCGGCGGCGAGCGGGCCGTCGACGCGGCGCTTGCCGTCCATCTCCTCAAGCTCGAACAACCCGTTGGGGCAGTAGCGGTCATCGTCCCAGCCGGCATGGCTGAGGACGGGGTAGAGGCAGATTCCCTCGACCGGCACGCCGGCCTCGATCGCCGCGCGCACCTCCTCGCAGACATGGCGGAACCAGTCGGGGCGGGCGGCGCCCTCGATGCTGGTCTCGGCGAGGAAGACGGGGCAGCGGTAGCGCTGGTGGACCTCGGCCAGCATCTCGCGCAGCGGGCGCCAGCGCGGGTCGTAGACGGAGAGGGCGTCGCGCGAGGGGCGCCAGTCCGGCCCGGCATCGGCCGGCTTCGCGGCGTCCGGGAAGAGCCACTGGTTGTTCCAGTAGAAATTCACCCCGATCGCATCGACCGCCTCCGGGCTGCCGCCGAGCTCCGGCTCGCGCCGGCCCGTCAGCATGTCCCAGCCGTGATACTGCGCGGCGGTGTAGGCGCGGGCGATCTCCGGGTCCGCATGCGGGCGCGGCGCGAGATGGATGATCGGGTCGATGGCGAAGACCAGGCTGCCCGGCACGGCGGCCCGCACCGCCGCCGTGCCGGCGAGCGCGGCGCGCACGAGCTGTCGCTTCAGCGCGTCGGCGCGGCCCGTGGCGCCCGGGTTCATGATCGCCACATCGCCGCCGGCCCAGGCGAAGAAGGCGATCTCGTTGACCGGGCAGAGCAGCGGCGGGCGGCCGGTTTCCTCCCGGTGCAGCCGGGCGAAGGCGGCGGCATAGGCGGCGAAGCCCTCGACGAAGCCGGGCGACCAGATGTCGATATGGTCCGGCCAGCCGTAATGGCAGAGATCCCAGATGACCTGGCTTCCCGCCGTCTCCGCCGCGTGCAGCAGGGGCAGGAGGGAGGACCAGTCGTAGCGGCCGGGCACCGCCTCGACCAGGTGCCAGCGCACGCCGTCGCGGATGCTGCGGATGCCGTGCTCCGCGGCCTGGCGGTAGTCCCGCAGCGCGAGCGTGTCGTGCCCGGTGCCGGCGATCAGGTCCAGCCGCCGCCCATCGCTGCGCCGATGGGTGGAGCATTCGAAGCCCCCCATGAAGACGCTGTCGAACAGCCGGGAGCGGAACGGCATCGCGGGCGGGTTCTCCTGCGTTTGGGGGCGGGACGGGGAGGAAGGCGTCGCGGCCGGCGCCGGTTGCATAGGCGGATCGCGGCGCGTACCCGGTCAGCCGGCCGCCTGCCGTGGCGGAACGAGGAAGCGGTCATCCCGGCGCCACCAACCGGGCTCCTGTAACAGCGGATGCTCGAAGCGGCCCTCCCTGGCGATGGCCTCGGCCGCCTTGGCGATCAGCCGGGGCTGCGGTCGCCCGCTCGGGTGGCGCATGTCGAAGACGCCCGGCTCGTAGTGCCCGGTCTTCCGAGTGAGCAGGCTGTTCCAATCCACCGCGCCGAGCAGCGACCAGATCGTCACCGCACGGAAATCGGCGCCTTCTGCGCGCAGCCTGGTCGCGGCGTCCCAGGCCTCGAGAAACCAGTGGACCTGCTCGTACTCGGGGCACCAGCCGATATGCGCCTCGGTGACTGCCATGGGGATGTCGCCATAGCGCTGCCAGGCTTCGCGGAGCCGAGGCTCCCACCCTGTCCTGTCCTGCGGCTGCAGCGGCACTCGCGCGGCCTCGATGTCGGCATAGGCATCGAGTCCGTTGCCGCCATGCATGTGGCCGGGATAGAGCGCCAGCCGGTGGTCGAGGAAGCGTTCGCTGGTGATGTAGTAGTTGAAGCCGATCACCATCGGCCCGGCATCCATGGCGCGGAGCTCGTCCAGCTCTGCCTTCGTCACGCCGGCGGCGAGCAGCCGCGGCCACCAGGGATGGTCCCGGTCCAGGCGGCCGGTCAGCATGTCGAGGCTGAGCCAGCGCCGCTCGTTCTCGTCTGCGGCCTGATAGGCGAGAAGCGGCGTGCTGAAGGTCCTGCCCAGATCCTCGGTTTGCACCAGCTCGGCATCGGGGATGACCTGGCGGATGGCGCGCATGGCGAGCAGGACCGCGCGGCACTCGTTCGCCAGGATGCGGAGGAAGATCGCCTCGTCGGTGCCGTGCGGGAACCAATGGCCGTAGAGGCCGGAGAACCGCGCGGTGGTCAGCGGCTCGTTCACCGGCGTCCAGGATTTGATCCAGGGGTAGCGTCGGGCGGTGCGTGCGGCCTGTTCGGCAAGCAGCACGGGAAAGTCCGGGTCGAGCAGATTGGTGTAGTGCGGCCCGCCGCCATGATGGACGAGGCCTGCGATAGGCGTGATGCCGAGCTCCCGCAGGCGGGCGAGCCGCTCGTCGTGCCAGCGCCAATCGCACTCCCCGGGGCGCTCCGGGGCTACGTGCTCCCACAGAACGGGGTAGCGCAGAGTGCGGAAGCCCAGCCGGGCAACGGCTTCGAGATCGTCGATGCGGTGGTAGTGGCCGCTTTCGCGCAGCTGGTCGCGCCACATGTCGCCGACGCGGAGAACGGTACACTCGATGCCACCCCACAATTCGAGGCCGGCGGAGGCGCGCCGGTCCGTTGCCTCGGAGGTGCCGAGATCGTTCGCCGGGTTTCCATCCAGTGCGGTGAGGTCATCGGTGACGGGGCCCGACCGTGGCAGTTCCACGCAGTCGCCGCGGGAGCCGGGTGCCTGTTGGTGACTGGCCGCCGATCCTTCTGGCGACCCACCGCCCGACGCGTCATCGAACACCCTGAAAGTGGCAAAATCAGTCATGCAGGCTCCCCTGAAGCGAATTGCATGAGGGAGCAAACACGCTTGACGCTGCGAGTTCATATAACGCTGGCGGATTACTTGGGCCAGAGACGACGTCGACACAGAGCGAAGTACCCAGTCGTACGCGCCGTCCGTTTCTATTACAGAAGAAGCCACAACGGCGAGCGAGGATAGGCTCCAACAAATATTAGTGATGGACAACTTCGCGGCCACCGGGAACCCTAACGCCACTTCACCGAAAACCAAGGTTCCCGCGATGCCGCCAGTGCCTGCAACGATCGAAGCCGACATCGTCGTGGTCGGCGCCGGGAGCGCCGGCTGCGCCCTGGCCGCCCGCCTCTCCGCCGATCCCAGCCTCCGGGTCCTGGTGCTGGAAGCCGGACGACGCGACCGCCTTGGCATCACCCGTCTGCCGGCCGCGCTGCTACGGACCATCGGCAACCCGCGCTACGACTGGGCCTATCAGTCGGAGCCCGACCCGACGCGGGATGGCCAGGCGGAGCTCTGGCCGCGCGGCAGGACGCTCGGCGGCAGCTCCGCCATCAACGGCATGATCTATGTCCGCGGCGCCCCCGCCGATTACGACGCCTGGGAGGCGATGGGCTGCACCGGTTGGGGCTGGCGCGACGTGCTGCCAGTTCTGCGCCGCCTGGAGACGGCTGATGCGCCGGATGGCACGCATCGCGGCGGAGCCGGGCCGCAACGCGTCTCGGCTCTGCGCTGGCGGCACAGGCTAGCCGCGGATTTCATCGAGAGCGGCGTGGCATGCGGCATCCCCCGCTCCGCCGACCTGAACGGGCCCCAGCATGAGGGAATCGGCTGGAACCAGGGCTCGATCCGCGACGGCCGGCGGCATTCGGCCTATGACGCCTTCCTCGTCCCGGTGCTCGGACGGCCGAACCTCAGCGTGCTGGACGACGTGCTGGTAGAGCGCCTCCGCTTCGCCGGCCGCCGCGCGACGGGGCTCGCGGCGCGACGCGGCAGGGCGCCGATCGAGATCGTTGCGCGGCGCGGCGTGGTGCTGACGGCCGGCGCCATCAACACGCCGCAGTTGCTGATGCTCTCCGGCATCGGCGCAGCGGAGGAGTTGCGGCGCCTCGGCATCGCACCGGTGCTCGACGTCCCGGAGGTGGGGCGAAACCTGATGGAGCATCCCGGCCTCTACGTGCAGACCGAAATGAGCGAGCCCACCGCCAACCGCGAGACGACGCCGCTCCGCGCCGCTTATCACCTGGCGCGCTGGCTGGTGCGGCATGACGGGCCGGTTAGCGTGCCGACCGCGCAGGCCCTCGCCTTCTTCCGCTCGACGCCGGAGGCCGCGGAGCCGGACCTGCAATTCCACATCTTTCCCTATGGCTCAACCATCGGCCGCGGCGGCAAGCGAGTGATCCCGCGCCGCAACCTCGCCACCATCCTGATGAACGCGAATTTCCCGCGCTCGCGCGGCTGGCTGGAACTGCGCTCGGCCGACCCGGCGGTACCCATTGCCATCCAGCCGCGGCTGCTCCAGCACGAGGATGACGTGGCGACACTGCTGCACGGGCTCGACTGGGTGCGCCGCATGGCCGGCACTGGCCCCTTCGGCGCCGGGCTGCGCAGCCTGATCGGTGTGCCGCCGGCGGGGGCGGGGCGTGAGGCGGACCTCGCCTATCTGCGCATGGCGACGCGGCCCTTCTACCATCCGGCCGGCACCTGCCGGATGGGGCCGGATGCCGGCGCGGTGGTCTCGCCCGACCTCGCCGTGCAGGGGGCGGAGGGGCTCTGGGTCGCCGATGTCTCAGTCTTCCCGCGCCACATCGCCGGCAACACCAATGCGACGGCGCTGATGATCGGCGAGCGCGCGGCCGACCTCATCGCTGCAGCGCTGCGGCCGGGCGCCACCAGGGCGGAGGAGGCAGTACTGGAGGCGGCCTAGCCGCTCTCCAGCCTGTAGACATCAGCGCGGCGGTTGGCGAGGGCAGGAAGCTCGGCCCGCAGCGCCTCCTGCCGCGCCAGGTCGAGCGTCGTGGTGACGATGCCGACACCTTCGGCCCGGCAGGCCAGCACCTGCCCCCAAGGATCGACGATCATGCTGTGGCCGAAGCAGGCGCGGCCCGCGACGGACTCGCCCACCTGCGCCGCGGCAATGACGAAGCACTGGTTCTCCACCGCCCGCGCCCGCAGCAGCAGTTCCCAATGCGCGCGGCCGGTGTGCAGGGTGAAGGCGGCGGGCACCAGCAGGAGCCGAGCGCCGGCCAACATGTGCAGCCGGTAGAGCTCCGGGAAGCGGATGTCGTAGCAGACGGAGAGCCCCGCCCGGAGCCCCTCGATCTCGGCCGTCACCACCCGCTCGCCACCCTCGACCGTCGCTGACTCGCGGTAGCTCGGCTGCCCGGCGAGGCCGATGTCGAAGAGGTGCAGCTTGTCGTAGCGCGCGGCGATGCGGCCCTCGCGGTCGAAGAGCAGGCTGGCATTGGTACAGCGCCCGTCCGCCGCCCGGGCATGCATCGAGCCGGCCAGCACCCAGAGGCCGTGTCTTCGCGCCCGCGCCGCGACCGCCTCTGTGATTGGGCCGGAAATCGGCTCGGCCGCCGCCAGCGCGCCCTCGTCCGTGCCGAGATAGTCGAAGTATTCCGGCAGCACGGCGAGATCGGCGCCCCCGGCCGCCGCCTCGTCCAGCAGGTCGAGCGCGGTGGCGAGGTTGGCCGCCTTGTCGCCGCGCGAATTCATCTGGCAGGCCGCGACGCGCATCGCACATCCCCTCCGCTGGATGGGCGCCATGACGGTCAACCCAGCTCATGGTTCCACAGCATCGCCTATAGTATGACGTCATGTACGTTTATGTACAGGAGCCCTTGTCGCAGCGTGCTTTCGTCAGGATGTTTCCTTCCGGCGAAGAACCGCCATCGCCGATGCTGCGTTGCGCTCGCCACTGCCACTTCACCGGTACTCTCCGATCCCCTGAGGCAGCAACGCCAGCACATGGACGGCAACCCGGCTTCGGTCCGGACCGCCCCAAGGAAGCACCAATGATCTCGAGTTACCCTCGCCTGCTCACGCCCGGGCCGCTTGCCCTTGCGCCCGAGGTCAAGGCCTCGATGCAGAGCGATCTCGGCTCACGCGATGCGGCCTTCCGCCAAGTCACGCGCGACATCCGCCAATGGATCCTGGAGTTCGCCCATGCGGGCCCGGACTACACCGCCATCCCCATGCAGGGCAGCGGCACCTTCGCCATCGAGGCGGCGCTGACCACTTTCCTTAAAGACAGCGACAAGGTCCTCGTCTGCGCCAACGGCGTCTATGGCGAGACCGCGGCGAAGATCCTCCGCCGCCACCGGCTTGATCATGTGGTGCTCTCCCGCCCCATCACCGAGCCGATTGCGGTGCGGGACGTCGCGGCGCGGCTAGCCGCCGACCCGGCCATCACGCATCTCTACTTCGTCCACTGCGAAACGACATCGGGCGTCCTCAACCCGCTGCCGGAGTTGCTGGCTCTGGCGCGCAGCCGCGGCATCACCAGCGTCGTCGATTCGATGAGCGCCTTCGGGGCGATCGAGGTAGTTGCCGAGCGCGATCCCTTCGACATCCTGATCTCGTCGGGCAACAAATGCCTCGAGGCGCCGCCCGGCATCGCCTTCGCCATCATCCGCCGCAGCCTGCTGACGCCGGAGCAGACCGTGGCGCGCACCTACACGCTCGACCTCCATGACCAGTGGCGCAGCTTCGAGGAGACCGGCGAGTGGCGCTCGACGCCGCCGACGCATGTCGCCCAGGCGCTGCGGGCCGGACTGATGGGGCTGCGGCAGGAGACGGTCACCGGCCGCCATGCCCGCTACGCCGCCATCCGCGACCGGCTGATCACGGGACTCCACCCGTTCGGCTTCGCGCCGATCCTGCGCACAGAGGTGCAAACGCCGATCTGCGTCGCCTTCCGCAATGACGAGCTGGTGCCGGATGCCCTCGCTTTCACTGACTACTACCAGCACCTCCGCAATGCCGGCCTGCTGATCTACGCCCGCTTCCACGAGGCGAGCCGCAGCTTCCGCATCGGCTGCATCGGCCAGGTCGATCCCACCTGGGTGGACGAGCTGGTCGAGGCGACGCGCCGCTTCTCCCAGGCGCGGCGGCGGCCGGGCGGCGGCGTCGGCCTCGGCCAGCGTGCCGCGGCCGCGCCGGAACGGCGGCCATGAGCGCGGTGCAACGGCCGCTCTCCGTGGCGTCGAACAATGCCTCGGCGGAGGATGCCTTCCGCCGCCTGCTCGCCATGGAGGGCACTGATACGGTCCTCATCTGCATGGCCGACATGCAGGGCCGCCTCGTCGGCAAGCGGCTGACGGCGCGCCAGGCACGGACCGAGGCAGGCGGCGACATGCATGCCTGCGACTACCTGCTTGGCGTCGATGTCGACATGGTGCCGATCTCCAGCCTTCGCAGCAGCGGCTGGGAACGGGGCTTCGGCGACTTTTCCATCCGCCCCGATCAGGCGACGGCGCGGCTGCTGCCCTGGCAGCCCGGCACGGTGCTGGTGCTCGGCGACACGGTGGACCATCACGGCCAGGCGGTGCCGCATGCGCCGCGCAGCATGCTGCGCCGGCAGGTGGAGCGGCTGGCGGCGGCCGGCTTCGCCGCCAGCATGGCCTCGGAGCTGGAATTCACCGTCTTCCAGGGCGACTGGCAGCAGCTTCGCGCCAGCGGATACCGCGCGTTGACGCCGGACGGCTTCTACTCGGAGGATTACCAGGTCTTCCAGGGCACCGGGCGGGAGCCGCTGATGCGCGCTATCCGTAACGGCATGGAGGCCGCCGGTATCCCGATTGAATCCTCGAAGGGCGAGGGCGGGCCGGGCCAGGCCGAGATCACCCTGCTGCATGCGCCGGCGCTGGAGAGCGCCGACCGCCACGTCATCTACAAGACCGGCGTGAAGGAGATTGCCCAGGCCGCCGGCAAGACGGCGAGCTTCATGGCGAAGTGGCATGAGGGGCAGCCGGGCAGCAGCGGCCATATCCATCTCTCGCTATGGGGCCTCGGCGGCGAGCCGGCGACGGCCGATGCCAATGGCCCCTACGGCCTCGCGCCCGCCTTCGCGCACTTCCTAGCCGGACAGGTTGCGCTGCTGCGGGAGATGACACTCTTCCTTGCGCCGGTGGTGAATTCCTACAAGCGCTTCCAGTCCGGCTCTTTCGCGCCGACGCGCGCGGTCTGGAGCACCGACAACCGCACTGCGGCTTTCCGAGTGCTCGGGCACGGCAAGAGCCTCCGCGTCGAATGCCGCGTGCCGGGGGCCGACGTGAATCCCTATCTCGCCTACTCGGCGCTGCTCGCCGCTGGATTGCACGGGATGGAGCAGCGCCTGCAGCTCGATCCGCCAGCCGAGGGCAATGCCTATCTCGCCGAAGGCCTGCCCGAGATTCCGACCACGCTGCGCGAGGCGATGGCGACGCTCGAGCGCTCCGCCGTGCTGCGCGCCGCCTTCGGCGATGCGGTGATCGAGCACTATTGCCGCGCCGCCGCCTGGGAACAGGCGGAGCACGATCGGCGGGTGACCGATTGGGAGATCGCCCGCTACCTGGAGCGCGCCTGATATGGCTGACGACCAGGATACAACACCGATCCTCGACGCGCTGGCGCAGTATGCCAGCTCCGGTAGCATCTCCTTCGGCGTGCCGGGGCACAAGTCGGGCCGCGGCGCCACGGCCGACATCAAGCGCGTCGTCGGCGCCGAGGCCTTCAGCGCCGATGCGACGACGCAGAAGGGCATCGACGACCGGCGCGAGACGCAGCAGATCATCCAGCGCGCCGAGGCGCTTGCCGCCCACGCCTGGGGCGCCGACTACGCACATCTCTCGACCAACGGCACCAGTCTCAGCAACCACGCCGCCTTCCTCAGCGTCGCGGCGCCGGGCGAGACGGTGCTAGTCGGGCGCAACGCGCATAAGTCGGTGATCGCCGGGCTCATCATGGCCGGGCTGCGCCCCGTCTTCCTTGAACCGGACCAAGACGAGGACTGGGACATCGAGCACGGCATCCCGCTCGCCGAGATGGAGCGTAAGCTCGCCGCCCACCCGGAAGCGCGAGGCGCCTTCCTCGTCAGCCCCACCTTTTTTGGCGTGGTGCCGAACCTGCCTGCATTGGCCAAGGCATGCCATAACTACGGCAAGCCGCTGGTGGTGGATGAGGCTTGGGGCCCGCATCTCTATTTCCACCCGGAGATGCCAACCGCCGCCATCCGCAGCGGCGCCGACATGGCGCTTGGCAGCATCCACAAGATGATGGCGGGGCTGCAGGGCTCCTCCATCATGCTGCTGAAGAGCGGGTTGATCCAGCCCGACCGCTTCGCCCTTTGCTACGACCTATTCGAGAGTACCAGCCCGCCGGTGCAGGTGCTGGCCTCGATCGATGCGACGCGGCGGCAATTCGCGCTGGAGGGCGAGGCGCTGCTCGGCGCGCTGCTGGGCCGGGCAAGGCGGGCGCGGCAGGCCTTCGCTGAGATCCCCGGCATCAAGGTGATGGGGCGCGAGATCCTCGACGGCGATGCGCGCCACGGTCTCGAGGAGACCAAGGTGACGCTCGACATCGCGGACCTCGGCATCACCGGCTACGAGGCCGATGACTGGCTGACCGAGAACGTCAACCTCTCCATGGGCCTCAGCGACGACCGCCACCTGCTCGCCTGCTTCACCATCGGCAATGACGACCAGGCGACGGATGCGCTGATCGCCGGCATCCGCGCCCTTGCCACATGGGCGGGGAGCCGGTCCGCCCGCGAGCGTCGCGGACGCCCACCCGGCATGCCGCGGCGGTGCGAGCTGCGCACAGTGATGGAGCTGACGCCGGCCGAAGCCTTCTTCGGCAAGGTGGAGCATGTGCCGCTGGCGCAGGCTGTCGGCCGCGTCGCCGCCGAGATGGTGACGCCTTACCCGCCCGGCATCCCGCGCTTGGTGCCCGGCCAGTTGATCGACGAGGCGCATGTCGCCTTCTTTCGCCTCGGGCTGCAGGCCGGGCTCTTCCCGCTCGGCACCAGCGACCAGTCGCTGAAGACGGTTCGGGTGGTGGCATGACCGAGGCCGCCTGGATCGCCGCCGCCGAAGCCGCGGCGGATGTGGCCGGGGCCGTCATCCGCCCGTTCTTCCGTGTTGCCCAGGGCCTCGATGCTACGCTCAAGGAGGACCGCAGCCCGGTCACCATCGCAGACCGCACGGCCGAGCGTGCGATGCGGGCCGTGCTCAGCGAGCGCTGCCCGGACCATAGCATCCTCGGCGAGGAGTTCGGCCTGCAGCGGCCGGACGCGCGGCTGCGCTGGGTGCTGGACCCGATCGACGGCACCCGCGCCTTCATCACCGGCCGCCCGATCTTCGGCACGCTGGTCGCGCTGCTGGAGGGCGAGCGGCCGCTTGTCGGCGTCATCGACCAGCCTGTCACCGGCGAGCGCTGGGTCGGCGTCGCGGGGCAGCGGACGCGCTTCCGCGGTCCCTTCGGCGGCCAGCCGGGATGCCGCCCCTGCCCATCGCTCGGCCGGGCGGAGCTGTCCTGCACTAGCCCGGCCATGCTGAATGCCGAGGAGACCCCGCGCTGGCGCCGGCTGGCGGAGGGCGCCGGACGCGTTTCCTGGGGGGGCGACTGCTACGCCTATGGCCTGCTCGCCCTCGGGCAGCTCGACATCGTCGCGGAATCGGAGATGAAGCCCTGGGACTGGGCCGCCCTCGTACCGGTCATCGAGGGTGCCGGCGGGCGCGTCACGGATTGGGAGGGCGGCCCGCTCCGTCTCGACGGACCCTGTCAGGTGCTGGCCGTGGGCGATCCCGGCCTGCTGCCGGAGGCTGTCGCGCTGTTGCGGTAGGCATCTCCGAGCGCCGGCGGAGATACCTCCCTCCGCTCGGGGCCCGGCGCGATCACCGACTGCGGGGCTGCGACGGGGCGACGTGAAGCCCTAGGTAGCGCTGCCAGAACTTGCGCCCGGCATGATCCGGCTGCACGCTGCGCCAGGCTTCGGCCACGGCATCGCCCTCGCGCCGGACGGAGCGCAGTAGGCCAATACCCCGGCCTAAGAGCCGTCGGAAAGAGGCGCGGAAGCGACGGAAGACGGCGAAGCGCGCATCCCAAGGCGTCTCGACCGCGACATAGTCGAGACGGCTTATGCGGAACCAGACCAGGTCAGGCTCCGCGACACGCGCGGGTGGCGGCATTCCTGTCCGAAGGCCGCACCTAGTTGCGGAGGATAGAGGCGGCCAGCCGCGGGGCGGTGCTCCATCGCGTCGTCAGATCCGCATCCATTCTAGCGCACGGGATGACGCGGTTCGGGCCGGCATCCTCCGGCGGGTAATCCGTCCTGTGGCGGTCGAGCGGGTTCTGTTGCATTTTTACAGCCTGGCGCGATCGCGGCCAAGCTTGGGCATGGCAAAACAGCGGTTGGCGAAAGTTCGGGCGGATCTGAGCTTCAAAGGCCGGCAGTTCACTGCCGAGGTGATCCTCTGAGCGGTCCGCTGGTACCTGATGTTCCCCATCAACTACCGCGATCTCGAGCTCATGCTGCAAGGCCGCGGCGTCAACATCGCGCACACCGCGATTGTCCGCTGGATCCAGGCCTATGCGCCGGAACTGGAGAAGCGGATCCGGCCCCACCTGCATCCAGGCAATGGCTCGTGGCGGGTCGATGAGACGTATGTGAAGGTGAAGGGCCGCTGGACCTACCTGTACCGCGCGGTCGATAGCTGTGGTCAAACCATCGACGTCCTGCTCTCGGCCAGGCGGAGCACCGCGGCCGCCAAGCGCTTCTTCTGCAAGGCGCTGGGGCAGCCGCACACGGTGAACCCATGCACCATCACGGTGGAGAAGAACCCGGCCTACCCACGCGCGGTGGCGGAGCTGACGGAAGACGGTGAGCTGTGGCGACGCTCGCAGCTACGCCAGGTCAAGCATCTCAATAACATCGTGGGCCAAGACCATCGGCGCATGAAACGGCTGCGCAGACCGGGGCTCGGCTTCGACAGCTTCCGGACAGCACGACGAACCCTGACAGGCTACGAGGCCATGACGATGGTAAGGAAGGGGCAGGTTCGGAGGATTGACGGACGCGCCATCCGAGCCCAAGCGGCCTTCGTTGCCGGGCTGTTCGACGTTGCTGGCTGATTTGCCTGCTGCCAATCCCATTCAAAGCCCGCTGCAGACTTCGCAACAGAACTTTTTCAGTCGTGCTGCCGCTGCGGTCGCCGTTCTCGGGGCAGCGTAGACGGAGCTCACCTTTCAACTCGTGATGCCACGTTTGGCGTGGGTGCTGACAGAACCAACCTGCGAGCACGCGGCAGGAATCAGCGGCATTCCGCACACCGCTGCGTAACGGTGGGGCGCGGCAGGAAACGCTAGCTTGTAGCCACGTTATCGAAGCTTCGTAACTGTGTGCGGTCGCATGCTGGCAGGCAACGTAAACCGTGGCGGCGGCCGGTGCCAATCACCGCAAATCCCCAGAAAGGATGACGATGCGTTTTGTCTCCACCCGAGCGCATGGCCTCATCGACTAC